>CAYQQU010000051.1:14538-43128 GCA_964419545.1 uncultured Saprospiraceae bacterium | reverse complement strand
GTTTTTGGCTAATATATGCAATACCCAGCATTTAACCCTTGACAGACCACTAGGTGCAAATGTATGAGGTGGGAATCTCCGGTAACAATAAACAGCTACCATTCCTCGACGGCGTTCAAAGCCGAGTTTTCGGTTGTAGGACTATGCCAGGCGATGGCTCCTTCCATTTGCCGTCTGATGGTTTGGGCATCATCTAAATACGCCAGTCCGGCATCAACGTAAGGTAAGGTAAGGTTGGGTAGTTGGCCAGAAGATCGGGTTACCCCGGTGGTCGGTAGCCGGTTCGGCGGTACCCAGGATAGGCTGTAGGCGGCCGAATTCGTCGAGACCTTCGAAAAGTTCCAGTTTTCGAACGCGAACTTCTTCGCCGTCATTTACCGTTACGTTCGGGCCGAAGCCAGACATATCGACAGTATTGGCACCCCAAGCGTCGGCAGGGCCACCCAAAGCGCCCAGGCTGGGGTTTACATCAAAGGCCATAACGCGGTCAGTGCGACGCGGATCGTAGGGCGTACCGAAAATACCCTCGGGTCAGAGGTCGTCGCCATAAGCAAAGCCGAAGGGCGTATCACCGGCAATATTCTTCATGAATTCGGCTAGCGCGGTAGGGCCGCCGTCCAGGAACTGATTCATCGGTAGAACAGCATCTTCGCCGGTGGTGAAGTCATTGTAGAATGGGTCATCGGGGAATGCCGGATAGAAGAAGCTGCCGTCTTCGTAGAACATCTTATCCTGGACAGCAAAAGCCGCTTCGTAAGGATAGGTCGGCAAGCCCAGTAGGTTGGCCAGGCGCTGCAGTTCCTCTTGGAGTGTGACGGATAATCCTTTTTGATGGTAATCGACCTGGCCAAACCGCAGCTAGATGATCGGTCGGATTTGCGACCAGTCCCAGCGGCCGGTGATCCACAATCCGTCAAACAGATCGCGGCTGCCGCTTTATAGCTCTTTTACGGTGGCCAGCAGCAGGCTTTTGCCGAAGCGCCGTGGGCGGGACAGAAAGTAGTGTTTACCGGTAGTCGCCAGGCGATGGATGTATTCGGTTTTATCGACGTAGACATAACCGCCGGTGCGCAGTTCCCGGAGATCCTGGATGCCGATAAGGATACTTCATGATCTAAAGATAATACTTGGAAATTACAGGAGCTACGTGTAATGGGTTCGAAGGCCAAAATACGGGAGAAAAAGTCAAAAGCAGATAAGAAGTGAGACAAGCCTGGGCGATAATTCCAATACCTCACTTAACCCGCGGTATTCATGGATTCATCTTTTGCCGGCCGCCATTCTTACGTTGGCTCGTTGGTCGATACTCACCGTATCTGGGGATGCGCCTGCGTGTCGCCCTCCTGTGCGAACGCAAGCCTGACAACCGTCATAATGGAGAACCCATGAATAATCCGGGTTAAACTTTCTCATCTTTTCCGGGCAATCCTCTTTGTTTTCTTGCCATACTTTTATCTTTGAAAAGACCATAAACCGCTGCACATGAAAATCGAAAAGAGCGAAGCCCTCCGCCGTAAAGAAGCTCAGGTAGAAGTCCTGCGAACGAAGATCAAGCGTACGCGCACCACCCTGAAAGGACTGAAAACGCGTCTACGCAACACCAGGCAGCGGGTAGAAGAGGTGCAGCGCGACCTCTTCAATAAGATACAGCGCACCCAGGACCGGCTGAAGGCCAGCCTCGGCCGGTTGCAGGAGTTGATCGCCAAGATGCGCCGGGACAAGCGGTTTTCCAAAGCTGATCGCGATGAGATGGAGCGGTTGTACCACACCCTCGCCGGGGAGTTGGGCGACGAACTGCCGGAGGACAATTTTACGCCTCCCGATGAGGAGGAGCAGCGCGCCCGCTTCCGCGACGCCTTCCGACAGTTTCAGGTCGCGCCCGAACCGGAGGAGCAGCGCGACATCCGCAAGCTGTACCTGCGGCTTTCCAAACAGTTTCATCCCGATTTCGCCCGCGACGACCAGGAACGCAAACGCCTGCACGAACTGCAACAGCAGGTGATCCAGGCTTACGAACGGCACGACTTCCAGGCGCTCATCGATCTGGAACAATTGCACGGCGAAGCGCCGGACCTTCCCGGGGAAAAGGAGACCCCTACGGTGGACGCGCTCGACCACAAAATTAAACTGCTGGAACACCAGCTGAGCCTCCTCGAAAATCAGAAAGAACGCCTCAGCCAGGAGATTAAGTCCTTGCGCAAGAGCGATATGGGGCAGATGCTCACTTTTTCCGACAGCCTGGAACGCTCGGGCGTCACCCTGATGGAAGGCATGGGCGGCCGGCAGCTGGAGGGGATCGCCGAGGCGTTGGAAAATATGGAGGAGGCGCTGGAAGACAGCCTGCGCAAAGGAAGCTTTTCGCCGATATTTCAAGATGTCATCCAGAAGTTCGAACGGCTCGTTAACCCGTTCTTCGGGATGATGGAGGATATGGCGGAGGCCGCCGGGGACGATCTCGCGGATTGGTTTACAGAGGAAGAAGGATTTGAAGAGGAAGAACGACAGCCCAACTTCAACCCCAAGTTTCCCGAAGGTGCTTTTGTGCGGATCAAAAAGGATCTGGTCCGGGAGTATGTCACCGATCAGGGGGAACTGCTCTATTTCAAGCTGAAAGGGCTGCGCGGTATCGTGGCGGAAGCCTATTGGGAGGACGAACGGCCGGTTTACGATATCGAACTGGATAGCGCTTCCATGCGCCAGATTCCCAAGGAATACATCCAGGATCAAGGAAAGGGGTTTTACCTCCTTCCCGGTGTAAAAGAATCGCTTCTGGCCAGAGAAACCAAAAAGCGACCGGAATCTTACAAGAAGCGGTTCAGCAGCTACCGGCGCCTCCTCTACCGGCACCTTTTCGCCGCCATGCCGACCGACCAGGAACGCCGACTGCAGCGTATTCTGCTGGCCTATCCCGGCGAATCCGACGAGTTCAACTGGACGCAATACCTGGAAGTCCACTTGCCCATCCCTTTTACGGCCAAGTGGCGCAAGCATTCGGCCCTCGGCCTGGACGGTCGCAAAGTAGAGGTGGTGGCCTCTACCGGATTTTCGGAAGACCAGGGGCTCCTCGTGATGGTGCAAATGGGCCGCCGCAACATCATAGCGCCTTTGCACGAGCTGGAGGGCCTGCCGGGCAGCCGGGAGGATCAGGTGCTGGAGGATTACTCGGAGTGGTTCTTTATTTGTTTGTGAAGCGTGCTCCGGGTGCAGCTTGGAGCTGCGCCCGGAGTCATGGGACCGCGAGTCAACTCCGGGCGCAACTCGAAGTTGCACCCGGAGCTACTCCTCCTCCCGCGCCACATGCGCCATCACCATCCGCAGCTGGCCGTAGGAAAAGCGATCCCCGAAATGGGCTTTGAGCGCCGTTAGCGGTTTTTCGGTGACATCGGCTAGTCTTTCGGCAATCTCCGTGATGGCTTCGGTATCCATAAAATCGGCGACGTCCACCGTTCCGGCCTGAACGTGGTGTGCGATATGGCCTTCGATGGTCGTGACGGCCAGGCCGCGGGCTTCGGCGATCTCGGTAACGGTTTTGCCGGCCCGATAGAGTTCCAGGGTGACCGCCTTGGTGTCCGGCTTGGGCGCCTTTTGGGGCGGCGGCGCTGCGAAGGGGAGTTCGGTAGCCGGCTGCAGGCCGTTTTCTTCGCAGTAGGCGTGGACGAGGGCGAGCAGGTCGGCGCCGTAGGTTTCCAGGCGGCGGGAGCCGATGCCCGGCAGCTGTTGCAGCTGTTCGGCGCCGGCGGGCAGCCCTTCGGCTGCGGCAAGCAGGGTGCGGGTCGGCAGGATCTGGTAGTGGGCTACCTCGCGGCTTTTGGCCTGCTCGGCGCGCCACTGCGTGAGGCGGCGGTAGAGGTCGGGGTGGCTGATGGTCTGGGGGGTAAGGTCGGCCGGCGGCGCTACGGCCTTTTGCTTGCGGTCTTCCCGGAAGTCGAGCTCCGCATCGGCTTTGGCGCGCAGGTAGCCGTGGGCCGAGAAGCCCTGTTTGGCGACGCGGAGGACGGCCGTCTTCACGAATAGCGACTGCCGCAGTTCCGTCAGTGCGTCCGTCGCCGCCTTGTGCACCTGCTGGTTGTCGCTGATGATCTGGATGCGCCGGGCGGCGGGCGTCAGCTTTTCCGAAAATTGTTCGGCGAACCAGGCGGCGGCTTTGCGCACGCGCGCCTGGAGCGTTTCGTTGTTTTCGGGAAGCAGGCCGTTTTGGAAGTGGCTGCGCAGCTGGCGCCGGAACTTTTCAGCAACCGGCAGGATATGCGATTGGACGGCTTCGAACACTTCATCAAAAGGCTCCGTCGCGCCGGGCAACAGCTTGCTCTCGTGTTCGAGCAGCACGCGCTGCAAGCGTTCGCAGCGTCGCCGCAGGCCGCCGAAGGCGAACAGCTCCAGCAGCACCGACTGCTGGTACTCCACTTTGGCTTGCTCCAGCTGGGCCGGGCCGGGCGCCTGGCGTTCCGCTTCTTCAGAAAACTGGCGCACCTTGGCGTCGGTGCGTACGCTCGACGAATGGATGCGCGAGCGCAGCACGATGCCTTCGAAGGTTTTGCAGCGGCTCAGCGCCACGTATACCTGGCCGTGGGCGAAGGCGGCCTCCGCGTCGAGGATAACGCGCTCGAAGGTCAGGCCCTGACTCTTGTGGATGGTGATGGCCCAGGCCAGGCGCAGCGGATACTGGGTGAAAGTACCGACGATCTGCTCCGACACTTCTTTCGTCTGCTCGTCGAGGGCGTATTTGCGGTTCGCCCACTCGGTGAGCGGGACGGTGATGGGCTCGGGATCACCCGGGCATTTTACGCGGATCTTTTTGTTGTCGACCTGCGTGACCTTACCGATCTTGCCGTTATAGTATTCTTTTTCCGGCGCGGGGTCGTTTTTGATGAACATCACCTGCGCGCCGCGTTTGAGGGTCAGCTCGACATCGGCAGGGTAGGCGTGAGCGGGGAAATCGCCTTCGATGACGGCCTGGAAGGTATACGCTTTTTCGTCAAGGGCGGCCAGCTGCCGGTTGTTGAGACTGCGCGCTGTCGCATTATGCGTGGTGAGGGTGATGTAAGCATCTTCCGTTTTGATCTCCGAGGCGGGGCGGTAGCGGCTGTTGAGTGCGGCGAGCACGGTATCGTCCAGGTTGTTGTTGCGCACGCGGTTGAGCAGTTCGATAAAGGTGGGGTCCGACTGCCGGTAGATGTGCGTCAGCTGGATGGTCACCGGCTCGGCTTCCTGCAGGGCCCGGCTGCTGAAAAAATAGGGGGTGGCGTAATAGTCGCGCAGCATATCCCAATCCTGATCTTTGACCACGGGCGGCAGTTGGTGGAGGTCGCCGATCAGCAGCAGCTGCACCCCGCCGAAAGGCCGGTGCGGCATACGGTAGCGGCGCAGCACCTCGTCGACGCCGTCGAGCAGGTCGGCGCGCACCATGCTGATCTCATCGATGATGAGCAGGTCGAGGCTGCGGATGAGGTTGATCTTCTTGCGGCTGAAGCGCCGCAGGCGGGAGGCGTCGCGTTTATTGCCGGGTACGAGCGGACCGAAGGGCAATTGGAAGAGGGAATGGATGGTCATCCCCCCGGCATTGATGGCCGCTACGCCGGTGGGCGCCACGACGGCCAGGCGCTTCGGCGGCGCTTCCCTGAGGCGGTGCAGGAAGGTCGTTTTGCCTGTACCGGCTTTACCGGTCAGAAAGAGGCTCTTATCAGTATGGCAGACATACTCGTAGGCCAGTTCGAGTTGCGGATTGGTCGTGGTGGCCATAAGGTTGTTTTTGGTCGCAGCTCCGGCGGATTTCAGGGTCATAATGTATTGATTTTTTCTTTTTCGGGTTTGTTTTTGTGCGCTTTTTCCATGAGCCGGCAATGATTCCACGCGATAGGGAAATCATTGTACTTTGAACTATTGCCGTGATGCTGTAGTACGAAACGGAAAAGACCTTCGGAGCGGAAGGCATTGCGATTGCGGTAAGAACAGCAATATAAAATTTTTGTTGAAAAATGTCCAGCGATTTTAGAATTTGTTTGATAGTAGTGCTTCCGTTTACCTTTTTCGCCGGGAATACAAAATACCCTAAACCGGATTATTTATGGGTTCTTCGTTATGAGAACCCATGAATAATCCGGGCTAAAGCGCATACCCTGCTTAGAGCTCTGAACTTCAAAAAGCTGTTTTTCGAAGACGGCATAATGCAAGGCATCGCTTGTCAAGCGCAAAATTTTCTTTAAAACCAGTTGATGAATTTCACCTCGCGGTACAGTAAGGCAAAAGAACGATTCACTTAAACCTTGCAACCATGAAAAAATCCATCTTCGTTTTAGTACTGGCGATCTTCGCCATCTTCGGCGCCCGGGAAACGGCTACTGCTCAGCAGCGCACCGGCGTATACATCAACCAACAGGAAATTTCGGCCCAGGACCTCATGGTCCTGCAGCAGTTCATCGGCCCGCTCTACCCGGGCTCCTACTACGTGGACGCGTACGGCAACTTCGGCGTAGTAGGCTATCAGCCATCTTTTAACCTCTACCAGGTGGTGCAGGCGGTACAAGCCCAGTGGCAACAACAGCAACAGTCCGGCTACGGCAACAGCTACAACAGCAACGGCCAGTCGAACTACTACTATAACGACCCCAACTCCTCGGGCTACTACTTCCGGGAAGGCAACGTCAGCGGCTACGGCAACCACGTCACCCGCAACGGCGTAACCACCGACGGCACCCTGGAAGGGACGATCATCCGGGTTGACGGAGAGGTGCTGAGTTTGCCGCCTTATTGATGGAGGCTGGGAATAACTCCGGGCGCAGCTTCAAGCTGCTCCCAGAGTAATCGCATAAAATTTTGGATCTCGAAAAAGTAGGAAAAATCCTCGTTTTTACCTCGATCCTAAAGGAAGAACGAGGATTTTTCCTTCCGTTGCAGGTGAATTTTATAGCAATGGAGAGAAAGCATCTTTTAAATGCGATTGCCCTGAAGCTGCACCCGGAATATTGGCGATCTTCTCCAAAATATCGTATTTTACTTTCCCAAAAACGCATCATGCCCATCACCGACCTGTCCCAGCTCGATCTGTCCAAAAGCTACACCTACGCGGACTATCTTTCCTGGCAGTTCCAGGAGCGGGTGGAGCTCATTCGTGGCCGGGTAAAAAAAATGAGCCCGGCGCCAGGCCGTCGCCATCAGGAAATTGCCGCTAACATGAGCGGCCTGGTTTGGCTTTTTTTCCGGAAAAAAGATTGCAAAGTCTTTGTAGCTCCTTTTGACGTTCGCCTGCCCGTTCCCAAAGACGGAAAAGACCATACCGTCGTGCAGCCCGACCTGTGCGTCGTCTGTGATCCCGCCATGCTCGACGATCGAGGTTGCAACGGAGCTCCCGACCTGGTGGTGGAAATCCTCTCGCCCGGGAATGCAGAACGCGAGATGCGGGATAAATTCGAAGTCTACGAAACCGCGCTGGTCCGGGAGTATTGGGTGGTCGATCCGGAGCACGAAGTGGTGTCGGTCTTTAAGCTCGATGAAAATCATCGCTACCTCGGCCTGCCCCCCAAAGTTAAAGGCGACCTCCTCAAAAGCACGATCTTCCCCGCCATGGAGCTGGATCTGGAAGAGGTGTTTGCAAGCTGAGCCCGTTTTCCTGACCCTTGTCTGGCGTTAGTGCTTATCCCGTCTCTGCTCCCGTTCTCTCCCCGTTTACGCTTAAAAACAAAACACCGCTCACCCAAAAAAGCCGGCCGGAAAATTCATTTCTTGGCCGCTGCCTTCTTTCTTTGCAAAACTGTCTTCCCAATTTTGTGTTATCAACACCGGAAAGCACTTTGCGCATGAATCGAAACTTACGGAGGCTGTTCCTGATCGGGGCGGCCGTCGGGATGACCTGTGGAGCGGCGGCACAGCGCGGCCCGGTGCAGGTGTTGTCCCTGCAGGATTTTTCGCCCTTCCGAACGCCGCCCGAAAACTGGGTGCTGTTGAAAGACATTACCGTACATCCGGATATCGATCCTTCCTCACCGGCCGCCACTGCGCCGGCGCCGGAAGCAGAACCGGATACGCGCAAGCGCCGGCGGCGCAAAAGGCGAAAGCAAAAGCAAGCTCCGCCGCCGCCACCGCCGCCGGCAATTCGCGAGCAAGCGGGGAGCGGCGTACTCTTTAATCGCAACGACCGGGAAGCCAACGGCCACCTCGTCACCAACTGGGAACACGGCGATATGGTGCTGGAGCTGGAGGTCCTGCTGCCGAAAGGATCGAATTCCGGACTCTATTTCCAGGGACGCTACGAGCTGCAGCTCCGCGACAGCTGGGGGAAAGACCGGCCGACCTTCGCCGATATGGGGGGCATTTACCGCAATTGGGACTATCCGCCCGACCAGACCTATCCGGGGAAGCCGCCGCTGCAAAACGCCGCCAAAGCGCCCGGCTTGTGGCAGCACCTGGTCGTCGCTTTCCGCGCGCCCCGGTTTAACGCCGCCGGCGAAAAGGTCGAGAACGCCCGCTTCGTTGCCGTAGACCTCAACGGCGTGCGCATCCACGAGAACGTAGCGGTTCCGACTCCTACCCGCGGCGCGCTGAGCCGGGAAGAGACCGACCGCGGCCCGCTGCTGATCCAGGGCGACCACGGACCGGTGGCTTTCCGCAATATGCGCTACCAGCTGCTCGAAGAATTGCCGGTATCGCTCTCCGGTCTTACTTACGAACTCTACCCGGGCCGCTACGCTTCCCCCGAAGCAGTAATCGCAGATACTGCGGCGGCCCGTGGCGACGGCGCGAAATTGTCGTTCACCCCCGCCGAAGGTTACGGACCGTTCGGCATGGTCTGGCGGGGCAAGCTGGAAGCCCCTGCCGCCGGCCGCTACGATTTTCAGCTCAGCTGCTACGGAGGCGCCAGGCTGCAAATGGGAGGGCAGTCCTTTACCTTCCCTCACCAGTATTTTCAAGAAGATACGCTGCAGGTCGAGCTGGCCGCCGGATCGCATCCTTTTGAGCTGATCTACTTCCGGCGGGATGCTTATATTCCCAAAAGGTTTGGCCTGTTCAACATCACGGCCCACCCGGCGCCGCTGCACGCAGAAGCCATGTTTGCACCGCCCGCCGCTGCGCCGCCCATCTACGTTGCGGTAGGCGGCCGGCCGCGCCTGTTGCGGGCGTTTTACGATTACGAAGGCGATCGCGACCGCCGACTGACCCATACCATCGGCGTGGGCAGCCCACAGGGCCTCCATTATCTGTACGACCTGAAAGCGGGAAATCTCATCGGCGTCTGGCGCGGGGCGTTCATCGACGCCACGCCGATGTGGCGGGATCGCGGCGACGGTTCCTTCCGGCCCCTGGGGCCGGTGCAGCATCTGTTTACCGGCCATTCTTTTGCGTTTTTGCCGGACAGCACGGCGGCTTTCCCCAAACAACTCGGCGAAGCGGACGGCTTCCGGAATAAAGGCTATGAGCTGGACCCGGCTTCCGGCTATCCCGTTTTTTTATTCGAGATCGGCGGGGCGGAGGTCCGGGACCGGATCGCGCCGGATGCTGCCGGTAAAGGACTGGTTCGCCAACTCCAAATAAAAGGAGCGCCGGCGGAACAGCCGTTCGTCGTCAAACTGGCGGAAGGCAAAGATATTCGGAAGCTGGAAGCCGGCTGGTACGCCGTCGATCAGGCTTATTTCCTGAAATTGCCCGAGGACCGCTCGGCGGAGATCCGCGCCCGGGGCGACCGCCGGGAATTGGTCTTCACCCTAACCTCCACCTTGGAATATACAATAAACTGGTAAGCAGAATGAAGCAACTGCTCTTAATCGCCATCCTCTTCTTCGGCTGCGTTCAGGCGCAATCGCAAAGTTCGTTCCGTAAAGAAAACCCTTATTACGACCGCATACCACTGCCCATACCGGAGGGCGTACTGCTGGAAGTGGGGGGGCTGACCACCCTGCCCGACGGCCGGATCGCCCTCTGCACCCGGCGAGGGGAAGTTTGGGTGGTCGAAAACCCGGCGATGTACGGCGGGCGCGATCCGCGGTTTACGTTGTTCGCCTCCGGCTTACACGAGCCGCTGGGGCTGGCTTACCGCAACGGCGTGTTGTATGCGGCGCAGCGGGGCGAGCTGACCCGGTTGGTCGATACGGACGGCGACGACCGGGCCGACCGCTACGAGACGATCTACGACTGGCCCTTGTCGGGGCACTACCACGAGTATTCCTTCGGGCCCAAATTTTTCCCGGACGGCAGCATGGTCGTCACCGCCAACGTCGCTTTCGGCGACGAAGAGTGGTGGCGCGGGGAAAGCCGCGCCCCCTGGCGCGGCTGGACGATGCGCATCTACGAGGACGGCCGCATGGCGCCCTGGGCGACGGGCATGCGCTCGCCCTGCGGCCTGGGAATGATCGACGGGGAATTTTTCTACACCGAAAACCAGGGCGACTGGGTCGGCTCCGGAGGGATCTGGCACGTCAAAAAAGGCAGCTTCACCGGCCATCCTGCCGGACTGCGCTGGGCCGCGGAGCCGGACTCGCCGGTCGACCTCACCGCCGAAGCATTCTTCGCCCGCGTGGATCGCCGGCAGGTGAAAAAGGACGGCCGCTACGTCAAACCCGACAATATCCCCGATGAAGCGGATCCGGATCTGCTGGTCGAAGTGAAAAAAGATTTTCCCGCCCTGCAGCTGCCCGCCGTGTGGCTGCCCCACGGCATCCTGGGCATCTCCACCTCTGAGATCGTGGTCGACAGCACCGGGGGCGCTTTCGGTCCGTTCGGCGGACAGCTGTTCGTCGGCGACCAGGGGCAGAGCAAGATCATGCGGGTCGACCTGGAAAAGGTCAAAGGCGAATACCAGGGTGTCGCCTTCGATTTTTACGACGGCTTCCAGTCGGGCGTCCTGCGCATGACCTGGGGCCATGACGGCGCTCTCTACGTCGGAGAAACCAACCGCGGCTGGGGATCGGCGGGAACGGAGCATTCCGGCCTCGAGCGCCTGGCCTGGACGGGGCGCACCCCCTTCGAGATGAAGACCGTAAAGGTCCGTCCCGACGGCTTCGAGATCGAGTTTACGCTGCCGGTCGACCGGGAGCACGCCCGGGATCTGGATCGCTACACAGGGCGTTCCTTTACCTATAAATACCATCCGGTATACGGCAGCCCGACCATCCTGGAAGACACCCTGCAGATCGAGGGGCTGATCGTTTCGGAAGACGGTCGCAAGGTGCGCTTACAGGTGGCCAACCTGCGGCCGCACTTCATCCATGAGCTGCGCCTGGACGGCATTCGCGCCGCCCGCGATACGAGCCTGGCGCTACTGCACCCGGCCGCCTATTACACCCTCCACCACATTCCGGAAGGCGAAAAACTGGCCGACGACGCCTGGAGCCGCTTCAGCGCTTCCGCTTACCGGGCTGAACAGGAGGCCAGGCGGCGGGCGCTCGCCGAAACGAAGAAAAAGCGGGCAGCAAAGCGCTCCCGACCGCCGCAGCCGCAGCCCAAACCGAAGACGGTGAGCAAAGCACCTACTTATGCCGAGATCGAACCTTTATTGGTGAAAAATACCTGTATCGCCTGCCATCGCCCCGACCAAAAGCAGGTGGGGCCGGCTTACCGCGAAGTCGCCAGGCGCAACTACAGCGTGGAGCGCATCGTGGAGCTGATCTACAATCCCGAACCGGATAACTGGCCCGGATACACGCCGATGGCGCCCATGCCGCAGGTGCCGCGGGCCGAAGCGGTGAAGATCGCGCAGTGGATCAATTCGCTGGATTGATTTCACGCCCAATGTCCTGTACACAGCGAAAACCGGTATGGTTAAAACTGGAATCTTCGCTGGACTTCATACGGCGGGCGACGCGATAGCCCGTACAATAGCTTTCGTCGCAGAGGAAAGACCCGCCCCGCATGCTGCGTTTGGACATGAACGGTTCCTGAGGATCGTAAGTTTCGTCCGGGCCCGCGGGGTCGGTGACTATCTTTTCCGATCGGGTCAGCTGGTAAGCTTCGTAGTGGTATTTGTCGGCGCACCATTCCCAGACGTTCCCGGCCATATCGTAGAGGCCGTAGCCGTTGGCGGGGAACGACTTTACGGGCGCGGTGGCCCGGTACCCGTCTTTGGCGGTATTTTTGTAGGGAAAGAGGCCCTGGTAAAAGTTGGCTTGCCGGTAAGCTTCTGCGGCCGGTTGGTTGCCCCAGGGGTATATCGGATCTTCCAGTCCGCCCATAGCCGCCCATTCCCATTCGGCTTCCGTCGGCAGTCGCTTTCCCGCCCATTGGGCGTAGGCCTGGGCGTCTTCCCAGGCGATGTGCACCACGGGGTGGTCCATGCGATCGTCGATCGTACTGCCCGGACCTTCGGGATGCCGCCAGTCGGCGCCCGTCGTCCACGCCCACCATTGCGAGTAGTTTTGCAGGTTGACCGGGCCGGAAGTCGGCTGAAAAACGAGCGAGCCCGGTTGCAGCAGCGATTCATCGGGTTTAGGGGTGCCCGGCGGCAGCTGTTGAGCCATAGCTTCCCAGTCGACGGCCCGTTCGGCCACCGTGACGTAGCTCGTTTCCTCGACGAATCGGGCGAATTGCCGGTTGGTCACTTCGTGTTCATCCATCCAGAAAGCGGAGACGCTCACCTTACGGCGCGGCAGTTCGTCGGGATCCGCCTGCCCGCTTTTACCGCCCATCCGGAACTCGCCGGCGGGGATGTAGACCATGCCCTCGGGGCCGTCTTGCGACGGCGAAGCAGAAGGAGAAGGAGCGTTGCAAGCCGGCAGCAGGAGGCAGGCGAGTAGGAGCAGGGAGGGTATTTTCATCGATAGTAATATAAATAAAGGAGGTGAATCGACACGAAAGCAGCCCGTTTTCATCGGATTCGGCGCAGGTTTGAAGCGAATTCCGGGCGCAGCGGTGGGCCGGATTATTCATGGGGCCTTCGCAATAGATTAGTCCATGAGTAATCCGGGTTAAGCTGCGCCCGGAGGAAGAGCGGCAAGCTGGATTCGAACCAACGACCCTCAGCTTGGAAAGCTGATGCTCTACCAGTTGAGCTATTGCCGCATGTGGGGGCGAAAATACGTTCCTTTTGGCTAAATATCAATGTTTATCAGATCATAATTATTTGATATAAAAAAACATTTCTCAGTTCAGCCAGTTCTACCAAGTACTTCAACCCTTCGGCATTAGCCTTAGTTGCCCTGGCGGTATACGACTAATCGGCGGACGAGAATGCGCCCGACGAATCGGGGTAGCTGGGAATTGCCACTCCCCATTTCCGGTTTCACCACCTGACCCTTCCCTGCAAAGTAACTGCATCATTCTTCACCACAATACATTGACCGCCTTTCGAAAAACGTATTCATTTTGTTCCTCAAAAGTTAGAATGTAGAAATAGACACCTTGTGAGACACGTTCACCGGTGCGAAAGCGGCCATCCCATGGGCGGTATTCACGGGCTTCGTAAATGATTTCGTTCCACCGGTTGATGATTGTCAGGGTAGCGTTCTTCGGATGCTGTATGCAACCCAATTCCACCAACCCACCGATTGGGTCAAGGTGGTCGTTGATCCCGTCACCGTCAGGAGTGAAACCGGTGGGTAGGTTGTCTTCTATTTCTTCCGAACAATCGCGCAGGTTGGAGACGCGGACGGTAGCTTCGATACAAGAAGTATCTTGGCAGAACTCGCTACACAGGAGGTAAGTCAGGGAATCCGTTCCGAAAAAGTCGGGATCAAAGAGCGTATAACCCAGGAAGACCTCGGTCAGGAATGAAACGGTGCCGTGTTCAGGTGGCTTGCCGGGCTGTATCCACCAGTTGGCGCCGGCAGGGATTTGATCGTTTGCCGCAACGTTGACGCTCGTGATAGCGCTACCGGGGATAATGCTAAGGGTATCGTCGACAGGAAGAAAGGTCGGCGCCTCGGCGTATTCCAAAATCAATAATACGGTACTGTCACAACCGGCCTGATTTTCCAATACAAATAGGTACTCCCCGGCATCCGTGATCAGGCTGTCGCCGAATAGATACGTATCTCCTTGACATTTTACTTCTCTGACGGTAGATAACGTCAGAGAAGCCACAGATAAGGCTAAGGAAACAATACTATCGCAGCCTTCGCTATTGAAAAGGGTATCCTGATAAATACCGCTTTCACTTATCAAAGTATCACCGAAAAGATAATCTTCCCCTTCACAAATGGTTACGGCAATATTATTCTGGGGAGGTATTTCGAGCATCCAGCGTTGGATCTGCAGGCTGTCACAACCGTCCTGCCCGGCTCCGGACAGGAAAGTGGTATCAATTCTTACTAATTCCGGATCACAAGTTGTCCTGTCGGGTAACAGCCCGATCCTGGATGCGTCGAACCGGGTCTCTCGAACGACGATACTGTCACAGTTGTCCGTCGATGTAAAAAGTTGCGAAACCACGCCTATTTCACTGTGCATACAGCTTAGACTATCCACGAACGTGGTATCATAGGCCGGTACGAAGGTCCGTTCAGTAAATATCAGATTGGTACAACCATTAACTGTTACCGCGGTGTCGATTGTGGTTCCCGCATCTGCTATCCGACAAGTCTGTTCCTGGAGGTAAGTCTCTTCGTCGGGATTAACAACCACTTCAATCATTAGGCGGCTTAAGCTTCGGCAGCCGGAAATCAGGTTCCTGGCTTCGGCAAAGAAAACGCCGGGAGAAGTAGGGGTCAAGGTGTTGCTGCCCACTATGATCGTATCGTTCCCCAAAGCAGATCCGTACCAGTCAATTATCGCACCGGGGGTAGGCTGCAAACTGATAATGGGCAATGATTCCCCTTCGCAACTGTTATAGAGGGTGGGCGGATCATCTAAGATATCCGGGGCTGGAAGATGAAACAGCGTCAAAGTAACCATGCTATCGCAGTTCTCTTCCGTCACTAAATTTTGCATGAAGGTGCCTGGATCGGTATAGGTGGTTCCGTTCCAATTGTACAGTTCGCCGGTACACACTGTATCTGTGAACATGCCGGTGAGGGGGGCGTCAACGGTTAACAATAGATTGACGATGCTGTCACAGTTGTTGGCGCCGGTGTAGACAATTTGGTATTCCCCTGTTTCTTCAATTTCTTCACCTCCGAAATCATAGCTCTGCCCCTGGCAGATCGCCTCGTTCAGGTTGGTGAGGTTAGGAGGGAATATAGTTATATTGACTTCATCCTGTATGGTGCAGTTGCCGGCAGTAACGGTAACACTATAAGATCCCGAGGTCGTGATGTTGATGGCCTGAGCGGTGCTACCGGTGGACCATTGGTAGGCGGCGTCTGGGTTTCCAGCGTTCAACGGAATCGAAGTATTGGCGCAAGCATCAATCGCTTCAGGGAGGAAGGGCTCCTGCAAATCGATAAGGGTAAATGAATCACTATCCTCTGCGACGCAGCCGCTGGCATCGGTAATCGTCACGCTGTAAGTAAACGTGCCGGCCAGCGTTTCAGTTACAGTGAGAGGATTACCAGTATCTCCGGTACTCCAGGAATAATTGCATCCGCTGCAATTTTGTGCTTCGGCTGTCAAAGTGAGCGCTGTGCCGGCGCAAGCCGTAGTGGGGGCATCCAGGGTGACGCTAGGCGCTGTTTCGGCCGTAACTGCAATCGTAGCGTTTTCTGAACACAGATGGTCCGTTACCGTGACGGAATAATTTCCCGGTGTGAGGTTGGTGATTTGGGTAACTCCGACTTCGCCATTGCTCCAGTCGATAGAAAAATCACCGGTCGTTTCCCCCAGTTGGATCAGGGCGGTGCCGTTCGGCTGGTCGCAGGTCGCAGGTTCAGTGGTGAGCGCCTGGATGAGCGCTACTTCGGAAATGGATACCTGACCTTGAGCGGTGCAACCGGCAGCCGTAGTGATAGTAACGCCATAGGTTCCGGCATTACTCACGGTTATCATCTGGGTGTCAGCACCGGTCGACCATGAATAGTCGTCGGCGTTCGGACCGGCATCGAGCGGGATACTCGCACCATTGCAAAGCGCCAGGTCTTCAGGGAGGACGACCACCGCATCAGTGATATCTACCAAAAGGGGGGCCGACGCAGGGCAGCCGTTGGCATCAGTAATGGTAACAGCATAACTGTACGTCCCTGCAATGGTTTCGGTCACAGTGACGGTATCGTCGGTACTGCCGTTGGACCATTCATAGTGGCAGCCAGCGCAATTTTGGACTTCGGCCTGCAGTACGAAGGGGTCGCCGGCACAAGTAACTGAAGGAGGGACGATGGCGACGCCCGGGGCCATAACTGCATTTACGGTAGTAGTTGCGGTTTGGGTACACCATTCATCGGAGACGGTGACCGAATAATTCCCCGGGGCCAGGCTCGTGATTTGGTCGGCTCCGGATACACCATTGCTCCAGTTGATCGTATAATCGCCGGTAATTTCACCCAATTGCAGTAGAACGCCCCCGTTCGGCTGGCCGCAGGTAGCGGGGCTGGCGTTAATGGTTGCAATGAGGTCCACGGAGGGAATTGAAGCCTGATCTTGCGCGGTACAGCCTTCTGGAGTGGTGATGACAACGCTGTAATTGCCTGGAGTATCCACGGTTATGGTCTGGGTACTAGCGCCAGTAGACCACGAGTAGGTTGCCGCACCGGGTCCGGCGTCGAGTATGATACTTTCACCATTACACAATGCCGCATTATCTTCCAGGTCGACCTGTGCATCCGATATTTCCACGGAAATGTACGCTTGGGCAAAGCAGCCGTTGGCGTCATTGACGGTAACGTTGTACTGGTAAAAACCTGCCATCTCCTCCATTACTACCAGGCTATTGCCCGAATCGCCATTGCTCCACGTAAAATTACAGCCCTGGCAATTTTGTACTTCGGCCTGTAAAGTGAAAGGGACTCCGGCGCAAGTGGTACCGAATGGGATTATGTTGACACTGGGCCCCGGGATAGCCGGAACCGATACCGACGCAGATTGGGTACACTGCTCATCAGTAACCGTTACGGTATAGGTGCCGGGCGCCAGGTTATCGATCTGAGTGAGCCCGGAAGAGCCATCACTCCAAGCAATGGCCACGTTACCGCTTGTGTCGCCGAGCTCAAGCTGAGCCAGGCCGTTGGGCTGGTCACAGGTGGCGGCCGTGCCGGTCAGGCTTTCGATCAGATCGATGGCGTAAACTGAGACCTGGTCTTCAGCCAAACAGCCGTCAGCCGAAGTGACGGTGACGCCGTAATCACCTGGAGTATCAATCGAAATAGTTGGAGAAGTGGCGCCCGTTGACCAAAGGTAAGAGGAAGCGTCATTTCCCGCATCGAGCGAAATACTTTCGCCATCGCAAATAGCTATTTCGTTGCCAATTTCAATTTGAGTACCGTTGACTTCAACCGTGGCGGAAGATTGGGCCTGGCAACCATTTTCGGCTATAACCAACAAATGGATGGTGTAATGGCCCACCTCGGGCCAACTAATGATTAGCGATCCGCTGTTCGTATCGAATAAGGCCTCACCGCCGTCGAAGTCCCAGGTGTAATCGGCATCGGGACCGGCATTACCGGAATAAGTGACTACTAGTTGATCATCGACACACAGGGTCGTGGGATTGATCTGAAAAGAAGCGTTGGGATTGGCAAATACTTCTACCAGGGTGGTATCTGAAAATATACATTCGCCTTGGTTCACTTCATAGGTGTAAATCCCGGCCATTCCCGCAGTAGCGCTTGGGAGGACAGGGTTGGGCGCTGTACTGGAAAAACCTTCCGGGCCGGACCATCTTATGGAATCGACCAACCCGTTGAATGTTCCGATGAGGGCAATGGTATCATTTACGCATACCGGGCTTCCCGACTGAGCCATGGCATCCCGAAAGAAGATACGAACGAGCGTCCCTCCCTCGCCAACCGCGTAGCCGGTGGTGCTATCCGGGAGCATGATGGCCAATAGGTCTTCTGCTACTGCCGGAATCGATAAATCCGTAAAAGAAGTTCCACCAGCTAAGGTCTCGAGGATACGGCCGCCCTCGCCAACCCAGAGTACCTTTTGCGAGCCCATTGCTGCTACGTCGAAATAATCGTTGCTCAGCAATATTTCTGTCCAGGTGATGCCGGCATCTTCAGATAGGTGTCCGCCACCCTGACCGCTCGCCCAGACCGATGCTCCAAAATTCGACAATCCGAAGAGATCATTATTTGTGCCGCTGTTTACCA
The DNA here is from genome assembly GCA_964419545.1 of uncultured Saprospiraceae bacterium. Taxonomy (GTDB): domain Bacteria; phylum Bacteroidota; class Bacteroidia; order Chitinophagales; family Saprospiraceae; genus CAYQQU01. The sequence continues at coordinate 25,027 of CAYQQU010000051.1, read as the reverse complement.
CCCCCCAACTGATGCCTGCGTTTTCTGACCGGAGAACCAGGCCGCCGGCGCCGACTGCCAGGACGGTCGTTTCATCGATGAAATGCACTTTGAACAAATCATTCGGGCTGACCGGAGGTATGGTTGCCCAATTTATACCGTCAGTAGTACGCAAAATGGTCCCGCATGCCCCGGCAATGACGCCTACGCCCGTTTCGGAGAAAGAAACGCTGTGCAGGTCGATTCTCTGAGGGCTGTATTGTTGTCGCCAGTTGGTACCGCCGTCTTCGGTGAAACGGATGGTTCCCAAATTGCCAACCGCCCAGCCAATCGTATCATCGGTAAAAAAAAGCTCGTTGATGCTCTGATTTGTTCGCAAGTCTTGTTGTACCCAGCTCTCGCCGTCGTCGCCCGTAAATTGCAGGAAGCCGCCGTCGCCGGCGACATACCCTCGTCCTGGTTGTTGAAAAAAAAGGGTGCGGAGGTCGATGTCGGTATCGAGGTCGATGCGTTGTACACATTGACCAGCCAATCGAACGGTGATTGAGGAGACAAGGAACAAAAAGGTAATACGTATGTAGAATTTCATCATAGTCCAGGATTTGGTTTTAAGCCCTACTGATGGTATTATGGCGTTCGGGCGATTCGAAAACCAAAAGCGGCATTCGTAGCACCAGGAATGCTGGTGTCGCGGTCGGCTACCCGGCAGAAAGCAGGTGGATCACTCCACGAACCACTGCGGCGAAGACGGAAGATACCGTTCGGGGGGCCGGTAGGATTATTGGGAGGACTGTTCGCGTAGTAGTTCCCGTCGTACCAGTCCCAAATCCATTCGTAAACATTACCCGACATATCGAATAAACCGAAGGCATTGGGCTGTAGCCCACCAACGGGATGAGTAGTACCGCCGGCATTTTGATCCCACCAACCGACTTCATTCAGGTTATTGCTCCCGCTGAATAAGGTCTGTGGGGCGCCACCTCCGGCGCGGGCGGCGTATTCCCATTCTGCTTCAGTAGGCAGGCGATACCCATTGGCGCTAAAATTGGCGATAACCGCATCCCAGGACGGATTGAAAACGGGAGGCGGGCCCCAGATGTCGGGGTCGGTGCTGCCGTTAATGATATACACAGGCGTAAGCCCTTGCTGTATGCTGAGGCTGTTGCAATAGACGATAGTCTCGTACCAGCTAATCTGTTCGACGGGGCAGGTCCCTCCGCAATCATTGAAAGTACTAGGGTTATAACCCATGATACTTTCCCATTCATCTTGGGTTATTTCAAATACCCCGAGATAAAAATCCGACAAAGTCACCGTGTGAACGGGGAGTTCATCCTGACAGTTGGTTTGTTCTGCCGTACAGCCCATTTCGAAAGTACCGCCGGGGATTAAGACCATTGGCGGCGGCGGGGCGCTGGTTACGGTTAGGCAACTGGGGGTGCCCGGCCCACAAATGTTTTCCGCACTTACACATACCTGGCCGCCCGCATTGTTCCAGTTGACTGAAATGCTGGAAGTCCCCTGACCGTTAACAATGTTGCCGCCAGAGACCGTCCATAAATATCCCGTGGCGCCAAATACCGGAGCGATACTATAGGATTCCGCATCACCCGGGGCCACCTGAGTTTGACCGCTGGGGGGCTGAGGTGGCCCCGGCGGGGCACTTTGTCCGTTCACTACAAGACAGTTTTCACTGCTTGCCCCACAATCATTACCGGCAATAACACATACTTCTCCGCCCGGAGCCGCCCAGGAAACCGTAACCGTTATACCGCCCTGCCCAGCGGTAACGGTTCCGCCATTGATCGACCAGATGTAGGAGATGGCTCCATCGACGGGAGAAATGGCATAATTTTCAGTGTCACCTAAACAAATCAGCGATGAGCCGAAAGGTTCGGCGGGGGGTAGCGGAGGAACACCGCCGGCAATATTCGTGCAGGAAACAGGACTGGACCCGCAGTTATTCTCGGCGGTAACACATAAGCCGCCTCCGGCGTCAGACCAGGCTACGGTTACTGCGGAGGAGCCCTGCCCGGCGGTAATCGTCCCGCCGGTAACCGTCCAGGAATAAGTTTCAGCTCCGGTAACCGCCATCGTAGCGTAGTTTTCAAGAGCGCCACTGCATACTGGCTGAAATCCGTTGGGGGCAGGTGGGGCCGCAGGAACGCTACTGCCGTCAACGGTGGTACAGGAAAAGGGAGTCGAGCCACAGGCATTGGCGGCCGCAACACAAATTTCGCCTCCGGGGCCATTCCAAAAGAGGTCTATGGTTGTGGCGTCTATCCCTTCGGCAATGGTATCGCCGTCGACCGTCCAATAATAAGCGGACGCGCCGCTTACCGGTATGGTCGAATAAGTTTCCGTGTCTCCGGAACATATGGACGTGGGGCCAACAGGTGGGTTCAGGTCAGACAACGGTGTCTGGATATTTACAGAGCGGCAAGTAGAATCGGAAGTTCCACACGCATTAGCGGTAGCGACGCATAGCGTTCCTTCTGCTCCCATCCATAATACTTCAACTTCGGGCAAACCCTGTCCACTGGAAATCGCACCGCCGGTAATGGTCCAAATATAATCCGTCGCGCCATCGATTTCTGCTGTTTCGTAGGCTTCATTTTGGTTGGAACAAACAATTTCCGGTCCCGTAATAGTCGTTGGGGCGTTCGGTACGCCCTGGCTGGTATAAAAGGAAAAACTGGTACAGCTTTCTACAAGTCCCGCGGCATTATAAGGTTTAATTGTAACGTATACAGTAGATTCAGCCGGCAGGCAATTTTCAGGAATATAAGTGGTAATGCTACCGACATCTTCACTTTCGACCAAATCGTAGCCATTGGGAAAAGTTCCCAGGCAAAGAAGGTATCCCGTGGCCGAAGTGACTTCCGTCCATTCCAGGGCTGTGGTTACCGGTACATTTGTTGCGCCATCGAAGGGTTGGATCATTGCCAGGACACATTCGGGAGGGAGCATACCCGGGGAAAAGCGGCCGATCCGGAAGCCCAATTGTCCACTGGCCGTTTCGGGTGGGGCGGTCGTACGATGAGCCAGACGTAAAAGGGTGTCGGATTGGTAGCTACCACCCCGGACGGACCGGGTGCTTCCTTCTCCGGGGCCAAGGGGAGCACAGATTTCCATATCGGGAAAAGGTGCAAATCGATCCCATACCCATTCTGCGGCGTTGCCACTCATGTCATAGAGCCCCAGGGCATTGGGGGCGAGTTGTCCGGTCGGAATAGTGGCCGTAGCATCGAGCCAAGCGACGGTGAAAGCATCACTGCTTCCGGCAAAGGCAAAGTCGTCTACTCCCGCGCTACGGGCGGCGTATTCCCATTCCGCTTCGGTAAGGAGACGGTAACCGGTGGCTTCGGTATTCCAGTAAACCTTATTTCCATTACCTGAATAAACTTCGGCAAGCCGGTCGTCAGAAAAATAACAAGGTTGCAAGTCTGCGTATAGGCTCAGCAGGTTACAATAATGCAGCGCATCGTACCAAGTTATGTTTTCCACCGGGCAATCGGGGCAATTACCATTTTCACTTGGGCTGTCGCCCATGATGGCTTCGTACTGGGCTTGGGTGACCTCATGCGCGGAGATTAAAAAAGAATCAAGGGTAACGATATGAGGAGCGGTATTGGCGTCACAAGGTAATTGCCCTAGTGTGCAGCCCATGGTAAATGAACCAGCCGGAACAATTACGAGGTCTGGAAGGAGGGAACTGGACTGCCCCCAGCATAGAACCGAGAAAAGTAGAGCGGCGATCCCTGCGAATGTTCTCGATAGGAAAGAATGAACCCCTTTAAGAAGTGCTTTATCCCAGAGGTTCTTTAGAGGAATTCTAAGTTTATTTTGGTGCTGATCAAAGCATGATAAAGGAACATAGCTACGAGAATTCCTTTTATGAAACCGATAAAGGCGCGAAAATCTTCTTGATATCAATTTGAGCGCGAAGGTGTAATGATTCATCGTCGCGGGCTTTTCGGAAATATGGACGTACTTAATGGTGTGTAACAAAAATTTTTGCTGATCCTTTCTTGAAAGGAAACGCTTTTAATTACTGAAAATCAACTTTTTAAATTGAGCACTCAGCAAAAATTTTTACAAGGAACTTGTGTTACACACCACTTAATCTCAAACTTTCAAAATGGCCCTTCAAAATAGGGTTTCTTAAATTATTCTAATAATCCGCTTCCGATAAATCAGGATTCCAGTAGTGCTTTGTCCCAGAAGTTCTTTCGAGGCTATTTAAGCCGCTATCGAGGCGCGACAACCGCCCTAGCCTTAGCTACCGAAGGGCGGAGTAACGAAGAGAGCGGCTGGAAGAGACCGCAATTACCGATAGTCTCTTTTGGGACAAAGCAATAGTTTTCTCTTTTTCAAAAAAACACCAAAAAAAGAGCTATGAAAAAACTTTCATAACTCTTTAACCTACAAAGAGCGGCAAACCGGGCTCGAACCGGCGACCCTCAGCTTGGGAAGCTGATGCTCTACCAACTGAGCTATTGCCGCTGGTCTGGCTAATTTACGATCCTTTCGACTGGCAAACAATACCCGCTCGCCGAAAAGTTCCGGGATGCGGGCAACTTGTTTCATCCCATACATTAAACCTTTCCTTATGTTTCTTTTCCCAAAGTTGGATATCCCACGTTCAGAATGTAAATTTACCCAGCTCAAAAAACAACTAACGATTGTTTGAAATAATCCCTATTGTTTAACGATTATTCTTATTGATTAACATGCACCAAACCACCCTGAACGCAACCGAGCGCGCTCACACCCCGCGCTCCGCTAATCTCGCTGCCAAAGCCGGATCCGGCTTTCTACTGCTGCTCTGCCTGTTATTGGGAACTCAAACGAACACGCACGCACAAGACGTTATCCTGCAAGGATTTTACTGGAACTCCCACCCGGGCGACATCTCCAACGGCGCCGATGGCGGGATCTGGTGGGATACCCTCGCCACCCTCGCGCCGCAGATCGGCGACGCCGGCTTCGAGACCGTCTGGACGCCGCCGCCGACCAAAGGCTTCGCCGGACGCTTCGATATGGGGTACGGACCGTACGACTATTTCGACCTCGGCGAATTCGACAGCAAAGGCACCATCCGTACGCGCCACGGCAGCCGCGCCGAACTCGACGCTATGATCGCCGCCCTGCACGCCAACGGCGTGAAGGTGATGGCCGATATCGTGCTCAACCACCGCGCCGGCGGCGACGCCCAGGCTTTCGAAGAGGCGGGGCCCGACTTCCGCTTCCTCATCTTCAACCCGCCCAGCGGGCGACTGCCCAGCGGACCGGAGGATTTTCACCCCAACAACTTCCACAGCGACGAAAACCCGCCTTTCCGCGATCCCATCTTCTTCGAGGATGTCTGCTATTTCAATAATGTCACTTCCACGCCGCCTACGGATGCGGCCGGCAACCCGGGCAACTGGTACTTCGGCGCTCCGAATATCATCGGCGAAATGGGCGTCGACCTAATCGGGTGGGGCCGCTTCCTGAAAGACGTCGGTTTCGACGAAATCCGCCTCGATGCCGTCAAACACATCGAACCGGATTACCTGGCCAAGTTTATTGTCGAGTACAATAACGGCCCGCAGGCGTTCGCCCTCGGCGAATTTTTCGATTTTAACGCCGGAGCGATCACCAGTTACCACAACCTGGTAGAGACCTCTACCAATTCCGGCGCCAAGAACGCGGATATGTCGATGTTCGACTTTCCGTTCCGGGGTGTCCTGCAGGCTATCCTCAACGACGGCAGCGGCGGGCAGGACCTCTTCCAGGCGCTCGGCGGCGCCGGACTGGTGTGGGGCTCCTCGCTTAGCGGCGACGACGTGGTGACCTGGCTCGACACCCACGATACCGACCGCACCGGCTTCGTAGGCGATGATGAACAAAGCTGCGAGATCCCCTTCGGCAACAGCTGCCTGAAATTCGAAACCGAACCCGACCACAATCCCGTCTTCCAGGACAAGGAAGATATGGGCTATCCGGTGCTGATGGCCGCAGAAGGCCGGCCCCTGGTCTTCTGGAAAGACTATTTCTGGTTCGGGCTGGACAAAGATATCAAATGGCTGATGGCGCTGCGGGCCGCAATGGCTACCGGCGCTTCCGACCATATCCAGAATATGGCCGGTTTCTGGCCGACTGCCGCACCCTACGACTTCGATAATAACGGCGGCAATATGTTCGCAATGCGGCGCGACGGCGCCACCGGCGGCGTCAGCGACGGGCTGGTGCTGGGACTGAATGACCATCCTTCCAAAACCAACGCCGTTTTCGTCAATACGCCGTTTACCAATAAATACCTCAAAGATTATTCCGACGGTTTTCTCTTCGAGACGACCCAGGCTTTCGGTGATTCCCGGGCGCTGATCAAGGCCCAGCCGCGCGACTACAGCTGGTACGCCCCCACGGGCCTCTACCCGCAACCGCCGGACGCTGCCGGCAGCCATTTTTCTATGGACGCTACGCCGGGCGGCTGCCCCCACTTCATCGCACTCACGGTAGCCGACGCGAACAACTTCATCGTCAACGGCGCACCCATCGATGACGGCGATGAAGTAGCTGTGAAAAACGCCGCCGGACAGGTCGTCGGCATCGGCCGCATCGGCCAGAGCTTCCAGTGGGACGGCGAACACGATATGATCATCGAAGTACTCGGCGCGCCGGCTGCAAACGGATTGGCCGACGGCGAAACGTTCCGCCTCTTCGTATACGACGCCGGCACGGGGCAGGAACTGGAAGCCGGCTCGCTGAGCTACGCCGCAGCGGGCGTAAGCTTCCAATTTTCGCCCGACCGGCCCAACTCGCCCAACCGCAACGGCGGCATCCCGACCTTCCCGGTCGAAACCTCTGCAACGGGGACCTTCAGCTGCGCAGGCATTTCCCAACTCACCGGATTCAGCACCGACGCATGCTCGATCACCAGTATCACGGCGGGCCAGCAGTTCCCCTGCAACCCCGACGATAATACCTACAACCAGGAATTGACCATCTTCTATGTCGGCGCTCCGGGCCCCTCGCTCGTCGTTAACGGCGAAACTTTTCCCGTAACGGGCAGCCCGCAAACCGTACTCCTGCAAGGGCTGGTCGCCGACGGCGCACCGGTGAGCGCGACGGCTTCACTGGCGCCGGGTTGTGAGCTGACGGTAGCCGACGTCTTTATCGCGCCGCCCACCTGCGGCGCACTGCAAAACTGCGAGCAAAGCAACGCCGCCGCTGCGGCCTACGATGACGGCTGGCAGAGCGGCGATAACGATGGCGCCGGCTTCGGCAGCTGGAATCTGTTTACCCAAAATAACAACCCGAGCACGGCCGGCCATTTTGTGTTTACGTCTACCGATAACGGCGACGGCGATAGCAACGGCGACGGCGATATCGATACAGCCGGCGAAGCCTGGGGCCTGTACGCCAATTCCGGCGACGTCTCCAACGCGGTGCGGCCTTTCAATAACGCCCTGGTCCCCGGAGGTGCTTTCTCCCTGTCAATGGATAACGGCTGGATCGACGGCGGCGCCGTCGGCTTCGGCCTGCAGAACGCCAGCTTCGAAAACCGCTTCGAGTTTTTCTTCCGCGGCGGTGCGAGCACCTACGAATACGTCGACGCCGGCGGCCTGCAAAACATTCCCGGCCTTTTCTTTTCCGATGAAGGATTGAATATCACCTTCAACCTGACGGGAACCGATTCCTACACCGCAACCATCACCCGCCTGGAAGACGGCAGCGTCTTCAACATCAGCGGTACCCTGAGCGGAGTAGCCAATAGCACGGACATCAGCCAGGTGCGCCTGTTCAACGCCAACGCCGGCCCCGATGGTCAGCGTAATGCTTATTTCAACAGCCTGGAAATCTGCGCCCCCCTGCCCGATTGTGCGATCACGGGCGTCACGGCCGGCGCCCAGACGGCCTGCAATTCTACGACCAATACCTACAGCCAGACGGTGACGGTAACCTACGAGAATGCGCCGCCGCTGGGGCAACTGGAAGTTAACGGCCAGTTTTTCCCGGTTACGGGCAGCCCGCAGGCAGTTACCCTCACCGGCCTCGACGCCGACGGCCAGCCGGTGGACGTGACCGCTGCTTTCTCCGCCACCCCTGCCTGCAGCTTTACGGCCGCCGGCTTGTTCACGGCGCCGGAAGCCTGCCCGCCCTGCGCCATCATCGACCTGACGGCCCTGGCGCAAACGGCTTGTGCGCCGAATACCAACGAATATACGCAGGAGGTGCGGGTGACTTATACCAACCAGCCGGCAACGGGACTGCTGGATGTCAACGGCCAGACCTTCCCCATCACCGGCAGCCCGCAGGTGGTGACGCTTACCGGCCTCGACTCCGACGGTCAGCCGGTGGCCGTGACGGCTTCCTTTACCGATGATCCCGGCTGCAGCCTCACCGAACCCAACGTATTCACGGCGCCGGAAGCCTGCCCGCCCTGTGTGGTGACCAATGCTACGGTGGGCGCCCAGTCGACCTGCCTGGCGCTGACCAATACCTACACCCAGGAAGTGACCGTGGAATACGCCAACAACCCGGCGGACGGTTTCCTGGTGGTCAACGGCCAATATTTCCCGGTTACGGGCAGCCCACAGACGGTGACGCTGGCCGGCTTGCCCTCGGACGGCGCGCCGGTCGATCTTTCGGTATCCTTTACCGGGGATGCGGCCTGCACCTTTACCCTGGCCAGTGCATTCACGGCCCCGGCTTCCTGCCTCGCGGCTTCGGCCTGCGCAGGTGACGCAGCCGATGACGGCGTGTACGACGACAACTGGCAATCGGGCGATAACGGCGGCGCCGGCTTTACGGGCTGGGTGCTGAATACCCAGAACAACGATCCCTCTACCGCCGGCCATTTCGTCTTCACCTCTACGGATAATGGCAACCAAAATGATACGAACGGCGACGGCGATATCGACGCCAACGGCGAAGCCTGGGGCCTGTACGCCAATTCGGGCGACGTGTCGGAAGCCGTCCGGCCGTTCGCGGAACCGCTGACGCCCAATGCGCAGCTCCGCTTCGGCTTCGACAACGGCTTTATCGCAACGGGCGGCACCGTCGGCTTCGGCTTGCGCAACGCCGCCGGCGAAAACCTGATGGAGGCTTTCTTCATCGGCGGAGAAGCCAATTACGTGGTGAATGACGGCAACGGCGCCCGCGCGACGGGCGTCGGATTTACCGACGAAGGGCTCACCTTCACCATTGCGCTGCGCGATGCCGCCACCTACGAGATGCGGATCGAACAACGCAACGGCGGCTTCTCCCAGACCGTCACCGGACCCTTGCTCAACCCCGCCGGTGGTCAAACGCCGGCCCAAATCCGCTTCTTTAATGCCGATGCCGGCTTCGGCGGAGCCGCCAATCTGTACGTCAACAGCCTGGAACTTTGCCGCCTGTCTTGCGACCTGACGGTGACCGACCAGCAACCCTCCTGCCCGGGCGGGGCTACCGGTTCGGTGAGCGTTTCCGTGGCCAGCAATGCCTTTCCCATTACCTATGGCTTCACCGGCGGCGCTGACGTCTCGCTGAACAGCAATACCTTCGAGCTGAATAACCTGGCGGCCGGCAATTATACCATTACCGCCACCGACGCCAACGGCTGTAGCAGCTCGGTGGGTGTAATCATCATCGAAGGCGATGATACGCCGCCGGAGATCAGCTGCCCGGAAAACATCATCGTAGCCAACGATCCGGACCAGTGCGGCGCCAATGTCGATTTTACTGCTACCGCTACCGATAATTGCGACGCCCTGGTGCAGTACAACATCGACCCGGGGGCTTTCTTCCCGGTCGGCACGGCGGTAGTAACGGCTACGGCAACCGATGTAGGAGGAAATCAGGCCGCCTGCGACTTTTCCGTGACGGTGCAGGATACCCAGGCGCCGACCATCACCTGCCCTGACGACGTCAACGTCAGTAACGACGCCGGCGACTGCGGCGCCGCAGTGGAATATGCGCCGGTCGTGACCGATAATTGCGGCGCCGATTTCAGCCTCCAGTCCGGCCTGGCCGGCGGTTCTCTGTTCCCGGTGGGTACGACGACGGTGATCCTGGCGGTAGCCGACGACGCCGGCAATACCGGAACGGCTTGTTCATTTGACGTTACCGTGAACGATACGGAAGCCCCCGCGCCCGATTGCCAGCCGATCACCGTACAGCTGGGCGCAGAAGGGACTTACTCGCTTACCGGCGACGACCTGAACGCCATCGCCGGCGGCAGCAGCGACAATTGCCGCCTGGACGGCTTCTCGGCCGACCCTATGACCTTCTCTTGCGTCGACCTCGGTACGCAAACCGTAACCATCACGGTGCTGGATGAAAACGGCAACGACGCGACCTGCCAGGCGCAGGTGACTGTTGCCGGCGACGCCCTGGCTAATGCCGACGGCGACGCGCTGCCCGACGTCTGCGACCCGGATGATGATAATGATAATATTGCCGATGAGGACGATAATTGTCCGTTGGACGCCAACGGCGGCCAGGCGGATAGCGACGGCGACGGTGTAGGCAATAAGTG
>CAYQQU010000051.1:0-14438 GCA_964419545.1 uncultured Saprospiraceae bacterium | reverse complement strand
TTTCGAACGATATCGATACGGACGGAGATGGGGTATCCGACTGCCTGGACAACTGTGACCTGGACGCCAACGGCGGTCAGGCGGATAGCGACGGCGACGGGGTAGGCAACAAGTGCGACAACTGTCCCAACACGCCTAACCCTGGGCAGAACGACACGGACGAAGACGGCGTCGGTGATGCTTGCGATCCAACCTTAGATAGCTATGCGCCATCCGCAGAAACCGATCAGGCGCAGCCGCTCGACCCGGCCAAGCGCGATTTCGGCCTCTATCCGAACCCCACCCGATCGATGGTCACCATCGGGCTGGCGGCATATCTGGGTGAAACGGTGGAGATCAGGATTCACGACACTCGGGGAGCGCTGATCTATCGACAGGAGTTGGACGCAGTCGAACTGCCGGCTTTCGATATCCAGCTGACGGACGGGTCGTTCCGGCCGGGTGTTTACTTGGTGAGCGTAGTGGTGGATGGATACCGGACGACGAAGCAGTTGGTGGTGTTGGAGTAAATTAAGTTTGGGTAAGAAAATTACCGGAGGAAGATCTTTTTGCAGAGATCTTCCTCCAATTTTTTACCTACTTCATAGGAAACTTTTTTTCGCATTATTGTTTTTATAAAACTTTAGGGGGTTGACAGATAGATGTTAATGCCTGGTGGTGATTTAGGGGTTTTAGTTTTGTTGTCAAATCTGCAACTCACTAAAAATTGTTTAAAAGTAATTTCCCGGAACGGACTTAAAGTATAAAATATCCTTTACTTTTGAGTTTTATATCAGGTGGCTTTGCGTCTAACAAGTTGTAACACAATGGCTAAGAAACTATCTATGTTGGAAGCGGTAGAGCATGACGTTCTCGTCAGCGTGCGTAGGAATAGGCTTTATCAGCAAGAGAACACCAATAAAGGGGAATACAAATTGGTTTTAGCCATAACGCTCAAAGCTCCACAAGCGGAAATTTTCATACAAGAGATAGATTCGGCTTTTCACGACACTGTCTCCGTTCTTCTGGAACGAGTCGGTCAGGGAAGCCAGGACATTATCAATATTTTGCTTTACTGCCGGGATGCAGGTGTCGTTTTTCACGTCATTGATCAGTTCCTCATCGATTACAATCTACGCAGCAATACCCGCTACGAACAAGTGACCCCCAAAGAACTCCAGATAAAAGCTTTGGAGATGGAAGCGGAAAATGGCGGTTGAGCAACGTATAACGAGCAGGCAACAAACAAGATTATTGGTTCCGAAATTACCCTAAGTCCCTTTTTCCACCTCTTCTAATACATTGCGCAGGATTATCAATTCAGCATAGTCTTCATATTTGTGCAAATGTCTGGCAATATTCTTTCTCAGGATCAACTCCGGAACGAGCTCATCATACGGGAAAAAATCATCGTCCTTATAGAGCGCCAGATTACCGCCTTTGGGGCTGCGGTTATCTGAACCGACGGTACAATAGGAGCCCCGTAATATATTGCCTTGTAAAATACTCTGAGGGATTTCAATCATCATGAAAGACAGGATTTGGAAGCTGTTCTCGGGGCGTAGGCCGATGCACAAACAATTATTAGCCAGCCGGCTGGCGCTGACCTGTCCGATCTGGTTGACGTTCCCGCCCAGGTGAAGCGGATGATCCGGGATGCGCACCGAAAAATCCGGTAAAATTTCCATTTTGAATTGTACCAGGTACTTGTCGGAGTAGTGCCATACCCAGTAGTTACCGATCATGTGTACGATATTTTCGATTGGTTCGTCGCGCACCGTTAGCGAAGTCAGACTAGAAATGCGTTCCTGTGGCGCCCGCAGGTTTTTCTGATGAAACATTAGGTAACGTTCCGCCCGGAGCGTATCTGGTTCAGAGGCCTCTTGCTGGTCGGAACCAATTTTGATCATTAGTAACCGGACACTGACGGGAAAATTGTCATAAGATATCGTCAGCATTACGCCGTGCCGGTATTGCTCGTCGCTGAAACGGGGGCTGTGTTCGGGAAAGATCAGTTTCATTTCGATGCCCTCCTCGTTGAGCAGGTTAACGAAAAGGTTACTGCTTTTGATAATTCCTGTACCCTTGAAGGGGTCTTTTCGGCGATCTTCATGAAACCCCCAGGCTTCTACTTCACATTCCCTGCCCGCTGATAGTTCAATATCGATAGTGAAGTGCTTGACGCGATAATCGCGCTTGGAAAAATAGAAAGCATGATACCGGACCTTTGAAGAAGCCAACAGGAATTTTTTCCGAAAGTCTTCCATTCCCTCGCAATTGAGATAATTGCAGTAAACGGTGAGGTAAAACGAGGATAAACTTATTTCGGTAAGTCCTTCTTTTTCTAAAGCTTGTTTTTTGTTGTAGAGGTACTTGCCATTGATTTTTTTGTAGCCGGTTTTTTCCTGCGGTTTCCCCTGGTTCGTCCTTTTCAGAAAATCCGCTACTTTAGGATGGGCTTCCATATTGCCTTTCAGGCTATCGGAATGGTCGGCTTTATCATTAAACCCAAAATACTCATCCTGATTGGTGGGGATGGTTTTTCCGGCTGTTTTACACCTCTCTTCGTATTGATTGGTTATCGCCTTGAATAAAGTTTCGGCTTCATGTCGCTTCAGGGAGGTAGACATCAAGTTTTTTTTACTAAGTTAAAAATTCCATTTGTCTTTCGGAATTTTCCAGGAATATTCCTGTTTTATCAAAATCCTTCCAGTATCCGTCCTGGATTTTTCTCCATTTTGATTTTCTCCCCGTTGAATTTTGAATTGCTTTTTACCGGCCGTTAAATGCCGCAACATCGCCTTGGAATGGAAATAAGAAAGCAACAGCCTGGCTGGTTCATTTTTAAGTCCGGATGAACCGACATTTCCAAATCGCTTCGAAAACCGGCAATTTTGTTTTGGGAAATGTCGGGGCGAACAATTGGGCAGCTCCGGGTAGACAAAAGATCAATTACGACAAAACACAAACATTATGACCTTTTTCAACCTCGTCTTGATTCTTGCCGGCGTTTTCTTCGCCGCCCAAATCATTGGTGCTCTCACCAGCACCGAAAAACAAGAATCTGCCGCTGCTATGCTAAAACGCGGGCTGGCGATTCTGATGCTGCTTTTTTTACTTTTCATTTTGGGCATGTATGTCTGGAGCGACCCTGAGTTGTTGCAGGATTTTTTTGAAGAGCTGAAGCAAATTATTCAATACAACCCATGATGCGATCACCTGAACATCTGTTTGGCCTGTTGGCTGTATTACTGTTTTTACTGGCATTCTGGCCAGTAACCCTTATGTTGACTGGGTTACTTGCCCTCGCTATTTTGATCGGCAATTTGTATTTCAAGCAATACGGCTGCAAGCATTGCGGCGGCCACGGCCGGCTGGATGAGTACAATCGCGAACTAAACCTGTCCTTTGCCGGCGACACTTGCTTTTGGTGTGACGGAACCGGTATTGTTTTTCACAATTCCCGAAAATGGCATCGTTCTTACCACCGGATCGGCGAGGAGATACAACGATTGGAAGCGTATGAAGAAAAGCTGTGCACGGCCTTGCGAAACCATCGCCGAACGTTTCGTCCCGCGCCTGGATCAGGGGATACGCTGAAAGGGCATCATCTCCGTGTTTTGGAAAACTTCAATGAGCAGATCAACAGCACTGCCGTTTTAATCGACGCCTACCATATCGTCCGGCGCCGAATTATCCACTACGCTTACGACTATTATTTGTTTAGGTTGACCGCTAAGGAAGGTGCGCTGCTGTCCGAACAGGAGATGCAATTGGAGGCCTGGCTGGACGACGGTCGCGATCTGCTGTCAGATCACCTGTTTGATGAAGAATATACTTCGGAGCCTTGGTTGTTGCTCAACGGACCGGAACCGTCGTTGTTATCTTCTACCCGGCAGGCAGTAGAAAAAGCGACCCGAGAGCTTCGTGCGCGTTGGGAATACCAGCATACTTAACCCGGAATATGGACAGATCAGAAGCATTGCCTGGTACCGGATACTTTTTTCCCTGCTTAGGGCAATCTTTCCCCGCCCCATCCCATTTTCTTTTTATCAAATCCGAACAGTTATCAGCAGCGAACTTTATCGCTTCCGCGAGTTTGTGGTCTTTCACGAGCTGGGGCATTGCGACCTGGGGCGCGACCATCGCGACGAGGCTTTCGATAACGGCGTTTGTGTAAGCATCATGCGCAGCGGGCTCGGCGATTGCCGGGATTATTACCATCCGCGCACCCGGGAAGGCTACCTGGACGAACTGTTCGATCCGGCCTTTTGGGATGAGATGAATTATAGTCCGCCAACCCAGAATTTGTGATTTCTGACTTGCTATTTTTTCAGCTCGCTGCGTTAAAAAGCCTCGCCGATGCTTAGGCATCGCCTACGTTTTTTGCCTTGCGAGCTAAAAAAAAAAGCTGCGCCATAATTTCACAAATCCTAGGTTGTTGGACTATAACCCGGGCTAAGCGGATGGTTTGTGATCTTTCTTCACAAAACAAGTGCGTTCCGGATTACGGCATGTCGAGATATGCGCCAGCCCGTCGTCGGGCCCGGCCGGCCCCATGGTGAGGAGGCACCAGTAGGTGGTGGTTCCGGCGTCGACCGGAATAAAGGGCGAGTCGCCCCCTTCGAGGGAGCCGTAGGCGTTTTTGGCGCGCAGGTAGCGGCAGTAGGCGGCGGGGTGGTCCATGCAGGTGAGTGTTTAGAGGTAAGGGAACGCCGGCAACTGCGGGCGCAGCGGTAAGCTGCACCCGCAGGGCTTGGCGGTAATGCTAGGCGACGGCGCCCATGAGGGTGCGCTTCACCAGCGTTTCGAACAGTTTTACTTTGTAGCGGTTGTGCTGCAGCGGCGTGGCGCCCTCCACCGATTTTTCGGCGACGGCAGCGGCCAGCTTTTCGTTGACGGCCTGGCCTTTGAGCATATTTTCGGCGGCTTCGCGGCGCAGCGGCACCGAAGAGGCGGCGCCGAAGACGATGCGGGCGTCGCGGCAGCGCTTGCCGTCCATTTCCAGCACCACGGCGACGTCGGCCAGGCTCCAGTCGTAGCTCTCGCGTTGCCCCTGCTTGATATAGTAGGAACGCGTATTTTCCGTGACGGCGGGCAGCAGGATGTTGGTGATGATCTCCTGGCTTTCGGCCGTATTTTCACAGGTGACGTTCACTTCCGAAGAGATGAAAAACTCGGAAAGCGGCACGGTACGTTGCCCTTCGGGTCCCGTCAGTTCCACCTGCCCTTCGAAAGCGACGAGGGCGGTGGCCAGGGAAGAAGGATGCACACAGGGGCAGATATTGGTATTGAAGATGGCGTGAAATTTGTTTTCCCCGACCTGGGCGAAGCAGCTCGTTCCGCCTTTTTTACGGCAGTGGTGGTCGCTGCTGCGGAAATACCAGCAGCGGGGCCGCTGCATGAGGTTGCCGCCCATGGTGGCCATGTTGCGGATCTGGGGCGTGGCGGCGTGCGCCGCCGCTGCGTGCAGGGCCCGGTAGTGCTTCTGCACTTCCGGGCTGTGCTCCAGGTCGGCGATCGTTACCAGGGGGCCGAATTGAAGCCCCTCGGCTTTTTGGTAGCTCAGCTGATCGAGGCCCGGGATCTGCCGCAGGTCGATGATGCGGTTGGGTTCCAGGATACCTTCCTTGATGAGGTCGAGCAGGTCGGTGCCCGCGGCTTTGACCACGTGGGTCTTGGCGGCGGCCTTTTCCACGATGGCTTCCGGCACCGTGCTATTCATCATCTCTACGGCGTCTTTGACGCTTGGCGCTTTCACATATTCAAAGCGGTTCATATATCGATGGTGGTTATGCGATTAAAAAATAAATGAAACTACACGGCCCCCAGTGCGGCGAGCACGCGTTCCGGCGTCATCGGCAGTTCCGTAATGCGCACGCCGATGGCGTTGTACACCGCATTGGCGATGGCGGCGGCGGTGGCCACGTTGGCCGGCTCGCCGATGCCGCTGGCGTCGGTGCTGGAGTGGGCGCCGTATTGCTCGATGATGATCGTTTCGATCTCCGGGATCTCCTGCGCGTAGGGCAGTTTGTAGGTATCCATATTGGCGTTCATCATGTGGCCGGTGTTCGGGTCCATGATGCGCTCTTCGTACAGGGCGTAGCCGATGCCCATGATGACGCCGCCGTTGATCTGGCTTTCCAGTTGCAGCGGGTTGAGCGGGCGGCCGCAGCTGTGGGCGGCGACGACGCGCTCCACTTTGATGACGCCCGTTTCGGTATCGACGCTCACTTCGGCGAACTGCACCGAGCCGAGCCGGTCGTAGCCGATCGAGTTGCCAAATTCAAAGCCGTCGTAGTCGTCGGAGCGGCTGGCCGTTTCCACGATCTGGTGGTAGCGCATCAGCTTGGTCGCTTCGGCGAAAGTGGCGCTCTTGTCTTTGGATGGAGCGATCACCTTTCCGTCTTTCATTTCCAGGTCGGCGACCTCCACGTCCCAGGCGCCGGCAATTTGTTCCAATAATTTGACTTTGGCCTGGTGTGCGGCGTTGCGCGCAGCCGGCGTGATGGAGCCGGCGGTGACGCTGCCGCCCGAGCCGGGGCCGTCGGGATAGGTCGTATCGCCGATCTTGACCGTGATGTCTTCGGCGCGCAGGCCCAGTTCTTCGGCCACCACCTGAGCGAGGATGGTCTTGGCGCCAGTGCCGATATCCTGTACGCCCGACATCAGTTCTACCGATCCGCCTTTGTTGATGCGCACCATGGCCGAGCTGTCGAGGTGGATAATGCGCGGCCAGTGGCCCTGGGCGACGCCGATGCCTCGTTTGACGGGGCCGCTATCGCTGCCGGCTTTTTTGCGTTTCCAGCCGAATTTTTCGGCGCCGCGCCGGCGTTCCACTTTGCGGATCTCACTCTGGTCGATGCGTTCGCGCAGGGCGAGCGGGTCGAGGTCCAGCTTTTCGGCCAGCTCGTCGATGAGCTGTTCCAGGGCGAAGCACCCCTGGACGTTGCCCGGCGCCCGGAAAGCCGCGCCGGGGCCGGCGTGGGTGAAGACGTCGTACTGTTCGGTGTAGAAGTTGGGGCAGGTGTACATATCCTGCGCCACCCGTCCGACGCCTGCGCCGAGGCCGACGCCCGCGGTGCCCCACGATTTGAGCTCGATGGCGGTCAGCGAGCCGTCTTTTTTGGCGCCGATCTTCAGTTTTTGGTGGGAGTTGGGGCGGTTGCCGGCGCTGACGTGTTCTTCCTGTCGGTCGAGCATGAGCTTAACCGGGCGGCCCGTCTTCTTGGACAGGGCGGTGGCGGCGACGCCGTAGTTGCCGGCGCCGAATTTCGCGCCGAAGCCCGCGCCCATATATTCGGTGATGACGCGCACCTGGCTGAGGGGCAGCTCGAAGAGTTCCGCCAGGTCGTTGCGCACGCTTTTGGTCGACTGTGTAGAGGCGTAGACCGTCAGCATGTCGGGCTGCCAGTCGGCGACCACGCCGTGGGTTTCCAGGGCGCAGTGGGTCTGTACCTGGGTGCGGTATTCCGCTTCCAGGATGAGGTCCGCCGCTTCGAATCCTTTGGCCACGTCGCCGCGCGGTCCGCCGTAGAAGCTGCTGGTGGAGGGGCCGCGCAGGTTGCCTTGCTGTCCGGCGCCGGCTTCCCCGCCGACGTCGCCGCCCGACTGTTCGTGTGTGATCTCTTCTTCGAAGACGATGGGTGCGTTCGCTTGCTGGGCGGCGTCCAGGTCGATGACGAAGGGCAGCTTTTGGTATTCCACTTTGATGAGCTTCACCGCTTCGTCGGCGATGCGCTGGCTATCGGCGGCGACGGCCGCGATGGGCTGTCCGGAGTAGCGCAGTTTGGGCAGTTTTTCCACGTTGTAGGTCTCGGCCGGTGCGTTGTGGCCGCTTTCGTGTTCAACGGCGCCGCCCGGCGACATGCCCAGCACGTGGATGGCGCGTACGCCCGGATAGGCGCGCGCTGCGCTGAAATCGATGGATTTGATGCGGGCGTGGGGGTAGGGCGAGCGCAGAAACTTGCCGTAGAGCATGCCGGGCAGCTGGATGTCGGCCGTGTATTTGGCCGCGCCCGTCACTTTGTGAATGGCGTCGATGCGCTTGGTGCGTTGACCGACGACGTTCAGTTCGGCATTGACCGGCAGGGCAGGGGGCTCGCTCGCCGAAACTTCCCGTTCCACTTCGGTGAGGTTGTGGTCGGGAATGCCGTAGGGCAGTTTCAGCTTTTGGGTGCGCAGGGGCTTGGCCGGCTTGGCCTCGTGGCGGTCCGGCGCGAGCGGCAGAACGACTTTCTTTTTATCAGGACTAGCCATATTATTCATTTTGAGGCCCGTGTGCAGGTAACGGGCCGATTTTGCAAATTACTTCTTCTTGGCGGCCGCCAGGGTAGCCTCGAACACCTTGGGATAGGTGCCGCAGCGGCAGAGGTTGCCGCTGGTAGCGGCCTGGACGTCGGCGCGTGTCGGGTTGGGGTTGCGGTCGAGGAGGGCGGCGCAGCTCATCACCATGCCCGGCGTACAGAAGCCGCACATGCAGGCGTCGTATTCGATAAAGGCTTCCTGGACGGGATGCAGGCGTCCGCCCTGGGCGAGGCCTTCCACGGTGGTCACCTCCTGGCCGGCGGCGTCGAGGGCCAGCGTCATGCAGGAGCAGACCGGTTTGTCGTTGAGGTAAACGGTGCAGGCGGAGCAGGAGCCGCGGTCGCAGACTACTTTCGTGCCGGTGAGGTGCAAGTTTTCGCGCAGGGCCTCGGCCAGCGTGGTGCGCGGCTCTACGTAGACGGTGCGCTGCCGGCCGTTGACGGTGAAGGTCAGTTCTGCTTCTCCGGGCCCGAGAACAGGCGGTCCCGCCGGCGCTTTATCCGGCGCTTTGAAGCTCACCAGCCCACTGCCCAGCGCAACGGTGCCGGCCGTGGTCATCCCGGCGTCCCGGAGGAACGAACGCCGCGATAGGCTCTTTTTCTTAGACTTGGGTGATTTTTTCTCAGATGGGTTCTTCATAATAACCGTTTTTGGTTGAAGGAAACGCGAAACTTGTTACTGGTAAAGTTAAGAAAAAACGAGCTTTCTTCCGAACTGAAAATCAGGGTTGCTCAGGCGAATAGCGCAGCCGGTTTCTCATTTTACCCGTCCCTTTTTCCCACTTTTGGGTCCGCCGCCACGTAAGTTGAGGGCATTTCTTTATTTTGTGCAAGCACCATCAAAAAAGTCTTGCGCCCTATGACCAAGTATTACGCCGGCCTGGACATCGGAACTTCGGGAGCGAAAGTGGTCGTGCTGTCCGGCAACGGAGAAGTGGCGGCGGCTTTCCGCTCGGCTTATGGGATAGCGGCGCATCCCGATCCGCGCGCTCGCGAGCTGGCGCTCTCGGACGTACTGCGTGGGGTAGGGGACTGCCTGCGCGCACTGCGCGCCGGCGAATGGAGCGATCGGCTGGAGGGCATTACCCTGAGCACAGCGATGCACAGCCTCATCGGGATGGACGAGCACTTCCGGCCGGTAACGGAAATACTCACCTGGGCGGACCTGCGCAGCGCTGCGGTCTTCCGGGATTTGCAAAAAGAAGCCTTCGCGCGCCGCCTCCCCGCACACACGGGAACGCCCCTGCATCCGATGAGCCCGTTTTTCAAGATCTACTGGCTGAAAAATTCGAAGGCGCCGGCCCATCGCCGCATCCGCTATTTTGCCGATCTGAAGTCTTACCTGCTGTACCGCCTCACCGGGGTTTGGCGCCTGGATCACTCTCTGGCTTCCGCTACCGGCTTGTGGGATGCGGAAGGCCGATCGTGGGGGGAAGAAATATTGGAGCGTCTGGGCATCCGTGCGGATCAGCTGCCCGATCTGTGCGACACCCACGAGTCGTTCCCGGCCGCTGCAGACGAATGGTTGCCCCGCGGATTGCCGGTGGTCGCCGGCGCGAGCGACGGTTGCCTTTCCAATTTCGCCACCACCTTAGGCGAGCAGGGCGGCGCCAACCTGACGCTTGGTACGAGTGGCGCCCTGCGGGTAAACCGGCCGAAATACGTGCGGCGATCCGTACCGCATTTGTTCTGTTATTACCTCAGTGAGGAAGAGTGGATACTGGGGGGCGCAACAAATAACGCCGGCAATGTGGCGGACCTGGCGGTCGATGCCTTTCCGGAGCTTTCGATCGCCGTCGATCGTCCGGTCTTCGTACCTTATCATTTCGGGGAGCGCAGCCCCGTGGTCCTGCTCGAATCCCGATCGGGCTTCGCCGCTCCGCGGCCTTTGGGCGAGAGCGAAAAAGCCCGACTGATCGTCCGGAGCCTGATCTTCAATGTCGATTGGATCAGGTCGCAGCTGGAGCGCGAAACCGACAGCCCATTATCCCATATCACCCTCACGGGCGGCCTTGCCGAAAAGCCGGGGCTGCCCCAGCTGATCGCCGATGTTTTCGACTGTACGGTGTCGACGCCGGCGGTGGTCGACAGCTCGGCCCTGGGGGCGGCCCTCTTCGGCGCCCGGTCGTTGGGCGCCGGGCCGTCGCTTGTGCAGGGACAGGCGCCCCGGTACGCACCCGATCCGGACAGGCAAGTTGTCTATCGAGAAGAAGCGCGTTATTTTCGAGCAATCGTTTCCCGTTTTCACCAAAACCCTACCTGATGCCCTTTTTCATCGTCCTGACCGGCATTATCGTTCTTTTGCTGCTGATCATTCGATTTAAGGTCCATGCGTTTATTGCCCTGGTTCTGGTGGCCCTCGGTATCGGCATCGCGCAGGGGCTTTCACCGGCGGAGACGGCAGCTTCCATCCAGAAAGGGGTGGGGAGTACGCTGGGCTACCTGGCGTTGATCCTGGGCTTCGGCGCCATCTTCGGCGCGGTGCTCGTAGATAGCGGCGCGGCGCAGTCCATCTCCGACCGGCTCATCGCCCGCTTCGGCCGGCGCTACATCAGCTGGGCGATGGTGCTGACGGGCTTCATCATCGGCATTCCTTTGTTTTACACGGTGGGGTTTGTGATGCTGATCCCGCTGGTATTCACCGTGGCCCGGCAGCTCGGGCTACCGCTGGTGTACGTAGGCATCCCCATGGTGTCGGCCCTGTCGGTGACGCACGGCTTCCTGCCGCCGCATCCGGCGCCGACCACTATTAGTTTGATCTACGAGGCAGATATGGGATTGACATTATTGTACGGGTTATTGATCGCCCTGCCGGCTATCGTTATCGCCGGTCCGCTCTTTGCACGCACCCTGCGCAAGCTGTACAGCGAGCCGCCCGCCGGGCTGATCCCGGAGCGTACGCAACGAGAAGGGGGGCTGCCTTCTTTTGGCCTGAGCCTGCTCATCGCCCTGACGCCGGTGCTGCTGATGGGGCTGGCCTCGGTGGTCAAGCTGTGGGTGGCGGAAGAGACCGGGCTGTACGAGCTGGCCAACTTTCTGGGCGACCCGGTGATCGCTTTGCTGGCGGCGCTGCTATTGGCCCTCTGGCTGCTGGGGATCGGTCGGGGCGCCACGCTGGAAGAGCTGCAGCGCCTGAGCCAGGAATCGGTGAAGGGCATCGCGATGATCCTGCTGGTGATCGGCGGCGGCGGCGCCCTCAAGCAGGTGCTCATCGATAGCGGCATCAGCGACCACATCGTCCATTATTTCAGCGACAAGAATATGCCGCCCATCGTACTGGCCTGGCTGATCGCGGCCGCGCTGCGCATCGCGCTGGGCTCGGCGACGGTAGCGGCCATCACGGCGGCGGGCATCGTGGCGCCTTTGATCCAATCGACGGACGTATCGCCCGAACTGCTGGTGCTGGCCACCGGCGCGGGCAGCCTGACCTGCTCACAGGTGAACGATACGGGCTTCTGGTTATTTAAGGAGTATTTCAATCTGAGCATCAAGCAAACATTTCTCACCTGGACGGTGATGGAGACCATCATCTCCGTCTGTGGGCTGTTGGGGTGCCTGGGGTTGGACAACCTGGTGAAGTAGGGTAGGACAAAGATGGGTTAACCCGAATTATCGGCGATTGCCCTTGGGAGAGACGCCCGCGAAATCGAGGAGCGATCGCATTTGATCTTCGGACATGACCTTGGGGACTTTGACCTGGCCGCCTTTTTTCTTTTGCATTTCCAGCCAGTCGTAGATCTGCTCCGGGGCCAGGCGGTGGAGGTAGACGCCGGAGACGCCTTTATCGCGGGCAACGCCGTAGTTTTTGTTGAGCTCGCGCAGGTGTTCGTCGAGCCGGCGGGCCGCTTCGGTTTCGTCGAAAGGTTGGGGCGAACCCACTACCCAGCGGTGTTCGTAATGGCCGGAGCCGTCGGGGAGGGCGGCAACGGCGAATTCCTGGATCGGGACCTGCAGGTGCTCCCCCAGGTCGGTGATGGCCTGATTCATTTTCTCTTCCGAGAGCTGCGAGCCGACCACGTTGAGATAGTACTTGGTGCGGCCGGTGAGAAGGATCTCGCCGCGGCGGGCGTCGGTAAATCGCAGCGTATCGCCGATGAGGTAGCGCCAGGCGCCGGCGCAGGTGGAGACGACGAGGGCGTAATCCTGTTCAGTTTCCACCTGATCGATGGTGAAGATGAGCGGATCGGGTTTGAGGTTGCCCTGCGCGTCGAAACCGCGCTGATCGAAGGGAATGAATTCGTAAAAAATGCCGTGGTCGAGGGCCAGCTGCATGGCGCTGGTTTCGGGGCGGGCGTTGTAGGCGAAGAACCCTTCGGAAGCCAGGTAGGTGTCCATGACGAAGATGGGATGGTCGAGCAGGGCTTCGAGGCTTTCGCGGAAAGGTTCGAAGGCGACGCCGCCGGTAGCGTATACCGACAGGGCGGGCCACATTTCGTGGATATTAGGGAGGTTGTAGTGTTTGACGATGGCTTCCAGCATTTGCTGCATCCAGGAAGGGATGCCGGCCAGTCCGGCGACGTCCCACTGCGGCGCCTGTTCGACGATTTCGGCCAGGCGTTCGTCCCAGTCGTCGATGCGCGCAACGTCGATCCCCGGCTTGTAAAAGCGCCGGAACCATTCGGGGACGTTATCGGCGTTGATGCCGCTGATCTCCCCTTCGCGGTGGTCATTGTAGGTGCGCAGGTTGGCGGAGCTGCCCAGCATGAGAAAATCTTTTTCGAAAAATGAAGGCGCCAGATCGAAATTGGCAAGGCTTTTGACTTGGTCGATAGAGACGGAACGCATAGAGCTGAGCATATCTTCGGTGACGGGGATGCGCTTCGGTTCTTTGCCGGTGGTGCCGGAGCTGAGCGCGAAGTAGTCGGGCCGCCCCGGCCAGGTGATATCAGGCAGGTGTTGTTGTTGGCGCCACCACTGTTCGTTGATCTGGTCGTAGTCGACGATGGGGACGGCAGTCTGGTAGGCGGCCACAGGATCGTCGGCCTGCCGGATGCGGCGGAAGCCGTGGTAGATCCCGAAAGCCGTATTTTGGGCGGTTTCCAGCAGGCGCAGCAGTACCTCGTGCTGTTGCTCCGCTGCTTTTTCACCGGGTTTGCCGATCTGATTGCCCAGGTCGAGCGCTGATTTGATAAGGGTTCCTAAGATGGGCATAGCGTGGATTGTAGTAAGAGATTTTGTGATAAAACGAACAGAACTTCCCGCTGGTTCGCTGTTTATTTTTTACTTGCGCTATAAATAGCGAACAACGCGCCGCAATTTGAGTTAAAGATTTGTATATTATATCGACAGAAAACAACATGAATTTCGGCAGCCGCGGGTCGGGTAAATCCGATTACGCAAAACAGCTGATTTCTGTTCAGTATGGAGGTGCAGCAAAATCATACCTTGTTGAAGGTATTTCCAAGAAAGGGGCAATTAATCTTCGGTAATTAGTTGTTTTTTTGCTCTTTTTTTTTGAAGCTTACAAAAATGAGGATCACACACGCCCACATACTATCCGAAATCTGAGGTCGTTGAATTAAAAAAAACTTGATTTGAATGTTTAGGGATTTTTTTCTTGATCGCCAATTGAGCAGATTAGAGCGTGAAGCCAATGATGATCTCTTACAAATAATGGAATTTGGCCCTCGCCCCTACACTACTTTGGAGCTCAAGCAACTACTGCGTCGTATCAAAAGGGAATCTGCAGAGGTGGTACGTTTGCAACAACGATATTTCCTGGCCGGCTCCTGCACCGTTCTATTGGTCGGGATCAGTTTTTTGTGCGCCGCGATCGGCTGGGATGTATTAGGCATAGCTTTTGTTGCGTTGGCGCCGGCCGGCCTCATCATCTTTGCCGGCGGTTCCATATTCCTGAACCGTCGCTACCGCACCTACAAGCATAGCCGGGTGCTGGAAAAAGCGATCCTGGAAGAACTCGAGCGACGCCGTAAAGACGCGTCGATTTTTTAGCCTGTCTCCCTTAGCCCGGATTCTTCATTACATACCTATTGCCCTGCTGACCGTTCAACAGTTTGGGAACCATTATGTTAGTCTTGGTGTTTTCAGCTACGAACTCGTTTGAAGGAAGCACCTCAAGCACGGCTGCGGGTCTGCCTGTAAGAGCTTGTTTGGAGGTAGTCATTTTGGCTGCAAAACCCAGCTTTTGGAACC
>CAYQQU010000050.1:31783-43209 GCA_964419545.1 uncultured Saprospiraceae bacterium | reverse complement strand
AACCCAAAATCTGAGTTTTTCGCTTCAAAAGCACTACCTCCAAACAAGCTCTTATAATTCAGCCCCAAATAGAGGACAAAAACTGAGGAATGCATCCATACAAAAAGTCCATCGCCTCGAACACGAGGCGATGGAACATTCTTTTTATTGGTCCTTTTTCATTACTTCGGGTAACTCATCCAGCGAAACTTCCTGCCCGTTTTCGTCTGTGTAAACTACTAACTTCTGGGCGCCTTTTCTCAATCTCAGACGATAGTAAAGGTCGCTCGTTGGCAGTGTCACGATCTGTTCGCCACTTCCCAGGGTATAACCCTCGTAATTGGTAGCCACCGCCTCTTGGATCTCTGCCGGCAGTTGTGAACCACCGTAGTAAGTGGTCGCAGTGGTGCCCGCGCCGCTTGGGTAGTATCTCGCTCTCGCCTTCTGACCGTTGTTTTGGAAATTGGCGATGTAGCGATCGGCAGACTTACTTTGACCATTTGCGGTTTGCTGCTCCCACACATTGACATTGACGCCCGGGAAATAAGTCGCCTGGCTACTGATTACCGCCGCGGGTACATTGTCGGCATCAATGGTTTGAACGGTTACGCCAACTTGCGCCTGTGCCGCAAAAGTGGTGGCAATAAAAGCCAGGATGAAAAAGATGTTTTTCATAATAAAAATTGATTTAGAAAATTGAAAAATGATGAAGTTTAAATACTGGTTTCCAATGGATTAAAAACTTGAAAACAACTTATTAGGTAGTATTTCCTTTCTGTTCGTTTGTTGATGCAAAGAAAAGGGCAAAGGCAAGGCTGGCAAAGTTTATTCAACTAGTGGTTCGGATTAATCAACCATTGGTAAGTGAAGTTGACGTAGCGCTTTTTATCGCGCTCCCGGCCTTGTTGTCAACGCAATGTGCATTCCCATAAATGGAATGATCGCTTCTTGCGGGTGATCGCGTGCAAGGTCCGTCAGCGTTTTGGGGTAAGTTCAGGTAGTATCTCTAAGGAGACCGCTTCCGAACTTCTCGAATCGGTAGAGCAAAGTCGGGAAGAATGGGAACGCAGTATCTGATAGATAGCAACGCTGTCATTGAGAGCTTGTTTGGAGGTATGTTGCCACCCTCAGCAAGTACTCAGCTACAGGATATTGTTGATCTCAATACCCACCACCTTTCTGTCATCAATCAAATTGAACGGACGGTCCTGCTGCTTAAATGCAAACGCTTGAAGCATTCATTGCATCCTGCAATGTGCTTCCTCTTTCCGACGCGGTGGTCCAAAAAACGATTGAATTACGCTCCAGCCTTTTCAGGTTTCATTCATTCTCTTTAAGAACTTACGTGTGCGCTTTGCACTAGAAATTGCTGGCTCTAAGCCCGGATGATTCATGGGTTCTTCGTCATGACGGTTGTCAGGCCTGCGTTCGCACAGAAGGGCGACAGGCAGGTATCCCCAGATACGGTGAGTGAGCGGGGCAGAATGGCGGCCGGCAATAGATGATCCATGAATCATCCGGGTCAGGTATTCACCAAGAGTTATCAGTAGCGGACCCAGCCGAAAGTAATGGCGGTAGATTGGCCTAAGCCATCCTCGCTACAGGTTGGATCATTTTCAGCCAGGGTAAATATCCGAGTGACCTCCCAACCAAAGGCGTCCGTGAAAATGCCTTCCCCACCGGTGTATTCACCCAAACGGTAGAAATAGAAATCCACACAATTTCCTAATACCGGCGTGGGGACGATCGGAGTAGTAGTGGCCGTCAGGTAAAGTTTATTCTCAGGTCCATTTACCTGGTAATTTCCATAGCCCGATCCGGCGTAATCGGGCGCGCAGAACGTATTCCAATACTCCGCAATCAGGGGCCGTTGGCCCCGCCAGTATCCTTCGGCATAGGTGTAGCCGGTCGATCCTGAGAAGTTCGGAACCGCATCAGGCGGAAAACCGTTGGGGAAACATTGCGGGATGTTTTCGGGAACAGGCATTCTTGTCGTAGGGTCAATACAAATGACATATTCCCCATTCAGACAATCCGCACCCTCGGGTACGCTAATGGGAACAAAGGCCAGATTGTACTCCAGTCGCAACAGGACCGGGCGCCAACGCGGGCGACGCCCGGATCGATAGTGCAGGGTTTTTTCTTCAGCCCGGGCTAAATAGGCCTCACCGGGGCCGGCCTCGAAGCGGGCGCGGTCTTCGGCGGTCATCAATTCAGCGATCTCCGCAGGGATCTCCGGTACGGTATAAAGGGGCATTGCCTCCAGGGGCTCTTCCATGACGGCTTCGCTGTCTTTTTCACAAGAGACCACTACGAGGCCAACGAAAAGCAACGAAAAAACAAGATGTATGACTCTCATGGTGCTACATTTTTGGTTGAGGAATAAGGATTTGATCATTCCTCAAGGTAGCGGAGAGCCATCAGAGTTGCTTTACGCACCGTACCAAAGGCTTTACTCAGCATCCCAAATCAGGCGGGGGGTATTTTGCGCACCTGGCTGGGGTTGATGCCAAAAGTTTCGGTAAAGACCCGGCTAAAGTAACTGGGGTTCGGCAAGCCTACTTCCAGGGCTACCTGGCTGACACTCAGATCCGTCTCCAGCAACAAACGCCGGGCCTCGTACAGGCGGTAGCGGCGAAGGTATTGATTGACGGTCATATTGGTCAGGGCCGCGAATTTGCGATACAACTGGGTGCGACTCATGGCCAGTTCCCGGCACAGTTCTGCGATACTGAAGGTTTCGTCATCGAGGTGCAGGGCCAGAATCTTGCGTACCCGGGCCATGAACTGATCCTCCAGGGACATATCGGCCGGAGCTTGTTCCGGTATGTTCTCCACGGCGGCGAAACGCTTCTGCAGGATTTTACGCAATTCCAGCAGCTTACGTAGCCGGATCAGGAGTTCCTCTCTCTGGAACGGTTTACTCAGATAGGCTTCGGCCCCTTTTTCCAACCCTGCTAAGCGAGAAGGCTGATCTGCCTTGGCGGTTAGCATGATCACCGGAATATGACTGGTACGCTGGTCCGACTTCAGTTGTTCGAGCATACGCATGCCGTCCATCACCGGCATCATGATATCGGAAATGATAATATCCGGGATGTACCGGCGAGCCAGTGTCAACCCTTCATGCCCGTTCGTCGCCGTAATCACCCGGTAATGATGGTGCAGTATCTCGTGAAGAAAATATACGAGGTCAGCATTATCTTCCACGATCAACAAAAGAGGAAGCTCCTCGGCTGACGGCCCGCCTCCTATCAGCTCCGTCCGGCCCTGATCCGCCTCCATCGTGTCGGTAAGCTGATATAGGTAAGGTATTGGCCCTTGCAGCGCTTCCCGGTGAATGGGAAAACGAAGCCGGAAAACTGTTCCCTCATGCAATGTACTGGCTACGTGCACCGTTCCTCCTAGTAATTCGGTGTACTCCCGGACCAGGGCCAGGCCGATACCACTGCCTTCCTGATGATGCTCCCGCTGCTCTTCTACCTGGTAAAACCGCTCAAAGATATGGGGTAAAAGATCGGCGGGAATACCCGTGCCTGTATCAGCTACCTCGACCTGTAATACTTCCTCACTAGCGAATGATACGCGGACCGTCACACTGCCGCCGGCGGGCGTAAACTTCAAGGCGTTGGTCAATAAATTTCCGAAAATACTTTCCCACTTTTCCAGGTCCAGGTCCATGCAAAGCTCATCAATCGATGTTTGCATGACCAACCTCAATTGCCGTTGATCGGCTGTCGATTGAAAAGAGGATACGAGATAACGCAGAAAGCCCACGGCATTGGTGCAAGTCCAGTGCAGCGACTCTTGCCCGGTATCAAGGCGAGCCAGGCTGAGCAACTGATTCAGGAGTTTCAGCAAATGGCGCCCATTGTTACAGATCAGCCGGGCGGCGTCCAATACAGCCGTCTTACCTTGCCGCAGTTGTTCGGCCATACCGAGAATAATGGTCAGGGGAGTACGGAATTCATGGGTAATATTGGTATAGATCCGGTTCTTAGCCTCATTCAAATCCTGCAAATGCTGGGCCTCACGCTCTTCGATCTCGTCCTTTTCCCGGAGGTAGCCAATAATAAAAAGCAATTGAGAAGCAGATAGCCAAATGGTATTGATGGTAAAAAAGAGGTTATTGATGCCAGGCGTCATATCCGGGTGGACCGGGAAATAGGGCCCACAGATCCCTAGTACGAGGATGGATAAAATATACCCACCGAAAACCATCATGCTGCGGTAGATATTGTTCATCAAAATGGTGGAAAAAGCGCAACTCAATCCCGCGAAGATCAACCCTCCCGAATGAGCAATCCCACCACACCGTGCGATAAAAACCGTCGTTATTAAAATGATGACAAAGAGAAAGAAGAGGTTATACCGGTTATAGTGAAAAGCCAAATAGGCAGAGAACCCTATCAGGTAAGTCCCACTCAACCACAGACCATAATTACCTATGATGCCGGCGCCAATAACGAAGGCAAAGGCTGTCAGTACAATAGTGCCGGCAAAAGAGGCCAAGTACCATTGGAAGCTCACTTTTTTGCGCAACAGCTCTTGTTGGTTATACTTTGGATCAGACAGCAAGCGATCCATCCAGTAGAGGCGCTCAGCTACTGAAATACTGTTCGTGACCATGAGAGAAAGTTTGGTGAATAAAAACCATTGGCCCTAATCCGGATCAATTGAATTGATAACTCATCCCCAGCTCCCAGCTTAACACATTCGGATACATCTTGATGCTGGACTCCGTACTCCAGTTGGTCAGGCTTCTTTGGAGTTGGATGCCCGTCGTGATGCCGAAATGGTCATTGATCCGGTAGCTCAGTCGCCCCATAAACAAAACGTGAATGTTCCATTGGGGGTTTAAAAAATCAGTAGAAGCACCGTCGTAGTCCTGTATTTCACCCAGGTAAAGCGTACGTCCTTTGTTTTGTGAAAGAATATTGAGGCTTCCGCCAAACAACACATCCGCCTGCCATTGCTTAAAGCTCCAGGTTTTTCCCAGGGCGAAAGGAATCTGATAGATTCGGGTTTGATTGTAGTGCCGTACGGTGCGCATAGCCGGGGCATTTACCTCAACATCTCCCCGGACTTCCAATTGTTTCTTGGTCAGCAAGTTGGATTGAACCTGAACGATGGTATCCGTCAGAATAATGGTGTAATTATCCAGGGAGGAGCTCCAGTCGAGCCGGCTCTCCAATTGTTGATATTGAAGCCCCACCAACAGCGTATAATCCCTTTTTAGGGTGTGCAGGTAGTTCAGTTGTACGTGGTAGGAAGTAATCGTCCGTTCGTAGGGATGGCGTTCGGGTTTGGTGGCCCCGTAACCCGTCCCCCACCAGGT
Source organism: uncultured Saprospiraceae bacterium (assembly GCA_964419545.1). GTDB lineage: Bacteria > Bacteroidota > Bacteroidia > Chitinophagales > Saprospiraceae > CAYQQU01. The sequence continues at coordinate 37,892 of CAYQQU010000050.1, read as the reverse complement.
AAGGCCACTCAGGAGAGTAATTCGATCGGATGACGCCGCGGCTTGTTTCGGGGCGGCGCCATCCGCTGATACTGCCCGGAACCCGGCCGGTAGTTGGACCGGTTCCTGCTCTATGGCGACCATCAACTCTTTCGCAGGCAGTAACGCGGCCGGGGTTCCCAAATTAGATGCTTGTTTAGCAACGGCAGCGGGGTTTCCGACCAGGTCATCGGATCCAGGCTGTGCATCTGATTCCACTATCGACAAAGCTCTTTGCTCTGGCTGGACGGTGTGGTCGCTATCCGTTACTGAAGCATCTGCCGCAGCAAACGACCCCGGCGATTTCTCCTTGGCAGTTTTATCCTGAATAGGAGTAGGATGCAAATTCCCCTTTGCATTCGGTGGTTGGGATGACGCTTTGGCTTTCGATCGAACAGAAGGTCGACTCCGATCGAGCGCAGGCGCTGATGTGACGCCTTCTTCCCGGTTATTGTCATCCGTAGATGGCTGATCGGGATTGTCGGCAGATGAAGGAGGCTGAAGACTGGCTTTATCTTCGGAAGGCCGCTCCGGTGAGGCGGGCTGCTCCGTGGCCGCCTGATCTGGTGACACCAAGGGGGAGGAGTCGTTTTCAGTATCGTTACAGAGGAACAGGCCGAGCAGGAGAATGAACAAAATGGCGACTATCCGTCCTGATCTGATCAGCCTCCTCCTTTGCGAAGAAGATGATTTACCGGATTGTAATTCATCCATTTTCTGCAAAATACCCGCTTCCATCCGTTCCCAGTTCAGTTCAGGAGGGACCGGGTCATTGTCTTCCGACATCAACTTTTTTAATTTATCGTATTCAGAGCCCATTTGCTAATGCCTTTAGTTTGTTATCTGATAGGTTCCTTCTTACCCAGCTTTTTGCTCGTGAGAATTGGGAGCGGGAGGTTTCCGCGCTGATGCCTAATAACTCGCCTACTTCCTTGTGCGTATATTCATCAATAACGACCAGCATAAATACTTGCCGGTAACCTTCTGGCATCAGCTCCAGAAATTGCTCAATTTCCACTTTGGTCAGCTTTGTTATCTGTTCATCGAGACCTTTTTCAGCTTCATTTATGGCATTGATCGGAACGACCTGTGTGGGGGATTTTCCCTGCCGGTAGTGCTGCATACATTGATTGATGACCAGCCGGCGCAGCCAAAACTTGAAGTCGCCTTTTGCATCGTCAAAGGTATGAATGCTCAAAAATACCCGGGCGAAGATTTCCTGGATGACATCGGGGTGATCACTCTTATTGGACACATACCGCCTGGTAACCGAATACACGTATCCGATACAAGACTGGTAAAGTTCCTTGAAGGCGGCGTGATCACCTTTCTGAACCGCCGCTAATAAACTTGGGTCAACCATGATCTGAGTTCAGAATGTTGATAGGTGACCATTGGCGACAACTATCAACATCTTGTAATGAAATACTAATGCCAACGATTATTTTCATTATTGGCAACCAGTGATATAGCGAGGCGTAAAAATTTCAAACTATTCAGGACATTCATGTTTTTTAATTAACGGTTGATTAATAATTGGTTTTCCGTACGGTAACGCCTACAATATGCGGGTAATGGCAAAAACGTTGCATGTCGGTTCGTTTTTTTCACTAAGAGCTTGTTTGGAGGTAGTGCTTTTGAAGCGAAAAACTCAGATTTTGGGTTCTCCCGAAGGGATTTTTCCGGCTCATAGCAGCGCTACGGGCCGGAAAAATGCCACAGGGAGGTTCCAAAAGCTGGGTTTTGCAGCCAAAATGACTACCTCCAAACAAGCTCTAAACCCGCAATGGGTCCATTTTCCTGGTAGGGAAATTCCGTAGCATCAGAATTGGCGCAACTGCTTAACCCGGATTATTCATGGGGTCTCGTCATGACGGTTGACAGGCTTGCGTTCGCACAGGCGGGCAACACGGAGGCGCCCGCCTGCTGCAGACAGGTATCCCCAGATACGGTGATTGAGCGGGGTAGAATGGCGGGCGCAATAGATGAACCCATGAATAACCCGGGTTAAAATGCTGACAACCAAATTATTACGCAGTCACCTGGCCAATTTCTTCCATAAAAGGCGGATCCTGGAAATTTTCGGCCGGCAAAAGCAGGATTAGTTGGACGACTTTGTTTGTGTCGGCAGATGCGATCTACCGGCAGCGGTTGGCGTTATTCCGGCAGCTTTTTCAGCCACCCCATACACCGGTGGAAAATATCCGGTTTCACATACATCATCGGGCAGCCGCCGGGAATGACCTCCAGGCCCAACTTCCTGGCCGCTTCAAATGCTTTGGGATCGTAACTGCCCGGCCCCATTCCCGTGTGCATCCATACGTGAGTGATACTGCGTTCGGCGCAATCTTTGACGGCCTGCTCCGTCGCACTGGCCGGTGTGCAAAGCACCGCCCCCTGGACGGGCTCGGGAATCGACTGCACATCCGGATAACAGGGAACGTCGTTGACCTGCCCGGCTTTCGGATTGACGGCAAAAACCTGATAGCCGTTATCCCGCAGCTTTTTGTAAATGGCGTTGGCAGGCTGATCCCCCCGGCTGGAATATCCCAGTACGGCAATGCTTTCCAATTGAAGGAAGGCCTCGATCTTGGGTTTGTATACCGCATTCATGATGGGTTGGGTTGGTTGGTTTTAAATTTAATCAATATCTTCCTTATCCGGCACATCAACAAGCTCTAAACTCGTTCGGGGGCGAAAAACAATAATAACCGCCCGGAAATCTGAGCGTTGCCCAACTGACAAAATTTCAGTCTCTTCCCCAATGGCACTTTTTTTGTGGCCCTCGAATCGCGAAGCAAGCCATTGGATTCAGCCAAACCAATGCTTGATCACTTCCCCCGATTGCACAACTTTGTCTGTCCACAAAACACCTTAACCGAACTATGAGCGTAGCGATCGATATTCAGGAGTTAAATGAGAAGATCCACCGGGAGAGCGCGGTGGTGGAGATGATCCAGCTGGAAACCGGCAAGGTGATCGTCGGCCAGAAGAACCTCAATGAACGACTGCTCATCGGGTTGCTGACCAACGGCCACATCCTGCTGGAAGGGGTGCCCGGGCTGGCGAAGACCCTGGCCATCAACACCCTGGCGCAAACCGTCGACGCTTCCTTCAGCCGAATCCAGTTTACGCCCGACCTCCTGCCGGCCGACCTGCTCGGCACGATGATCTACAGCCCGAAGAACGAATCGTTTACGGTGCGGAAAGGCCCCATTTTCGCCAATTTCATCCTGGCCGACGAGATCAACCGCGCACCCGCCAAGGTGCAGAGCGCCCTGCTGGAGGTAATGCAGGAACGACAGATCACACTGGGCGACCAAACCTATCAGCTGGAAGAACCGTTCCTGGTGATGGCCACCCAGAACCCCATCGAACAGGAAGGCACCTACCCGCTGCCCGAAGCGCAGGTCGACCGCTTCATGCTGAAAGTCATCGTGGGCTACCCGAGCCGGGAAGATGAAATGAAGATCATCGACCAGAATATCCGGAAGGTGAAACCGAAAGCCGGCAAGGTGCTTTCGACGGAACAGATCCTCCGCGCACGCGACGTGGTCTCGGAGGTCTACCTGGACGATAAGATCCGCCGCTATATCGTCGACATCGTATTCGCCACGCGCAAGCCCGACGAAGCGGGCCTCCAAAAACTGGAGCCTTTTATCCAGTACGGCGCCTCACCACGCGCCGGTATCAATATGGCGCTGGCGGCCAAAGCCCACGCCTTCATCAAACGCCGGGGCTACGTGGTGCCCGAAGATGTGCGCCTCGTTTGCCATGACGTCATGCGGCACCGCATCGGCCTGACCTACGAAGCGGCGGCCGAAAACGTAAAACCCGAAGACCTCATCGACGAAGTGCTGAATGCCGTAAAGGTGCCTTGATCGGACAAAATACCTATCCCGACATTCGTTGAACTATGGAAACTTCCGAACTCCTCAAACGGGTACGCAAGATCGAGATCAAAACCAGGGGGCTATCCCGCAACCTCTTCGCCGGCGAATACCATAGCGCCTTCAAAGGCAGGGGCATCGTGTTCAGCGAAGTGCGCGAATACCAGCCCGGCGACGATATCCGCACCATCGACTGGAAGGTGACCGCACGCTTCAACCATCCCTACGTAAAGGTCTTCCAGGAGGAAAGGGAACTGACCCTGATGCTGCTGGTGGACGTGAGCGGCTCAGAGGCGTTTGGCTCGCGGGTGTGGTTCAAGCGGGAGATGATCACCGAGATCGCCGCCGTCCTGGCGTTCTCCGCTATCCAGAATAACGATAAGATCGGCATCATTTTATTCAGCGACCGGATCGAGAAGTTCATACCGCCCCAGAAGGGTAAGTTTCACGTGCTGCAGATCATCCGGGAGCTGCTGAACCTCGAACCCGACGGGCAGGGCACCGATATCGGCGGCGCGCTGCGGTATTTTTCCAACGTCATCCGCAAACGGTCGACGGCCTTCCTGATCTCCGATTTTATCGGCCGCGACTTCGAGGACGCGATGAAGTCGGTCAACAACCGCCACGACCTGATCGCCATGCAGGTGTACGACCCCCGGGAAGCGGAACTGCCGCCCGTTGGCCTGGTGCGCGTTCGGGACGCAGAAACCGGACGGGAACAATGGCTGGACACCTCCCGGAAGAAGATCCGCCGCTATTACCATAAAACCTGGCTGCAGGCGCGCGGAACGCTGGAGCAGTTCCTCAAAAAGAACGGCATCGATTTTATTCCCCTGCGGACCGACCGCGACTACGTGGCGCCGATGATGAATTTTTTCAAAAGCAGATTTTGAGATGCGCAGCAAGCTGTTCCTCATAGCCCTTGGATGCTTCCTGCTGAACGCGCCGCCCGCCCGTAGCCAGCAGGTCAGCGTAAAAGCGGCGCTCGACTCCACCGATATGCTGATCGGCGCGCAAAACCGGATCACGCTGGAGCTGATCAAACCGCCCGGCTGGTGGTCGGCTTTTCCTCCTGTTGCAGATACCCTGACCCGGGCCGTAGAGGTGCTGTACGCCTCGCCCCCGGACAGCGCCCAGACGGAAGACGGCAGGATGCGGCTCACCCGCACGCTGACCATCACCTCTTTCGACAGCGGCTACCACGTGCTGCCGCCTTTTCCGTTCCTGACGAGAAACCCGGAGCGCGGCCTCGATACCTTGTACACCAACTCCCTGGGATTGAACGTATCCCTGGTGACGGTAGACACCACCCAGGCCATCAAACCCATCAAAGGGCCGGAGCAGGCGCCGCTCACCTTCCGGGAAGCCCTACCCTGGATACTGGGCGGGCTGCTGGCGGCCGCCCTGGCAGTAGGGATTTTCTTCTACTTCAAATACCGGAAAAAACCGGAAGCGCCGACGTTGCGGCCCGAACCCAAAGAACCGGCTCACGTGATCGCGCTGCGAGAACTGGATCAGCTGAAAGCGGAGCGATTGTGGCAATCCGGTGAGACCAAAAGCTATTACTCCCGACTGACCGATATCATCCGGGCCTACATCGAACACCGCTTCCGGATACCCGCGCTGGAACAGACCAGCAACGAAATACTGGCGGCTTTCGACCACACCGGACCGGCGGACTACGTCCCTCTGGAGGACTTGAAAGCCATACTCTACCTGGCCGACCTGGTCAAATTCGCCAAAGGCAATCCCAAACCGGAGGAGAACGCCCGTACGCTGGAGCAGGCGTATGGGTTTGTGGAGAAGACGATGCGGAGGGAGGAGATGAACTGATGAACTGTAGAACTGATGAACTGATGAACTGAAGTTCGGTGATACAGGGCTGATCGCTCTGATTGTTAAGTATTTTCTTCCGTAGCCCCGCCTTTAGGCAGGCTTGGTAATTCTCCGCCTTCAGGCGGGCTAAGTACTTTCTTCCGTAGCCCCGCCTTTAGGCAGGCTTAGTAATTCTCCGCCTTTAGGCGGGCTTAGTACTTTCTTCCGTAGCCCCGCCTTTAGGCGGGCTTAGTAATTCTCCGCCTTTAGGCGGGCTTAGTACTTTCTTCCGTGCCCCGCCTTTAGGCGGGCTTAGTAATTCTCCGCCTTCAGGCGGGCTTAGTAATTCTCCGCCTTTAGGCGGGCTTAGTACTTTCTTCCGTAGC
>CAYQQU010000050.1:0-31683 GCA_964419545.1 uncultured Saprospiraceae bacterium | reverse complement strand
CTTAGTACTTTCTTCCGTGCCCCGCCTTTAGGCGGGCTTAGTAATTCTCCGCCTTTAGGCGGGCTTAGTACTTTCTTCCGTAGCCCCGCCTTTAGGCGGGCTTAGTAATTCCCCGCCTTTAGGCGGGCCAGAAGAACGGAAGAACGGAAGAACGGAAGAACGGAAGAACGGAAGAACTGAAGAACTGAAAAAGTGATGTCTGATATTACTTTTAACGATCCGGGACTATTATGGCTGCTGCTGGGGTTGATCCCCCTGCTCGCCGGGTATATGCTGTATCAGTCGCGCTGGCAGGCGGCGGTGCGGCTGTCCAGTCTGGAGCGGCTGCGCGGGGCGCCCGCTTCCTGGAAATATTACTTCCGCCACGTACCGGCGGGGCTGCGCCTGTTCTCCATTGCGCTGATCATCATCGCGCTGGCCCGTCCGCAGTCCTCCGAAAGCTGGACCAACCGGGAAATAGAAGGGATCGATATCGTGATCTGTACCGATATTTCCGGCAGTATGCGCGCCCGCGATTTCCAGCCCAACCGCCTGGAAGCCGCCAAGGAGGTGGCGGCGGAATTTATCGCCAGCCGCCCGAACGACCGCATCGGTTTGGTCATCTTCAGCGCCGAAAGCTTTACGCAATGCCCGCTCACCACCGATCATAGCGTGGTAACGAACCTGCTCTCGGAGATCCGCAGCGGCATGCTGGAAGACGGAACGGCCGTCGGCCTGGGGCTGGCCACGGCGGTGGCGCGGCTGAAAGACAGCGACGCCAAAAGCAAGGTGATCATCCTCCTCACGGACGGCGTCAACAATACCGGCCAGGTATCGCCCCGGACCGCCGGGGAGATCGCCCGCGAATACGGCATCCGCGTCTACACCATCGGCGTGGGAACGCGCGGCAAAGCTCCGATGCCGGTGCAAACGCCTTTCGGCGAACAATACCAACCGATGGAAGTGGAGATCGACGAAGAAAGCCTCACCGCCATCGCGCAAATGACCGGCGGCAAATATTTCCGGGCAACGGACAAAACCAGGCTGGAGCAGACGTACCGGGAGATCGACGAACTGGAAAAAACGCGGATCAGCACGATCGAATTCAGCGAAAAAAACGACGAGTTCCTGCCTTTTTTGATCGCGGCGGGCATCCTCTTGTTGCTGGAGATCGTCTTTAGATACGGCTTGTTGCGCTCGGCGCCTTGAGGGGGGTTGGTCTTTGGGGGTTGGGGTTTTAGGGAATCAGATTCTTCCGGCGGGTAAAAAGTAAAAAAAGCTATGTTTCGCTTTGAACACGATACTTATCTGATCTTGCTGGCCGTCATTCCGGTCCTGATCGCTTTATTTGCGCTGGCGCGCTACCGGCGGAAGCAAGCGATCCGGACATTCGGGGAGACGTCGCTCATGCAGCGGCTGACGCCGGAGCAGTCGTCGGTGCGGCCCGTCGTGAAGGCGCTGCTGATCACCCTGGCCGCCTTTTTCCTGGTCATCGCGATCGCCAATCCGCAGATGGGCAGGAAGCTTGAGACGGTCAAACGGGAAGGCGTAGAAGTCATGATCGCGCTGGACGTCTCCAACAGCATGCTGGCCGAGGACGCCCGGCCCAACCGCCTGGAACAGGCCAAGCTGGCCATCTCGCAGCTCATCAAACGCTTGCGCAACGACAAGCTGGGCCTCATCGTCTTTGCCGGCCAGGCCTACGTACAACTGCCGTTGACCACCGACTACTCGGCCGCCCGCATGTTCCTGAACAGCGTCAGCACCGGCATCGTTCCGGTGCAAGGTACAGCCGTCGGAGCGGCGATCGAACTGGCGATCGAATCTTTCGACCTGGATACCCAGGGCAATAAGGCGCTGATCGTCATTTCGGACGGCGAGAACCACGAAGACGACGCCATCGCGAACGCCAAAGCAGCTCTCGACGCCGGCATCCAGGTGCATACCATCGGCATCGGTTCGCGGGAAGGGGTTCCGATACCGGTATACACCCGCGACGGCCGGAAAGACTTCCGGCGCGACCGCGAAGGCAAGGTCGTCGTCACCAAACTCAACGAGACGATGCTGACGCAGATAGCGACCGCAGGGGGCGGCGCCTACGTGCGGGCCACCGACGTGACAACAGCGCTCCGCGTCGTCTTCGACCGGATCAACCAGCTGGAAAAAGAAGCATTCGAAACGGCCCGGGTCGCCGACTACGAATCCTGGTACCAGCTCCCCCTGGCCCTGGTCTTGTGCTTCCTGGTCCTGGAATTCGTGCTGCTGCCCCGGAAAAACCGGTGGCTGTCGAAAGTGAATATTTTCAAACTGAAGATCTGATGATGAAAAGACGAGTTATCCTGCTTTTTCTGATCATCGCCGCTTGCAGCCTGCCCCTGGCCGCCCAGTCGGACCGCAAATACGTCCGGAAAGGCAACCAAGCCTACGAAAAGGGCGACTTCGACTCAGCTGCGGAAGCGTATCGCCGGGGCGTCAACGAAAACCCCTACTCCTACCCCGCCAACTTCAACCTCGGCAATGCCCTCTACGAGAAGGGGGAATACGAATCGGCGGCCCAACAGTTCGAACAGCTGCAACAACCCGGTATGGACGCCCGACAGCGGGCCAAAGTGTACCACAACCTGGGCAACAGCTTCCTCCAGCAGGAAAAATATGCGGAAAGCATACAGGCGTACCAGGAAACGCTGCGGAATAACCCCGCGGACGCCGATGCCCGCTACAACCTGGTTTACGCCATGCAAAAACTTAGGGAGCAGCAGGACAACCAGGAGCAACGGAATAACCAGCAGCAGCAACAGGACAACCAGCAACAGCAGCAAGACGGGCAGGACGACCGGCAGCAAAATCAGGACCAGCAGCAGCAACAGGACCAGAACCGGCAAAACCAGGACCAACAGCAGCAGCCGGAACAGCAACCCGGGCAGGAACAGCAGAGCCGGCCCGATGAAATATCCCGTGAGGAAGCGGAAAGGATACTGCAGGCCCTGCAGGTAGACGAAAACCAGTTGCACCAGGAGCTGAAAAAGAAGAAACAGGTAAAAGGACAGCCCGCGAAGATTCTGAAAGATTGGTAAATTCGAAACTATGGCGCCATTTACATCCCTATCCCGGTTGGCCGCACTTCTGGCGGTACTGCTATCCGGCCTCGCCCTGGAAGCGCAGGAGGTCAGTTTTACGGCCAGAGCGCCCAAGGTCGTCAGCACCGGTGAGCGTTTCCGGCTGGTCTATTCCGTCAACGCCCAGGGGACCGACCTGGAAGCCGGTCCTTTCGAAGGCTTCGGGGTGCTTTCCGGCCCCAGCCAGTCTACCAGCACCAGCGTACAGATCTTCAACGGCCAGATGCAGCAAAAGGTGGAGCTCTCCTACACCTATATTCTCGAAGCTTCAAAAGAAGGAAAATTTACGATCCCGCCGGCCAGGATCACCGTAGCCGACCAGGAATACACATCGAAGGCCGTCACCATCGAAGTCGTCAAAGGACAGCGCGCCGGCCCGGCCAATTCCGGCAGCGCCGCCCCCGGAGGAAAGCCGACGCCCGGAAATAGCGACGCCGCCGGCGCGGTCGGCCCCGACGATCTGTTCCTGCGCATGGTGGTCTCCCAAAGGGAAGCCCTGCGAGGCGAGCCGGTAGTCGCCACGCTCAAGCTGTACACCCGCGTCCAACTGGCCGACCTGGGCGGATTCAAAACGCCGGCCTTTAACGGCTTCTGGAGCGAAACCCTGCGCCAGGCGCAGCAGTTGAACTTTCAGCGGGAGCAGGTCAACGGGCAAGTCTACAACGCCGCCGTCCTCCAGCAGCACGTCCTCATCCCCGAGCGCAGCGGTACGCTGGAGATCGAACCGGCGGAACTTACCGCCATCGCTCGCATCCCCGTCCGCAGCCGCGCCCGCAGCCTGTTCGATGATTTTTTCGGCCGGTACCGGAGTGTGGAGAAAACGCTGGTCTCTGCGCCGGTCGACATACAGGTGAAGCCGCTGCCCGCCGGCGCTCCGGCCGCCTTCCGCGGAGCAGTGGGCGACATCAGGATGGAGGCCTCGCTCTCAACTGCCGAAGCCCAGACCAATGAAGCAATATCGCTGAAGATCACCTATTCCGGTACGGGCAACCTCAAGCTGCTGCCGGAGCCCGAGCCGGATTTTCCCACCGACTTCGAGGTCTACGACCCCAAAGTGAGCAATAATTTTTCGGCGGGCGCCCGCGGTTTTTCCGGCAGCAAAACCTACGAATACCTGCTGATCCCCCGGCATGCGGGCGATTTTGAGATCGCCGTCCCGCCTTTCGCGGTTTTTGATCCGGACGCCCGAACCTACAAAGCCTTTACGGCCGGGCCGTTCCCCGTGCACGTGGAGCCGGGCGAAGGAGGCGAGGTGGTCACCGGCATCGACCCGGGGCGAATGAAAGAGGAAGTGAACGCCATCGGTTCGGATATCCGCTACATCCGCACGGGCGACTTCCCCTTGCGGGACAAAGACCGGCCGTTCTTCGGGTCGCCTTCCTTTTACCTCGCATACGCTTTGGCCTTTGGCCTCTTCCTGCTGATCCTCTTCATCGGCCGTCAGCGCCGCAAACGGCGGGAAGACGTCACTTACATGAAAAACAAAAAAGCCGGACGGGTCGCCCAGTCGCGCCTGAAAACCGCCAAAAAACACCTGGACCAACAGGACCGCGGCCCCTTTTACCAGGAAATCCTCAACGCCCTCTGGGGCTACTTGTCGGATAAGCTGAACCTCCCGCAGGCCGAACTGAATAAAGAGAAAGTAGGCCGGGAGCTCGAAGCCCGCCAGGTGGCGGCGCCCCTCGCCGACGCCTTCATTGGCCTGATCGACCGCTGCGAATTCGCGCAGTTCGCCCCGGGCGACTCCGAGGAGCGCCTGTCCGGCGTCTACCAAGAAGCAGCCGAGCTGATCGGCAAGCTGGAAAAAGCATTCGCTAGATCCGGCGCCGGGCGCGCCGGGAAAAACGTCATTCCATGAGAAGCGCCGTGAAAGTAACCTCGCTGCTGCTCGCCGGCCTGCTGCTCGCCGGTCCGCTCGCCTCCGCCCAGGAAGACGCGCGGCTGGCCCGGGCCGCCGAGGCTTACGCCAATGCCGATTACCCGGAGGCCGCCGAATATTACGAGCAGATCCTCGCTGACGGGAAAGAAGCTTTCGCCCTGTATTACAACCTGGGCAACGCCTATTTCAAATCGGGACGCCTGGCCTCGGCGATCCTGAACTACGAGCGGGCCGCCCGGATCAACCCCGCCGATCCCGACCTGCTCCACAACCTGGCTATGGCCCGCGACCAGACCGTCGATAAGATCGACATGCTGCCGGCTCCCGAATTCGTCACCACCTACAAGTCCTTCGTCAACGCCGTTCCGGCCGATCGCTGGGGGTACTTCAGCATCGCCGCCTTCGTGCTTTTCCTGGCGGCCGCCGCCCTGTTCCTGTTTACCGCCACCCCATGGGTCAAGCGGCTGACCCTGACGCTCGGCCTGGCCCTCCTCCTGCTCAGCGGCCTTTTTTTCCTGTTCGGCTGGCAACAACAACGGTGGCGGAACGCCCGTAAGGAAGCGATCGTTTTTCAGCCTTCCATCACCGTGCAGAGCACCCCCGACCCTTCCGGTGAGGCCCTCTTCGTACTGCACGAGGGCGCCAAGGTCCGCATCGTGGAACGCTTCCGCGACTGGGCGCGTATCCGGATCGGCAACGGCAATACGGGATGGTTGCCGGAGGAGAGTGTTGAGGAGATCTGAGTGGTGGAAGGCAGGAGCTAAGAACGGATGAACTGTAGGAATGTAGCCGTTTTGCGAAAGGGGGTGGACTTGCGATCAGGGTAGATCCCTCAGCGAATCCAGCGCCAGCCCGTTAAAATCTCGGATAAAGCGGATAATGTGGTCAAAGTGGTCAAACTCTTCGCGGGCGTGCGTTGTGGTGACGATCACCGCGCGGGCGTTGGCGCGGCGGGCCGCTTCGGCGCCGGTGAGGCTGTCTTCGAAGATCAGGCATTCGGCAGCGGACAGGCCCATCGAGCCGGCGGCTTTTTCGAAAATTTCCGGATCGGGCTTGCCTTTGGCGACGCTTTGGGCGTGGAAAACACCGGAGAAATAGTCGTGTAAATCCAGGTGTTCGATCACGAAATGGGCGTTCTCCGGCGGGGCGGCCGTGCCGATAGCCATGGGCAGGCCGGCAGCTTTAATTTGGTCCAGGAAAGCAGGCAGCCCGTCGACCAGCCGGAGTTCCGGAAGAAAGATCTCCCGGTAGGCGGCCTCCTTCTCTTCGGCGATCTGCCGGCGCTGGCCGGGCGTAAAGCGGTCGCCGAAAAGGCGTTCCAGGATCTCTTCGTTGATGCCGTGGATCTTTTCCTTGACTTCGGGAAGGGTCATTTCCAGCCCCAGCTCCGCGAGCTTGCGCTGCCAGGCCCGGTGATGGACCATCATATTGTCCACCATGGTGCCGTCCATATCGAAGATGATGCCTTTGAACATGAGCGTTTCCGGTTATTGGGCAAAGCCGGATTATTCATGGGTTCTTCGCCGTTACGGTTGCCGGCCTTGCGTTCGTGCAGGAGGGCGACACGCAATTATATCCCCGGATACAGTGAGTAAGCGGGGCAGAATGGCGGGCGGCAATAGATAAATCCATGAATAAGCCGGGTCAGGCCGGTACGAAGGCGAAAATACGTCCCTTATTCGAATTACGGAAATTCCCGGCGAGGCGAATATACGAGCAACTTTAAGCCGGATTATTCATGGGTTCTTCGTTATGACGGTTGACAGGCTTGCGTTCGCGCAGGAGAGCGACACGCCTGCTGCAGGCAGGTATCCCCAGCTACAGTGCGTGAGCGGGGCAGAATGGCGGCCAGCTTGGCTTCGCAATAGATGAATCCGTGAATAATCCGGGTTAAGCGGAGCGTTTTTTTTGAGGATCAGCCTCATCCAATTCCACTTGCAAAATATCCTCCACGATGAAGGAGATGCCGTTTTGTTTTAATTCCTTGACTGTTAAAACTAATACAAATTCATCCTGGTAGTTCAGGATGAGCGTTTGCAGGTTTTCATCGAGGGACCAATCGCCGATAATTTCGACCAGGGGCTCACTCTCGTCATCTTGTTCCTCCAGCACCCTGGCCCAGGTGAAGTTGGCCAGGTCAAATCGATCTCCGGTTTGATTTTTATTATCGGGAGTGACGGCGACAAAGTCAATAGTTGCTCCGATGAGTACGGCCCGAGAGGTTTCGTTTTCAAACGCTTCTCTAAAGCTCTTTTCGACTATCCATTCTGTGGCGATGGTTGCATACGCCTGAGATTTCGACGCCTGAAACCTCATCGCATTCATTGTTTCTTCATCTTCGTTCTGGTTTCCCATCAGCTCCAATGCGACCTCGGCAAATCCTTCGGCGTTTTCAAAGTCTCCCAGGGTAAACATAATTTGACTGATCAGGGCGTATAGGTCAGCGAGATCGTTTTCCCTTTTATTCCGCTGATAGTTTTCTAAAGCTGCCTGTGCATATTCCATTGCCGAGTATACCATGACCGCCCCATCCTGAGCGTCGGTATTCAATAATGCTTGCTCATACAAAACATTGGCGTAGCTGAAGTAAAGTTCTCCGCGTTGCACGTGTAGCGCCGGATATACCTCTTCCGCCATTGCCAGGGCTTTGTTCCAATATTCTATTGATTCTTCATAGTCCTCTTTATCATACAGGTATACAGCGTAAGTCCAATAAATAGACACCAGGTTGGGGTGCGTTTCCAGAAAATCCTCTTCCAGTCTTAGCGCTTTTAAGATAAGCTTTTCGAATTCCGTTGCGTTGGCCGTCTTGTTTACCAATAACGCTGAATTGAAGTAGGCGTTGGCCAGGTGTAAATGTCCAGCCGGATATAGCTTTTCGAGCTTGGTAACGGCCTGCTGACTTAATTGAACCGCTTTTTGCAGGTCGCGATCTTCGTGTTCAGCTCCGTAAAGTAAAGCCAGGTGCATAAGCGATTCTGCGTGTAAATCTTCATTGCCTGCTTGCCGGCGGATAGCCAATGCTTTTTGCTGATAATCAAATGCCTGGACATAATCTTCAAGATCTTGGAAGACAAGGGACAAGTTGTTATAGGCTTCTGCCAACCGGAGACTATCGGGAGCATAGATTGCCTCGTGCACTGCGACGTTCTTTTTGCCGTAGACCAAAGCTTTTTCTTTGTCCTCACTCCAGTTTAAGCAAATCCACAGCAGGTTGTCTGTCAGGCAGGCGTAGGCAGGCGTCTTGACTTTGAGGTTTTTTTCCAGTTCCTCCAAGTAAGGCAAGAAGTGGCGGTAGGTGTACCAAGCGGTATCGTCCTCATCGAATTTTTGGTACAGCTTGGCACCCAGGTTGTCGAGAAGAGGCTTACTATTTTGTTCATCGAGCCGCAGGCGGGCCAAAACGACCTGACGAATGATGTTGATCATATAAAAGGTATTGCCCTGTCTTTTTAACCAACCTTGTTTGATCAATTGGGCAAGTTGAGCTTCCAGGAGGTCTTGTTGTTCTTCATCCGAAACATACCCTAGCATAAAAACCAAGCTTTCGAAATCGATCGGAATGATGCCCACTGCGGATATTTGTACCAAAAGTTCCTGCTGAGTATCGTTGAGAATCCCAAAATCAAAGACAGACCTTAGGTAGTCTTCAACGTCGACGGTTTCGAAAGAGTACGTCGGGGTAACCGAGCCTTTCAAGCTGCGCAATCCCTTTTCTTTCAATTGACGTAACACCATCTGGGGCGTGAGCCGGATACTATTGTTGATAGTTTTGGCAATAAGCTCAATTACCAGCGGGTGGTAGTCCACAAAAGCAATTAACTTTTCTACTACTTCCGGATCATCTCGTATGTCATCTCGGTAAAGGCGATAAATCTCTTGGGCCTGCTCCCGATTGGGAAGCTTTAACAGAAAATGGTCAAACTTTTCAAACTTTTGTTGAGAAGTGATTAATATTTTCCATTGGAAGTTTAAACAAAGCTGCAATAGAAATGCATTTTCCTCTCTGCTCAAATTTTTCTCCAGGCCATCGATGATAAGCAGGTTTTTGCCTTTTAAACGCATCATCTGGGCCTTGATCTTCTCCAAATGATCAGATAGCCCGCCTTTGGTAAAAACCAGGTCAGTTCCGGTAAGCAGACCTTCGTCATTTTTTACAAGCGAATTAGCCAGATTATCAAAAAAACTGATCCAGGCATAATGGTGGTATTCTTCACCATACCGCGCCCGGTAAGCTTGGGCAAAGGTCGTTTTTCCGGAACCGGTTACCCCGTGAATCACCACCGGCCGGCGCGCTTCCTCGAGCATTTTGTGTAGCTTGGGCAACAGGTCGCTAAAGCCGATAAAACGGGGTGGCTCCGTGATGCTGGCGTTTGGCGTGAGGTTTTTGCTGATCACCATATCGGTTGCAACATACTCTTCTCGAATGTTTCTTAATAGACTCAACACCGCCGCGGTGATCTTATTCCGGTGTTCAGTTTCAACGGCATAATCGATCAAGCCCTTCTCCCGATTTTTTAACAAATGGTAATGCCTCGTTTTTAGTAACAGGGCTTGCTGTTCCAGTGGATTTAAGGCATCATCTTGAGATTCGAGTAGCTCGACCAGGTCATCGAGCGCCGCAGAGAGATCCTCGGTAACTTTATTTTTTACCCGATTGAGTTGGGAATCAGTGATCATGACCCTACAGATTTAATGGGACAATACGGTATTACTCCAAACCGGCTCCAATCGTAGAGTGACAAAAGGAAGGATTTATAATATAAGAAAAACACCGGACTTATGCAATATAATAATGTCGCCCAGCCGCTGGCAGGTCCCACCTTGACTGTTTCTTTTTCGAGCGTACCCGAAAAGCGCTTACCCCTGCGGCAGCCCGCGCCCCAGCACCTTCATCGCGATCCCCAGGCGCTGCATCTCCGCCGAGCCGCCGGCCAGCGTGAAGCAGCGCACGTCGCGATACATGCGCTCCAGCGGTAGGTCGCGGCTGTAGCCCTGGGCGCCGCACAGCTGGATGGCTTCGCTGGTGACGCGGTTGGCCATCTCGGAGGCGTAGACCTTGGCCACGCTCGACTCGTAGCGGTCGGTGATCCCCTGGCGGGCGTGGCTGGCGGCCCGGTAGATCAGGTAGCGCGCCGCGTCCAGTTCGATGGCCATATCGGCCAGCTTGAACTGCATGGCCTGAAAGTCGGTGATCCGTTTGCCGAATTGCCGGCGTTCATCGGCGTATTGTTTGGCGTAATCGAAAGCGCCCTGCGCGATGCCCAGCGCCACTGCGGAGGCGCCGACCCGCTGCCCGTTGTAGGCCGACATCAGGTGGCCGAAGGCCGAACCCGGTGGCACCACCAGGTTTTCCCGCGGTACGCGCATCTCCCGGAACTCCAGCACGCCTTCCTGCACGCCCCGCACGCCCAGGGAGGGAATACGGCGCGTATAGTGAAAGCCCGGCAGGTCCATATGCACCAGGATAGCGCCGATGCCTTTCGGCCCGGGCGTCTCGCCAAAGCGGGCATACACCAGCGTATACTCGCGCTCGCCGGCGCCGGTGATCCAGTGCTTGGTCCCGTTCAGCACGAAGTGATCGCCCTCCTCCCGGGCCGAGGTCGTCAGCTCGGTCAGCGCCGAGCCCGCTTCCGGTTCGGTCATGCCGATGCTCATCAGCGCCTTGCCGGTGCAAATATCGGGCAATACCCGCCGGCGCTGCTCTTCGGTCCCGAAATTGAGGATGGTCATCGCAGCCCCGAAGTTGTGGTCGACGATCAGACGACCGCTGATCCCGCAGTGGCGGGCCACTTCTTCGATCACCAGTATGGCGTCGAGGGTGGAACAGCCCCGGCCGCCGTATGCTTCCGGGATGATCATGCCGAAAAAGCCGGCCTCGGCGTACTTCTGGATCTGCTCGCGGGGGATGTGCTCCTCGCGGTCCCAGCGCGCGGCGCAGGGGGCGATCTCTTGGAGGGCGAAATCGCGGGTTGTTTGTATCAAAACCTCCTGGTCGGGTGAACGGTCGAAATTCATTGGTGTTACTGATTTGCGGAACATTGTCCGCGAAAAGATAAGGAATTTGAGGGGGTATCCCATACAGAACGGGTGGCGGCCTTCCCAAAAATATCCGGCCGATCTTGGTGCATCAACTGCGGATATCCCCTAATTTCACGGCCATGAGTAACGGATCGATGACATGAAGAGATTACTCCTGATCGCTTTTTTGCTGAGCCTGGCAGGAACGGGCGCCGAATTACTGCTGCTGGAGCATACGCAGGACGGATGGCAGCTCATTCCGGTAGTGCTGATCGGAGTGGCTTTGGCGGCGACGGCCTGGCTCACCGCCGCCCGGTCGACGGCCGGCTTGTGGTTTTTCCGGGGCGTAATGGTGCTTTTTGTACTCAGCGGCTTGCTGGGCCTGGGGCTGCACTACAACGGCAATCTGGCTTTCGAACTGGAGATGTACCCTTCCATGCAGGGCGCCAAACTCGTTTGGGAAACGCTCAAAGGCGCTACCCCGGTGCTGGCGCCGGGCACGATGATCGCAACGGGGCTGCTCGGCTGGGCGTATACTATGAGTTGATTTCGTTTTTCCCGGCGGCACACGGCCGGGCTTCGGTATGTTCGGAGGTATTCATTTTCTCAATAATCACTTTAAACAAAAGTTATGAAACGATTCATTTGGTTGCTGTTCATCGCGGGCGTCGGTTTCAATTGCGGCGGGGAGACCGGTACGGCCGGGGAGGAGTCGGCGACGACGGAGCAGGAAGAAACGCCCATGGGCGCTGAGAAAAAGGCCGAAGCCACTGCGGCGGCAGTGCTCAATCCCAACCTGGCTTCCCGGGAGGAACTGACGGCTTTACCGCAGGTAGACGAGGCCCTGGCTCAGAAGATACAGGACGGACGGCCCTACCTGAACATGAAAGATTTTAAGACTGTACTGTCGGGAGCAGTGGAGGAAAGCGAGATGGAAGCGTTATTGACAGCTTGTTTCGTGCCGCTGAATCTCAATACCGCCTCTGAGGAAGAGTTGCTGATGGTGCCGGGCGTAGGGCAGAAAATGGCCCACGAATTCGAAGAATACCGCCCTTACCGGAAGGTGGCGCAATTTCGCCGGGAAATGGGTAAATACGTAGACGAAGCAGAAATTGCCCGCTACGAAAAATACGTGTTCGTCCCCGTGGAGCTGAATACCGCCGCGGACGAAGAGATCCTCGCCATACCCGGCGTAGGCGACCGCATGCTCCACGAATTTAAAGAATACCGCCCCTACCAGAGCCTGGAGCAGTTCCGCCGCGAGATCGGCAAGTACGTAGACGATCAGGAGCTGGCGCGGCTGGAGCGCTTCGTTTATTTGGAGGAGGCGAATTAGCCGATTGACATCCGAAGTGGGCTCACTTCGGATGTCTTTACGCACTTTGAAAAAACCAGGTAAATAGAGCGGTAGGCGATTTACCCGATGACAAAATCCGACCAATTGCTCCTTTACACCGGATCTCGCCAACAAAACCCACGCACCGGTATTTTATTCGCAAAGAATATCGAATGCGGGGACTCTATCTTTTTACCTTTCTCATCCTGCTCTGCGGCGGCCGGCTTACTCTGCCGGCTCAGGAGATCTGTGACAACCTGACGGATGACGACGGCGACGGCCTCGTCGATTTCGGCGACTGTGACTGCTACAGCAAGCGCGGCAATGTCTGGCATTTCGGCGCGGGCTACGGCCTCGACTTCAACGGCGCCGATCCGGCCGGCATATTTTCCGCCATAGAAACCCCTGAGGGCTCCTCCGCCATTTGTGACGAAGCCGGCAACCTGCTCTTCTACAGCAACGGGGGCGGGCGCCTGCCCGGCAGCATGCAAAACCCCGGCTACATCTGGAACGCCGACAACGAGGTGATGTACAATATGATGGGCGCCGAAGGGGGCGGTTTCAGCGCGGCCAATTCGTGCGTGGCCGTACCGAAACCCGGCTCGGCTACCAACTACTATTTGTTTACGATGGAGGAAAGCGAATACGTCATCGACGGCAGCCTGCCCGGACAGGAGCAGGGCCGCGGCCTGTCGTACTTCGAGATCGACATGACGGCCAACGGCGGATTGGGGGAAGTGGTAGTGGCCGATGAGCGCATCTACACGCCCACCTGGGAAATACTCGTGGCCGTAGAACACGCCAACGGGGAAGACTACTGGCTGATCGTCATCCGGGACGGCGCTTCGCTGAACCGGGAGTTTGTCGTCTTTTCCGTTACGGCCGCCGGTATCGAGGAGGCCGGCTCCTACCCTTCCGCCCTCAGCAGCGAGTTCTTTTTTTATACGAAAGCTTCGCCGGATAAAAGCAAGTTGGTAGAGTGGTCGCAGGAATCGGCCGCCTTTTACGATTTTGACCCGGCTGCCGGAACGATCAGCAACCGGGTGCGGGTGCCGCTGAACGGCATTTTCCGGGGTGCTTTTTCTCCTTCCGGCCGGTACTTTTACGCGGTCCAGGTAGAAGATTTCTTCGAGACCGAAAAGCCGGTGTACCGGGTGGCGATGGAAGGGCTGGCCCCGGGCAGCGCCTTTCAGCAGATCGGCGCGATGAATACCAATAGTTTTTTTCCGTTCACGCAATGGCAGCCCGGCCCCGACGGGAATATCTACTTCCTGTTTGAGCAGTCCTTCCTGGGCAGGATTGAATGCCCCGACACCGACAACCCCGCTATTGTCCCGCAATTACTGAGCCTGTCCGGGAATCCCGACTCCGAGTTTTTCGGCAGGTCGCTCGGCATGCCCAACTTCCCCAACCATTTTTTCTACCGGCCCTATATCGAACTCGAACTCACCGGGCAGCCCCAGTATGAATGGTGCCCCGGCGATACGCTCACCCTGGAAGTGACGGCCAGCAAATGCGCCGATTTCACCTGGAGCACCGGCGAGGCCGGGCGCAGCATTCAGGTTGCAGCGCCGGGAACCTACTCGGTCACCGCCACTGATGATTGCGAAACCCGGGAGCTGGCCATCGAAGTGATCTCCATCGCGCCGGGGGCGATTGCGGTCGAAGCGCCGGGCTCGGTCTGCGCCGGCAGCGCCGTCGACCTCACCGCCGACCTCCCGGGCGCCCTGTCGTGGGCCTGGCAGACCCCGTCGGGCGTCCTGCTGTCCGACACCTCCAATTTATCCCTGACCGTCACCCGGGATACCGCCCTCCAGGTTGTTGCCGACTCCGAATGCGGCGAAATCACCGCGCCGGTCAATATTCAGGCGGTCGCTTTCCCTGACCCGGACTTGCAGGTGAATAACGCGGGCTGCGACGGTCCGCTGGGATCGGCCGAAATGGCCAACGCCCTTCCCTCCTGGACGATCTTCTGGCGGGACGCCGCCGGGGTGCAGCTGAGTTCCGGCAGCGCGGTGGAAGGCCTGCCCCCCGGCGACTACCAGGCCGCGGCCTTCACCATAGCCGGAAATGGCGCCTGCCAGACTGTTCTGGACTTCAGCGTAGCGGAGGCTGCGCCCTTTGCCATCGGCGCCATCGAGGTAACGGATAATCCCTGCCCCGGGCAAAACGATGGGCAATTAGCGGTTGCGGAAATCACGGGCACGCCCCCCTACACCATCGAATGGCGGGACGAGGCGGGCGCGATCATCAGCACCCAAAGCACGGCAGCCTCCCTGGCCGACGGCAACTACACCTTGCGGGTGGAAGACGCGGCCGGCTGTTCGCAGGTGCAAACCGTAACCCTTACCAGCCCCATCCTTCCCGCAGTAACCTTTACGGTAGAACCGGAGCAATGCGCCGGGAGCAACGGGGCCATTTCGATCGCTCTTTCGCCCCCTGTCGACCTTACGGTACTGCTCGACGGGCAAACCATCGATCCGGCGGCGCTATCGGGCCTTCCGGCAGGTAATTACCCGGTGGCCGTAGTTTCCACCAACAACTGCCTGCTGGCCGATACGGTATTGACCGTAGAAAATTTCGAGCCATTCGACCTCAGCGGCGACACCCTCCTTACGGTTTTCCGGGGCGTTCCCAGCCCGGTGGTCCTTTCCGGCCTTCCCGGTCTGCCGCTCGCCTACAGCTGGTCGCCGGCCTTTGGCCTTTCGTGCACCGATTGCCGGTCGCCGCTGATCACCCTGGAAGACGATCAGCGCTACTCGGTTGCGATCACGGAACCGGCCGGCGGCTGCACCGGGATCTACACCGTGGAGGTCGTAGTCCGGCCTCCGGAGGAAGTCTTCGTCCCCACCGCTTTTTCGCCCAACGGCGATGGCATAAACGATCGGTTCCGCATTTTCCCGTCTGACCCCGGGCTGGTGCTGGAAAGCCTGCAGGTGTTCGACCGCTGAGGCGCCCTCGTCTACGAAAGCCGGATGCCGGACGCCGCCTGGAACGGCGCCTTCGAGGGGAAGGACATGCCCGCCGGCGTATACGTATACGTGGCGGTCGTGCGCAAGGAGGCCGGCGCCGAGCAGTTGCAGGGCGATGTTTTGTTGGTGCGTTGACCTGGATTTTTCATGGGTTCCGTAGATCAATGCATGAATAAGCCGGGTCAAACCTTCGTCAACAACCAGTTTCGCTCCCGCAAATGCGTTTTAGCCTGGATCTCCTGCGCCAAAACCTCCGCTTTGTAATTTTTCCGCACCAACCTGGCAACGATGCTCAGGAAATTGCGGTAAGCTTCTTTTTGTGGCCTGGGGATTTGCCTGTTGCGCTTGATCAATTGTTCAAAAGAAATGATCAAAGAGTGTAAAGCTTCCAGTTCGTCTAATTCAAAGTACAACTTCAGCAACAGCTCCTTCGACCAAAGCTTATAGGAAATGTCAGAATACTGCACCCTATTCAGATAGTGCATGGCCCGTTCGTAATCCCGTTTGGAGTAATGCAGAGCAGCCAGGTTGTAGTAATACGCATCGTTGTAAAGGTGCCGGGGCAGTTTCCCGGCGTATTTTTCGATAAATTGCTCCACCCAGGCGGTTTTCCCCAGCGCCAGGCCCAGTTGAATGACATTTTTATAGGTCCAGGGCGACAGCAAGCCGTACTCCAGTAGCGTCCCATTTTCGAGGCCCCTGGTGTAAAGCGTCAATAGTTGTTGTTGAAAAGCCTGGCCGGCGCCTATTTTGCGCACGCAATAGTTGATCGCGAACAAATACAGGCGCTTAAGGTCAGCGGGTTTGAGAAAAGCGGCGTATGCTTCCAAAAAAGTAGTGAACCGGTCGAAATGGGCCACCTCCGTTTCGTCCATCAGCACCTGAGCAAGTTGGCGATAGATCCGGATGTAGGGGATCTCCGCAAAGTTTTCGCGTTGGATCAGGGGCGCCAGCAGTTCGAAAGTCCGGGTATCATAGAATTGCGGGAATTTTTTCTGCCGGTCGAGTATTTCCACCAGAAACTTGAGCTTTTGAATGATGTAGAAAAGGTCTAGAGCCCGGGAGGCCTCCTGAACTGCCGAATTGGCCACCCTTTGGCGTTGCACGATAAACCGCTCGTTCTCGATTTTGGCCAATTCGAACCGGCGGTAGTGGTAGTCTTCCTCCTGGTAGGTTTCCTGCTCAAAAAACCGGGACCATTGTTTTCGCTTAAACGCATAGTGTTTTTCCAACCTTCGCTCCAGATAGGCTTTCAGCTGTACCTGGTTCTGAAAGTGCGGATCGGCCTTCAGCGCCTGATGGGCCAGGAACTGTTCGACCAATCGCAGCAGATAGTTTTGCAGGTGGTTGAACTGCGCTTTATCAAAGGGCCGGCCCGGAAAAACGGCCTCGAAAACGGTCGCTTTTTCAAGCGGCCCCGCCGCACCATCTCGCACCCAGCCGAAAAAGAAGTCGAAAAGCCGGATCAGCCGTTCGTCTTTGTTGAAATAAGGCGAACGGACGAAATCGTGGAGTTGGTCCCATTCTCCGGCGTTCAGGGTCTTTATCAGTAATATCAGTTTGCTCCTTTCCACGGCGCTGCTTTTTTAAAATGCGACGATCGCGAAGACTAAGTACTCTGTGAAATAGGATTTATTACCTGCGCACTAAGTTAAGCCACTCGATTTTACTATGAAAAATAATTCCACAATTATCTGATAATCAATATATATTTCCTTTAAATAAACCCTAAAAAGATAAAAATCGCTCGATTTTCTTACAAAAACGTAGTTGGCTGACGTTCGCTGAACCAATATCTTTGAATAGTCAAAAATGATGAATCATGCGGCGCTTACTACCTTCGATGCTTTCCGCTTTTTTTCTCGCTTTCGCCACGCTCGTTTCCGCACAGGTGTGGCCGGGCGATATCAACGACAACGGTGAGGTCAATACCGTGGACGTGCTGTATTGGGCGCTGAGCAATAATACGGAGGGGCCGCCCCGTCCTGACGGCAGCCTGATGTGGGTCGGCCAGCCCATCGAAAACGAATGGACAGAAGCATTTCCCGACGGGCAGAACTTTGCTTACGCAGATTGTAACGGGGACGGCCAGATCGACCTGATCGATCACATCATTATACAACTCAACCAGGACAGCTCCCGCGCGCCTTACCTGGGGGAAGATTTTTCCGGCGGCGTCCACGGCGAAGATCCGCTGATATGGCTCGGGCAAGCGGAAGATCAAAATATCCAAACCAGCCTGGGAAGCGAGCTGACTATTCCCATCCATCTTGGTACGCCGACCCGGCCGGTGGAAGATTTCTTCGGCCTTGCCTTTCGCATCCTGATCGATACCGGGTTTATCGGCCTGATCGATCCGGTCATCGAAAAAGAAGCAGAGGACTGGCTGTTCGAAGAAACGGCTATTTTGACCATGAACCTCGATTCCCACTTCGAGGAACCCGGGGCGCAGGGCTTCGAAATGGCGTTTTACCTGCTCGATCCTACTGCCACAACCAGCGGCTACGGGAAAATAGCGGATCTGAAATTTATCATCGAGGACGACCTCACCTTATCGGTGAACGATACCACGATTGCAATGACCATCATCCCGATCCGGATGATCGACAACCAATTGTCGACCCTGGATCTCGCCGGAGACACCACCGGCATCACGATTTACCAGGACAGCATCCAAATGCTTCCCACCGGGGAATTGGAGACGACGGAAGAAGAACCCGTGCTAAAATTGTATCCCAACCCGACTTCGGAAGTTCTGGAATTGGAACTTGATGGAGAGAGCATCACCTCGGTGGCCGTACACAATATTTTAAATCAGCTCTGCCGGCAAAAAGCTTTCCCGGGAGGGGAAAAAGACAGCGCCCGCCTGGAGGTCCAACACCTTGCTCCCGGGCCATACTGGTTATATATCAGAACGGCTTCCGGGAAGAACATCCGGGCAAAATTCATTAAAATCGACAACCTCTAAGAGCTTGTTTGGAGGTAGTGCTTTTGAAGCGAAAAACTCAGATTTTGGGTTCTCCCGAAGGGATTTTTCCGGCTCATAGCAGCGCTACGGGCCGGAAAAATGCCACAGGGAGGTTCCAAAAGCTGGGTTTTGCAGCCAAAATGACTACCTCCAAACAAGCTCTAAAAGAGCTTGGGGTGCGGGTGTATCCAGCCTGAGGGATCACAGCCAGCCATAATTAATCGAAAACAAGCCCGCTATTTGGCGTATTGCCTTTACGCCAGGTGGAAGGGCTATGTCATCATTGATCATTTCAATCACCTTTTAAATATTTTTAAGCATGAAATTTTTTACCAGCTTACTTTTATGCCTGTTGGCGCTACAGTTGCACGCCCAGGTCGTTACGATCACCGATGATGATCTGGAGGGCGGCAACACCTACAACTGGACGAATGACAACACCTATTTACTGGACGGATTTGTCGTACTGGAAGCAGGCGGCGTGCTGAATATCGAAGCGGGCACGGTGATCAAAGGGAAATTCGTACCTACGGCTCCTTTCTCCACGGCTTCGGCTTTGGTCATTGCCAGAGGAGCCAGGATCCACGCCGAGGGTACAGCGGCCGAGCCGGTAATCTTTACGTCCGAGCTCGATGATGTCAACGATGAGGCGGATGTCACTTTCTCCGACCGAGGCCTGTGGGGCGGAGTCACCATCCTTGGCGATGCGCCCATTGCCGAGGATAGCACTTCCGTAGCCTTTTTATCCCTTGAAGGTATTGACGGCGCTCCTTTTTATTACGGAGGGGAGAATGAAGCAGATAGTTCCGGCGTGCTCAGGTACGTATCCATTCGCCACCCGGGAGCCTCAGCGTTCCCCGACGAAGAAATGGATGGGCTGTTTCTCGGCGGCGTTGGTTCCAAGACCATCATCTCCAACATCGAAGTCTATGCCGGTCAGGACGATGCCATTACGATGTCGGGCGGCGCCGTCAACCTCAAATACCTATCGGTTTCATTTAACAGCGATGAATCGATCGACTGGGATTTGGGCTGGCGCGGCAAAGGTCAGTTCTGGCTGGCCCTGCAAGACGAAGAGAGCAATCGCTGCGGCGAACACGACGGTGCAAGCCCCGACCTGGCGGAGCCCTTTTCCAAGCCGGTAGTCTCGAACGTGACGTATATCGGCCCGGGCAGCGACGTCGCAAACTCCGCTTCGGAAGCCCTGCTTTTTCGGGATCGTACCGGCGGCGTCTATACCAACAGCATTTTCACTCACTTCCCGGAGCATGCGATCAATGTAGAAGACCGGACGGATATAGCGGACTCCTACGACCATCTGGCAACCGGCAATTTGCTGTTGAACTGCAACTACTGGTGGGACTTCGGTGCGGGCAGCACCTGGTCGGAACTGGTCAATATCGATCCCTCGTACGAAGATCAGTCGGCTACCCTCCTGATCAACTTGCTGGAAAATACCCAGAACACCATAGCCGACCCAATGCTGGTCAACCTGAACCCCGACCCCGAAGTTTTCGACCCCCGTTTAAGCCCTGGCAGCCCGGCCCTGAACGCCGGCTGCGCCCTCGACGATCCGTTCTTTGATCCGGTCAATTACGTCGGCGCTTTTGACAGCGAAACGATCTGGCTGAACGAATGGACGGGGATGGACGCCAATCTGTTCTTCGCCTTTATTACGTCGACCGACGCAGTAGCAAAAGCGCCCGACCTCAAACTGTACCCCAATCCGGCCAGGAATTTCCTCACAGTGGAGGGCCTGAGCCCAACGGCCAACTTGCGTGTTCTTTCCCTCGACGGACGCGTGTTGCTGGAACAACCGACAAGGGATCATACCCATACCTTGGATATCCGCAACTTACCGGAAGGTATATATCTTTTGCAGGTGCAATCTGCCGAGGGCATGTATGCGAAGAAGTTTGTCAAGTAATACTGAACCCGGAATATTCATGGGTTAACCGCGATAAAATCGGCTCCATAGCCTGACGGCTATGGAGCCAGTTGTTCCCGGGGTATTACTCCTTTACTGCGATCGGGTCGGGCTGCCCGTCCGGATCGTTCTCTACGAAGCCGTCGGTGGCGGGGGTGGGGTCGAGAAGCAATAGGCCGGCGAGGTGCGGCGCCGCCATGGAAGTACCGCTAATCCGGCGGTAAGTTTCGTTTCTCCAGGTGGAGCCGATATCCACGCCCGGCGCACAATAATCGACACCGAGGCCGAAATTGGAGAAGGAAGCAAACGCATCCGCATCGTCCATCGCGGAAACAGTATAAACATTGGGCGCATCGACCCGCGCCGGGGAAACGTTCTCGATATTTTGGCTTTCATTCCCGGCGGCGACGCAAAAGATCACGCCGCTCGTCGCCGCCTGTCGCAGGGCGTCGTCGATCAACTCGTCGGCAGCGCCGCCCAAGCTCATATTGCAGACATCGCCGGGCGCCCCGACCTGGGCGACGTAATCCATGCCTTCAATGATGTTGGACCAACTGCCGGAGCCAAAGCGATTCAATACCCGCACCGAGACCACCGTAGCGCCCGCTGCGACGCCCACTACGCCGAAATCGTTATCGAGCGCGGCCACCGTGCCCGCCACGTGGGTGCCGTGGCCGTTGCGATCATCAGGCGTCTCGAACAAGCCGATTCCCGAAAGGAAAGCGCGACTGCGCGATTCGTCGACCAGGAGGTCGGGATGCTCCAGGTCAATTCCGGAATCAATGATCCATGCCGTTTTGCCGGAGCCGTCGGCAGGGCCGCCGACGCGCTCGACGCCCCAGGGTATTTGTTGTTCGCTCAGGATTTGTTCAAGTTCTTCGAAAATGGGCAGCCGGTAGAGCCGGTCTGGCAGGATGCGTTTGACTTCGGGGTCGTCGCGCAGGACTGCCAAGTCTTCGTCAGACAACCGGGCGAAGAAGCCGCGCAAGGCGCCGCTATAGCTCCCCAGCAGCTCGGCTTTCCTGGCGCCAACCCGGCTAAATAGGCGGTTGGCGCGCAGGGCCATGATGTCTTTGCGGGCGTCGGCCGCACCGGCTTGAGCCAATTCTTCTTCGTTCGCTGCGTCGGTGTGCAGTTCTACAATGTATTGGTTAGGGATGAGATCGCCGTTTTCCAGGTCCGAAATTTCTACCTGGGGTAAAAGCGATTCAGCATCGTCGTTCTGGCAGGCGGAAAAAGCCAGTAGAAAAATAAAAAAATGGGTTCTGAAAAGATGTTTTAAGATCTTCATGTCGGTTAGTTTTGTGATCGTTTTTCCACAAAAGAGCGACATTGGAGCAATGCGGTGAAATTTATTCAACCAGCGGCAGGTATTCTTCAACTTCGGGAGGAAGGTATCCTACAAAAACTGGAAAAATTCCCAAAGGAAAAGGATGGCGCGGTCGTTATCTCTACTGTTGGCATATTCAACAACAGTAGCAAGGGGGCCGTCGTCATTTCGAACCTCCTCCACCAAATTTCCGCCAACGCCACCGAAGACATCTTTCAACGAGAACCTGCGCGTGCGGCGGGGCGACTTTCTCATCGGTTTGCTGGATTATTCCGCGCAATTCGCCGATGAAGCCAGTCTGAAAATGACCGCCCTCTACGAAAGCACCCTGCTCGGCGGGCCGACCGATAACCTCAGAGCTTGTTTGGAGGTAGTCATTTTGGCTGCAAAACCCAGCTTTTGGAACCTCCCTGTGGCATTTTTCCGACCCGTAGCGCTGCTATGAGCCGGAAAAATCCCTTCGGGAGAACCCAAAATCTGAGTTTTTCGCTTCAAAAGCACTACCTCCAAACAAGCTCTCAACCTGGCGTATCCCGACCTATCGGACACTCTTCAGCTGCAGTTTAATGATAACGACAATCCGCTGGACGGCCTGCGGCCTGGGCAACGGTTTTTCGGCAAAGTCAGGATACAGCCGGCGCAGCGAGCGCACCACCACTTTCACCCTGACGCCTTTTCCCGAGCGCGAACATTCCGAGACCCTCGAACAGGGCGACGCCGAGTTGCTGCCCGAATTTATCGACCTGGCGGAGCTGGGGCTGATCAAAACCTGGGAAGACCATTTAAATCGGGGCTTTTTTGTATTTGCTTATCCCGAACCGATTTATTAACTTGCCCTTAACATGGTTACGATGAACTAAAGCCGGTCGGAATGATGTTATAACATCCGCAGGTTTATGAGAATCAGCAGATAATTTTGCATATAAAGCTATCCCGGCGCGTTTTGCTTTGAAGATCAGTTTAGAGCATTTTTGGAGCTTGCTTCTATTGCAAATCAACAGGTTAGGAACCTGTCGTCAAGATAAAATGCTCATTTACCCCGGTAAACTCACATTTTATCTTTTAGTTAACCTGTTGATTTTCATAATGAACCCGCTCCAAACATCCTCTTAGTGCATCGTGCCTTCAACCCAAAAAAACAGGTCATGTCAAAAAAAACTGACCTCGAAAAAGGCGGCCCGAAAGTAAATACTTATCTCTTCACTATTGGTATCGATAAATACCAATATCTTCCCGTATTATATAATGCCGTCAATGATGTTCGAAATCTGACCCATATTCTTACTGAAAAATATCAATTCGAAGATCAAAATTCTTACTCGCTGATCAACGAGGAAGCCACCCGCGATAATATCATCGATCATTTTGCCCGTTTGCGGGAAAAAACAACCATAGCGGATAATTTGGTAATTTATTTTTCCGGTCATGGGTATTACAATGAAGAAAAGGAAGAAGGGTTTTGGCTGCCCTACGACGCTGATCTCGAGGAGAAACAGAACCAGCTTTCCAACCGCGAGGTAGTAGCTCAGATAAACCGGGTCAACTGCAAGCATACGTTGCTGATCGTGGATTCCTGTTTTTCCGGCGCCTATTTGTTTAAAGACAGAGAACTACGAGCTGCTTACCAGCCGGATTACGATACGGGAAAAGAGGAGGCGCCGTCCCGCTGGGTATTGGCATCCGGAAGAAATGAAATAATACCTGACGGAAGGTTGGGTATGAATAGCCCTTTTGCTGAAAACCTATTGCGTATTCTTTTAAAGAATGAAAAACCGTTAAGTTTTCAGAAACTCTGTATTCAATTACAGAGAGAATTTGAATCCAGCTATGAGAAAAATGACCTGATCGCCCAACCCTTGAAGCTGTCAGGAGATAAAGGAGGTCAATTTGTATTTAACCCGGTTGAAGAAGAAAGAAAATTTTGGAAAAAAGCAATTGTTAAAAATACCCGCCGAATCTATGAACAATACTTAGAACGTTATCCCTCCGGCATTTTCGCTGAGGAGATAAAAAATAAAATAGAGAAACTCGAGGAAGCAAAAGACTGGAAAAAAGCCGCCAAAAAGAATTCGCCCCAGGCGCTCGAAGCCTACCTCGAGCAACATCCCAATGGAGTTTACCAGGAAAGAGCTCAAAAAGCGCTGCGTAATTTGAAAACAGAGACGGCTCTGAAAAAACACGATGCGGTTAGAATTGATTTTCCGGAAACCTGCTTGCTCGAAAATGAAGAAAAGCTTTCCATTGAAATAAGCCTAATCGACGAAAACGGCGCGTTTACAGATCGTAAAAACCAGAATCACCGTATGCACGGGCATGATGCCGTATGGTACATTATCATCAGTTCATCGGGATTTGAGATAAAGAACAAACACAAAAAAATCGAACGGCCTAAGGATAATGCCCCCGTTTCTGTCGACTTTTATCTTATGCCCATAGAAGCAGGAAGTCAAATTATTGAAATAGAACTGTATCAACAATCCAATCGAGTGGGCTACTACTTAGTAAAAACCAACGTAAAAGAAGCCGCATGGCATCCTCATTTGGAAATGAAAACATTGTAAAGCTTGAGCAACTAAGTGATGATCAGAAACCAAATTTAGGGAAGACAATACACGTAACCTGGGATTCCAAATCTGGTTCCTTATCATATACTCTTCTGCCCCCTGACTCCCCGGATTTCGGCTCCTGGGATATTCCCAATATCAGCGAAACCCAACTGGGCCGGTACGCCGACCGACTGGCGGCAGCCATTGCAGAGACCGTTTCTATCGGCAACCCCTCAGACCAACTTTGGACGGACGTGCATCTCAATTTCAGCAGTATCGGCAAAACCCTCTTCGAAGAGATCCTGCCTCCTAAGGTAGCCGAAAAGATGCGGATCTGGCCGGAAAAGACCGTGATCGCCATGGCTACCAATGAACACTGGATTCCCTAGGAACTACTGCACGACGGCAAGGCTTTTTTGGGTAGTAAATTCATCATCAGTCGCTATCCCCGGCTGCCTGACCGGATCACCTCGCCGGATAAAGACCGCCCGGACGGACGGAACACGCAGCCGGTAAAGGAAATTTTACACGTCATCGGCGGCGATATCGATAAGGAAAACCTGGCAAAAGCCCGGCAGGTCTTCGGGGCATTGGCTTCCGCATCCAACGTACGGAACCAGGAAAAAGTCTCGATCTCGGTATTGGTCAATTTACTCGCTGACCGACCCACTGACATCCTGCAATATACCTGCCATGGTCATTTAAATCCACCGTTATTGCAAATCTCCGAAAATAATAATCAAGTCGAGAACCTGATCATCGAAGGGGTCAAAGACCTGCCAATCGCGCCTGGCTGCATGGTATTCGTCAATTCCTGCTCGTCTAGCGCCCCGACCGTCTCCTTTGGAAAGTTTACGAGTTTCGGCTGGGAATTTTACAAGAGCGGGGCCGAGGTATTTATCGGCGCCCTCGGGCAAATTCCTACCCGATACGCGATCTCTTTTGCAGAATGCCTATACCGGCACGTTTACGAAAAAAACGGCAACCAAACCATCGGAGAGATCCTGCACCTGGCCAGACAGGACGCCCAGAAAGAACGCAACCTATTCTGGTTGCTGTATACGCTGTACGGCAACCCTCACAAGGTGCTGAACTTTTCTAAAACCGAAATAAAAAATTAATGCAATGAAAGTCTACGTCGTTTCTTCGGAACCGGGCCGGGCGCAAAAAATAAAACTCGAAGACCGGGAGATCCTGCCTACCCTGGGGGCGAATGAAACAGCTGTAGCCATACAGCTCAGAGAGTTACTGCAAGCCGTAATGGAAAATGTCACACCGGAACTGGAAACCGAATGTCAAATAACTCTGGAAATAGCAGGCGCCATCGATGTCCGCGTAGAAGCAGGCGTTAAGTTCATGGTGCTAAACGTAGGCGCACAGCAAAATAAATCGGCTTCCATGAAAGTGGTTTTGTCGACTACCGCCAAGCCCCAAAATAAGGGAGGAGAGGGTTCACCTACGCCAGATGTTTAACCCGAAAATAAGATTGGAAGCACGGAACAACGATCGAACAGATTCACACCTTTCGACGGCGAAACAGACTATTCCCAATTCCCCCGAAACACCTCTTCCCGCAAATTTCCGAACCCATCGAAACTCCGGCCCACGCTGAACAAAATCGTCAACACCACACTCAGTGTGATACAAACGAAGATCGCGATCATAATGGCGATCTGGTAGCGGATCGCCGTATCCGGCGTGGCGCCGCCGATGATCTGGCCCGTCATCATGCCGGGCAGGAAGACGACGCCCATGGTGGCCATAGCGGCGATGGAAGGGTTCAGCGAAGCTTTCAGGCCGTCGCGGAAAAAGGGAACCAACGCTTCCATCTGCCCGGCGCCGGCGGCCAGGTGGTACAGGTAGCGGTCCCGGTCGTCGTGAATCCGCTTGTAGAACTCCGCGATGCCGATGACGATGCCTTTAAGAGCATTGCCCAACAACATGCCGCCGATGATGACGAGGTACTGCGCGGTAAAAATGTTGTCGAGGTTCAGAAGAATACCGTTGAAAAACAGGAGGACGGCGCCCGCCGACAGCAGGAGGGCGCTGAAGACCGGCGCGAGGAACTTCCGGTAGTTCAGCCCGGCATTGTTGATCGCGGAAAAAGTGGCGAAGCCGACGGCCGCCGCTACCCAGCCGATATTGATCCAGGGGTTGTCCCACCGGAAGACGTAGATCAGCGCCACACCGACCACCGCCAGCTGACCGGTCATGCGGAGAACAGCAACCAGCAGGCGCTGCACGAGGCCGATGCGCAGGCGCCAGGCGATAGCCAACGGGATGAGCAGCAGCAGGTAGCAGAGGGCCATGGCCCACAAAGGTATGTCGACCGCGGTATTCATGGTTTGCGTTTTTGAGATCCAAAAATTAAATGCGATTACCCTGACCTTCCTTCAGCTCCACTTCCCGAAAAGCGTAGGCCGCCCACCCCCGGTCGTGGGAGACGACCACCATCGTCTTTCCAGGCAATCCCGCCAGGTGGGCGATGACCTTCTCGCGCAGGGCTTCGTCTATGGCCGAGGTGACCTCATCCAGCAGGTAGAGCTCGCGGTCGAGCAGTAGGGCGACGATGAGCGCGACCCGTTGTTTTTCGCCGCCCGACAGGCGGCGGATATCCTGCCGGAGTTTGCCGGGCTCCAGGTCGAACTGCTCAAAATGAGCGAATATCCGGGTTTCGTCGTATACCAGGTGGCGGTTGGCGCGGTAGCCGTAGATGTCCCGGACAAAGTCCTCCACTTTGCCGTGGCCGATGCTCAGCCCCTGGGAAACGAAGGCCATGCGTTGGCGCAGCGACCAGACGTTTTGCCGGTTGAGGGGCCGGCCGTCGATTTGGACCACTCCCCGGTCCGGCTGCACAAAGCCCAGGATGAGCCGCAGCAGGGTCGACTTGCCGCTGCCGGAAGGGCCCTTGATCAGGACCTTTTCGCCTTGCGCTACCGCAAGATTGAAGCCCTGGAAAACCGGCTTGCCGCCGAGGCGGAGATGAAGGTTTTGGAGGTGTAATCGCATAGATTGCGGTTCAAAACAAAAAGCCATCCCAAATATAAGATTCGGGATGGCTTAACCAGGATTACTCATGGTTTAATCTCCACTAAGCCAGATCAAACCGGTCCAGGTTCATTACTTTGTTCCAGGCGGCTACGAAGTCGTGCACGAACTTCGTACCGGCATCATCGCTGGCGTAAGCTTCGGCCAGGGCGCGCAGCTGAGAGTTCGAGCCGAAGATGAGATCGACGCGGGTGCCGGTCCACTTGAGGTCGCCGCTAGCGCGATCGCGGCCTTCGTAGACGCCTTCGGCGCCCGGTGCGGCTTCCCACTTCGTATTCATGTCGAGCAGGTTGACGAAGAAATCGTTGGTCAGCGTTTCCGGTTGGTCGGTGAATACGCCGTGGGCGGCGCCGCCGGCATTGGCGTTGAGTACGCGCATACCGCCGACGAGCACCGTCATTTCCGGCGCGGTCAGCGTCAGCAAATGCGCGCGGTCTACCAGCAGTTCTTCCGCCGGACGATCCTGTCCGGGCTGCAGATAGTTGCGGAAGCCGTCGGCTTTCGGCTCGAGCACGGCCATAGCGTCTACATCCGTTTGTTCCTGAAGGGCGTCGGTGCGGCCCGGTGTAAAGGGAACGGTAAGGTCATGCCCGGCCTTCTTGGCAGCCGCCTCGACACCGGCGCAACCGCCCAGCACGATCAGGTCGGCCAGCGATACTTTCTTATCACCGGACTGAGCATCGTTGAATGCCCGTTGAATACCTTCCAGCGTTTCCAGGACGCGCCCCAGCTGCACCGGCTGATTGACTTCCCAGTACTTCTGCGGGGCCAGGCGAATGCGGGCGCCGTTGGCGCCGCCGCGCTTGTCGGTGCCGCGGAAGGTAGCCGCCGACGCCCAGGCGGTAGCGACCAGCTGGGAGATGGAGAGGCCGGAAGCCAGTATCCTGGACTTAAGCTCGGCGATATCCTGGTCGTCGATCAGTTTGTGGTCGACCGGCGGTACAGGATCTTGCCAGATCAGCGTTTCTGCAGGCACTTCTTTTCCGAGGTAGCGCGATACCGGCCCCATGTCGCGATGGGTCAGCTTGAACCAGGCTCTGGCGAAAGCATCTGCAAATTCGTCCGGATTTTCGTGGAACCGCTTCGAGATCGGCGCGTAGATGGGATCCTCTTTCAGGGCGAGGTCGGCCGTTGACATGATGGGCGCGTGCCGCTTCGAGGGGTCGTGCGCGTCGGGAACGGCGTCCGCCGCGGCGCCTCCTTTCGGTATCCACTGGTAGGCGCCGGCCGGGCTCTTGGTCAGCTCCCAATCGTAGCCGAATAAAGTGTCGAAGTAGCTGTTGTCCCAGGTGATCGGGGTGGGCGTCCAGGCGCCTTCCAGGCCGCTGGTGATGGTATCGCTGCCTTTACCGGCGCCGAAGCTGTTTTTCCAGCCCAGGCCCTGCTCCTCGATGGCGGCGCCTTCGGGTTCCGGACCGACGTGCGCGGTGTCGCCCGCACCGTGGGTTTTACCGAAGGTGTGTCCGCCGGCTACCAAAGCAACGGTCTCTTCGTCGTTCATCGCCATCCGGGCGAAAGTTTCGCGAATATCCCGGGCGGAAGCGAGGGGGTCGGGACGGCCGTTCGGCCCTTCCGGATTGACGTAGATCAGGCCCATCTGGACCGCGCCGAGCGGATTGGCGAGCTGGCGGTCGCCCGAGTAGCGTTCGTCGCCGAGCCATTCGGTTTCCGGGCCCCAGTAAATGTCGCCTTCCGGTTCCCAGACATCTTCGCGGCCACCGCCGAAGCCGAAGGTTTTGAAACCCATCGATTCCAGAGCGCAGTTGCCGGTGAGGATCATCAGGTCGGCCCAGGAGAGCTTCCGGCCGTACTTTTGCTTGATCGGCCAGAGCAGGCGACGCGCTTTGTCGAGGTTGCCGTTGTCCGGCCAGCTGTTGAGCGGAGCAAAGCGGAGCGTACCGGAGGAAGCGCCGCCACGACCGTCGCCCACGCGGTAAGTACCCGCGCTATGCCAGGCCATACGAATGAAAAAAGGCCCGTAATGACCGTAGTCGGCCGGCCACCAGTCCTGAGAATCCGTCATCAAATCGTAAAGGTCTTGCTTAACCGCGTCGAGGTCAAGGCTTTTGAACGCCTCCGCGTAGTCGAAATCTTCGCCCATGGGGCTCGTCACGGGAGGGTTCTGATGCAAAATCCGCAGATTCAGCTGATTGGGCCACCAGTCCGCGTTGGAGAGGGCCCCTGCTGCCGTGTGACGGTGGGCAGCGGACATCACCGGGCACTTGCTTACGCCATTTGTCGTATTTTCCATTTGAGATTTATTGTGAATGAAACTCTGAAAGTAAAGTTGCTATAATCTTAATTTATTTTTTTTATCGTTCTATAAAAAATATTTATACTGAAGGCTGGCGCCGCCTGCCGATCGGGGCTCTCCAAAAGCATGAAAGGGTTGAGTTGTTGAGATGCCCCTGTGGAAGTACTTAGTTTTGTTCTTCCACCTTTTTCAGCTTATTCCCAGCGGAACCCGCAACCTGATATTCATCAGGCCAAGTGAGGAGCCATTGATGGTGATGCTGTCAGCAATAGCAATCAGGATAAAAACGGCGCCGAGGATTATCATTACTATTTCCGCAGACATGTCGGACGGTTTTGAAATGATATACTGAAAACACGTTATTTCATCCCAAATCAGCCAGCGATTCTCGGTTTGGCAGTAAGCATTTTTTAATTCGCAGCGCCGGAGGCGCAAGATATTGGTAGATTGTTTCGAAAGATGGTCTTCCGTGCCGGAGGTACGGAATATACGCTATATTTTGCCAGCTTTTCTGTTCCGTACCTCCGGCACGGCAATCAGTGCGTACAAAATAGGCTACCGATAGTTCGTCCCGCTGGGACGTGAGCATAACAATGTTTCAAACCGAGAATTGCTGCAAATCAGCGGATCGGTTATTGCCCGGGAGCTTCACCGGCCCGCCTTGCCATAAGTTCCAGTTTGACTTTTTCGACCGTCTCATCATCCAGATCGTACCAGAACAGCAGGATGGCGGTCAGGATGTACAAGGCGCCGGGAACGACGGAAAACAGTAGTTTTAAGGCTAAAATAGACTCATCGGTTTGTTGAATCGCATCACCGTCGTAATGAGCCATCGTCAGTAACCAGCCGGCTAAGCCCACGGCAATGCCGCCACCGATCTTTTGGGCGAAGGTAGTGGCCGAAAAAAACAGGCCGGTAGCGCGCCGGTTGTTTTTCCATTCCGAAAAATCAGCCGTATCGGCGATCATGGACCACAACAGGGGGATGGTGGGCGCTATGGCCAATTTGGAAAGGATGTTAATGGTATGCAGCATGTAAAAATCATCCTCGCCGGGCAGGAACAACGCCATGGTCAGTATGCCCGAAAGGAAAGAGCAGGCCAGATAAACGTTTCGCTTATCAAATCTCCTGGTCAGGGGCGTAGCCAACAGCACGCCAATGATGAGCGAAACGGTAGTGGCAGTGTATAAAACGGTGGCGTCGTTTTCGCGGCCTACGTAATATTTGAAGTATTGGTTGATGACCGCTCCCTGAATATTGATCAGCACAAAAGTGATAATCCCTAAAATGAACAGGATCAGCCAGGCTTTCACGCCGAATACGTTTTTGAGGTCTTCCCCGAGGTTGGATTCCTGGTTTTCGGGAGGCGTGATCCGCTCCTTGGTGGAAAGGAAAGAAATGACCAGCAGAACGGTGCCCACGATGGCCAGTACGATCGCGATGGTCTGAAAAGCAGCGCGTTCGTTCTGGACGATCACGTCTCTCAAATCCCCCGAATCATCTAAAAGCCGCGCCTCCCCCCAGTTGAATTCCCGGATAAACGACAGGGCTTCCAGTGGTAAGTTTACGCTTTGCGCGTATTGCAAAACATCGCCGACGATCAGGTTATTCTTGAACACCATGGTGAAACTGACGATGAACATGCCTATGAACCCCAGAAAAAACCGGTACTGGTTGAGCTCGGTGCGCTGGTCAGAGTCGGCGGTCATCACTCCCGAGAGCGCGGAAAAAGGCAGATTGACGGCCGTATAGGTGGTGCTGAGCAGCAAATACATGATCGCCGCCCAAATGATTTTTCCATTTTCGTCAAAATCAGGTGTCGTAAATAACAGGACCAACGAGACCCCTAAAGGCACGGCAAACCAGATCATATAGGGCCTGAACTTTCCGTACCGGGTATTCGTCCGGTCGGAAATAATGCCGATCAGGGGATCGGATACCGCATCCCAGACCCGGGCGCCCAGCATAATGGCGCCGGCCGCCGCCGCCGAGATGCCGAAAACATCCGTCAGATAAAAGAAGAGAAACATGCCCGCCATATCCCAGGAAAAGTGGCAGGCGGTATCGCCGAGGCCGTATCCCAGCTTTTCCCGGAAGGATAATTTTGTTGCGTTGGTATTCACCCTGCTTCGTTTTTTGGTTGATCGTACGCCGCCCTGAGATCGGGTAGACCGAATAGTGTAAAGCTAAAAAATAAATTGGGCATTCAAAGACCGGGATTGTTGGGAGGGGCGGGGTTACCGGGAGTGCAGGCGTTCGGGTAGCGCTCGGTCTTCTCGATGTCCTTGATGGTGATCAGGCCGCGCA
>CAYQQU010000049.1:0-43715 GCA_964419545.1 uncultured Saprospiraceae bacterium | reverse complement strand
AACCCAAAATCTGAGTTTTTCGCTTCAAAAGCACTACCTCCAAACAAGCTCTCAGTGATTGGCCTGGAAATTGTCGGCCCGCTTACTTTTTTTCTGCGGCCGCCGGCCTTTATCCCCGCGAGAATCACCGTTAAAGAAATTTGCCAAGTGATTGGACACGAAAAAACATTTCATTTGATGGAGAACTTTACCTGCCTCGTCACCGGCGCGAATTCCGGCTTGGGAAAAGCCATGGCGCTGGAGTTGGCGAAACGCGGCGCCACCATTGTGATGTTGTGCCGCGACCCCAAACGCGGCCGCAAAGCGCGCATCGACTTGATCGCAAAAAGCCGCAACCCCAACATCGACCTGATGATCGCGGACTTGTCCGACCCGAAATCGATCTATGGTTTCGCTCAGGATTTCAAGTACAATTACCGGGAACTGCACCTGCTGGCCAACATGGCCGGCGTCTATTATCCGCGCAAAAAATATACGCCCCAGGGCTACGAACTCAACTTCGCCACCAACGTGCTGGGGCCGTTCCTGCTGACCAACCTCCTCCTCGACCGGATGATGGAATCAGCGCCCGCCCAGATCATCAACGTTTCCGGCGAGTCGCACCGCACCGGGTTTCTCAACTTTCAGGACCCCAGCCTCAACGGGCATTTCACCGTCTATGACGCCAACAACCAGGCGGCGCTGGCCCGGATCATCTGGACGTACGAGCTGGCCCGCCGGCTACACGGCGCCCAGGTGACGGCCAACACTTTCTGCCCGGGACGCGTGAAGACCAACCTCTACCGCAACCTGCCGCTTACTTTCCGGACCCCCGTCAATTTGATCAACCGCTTTTTCGCCAGATCCCCCGCACAGGCAATCGCCCCCGTGGTAGCCAAACTGGTCGACGACGAAACGGGCCCCGCGCCCAACGGACTCTACCTGGTTGACGGCCGCCCCGCCCAGTCCGTACCGATCACCTACGACCGCACAGTAGGCCAACAATTGATGGACCTGTGCGAAGCCCGCACCGGCAATTTCTGCCCGGTACAGGCGTACGAGGAGAATGTGTGGACGGTTAATTCGTAGGGGGTTGGCCGGGGATTGATCATACCCTATCTCAGGATAAGTTAGCCCGGATTATTCATGGGTTCATCGTCAAGACGGTTGCCCGGCTTGCGTTCGCACCGGAGGGCGATACGCAGGCCGGTATCCCCAGAGCGGGGCAGAATGGCGGGCGGCAATAGCTGAATCATCCGGGTCAGCGGCGCGCGTTTTCCAGTGCGGGGGTCATGGGCGCATTTTTTTCGTGGTAGGGTTCCATGTCTTTGAGGATGACGTCGAGTAAGCGGATGGCCTCCAGGATATAGGGGCCTTTGTTGAGCATGACGCACTCTGCCCGCTGGGCCATAGCGGCGTCGGTGATCTCTGCACGGGAAGGGATGCCTTTTTTGGCCAGGTTTTCCAGCACCTGCGTCGCCCAGATGTCCGGTATGTGGGCCGCCTGGCAAAGGGAAAGGATCTCTTCCTGTACGCGCCCGATATTGTTCCAGCCCGTTTCGATGGCGAGATCGCCGCGGGCGATCATCACGCCAACCGGGTAGATCTGCATCGCCGCCAGCAGGATGTCGGTGAGGTGGTTAAATCCGCTCTGCGTTTCGATTTTCAGGATGATGCCCAGCTTTTCCCGGCCGCCCAGGCGGTCGATCTCGGCGATGAGGTCGTCGACGTCCTGCGCGGTATTGACGAACGACATATTGACCACGTCGGCGTGCTGCACCACGAAGGCGAGGTCGGTGCGGTCTTTTTCCGTGAGGCCCTGGATACGGAGGTCGCTTTCCGGAAAATTGATCCCCTTATCGGCCTTGAGCTTCCCCCCCCCTTGTTTGGCGTAGGTGATCTCCACCAGCAGTTCTTCATCATTTACTTCGCGGATAACGCCCCCGATCTTTCCGTCGTCAAAGAGAACCGGTTCTCCGGGGCGCACCATACCGAACACCTCGGGAGCGGTACAGGAGATGTGGGGCCCGGCCAGCAGCCCGCCGGTCTCGCCGTAGCGAGCCGGTTCGCCGGGCGCGGGCTCGCGATGCAGCCGCAGGCGATCGCCCACATTGAGCAGGATGCGCTGTTCTTTGGCTTCCAGCCGGCCGACGGCCAGCGCTTCGCCCTGTAGGTTGGGGTCGCGGAACAAGCGGCAGCCGGGCTCCAGGTAGCTCACCTCGAAGGAAGCGGCGAAACACCCATCCGGTTCCACTGCGGTGATCACCAGGTTGCGCACTTTATCCCGGGCGTCGCGGAAGTACAATACGTTGTCCACCTGCAGGTCGCGCAACCCCTCCACCGGCAGGGGCACGTGGACGCCTTCGCCGTCGGGACGGGGGTCCGGCCCCAGCCACAGCCGGGCGGGCTCGATCAGCTGTCCGACCTCGTTGCGGTTAGGCGCCAATTTCAGTACGGGCCTCCCGGGCGCCATGGCGCCGGTCCGGATCTTGGGCCCACCCAGGTCCATGGCCACGATCACTCGTTTGCCCAGTTTTTCCGCTGCTTTGCGAATATTGGCGATCATGCGCGACCATTGTTCCGGCCCGTCGTGCGCACAGTTGATGCGGGCGCAGTTCATGCCCTGCGCCACCATATTGTACACCAGTTCGAAATCGTCGGCCGCAGTGCTCGGCATGGTTACCATGATGCGCGTACGGCGCCCCTTGGAGCGATAGCCCAGGATAGCTTTGGCGTTGGCTTTGATGAACCGGTTGGCTTTTTTGATCGTCAGAAAACCCCGCTTGCGGGCAATAGGCGTTTTGTGCAGCATGGCGTCGAGGATGCTGCGGTTGGTGATCAGGCTGGCCATGACGTGACTCTGGGCCTTGGCGAGGCGGGACAGGCCGAGATTGCCCAGCTTCTTTTGCAAACTACGCAGGTCGTGCGTGCGCAGCGCGCGGTAGTGAACGAGATTGCGCGCGCTCTCGAAAAACTCGGGATGGACCTGCGCCAGCTGCGCTGCATAATCTTTTTCCCGAGCCTGCGCCTGCTCGATGATCGCATCGACCTGGGCGATCATCCCGGCCAGCTTTTCCTTTCTTTTGGACATAAATCACGTATGGTTTAGGGTTGCTGATTGAGCGCCCAGTCCGCCACCTGATCAAACCACTCTTCCAACGCCGGCGCTGTGCCGCGAATGCGGTCGACTACCTGCATGGCGTTGCGCACGTACGCTTGCTTTTTCTCTGCCGACCAGCTCAGCGGGTAGGAAAAAATATCCTGGATATTGCTCGCTTTATCTGCGATCCGGATTTTGCGGGCCGGGACGGACAGGGCGGCGGCGCCTTCCACCTGACGGGCTTTGCGCGTAGCGTACGGCAGCCGCATGTCGTCCGTCAGTTCAGTGACGATATCCGCGACCCCCTCGCCGTAGCGGGCGGCCAATTCGTTCTTCCGGACCTCAGTATCCTCCAGCAGATCGTGCAGAACGGCGGCAAGCAGCGTATCGCGGTCGCGCTCCCCTTCAATGCGGATCAGGGCTTCGGTCACTTTGATCAGGTGATTGATATATGGCAGCCGGTTGTACCCGCCCCGGCGCTGATACTGGTGTTGTACCGCGGCAAAAGAAAGGGCGTCGAGTAAAACCGGCAACAGTTCTGCGTTTGTCGTCATGCGTCAGCGGGCTGATATCTTAACCCGGATTATTCATGGATTCCTCTATTGCGAAGCCAACCTGGCCGCCATTCTTGCGTTTGCTCGTTGGTCGATACTCACCGTATCTGGGGATACGCCTGCGTGTCGCCCGCCTGCGCGAACGCAAGCCTGTCAACCATCTTGGCTTCTCATGACGAAGAACCCATGAATAATCCGGGTTAACCCAGCGTTGGTATTTACCTGCAAATATGCCCCTGTTCGTCCGAACCTGGGCGGAACCGGCCCAAAAAATTTGCAGTTGTCGATATCCGGTCCTTTCTTGCTTCATCACAGTGCACACCAAAAACCTATGCCGACAAATGGAGCCTGTAAAAAGAACCCTTCCTCCCGTCCACTGGCCGGTGATCCTGGGCGTTGCCGGAGCCAAGCTGTTGTTTCACTTGCTGACCAACGTCAGTTACGGTTTTCACCGCGACGAATTCCTTTACCTGGCGCTGGGCCGCCATCCGGGCTGGGGGCACTGGTCGAACCCGCCGATGATCGGCTGGGTGAGCAGCTTCGTTCAGACGATCCTGGGCGATAGTCTTTTCGCCGTTCACCTGATCCCTGCTCTGCTGGGCAGCGCGCTGGTGGTGCTGACCGGTCTGACGGCCCGCGAACTGGGAGGCGACCGGCAGGCGCAGCTGCTGGCGGCGGTCTCTCTGGCCCTTTCATCGGCTTATATGCGCAGCAGCTGGCTTTTTCAGCCGGTGATCTTCGACATCTTTTTCTGGTCGCTCTTTGCCTATTGGCTGATCCGTTATCTGAACAGCGAAGATCGCCGTTTTTTATATTATCTGGCCATCACCACCGGTCTCGGTTTTCTGAACAAATATTCCATGGCCATTTGTCTGGCCGGTTTGCTGCCGGCGCTGCTGCTGACGCGTTGGCGCCGACTTTTTGGGTTGCGCGACGCCTGGCTGGCGGCCGGCCTGGCGCTGCTGATCGCATTGCCCAACTTATTCTGGCAATACTACTACCGTTTTCCGGTGGTCAGTCATTTCGAGGGGCTGGTGAACAATCAGTTCGTCAACGTCACTGCCGGCGACTTTCTCGTTTCCCAGTTTCTGATGAACATCAGCACGGTTTTGGTCTGGCCCGCGGGGCTCCTTTTCTTGTTCAGGCATGGCGGCGGGCGGTACCGGGTGTTGGGCTGGCACTTTTTAGCCGTCGTTCTCATTTTTTTATTGCTGCGGGGAAAGGCGTATTACACGCTCGGCCTTTATCCCGCCCTGCTGGCGGCCGGCAGCGTCTGGTGGGCCGGGCTGTTGCGGCGGTGGTGGGCGATCGGCTTGTTTTCGGCGGCCATGTTATCCGTCACTTTGATTTTCCTGCCCCTGGGCGTACCGCTCCTCTCGCTGGACCGCATGGTCGATTACTGCCGGTGGTTGCGCGAAGAAGCCGGAATAGACGGCCCCGTGCGCTGGGAAGACGGCGAGCTTTACCCCCTGCCGCAAGACTATGCCGATATGCTGGGCTGGCGGGAGCTGGCGAACCAGGTGATCGCAGTGTACGAACAGGTGGAAGACCCGGCCGGCTGTATGATCTATTGCGAAAATTACGGCCAGGCCGGCGCCGTGGAGTACTACGGCCGGGAAGCCGGCCTGCCCCGGGTGGTTTCCTTTAGCGACACCTACCGGATGTGGGCGCCCGAAACGGCGAAGATCCATACCCTTATTTACGTCAATGACGAGCTGGGCGAAAACGTACAGCCGCTATTCGGGAAAGCGGAGGTCTTCGAAGGCGTGACGCACCCTTACGCCCGCGAGAACGGGACCACGGTTTACCTCTTGCAGGAACCTACCGCGGATTTCGATGCTTTTTATCGCGATTTCACCCGCCCGATATTTGCGGGTTTCGGAAGGGAGTGAATCGGCTTTACTCCGGATTATTCATGGGTTCTTCGTCATGGAGCAGCCCCAATAGTAGCTATTCCTCATGCAGGTTGTATTTTTTGAGCATTTCCGGCCAGGACACCTCATTGAGTTGCCGCACCAGCAGGGGGTCCAGCCATTCCAGGAGGGGGCTGTTTTTGGGCAGGAAATAGCTCCGGTATTGTTTGTTGAAGTTGACCGGCAGCAGCGAAACCTTATTCTCCAGCTGCAATTTTCCGATCAGGTAGTCCAGCACGGTTTTATCATAAAGCAGCACCTCGACCTCCTTCGCCGCCAGTCCGCGCAGCGCCTGTTCGGGGTCTTCGTAACGCGTATGTACGGCAAGCCCGTTGCGGTTCAGGAAGTCCTCGCTGCTGGAGCCGTAAACCGTTCCGACGCGATCCACCGTGTGCAGGTCTTCCAACCGTTCGATCTGGGCGCCCAGCGATTTTACGGTCAACGTGGAGGCGATGGTGGCGGTGAAACCGGAGATGATAACGATAGCGGTAAACATCCAGACCATGGCGACGAGGCGGCCCAGCTGCGACTTGGGGGCTTTATCGCCGTAGCCGACCGTCGTCATGGTCACGGCCGACCACCACAGGCCGTCGAAGAGCCCGACCAGTCCCCGGCGAAACTGCCGCTGGTTGTAGTTCCGTTCAGCCAGCCAGAGTATGGCTCCGAAGACGAAGATGATGAGCATCAGAATGATGCGCAGGAACTCCAGCGAAAAGAAGTTATTGATAAATAGCGCGACCTGGCTTTTTTCAACCCCGGTGGTCGCGACACCGATGCTGGATACGAAGAACGGCTGGGTGGCGTCGAGCAGCCGCAGACGAATCTCGTTGACGTGAATGGGGTTGATCGACAAGTCGATCTCGCCGAAATCCAGGGCTCTGACCAGCCCCAGGTGGTCGTTGTAGGCTACGTATTCGTAAGTAACGCCCTGCGCCGTCGCCACTTGTTTCCAAAGGTCGATGCTCAGGCCGGTGTATTCCTGCTCCGACACCGGCATCACGAAGGGGGGTTCCTCGGTAACCCCCACCCGTAAAGGCGGCGGCGCCTGTCCGGCGAGCCCGGGCAGGGTCAGGTAAAAAAGCAGGCAAAGCAGGATTACAGCACGCACGTTCAGGTTATTTGTTCCAGATAGGCGGCCAACAAACCCAGGACCGCCAGGTGATCCGCATCGAAATAGTTTTCCTGATCGGAATATAAAAAAA
Organism: uncultured Saprospiraceae bacterium; assembly: GCA_964419545.1. Classification (GTDB taxonomy): domain Bacteria; phylum Bacteroidota; class Bacteroidia; order Chitinophagales; family Saprospiraceae; genus CAYQQU01. The sequence continues at coordinate 36,967 of CAYQQU010000049.1, read as the reverse complement.
TCGCCGCTTTCCGGTGTTGCTCTATCAAAAAGGGCGCGGCGATACCCGACCGGTAGGCTCCGTTTCCGGCCATGATCTGCTGCAGGCGTTCATCCAGGATGGCGGGGCGGCGGAGCGTCAAGCCGTACGACAGGTGGTTCTCTGCGGGCGCAAAGGGATAAGACCGAACAAGAAACCCTTCAGCAGAATTAGCACATCCTTCCGCCAGCACCTCCCGACCGCTTTGGTGGGCGATCTCAAAAGCCGCCACGCCCGGCAGCCGCAGCAGGTCGACCGACAGGATATCGAGCACATCTTCCCATTTGGTGTCGGGGCTGATCTTGAGGATGAGCCGCCGCAGTAGTTCGAGGCTGAGGCGATTGAGCCGCAGCTCCTGTTTCTCGTGGTCGAGGTCGCCTTTGATGCGGAGCATATCGGCCGCCTGCCGGGAGACCTCCGCCCGCAGCGCGCCGAAGCGGCGAACGAGGCCGTACAGGCCCCAGCCCAATGCCGCCAACAGCAGCACCATTCCCCCCATCCGCCAGGCCGGGCGCCGGTGCCAGGGTTGCTTCATTTCCACATGCACCGTCAGCGGATCGCTCCAGGCAAAGCCGCCCGCTTTGCGGGCCCGGACCAGGACGCGGTGCGCGCCGGGTGTGTCGGGCGTCAACGTGAGCCGGTTATCCAGAAAATCGGGGCTCCACTTACCGTCGTTCCAGCGGTGCTGGTAAAACAGCTCATACCCGTGGAAGGCCGGCGTACAGAACCGCAGCTGCAGCGAGTCGCCGGGCCGGAGCGCGACCGGTGAGGCCGCCGCCGCTGCGCCGTTGACCGATGCCGACAGCAATAGGGGCGGTGCGGTTTTCAACGGACGGGGGTCGGTAAAAAAGCTGTACACCACGCCCTCCGCCGTCCCGGCCCACAGGCGGTGGTGGTGGTCGACGAGCAGCGCCCGGTAAGCCATAATTTTCGAGGGCAGGCCGCTCTCTTCTTTCATCGCGACCACCTCCCCCCGGTGGAGGCGCAACAAGCCTTTAGTGTCGGTGGACAGCCAGACGCCGCCGTCGGGCAGGGTAGCGACCGAGCGTATTTCGACATCCCGGTATTCTGCGCCCAACTCGACCCGCTGCACGCGATCGAGATCGTAGCGCAGCAATCCGTCCGTCGTCGCCAGCCAGACCTGCCCCCGCTCGTTGACGGCCAGGTCGTGGACCTCGAAATTCTGGCCCACCGGAAAATCGAGGGGCAGGCTGAGGTTGAGGAAGGCGTCCTTTTCGGGGAGGTACCGGTAGAGATAGGTTGACGGCCCGATACCCGCCGCGTAGATCCTGCCGTTGGGGCTTTCTTTGACGACGAGGATGCGATTGTGCAGGCCGTGCCGTTCGTCGTAGATCCGGATGCGGCCGTCCGGGAGGCGGCAGGCGACGCCGGTGATGGGTTGTTCGTGCGGCGCCTGGCACAGCCAGATCCGCTCCTGAGCGTCGCGAAACAAATAGAAGATGCCTTCTCCGCGCTCACTCAGGTCCTGCGAGCGCAGCAGCCGGCCGCGCTTCGTCAGCTGCAGCAATTCGCCGTTGCTGGTGCCGGCCCAAAGTCCGCCCGGCGCGGCGGCGAGGGAGGTGAGGGCGCCGCGGCGCAGGGAAGGCAGGGCTTCCGCTTCGAAGCCGAACCTGGTGGGATACACGCGGAAGACATCGCCGAAGTTGACGAAGATCTCGCTGCTGTCGCCCGCAACGATAGAAGTGGTATTGCCGTTCGGCAGGGCGTCGGCGCTCTCGAAGAAGCGCTTTTGCAGGATGCCGAAGCCCTCCTGGGAGCTGATCCACAACTCCTGCCGGCGGTTCAGGTGAATGTAATTGATCTGTTTGAAAGGCAGAGGATCCACCCGGTGCGGATCATTATTGCTGAAAACGGGTTTGAAAGCAGGCGGTTCCGATCGCCGGTCGAGGTAATACAGCCCTTCACCGCTTATCCCGGCGTAGATGTTGCCGTCGGGGTCGCACCCCATCGCCGTGATCGCGCCGGGAGCGGAGGTGAATGCCGTACGCCGCCGGATGCTGCGCTGATCAGCGGACAAGGTAAGCCGGTACAGGCGTTCGCCGCCAAGCCAAAGCTCCTGTCCGATGCGCACCATCGCGTTCAGCGGCCCCAGGGAGGCCATTGCAGCGAATTGTTGCTTTTGTTCATCGAAAGCCAGCAGGAGGCCCGACTGGCAGGCCACCCAGAGTACGCCTTTTTCCGTTTCGACGAAATAGAACCGGGAGTCGGAGCGGCCGCTGACCGCCTGATCGCCGACCGGAAAGAAGGTTAACTTGCCGGCTTGCCAACGCGCCAGGCGGCCGTCGGGCTGCCCGATCCAGAGGGCGCCGTTGCGCCTGACGAAGAGCGCATTGGGATAATACAATTCCGCCTGATCGTGCAAGGCCGTGCCGGGCAGGAGCAGATCGATCTGCACCGTATCCAGTCCGGGCCGGATCAGGCTGACGCCGGCGTCGTGGCTGTAGGCGATCCCCTCCCCGACCGGCTGCAGATGGCGCCCGTACTGGCTGGGCGCTTCTTTGGAGTAAACCTGAAAGCGGACCCCGTCGAAGCGCACCAGCCCGGCGTCGGTGGCCAGCCAGAGGAAGCCGAAGGTATCCCGCAGCGCATGGCGCACCACATCGGTGGGCAAACCGTTGAGAGTGGTGTAGGTGCTGACGTGGAACTTTTGGGCGGGCAGCCGGGAGGGCCGAAACCCCAACAGCAAGGAAAAACAAGCTATCGCCAAACCGACCCTGCTCTTCAAAAGCCGAAAGCCGCCGCAGGCTGCGGCGCGCCGTTGGTTCCGGCAAAGGAACAATCGCTCTTGCTGGGTATTTGCACGCATGGTCGGCTGGTTAGCAACGGCTTGAATTTAGAAAAATTTTGAGAACTTTGGTTATTCACAATACTCCGGAAGGAAGAGAGGCCAAGCTAGATGAAAGGATTCGCAGGCTGTATCAGTTCAACCTGAAAAGCGGGCGCATAAGAAGAGAAATACACATCAGGGAGAACAAAGGAGCGCCGGCTTTTCTGGAAAATTCAAGTACCGAGAAGCTCTACACGAAAAAAGTAATCTGATCATTTCCACCGCACCACTAAAATCGAAAATTTCCCATTGCGGCAACATCAACCAACCCGCTCCACCTCGATCCGCACCCTCACCTCCTCCGGCAGTTCGATCTCTTCGCCTGCCGGCAGTCCTTCCTGCAGGCGCAGTTCTTCGGCCAGCGTTTCGGCCTGGATGTAGGTTCCGAACTGCTCCACGGCGGGAACGATCCCGGGATCTTTTTGCAGCGTAATGCGGATCTTATCCGTCACGTCGAAGTTTTTATCCTTGCGGATATTCTGAATGCGGTTGACGAGGTCGCGGGCCATGCCTTCGGCCAGCAGTTCATCATTGAGTTGCAGGTCGAGGGCGACGGTCAGTTCGGCGTCGTTGGCGACCTGCCAGCCGGGGATATCTTCGGCGGTGATCTCGAAATCGTCCAGCGTCAGCTCGTAGGTATCGCCGTTGATGCTGAGTTCAAAGCGGTTGTTTTGCTCGATGCGGGCGATCTCGGCCTGGTCGAGCCCGGCGATGATCCGGGCGGCTTCCTTCATGTTTTTGCCCAGCCGGCGTCCCAGCGTCTTGAAGTTGGGTTTGGCTTTCTTCTTGATGATGCCGCTGGTGTCGGTGACGTACTCCAGCTCTTTGACGTTCACTTCGGAAAGGATGAGGTCTTTTACGCCCTCCACCTGTTCCTGGAAATGCTCGTCGAGTACGGGCAGCAGCACTTTCTGCAGCGGCTGCCGCACGCGGATCTTTTCTTTTTTGCGCAGAGACAGCACCAGGGAGGAGATGCGCTGAGCGTAGGCCATGCGTTCTTCCAGTGCTTTGTCGATGACGGCTTCGTCGGCGACCGGAAAAGTCACCAGGTGCACCGATTCGTGTTTTTCCCGTTGGGCCACCTCGTTGAGGTTCTGGAAAAGCCAGTCTGAGAAGAAAGGTGCGACGGGCGCCGAAAGTTTGGCCACGGCTTTGAGGCATTCGTAAAGCGTCTGGTAGGCGGCGATCTTATCTTCCGAATAGTCGCCCTTCCAGAAGCGGCGGCGGTTGAGGCGCACGTACCAGTTGGAGAGGTGTTCGTCGACGAAAGTCATGATCTTGCGCGTAGCGTTGGTCGGCTCGTAGTCGCCGTATTCTTCGTCCACCTCTTTGATCAGGGTGTTGAGCAGAGAGATGATCCAGCGGTCGATCTCGGGACGATCGGCGACGGGCAGGGCGGCTTCGCCGTAATCGAAGCGGTCGATATTGGCATAAAGCGCGAAGAACGAATAGATATCGAACAATTTGCGGAAAAAGCGGCGGCTGACGTCGGCCAGCCCGTCGAGGTCGAACTTGAGGTTGTCCCACGGCTGGGCGTTGGCGATCATATACCAGCGCGTCGCATCGGCGCCGTGGTCGGCGATCGTCTGGAAGGGGTCGACGGCGTTGCCCAGGCGCTTGGACATCTTCACGCCGTTTTTGTCGAGCACCAGGCCGTTGGAGACTACGTTCTTGAAGGCGACCTGATCGAAGACCATCGCTGCGATGGCGTGCAGGGTGTAGAACCAGCCCCTTGTTTGGTCGACGCCTTCGGCGATGAAGTCAGCCGGGAACTTCTGTTCGAAGGTATCTTTATTCTCGAAAGGATAGTGCCATTGGGCGTAGGGCATGGCGCCCGAGTCGAACCAAACGTCGATGAGGTCCAGTTCGCGGTGCATCGGTTCGCCGTTTTCCGCTACGAGCACGATCGCATCGATATACGGCCGGTGCAGGTCGGCCGGCGTCTCCTGGTCTTTGCCCAGTTTTTCGTTGGCTTTAGCCACTTCTTCCCGCAATTGTTCCACCGAGCCGATACAGATCTCGTGCTGCCCGTCTTCGGTGCGCCAGATGGGCAGGGGGATGCCCCAGTAGCGGGAGCGGGAGAGGTTCCAGTCCTGCAGGTTTTCCAGCCATTTGCCGAAGCGCTTTTCGCCGGTGGAGGCCGGTTTCCAGTTGATGGTCCGGTTGAGCTCGAACATGCGTTCTTTCACCGAAGCGGCGCGGATAAACCAGCTGTCGAGCGGGTAGTACAAAACGGGCCGCTCGGTGCGCCAGCAGTGCGGATAGGAGTGCACGTATTTTTCGGAGACGAAGAGTTTGTTCTCTTCTTTGAGTTTGATGACGATGTCGACGTCGACCGGCCGTTCCTCTTCCTGGCCGTAGTCTTTGACGTAGCGCCCTGCGAAGTCGGTCACTTCGGGTACAAATTTGCCCTGCTTATCGACCAGCGGCATGGGGTGGCCGTGTTCGTCTTCGACGACCAGCGGCGGGATATCGTTCTCGCGGGCCACCTTGAAGTCGTCCGCACCGAAGGTCGGAGCGATGTGGACGATGCCGGTGCCGTCTTCCGTGCTGACGAAATCGCCGAGCAGCACGCGGAAGGCCGGCCTGGCGGGTTGGACGTAGGGCAGCAGTTGTTCGTAGGCCATGCCCGCCAGCTCGGCGCCTTTCATTTCGGCGACGACCTCCACGTAGGGGACGGGTTTGTTGCCGGCTTTCATATCGCTGCCCTGCAGGTCGGGGCGTTGTTCGCTGAAGTAGGCGCCCATGCGGTCTTTGGCGAGGATCACCAGGGTCGGCTCGCCGGTATAGCGGTTGAAGGTGCGTACTTTGACGTAATCGATGTTTTTGCCTACCGCCAGCGCGGTATTGGAGGGCAGGGTCCATGGCGTAGTCGTCCAGGCCAGGAAGTATTCGTTTTCGGTCCCTTTTACCTTGAACTGCGCTACTGCCGAGACGTCGGTGATGTCTTTGTAGGCGCCCGGCATATTCAGCTCGTGGGAGCTCAGGCCCGTGCCTGCGGCGGGCGAGTACGGCTGGATGGTGTATCCTTTGTAGAGCAGGCCCTTATCGTGGAGTTGCTTAAGCAGCCACCAGACCGATTCGATGTACTCGTTCTCGTAGGTGATGTAGGGGTTGTCGAGGTCGACCCAGTAGCCCATCTTGCGGGTGATGTCGTCCCAGAGGTCTTTGTACCGCATCACCGTCTCGCGGCATTTTTGGTTGTAATCGTCGACGGAGATGGTCTTTCCGATATCTTCCTTGGTGATGCCCAGTTCTTTTTCCACGCTCAGTTCGATCGGCAGGCCGTGCGTATCCCAGCCGCCTTTGCGTTCCACGCGTTTGCCTTTCATCGTCTGGTACCGGCAAAAGAGGTCTTTGATCGTTCGGGCCATCACGTGGTGAATGCCCGGCTTGCCGTTGGCGGAAGGCGGCCCCTCGTAAAAGACGAAGCTATCGGCCGGATCGCGTTGTTCCACGGAACGTTCGAAGACCCGGTTCTCTTTCCAGAACTGCTGAATTTGTCGGTCGATACCCGGAAGGTCCAGGTTTTTATACTCCTTATACATGGGCGATTACAGCTGTTTTTAAGAATGTGCAAAGATAGTCAGCCCCCGGCTTCCAAACAAAAAAGCCCCGGCCGATTCGCGATCTGCCGGAGCTTTTCGTAAGGAATATCCATCAGCACCTTACCCCAGCAGAAGGCTGTTGGGAATAATAATGCTGATTATGCTGTTCGAAAAACTCGGTTGCATAGAAATTTCACTATCTTATTATCCAAAAGTACGCCAAATGCCCAACAGAAGCAAGCGTAGGCTCCATCCCTTTTTCCTTTCCGCTTCCGTCCTTTGCTTTGCTCTTTTCCCTTTCCCGCTTTCTTCCCAGTCCGCCCACCCCGTCTTCCGCCACTACACCACCGACCAGGGGCTGCCCAGCCCGGAGACGTACGACCTGTTGCAGGACCGGCGCGGTTACCTCTGGGTCTCGACCGACAACGGCGTCTCGCGTTTCGACGGCTACGAGTTCCGCAATTTCGGCCCCAAGGAGGGGCTGAAGAACAACGTCGTCTTCCAGCTGTACGAAGACTTCCGGGGGCGCATCTGGATGGTTACCATGTCGGAAAACCTGTATTATTACGAATACGAGCGCGACAGCATTTTTCCCTACCGGTACAACCAGACCATCCTGGACCAGGACATTTACAACCTGGGCGGTCCCGGCTTTGCCGTCGACAGCGCCGGCGTCATCTACCGGAGCCTTTACCAAACCGGCATTCTCCGTATCGATACGGCCGGCCGGTCCAGATTGCTGACCAGCCCGGCCGCCGGCGGCTTCGAAGTGATTGACTTCGGGTTTACCAGCCTGGTGATGTTCGATCCGAACCTCACGCCCGGGCGGCGGGAGCGGTACAGCGAGCGGCGGGAATTCCCGTGCGAATTTTCGGCCGACGGCGGCCGGACCTTCCGGACCGTCTGGGTTCCCGTCGTCGTCAGCCAGTCGGGCGGGCAGTACGGCGGCGAACTGCGCGACGGCCGGCTGCTCCTGTTTATGGAATCTTACGTGTACCTTTTCGACGGCGACCGGCTCCTGTGGGCGAAGCAGCTGGACTTTGAGCCTTCCTGCCTCTTCCAAAGCCGTTCGGGAGCGGTATACCTGGGCGCACGCAGCGGCGGGGGCGTGTATCAGTACGCCAGCCTGAAAGCACTGGAAAACAACACCTATACCCGCTATTTATCCGGGTACACCATTGCCAACATCTACGAGGACCGCTCCGGCGGCGTCTGGCTGACCACCATCGAAAAAGGCGTCTTTTACACCCCCAATCCTCACTGGCGGATCTACGACTCGGAGGCCGGTTTTCCCGAAGACCACATCACCGCTCTGGCGCCCCATCCGGACGGCGGCTGGTACGTCGGCGGTAAGCGGGGCAGCGTCGTCTACTGGCGGCCGGATGGAAAAGCGGTCACGGTGCTGCCCCGGTCAGAACAGGACAAGGAAATATTCGACCTGTACTTTGACCCGGTCGCCCGGCGTTTCTGGAAAGGCTCCCTCTGGCTTTATTTCCGGGAAGAAGCAGGCGACTGGCAGACCACTTACGCACAGGTGGGAACGGAATTTCAACGCATATCAGCGGGCAACAAGAACTTCAAAGTACAGGGTCGCCGGTTGTGGACAGCTTCGTTCAACGGATTCGGCCGAATCGACCTGGACGGGGCGGTCGTTGATTACAACTCGCGTCCGCTGGGTTTGCGGCAGCGCGTCTTCGTCGCCTTTGAAGACAAGAGCGGGCGGGTGTGGGTCGGCGACGTTCGGGGCTTATTTGAGTTGCGCGACGACCGGCTGCAAGCTGCCGCCCCCACGCATCCTGCCTTTTCCCTGCGAGTAGAAGACATTGACCAGTTGCCCGACAGCACCCTGGTGATCGGCACCAAAGGCGGCGGCGTCATTCTCTGGAAAGGCGACCGGATTCGCCAGATCGGCGCCGGCGAAGGCCTCACGGCCGACATGGTAGAACAGGTATACGTCGACGCCCAGGCCAATATCTGGGTAGGCACCCTCAACGGGCTGAACCGAATTACCCGGGTAAGTCCCGACAGCTTTTCCGTGAGCACCTTTACCATGGCCGACGGGCTGCCGTCGAATGAGATCAACGATATCGAAGTTCGCGACCGGGAAGCCTGGATCGCCACCACCCGCGGGCTGATCCCCATCCCGGCGGATGAGAACCGCGATCACGAACGGCCCCGGCCTTTTTTCGAAACCATAACGGTAAACGACCGGCCGCTCGACCCTTCCCTTCCCCACCGGCTGACCGCCGGCCAGAACAACCTGCACTTTTCTTTCCTGGCGATCAACTACGCTTTGAACGGCGACATCCGGTACCAGTACCGCCTGCACCCGCTGGAAACCTGGCAGACCACCCGGAGCCGCACCCTCAACTACGCCAAAATACCGCCGGGAAGATACACCTTCGAGTTGCGGGCCGCCAACCCGGCGGGGCAGTGGAGCGAGACCACGGCGTTGGCATTCACCATCGCCAAGCCCCTCTGGAAGCGCTGGTGGTTCTACCTGCTGGGCGCCCTCACCGCCCTGCTGCTCGGATATGGATACTACCGGCGGCGCATCAAACAGTTAAAGCGCGAAGCCGATTACCAGCGCGTGGTCGCCAATTTTGAAAAGGAAAAAGCCACGCGCGAACGCGAACGCAGCCGGATGGAAAAAGAAATGGTCGACCTCAAACAGTCGGCCCTGCGCGCGCAGATCAACCCCCATTTTATTTTCAACACCCTCAATTCCATCCAGGATTTTATCGCCGCCGGCGACCCGGACCGGGCTACGCGCCACCTGGCCCGCTTCGCCCGTCTGATTCGCTCCGCCCTGCACGCCTCCCTCCAGAATGAAGTAACGCTCCAGGAGGAGGTCGACCTGCTGCAGCACTACCTGGCGCTGGAGCAAATGCGATTTCCCGGCAAATTCGAATACACCATCGAGGTGGCGCCGGATATCGACACCTTCGACACCCGCGTGCCGCCGATGCTGATCCAGCCTTACGTCGAAAACGCCATCCTCCACGGATTGGTAGACACCCAGAACAATGGGCTGGTGCAAATCAAATACACCCAGGAGAACGGACGGCTCCTGGTCGAAATTTCCGACAACGGCATCGGCATCGAAACCTCCCGGCGGCGAAGCGGTATGAATAATCTTCGCAAATCAGTCGGCATGACCATCACCGAGAAACGCCTCGAATTGCTGGACCGCAACGATACAACCGAAAAAGTACAGGTGAGGGAGCTGAAAACACCGGACGGTGCTTCCCGGGGAACGGCGGTTTTGGTGAAAATCGCACTGAAATAGGGGAGAGAGCGCGTGTGCTGTGACGTAATGAAAATCGGTAAGAGATTGGCCACGCCCGTCGATCGGCGTTTTTTTCAAGTTGACCAATCCCTTTTCTAGCGAGGGCTTCACTTGGTGTTCCAAAAAGGAGTTACACAGATGGCGATTAATCTCCATCGCCGCACTGTGGCTGCGACGTTTATTCGTTTGGTAATCAGTTGCCCCGGATTATTCATGAGTTAACCCAGATTGATGCACACAACAAGATTAAGCAAAAACTACCAAAGTAGCGGGCCCCGCGAGATACGTGGTTGACAATTTTGCAAATTCGGGCGGCAAAAATTATTATTCGGCTGTTTGAACAAAAGAAAAACAAAACTATTTAGATACCAGTTTTATAATCTGATCCGGAGCTACATGTATAGAGCTGTGATTGTGGACGATGAAGTCAGGGCGCGCGGCGCCCTCGACAAATTGTTAGCGCGCAACTGCCCCGAGGTGGCGGTATCCGGGGAAGCCGACAGCGTTGCTTCCGCCCTGTCCGTCATTCACGAACTGCAACCGGACATCATTTTCCTGGATATCCGCCTGGATGACGGTTCCGGATTCGACCTCCTCGATCAATTGCCGGACAGAGATTTCTACCTGATATTCGTAACGGCATACGATGAATTCGCCATTAAGGCATTTGACTATAATGCGGTTCACTACCTGCTCAAACCGATCGATCCCGAGCACCTCATCGAAGCGGTCGAACGGATTCGCACTAAAACCATGCCGTTCACGACAGCAGAGCGATTGAACCCTTTGCAGGAGCAACTACGGACCCGCCGGCTCGACCGCCTCTCACTACCCACCCGCAACGGATTGATCATTTTGCAGCTGTCGGAAATCGGACATCTGGAATCGGACGCCAATTACACCTATTTCCATACCCAGAACAAGGAGCGCTACATGGTCTCCCGGCCCCTGCGCAAGTTTGAGCAGTTGTTGCCGTCGCCCCTCTTTTTCCGCACCCACCAGTCGCACATCGTCAATATCGACGCCGTGCGCGGGATTACGCGCCGGGAGAACACCACTTTCGCGGTGATGACCAACGGTGATGAGGCGCCGGTATCCCGCCGTCGCCGCGATGCTTTTTACGAGTTGATCACCGGGCGCAGCCTGTAGCCCGCTCCGAAGCAGCGCCTGCTAGTTGGTGACAAACCTCCTTCTTCAGCGACAGTATCCCAGGGCAATCGCATTTAAAAGATGCTACCGCTCAATTGCCGTAAATTCATATGGAACGGAAGGAAAAATCCTCGTTCCTCCTTTAGGATCGAGGTAAAAACGAGGATTTTTCCTACTTTTTCGAGAGCCAAAAATTAAATGCGATTGCCCTGGACAGTATCCAAGCACTGGTGGGTTTTCTGATAAGTTTCCTTAATTTAGAGCCATGCTAGCAACCCGTAATTTAGAATACCGCTACGACGCTCAGAACCACCTTCGCTTCCCGGATATCGTCTGTGACGATGGCGAACACTGGCTGCTGATCGGTCAGTCGGGCGCCGGTAAAACCACCTTACTCCACCTTTTGGGCGGCCTGCGGTCACCGACGCGGGGTATGGTCACCGTCGCGGGCGCCACGCTCGGCAAACTATCGACTGCTCAGCTCGACACTTTCCGGGGCCGCCATATCGGCATCATCTTCCAGCAGTCGCATTTCGTGCGATCGTTGAGCGTTGAGCAGAACCTCCTGCTGGCGCAGAAGCTGGCGGGGCTCACTCCGGACCGGGAACGGGTTGCGGAATTGCTGGACCATTTGAACATCGCCCGCAAAGCCGGTACGCTCACCGGGCGGCTCAGTGTCGGAGAACGGCAGCGCGCCGCCATCGCCCGGGCGCTCATCAACCGTCCGACCGTCATCCTCGCCGACGAGCCGACCTCCGCCCTTGACGATCACCATTGCACCGAGGTCATCAACCTCATCGAACGCGAAGCCACCGCCGTAGGCGCTACGCTGCTGGTCGTGACGCACGACAACCGACTGAAAGAGCGGTTCGACCGCCAGATCCAACTGGCCCCGGTCGCCGTTTAATTCGGGGACCTTAACAATTTGATAAAATCAAAATGATCCCTCCGATCGTTATATTGGCAAAAAAAAACCGAGGTATGAAAAAATATCTTTTCCCGATAGCGGTATTGCTTTTCCTGATTGCCGCCCTGCCCGCCGCCGGCCAGCAAAGCGGCAGCCTCTGGAAAACCCTTTCCAAGATCACCTTCACCAAGGAATACGACGAAATGCTCGGCTTTAAAGTCGACGTGCCCGTTTTCAGCGAAGAAGTGCAGGCCCTCGCCGATAAAGAAGTGACCGTCAAAGGCTACATCATCCCCGTCGAAGGCTACCGCAGCCACAAGGAATTCATATTCTCCGCCTATCCCTACAACATGTGTTTCTTCTGCGGCGGCGCCGGCCCGGAGACGGTCATGGAAGTCTACGCCAAAGCGCCGATCAAGTACACGGCCGAGCCCGTCGTGATCAAGGGTCGCCTCGAACTGAACGCTTCGGACATCAACCGGCTGATCTATGCGCTGCACGACGTGGTGCTGGTGTCGGATTCGGAGGGTTAACCCGGATTATTTATAGATCCCTCTATGGCGAAGCCAAACTGGCCGCCATTCTTCCCCGCTCGCTCACCGTATCCGGGGATACCTGCCTGCAGCAGGCGCCTGCGTGTCGCTCGTCGGTGCGAACGCAAGCCTGGCAACCGTCGTGACGAAGCACCCATGAATAATCCGGGCTGACCTTCCCCTACCCTCCCGTCAGCCGCGACCAGCCGAAGCGGATCAGCAGCAGCAGGCCGACAAAGATCAGAATAACGAACTCGAAACGCACAAAGGTGATCGCCCAGATCCGGGTGCGGTCGACGATCCACATGATCACCAGCGCGGCGCTGATCATCATGATGAGCCCCGAGAGTTTGTCGAATCCGGGGACGTCGTCGAGGTCGACGTTGCGGCGAATGATCAGGATGGTGGCGATCATCGAGACAACCGGCAGCACCTGGCTGAAGATATCCAGATCGAGGATGCTGCGTCGTTCGAAGAGAAAGAGATAAACGCTGAGGGTGACGGCAAACAGGCCGGGCACGCTGGTCAGGTAGATCATGGCGGCGTAGGCGTACCGCCAGGGCGAGAGGTGGCCTTCTCCTCTGCCCAACCATCCCGCCAGCAGGGCCGCCAGCGGGATGGCCAGGAAGAAAAAAAGGACGTAGCGGTGGTTCTCGCTGAGCAGCGCGAAAAGTTCCTGCAGGGTCATCTGCTGAGATTAATTTATTGGCCGGCTTATACCCCCAGCAGCATGGCCACCGGGTCTTCCAGCAGTTCCTTCACCTTTACCAGGAAGGTCACCGAGGAGCTGCCGTCCACGACGCGGTGGTCGTAAGAAAGGGCCAGGTACATCATCGGCCGGATCTTCACTTCGCCGTCGATGGCCATCGGCCGGTTCTTGATGCCGTGCATCCCCAGGATCGCCGATTGCGGCTCGTTGAGGATGGGCGTACTGTTGAGCGATCCGAACACGCCGCCGTTGGTGATGGTGAAGGTGCCGCCCTGCATCTCTTCGAGCGACAGGGCGCCTTCGCGGGCCTTGTTCGACAATTCCTTGATCTTGTATTCGATCTCCGCGAAATGGAGCGATTCCACGTTGTGCACCGGCGGCACCACCAGGCCGTTGGGGGTGGAAATGGCGATGGAGATATCGGCGTAATGGTGATAGACCAGCTCGTTGCCGTCGAGGTGGGCGTTGACGTCGGGCATCTCCATCAGCACCTTGGCGCAGGCTTTGGCGAAGATGGACATAAAGCCCAGCTTGATGCCGTATTTCTCGACGAACCGGTCCTGGTACTTTTTGCGCAGGGCCATCACCTCGGTGAGGTCCACTTCGTTGAAAGTGGTCAGCATAGCCGTCTCGTTCTTTGCTTTCACCAGGCGGGAGGCGATGGTGCGGCGCATGCGGCTCATCTTTTTGCGTTCGACTTCCCGGCTGAAGGAAGCGGCCGGCTGGAAGGCCACCTGTGGCGGGGACGGTTGCTTCTTTTCCTGTTTCTTTTCGGCGGGAGGCGCCGGCTGCGCGGCGGGTTGGTTTTGTTTGGCGTCCACTGCTTTCTGGGCGTCCTCTTTAGTGATGCGGCCGCCCCTTCCGGAGCCGCTCACTTCTTCGGGTCGGATATCGTGTTCCCGCAGCGTCTTGGCCGCGGCCGGGGAAGGATGGCCCGCGGCATAGGTTTTTTCCGACTGCGGGGCTTCTTCCGGCTCCGGCGCCTCTTCCTTCTCTTCTTCCGGCGCCTCGGCAGGAGCGGACGGCGCGGCGCCCTCTTCCTTGGCGACGCTGGTGTCGATGCGGGCGACCAGCGCGCCGATCTCCAGGTCATCGCCTTCTCCGGCCACGCGCGTCAGCTTTCCTGCCGCTTCGGCCGGAAATTCCAGGGTCGCTTTATCCGATTCAAATTCGCAAATGGGTTCATCGAGAGATACGTACGCCCCGTCTTCTACGAGCCACTGGGAAAGGGTGACCTCCGTGATCGACTCGCCGATGGTGGGGACTTTCATTTCTACGATACTCATATAAATTGCCGACAGGTGTTTTGTTAAATGTCCACCAAAGTTAAAAATTAAGGTCTAATGCGTTTCCTTTTCCATCGAAAACATATAAACTTCTATATAAGTTTGGGCCGAACTCAAAATTAAGCGGCCGGGACCAAGCAGTGGTCCCGCACTCCCGGTCGCCCACGGCTTCTTTTCAGGAAACGCCCTCCCGCGCCGGTAGTTCGTCAGGGCCGGTAGTTGAAGCGGTAGATCCGGCCGCGCCCTCCTTTCCCTTCATTGGAGATGTAGAGGTCGCCGTTGGCTTCGAAGCACAGGCCTTCGGGTTGTTCGTGCACGTCTTTGTCCAGTTTTTCGATGTGCAGTACTCGACCATCTGTATCGAGCACCAACAGCAACTTGCCGACCGAAGAAGTGATGTAGAGGTGGCCGGTGACCGGATGGACGGCGACGCCCGAGGGGGCAAAAGAAAGTTCCGATTTGCCGGACTGAAAGAAATCGAGCAGTTTTTCGAGTTTCCGGATCGCCGGGGCGGTGTCCAGGTATTCCTGAATCTCTTTCAGGCTGATCAGATAGGCGGGCGTTTCGGACAAAGAAAAGGTGCTGAGGTCGAACGCATACAGTGCTTTTTTCATGCGATAATCGTCGCCCTCGCCCGCGGCGGCTTTACAGGCGAGCAGCAAGCGGCGCCGGGCGGGATCGTAGGCCAGTCCTTCCACGTCATTGTCGTCGTTCAAAAAATAATTGTATTTCTCCACCTGCTGGTTCTCACCGCCGGGATCGAGTATGCGGTAAACCGTTCCCGTGCTTTTGACCACGTAGATATCCGTTCCGACCATTTCCACCCCTTCGTAATCGCCGTCTTTCCAGAAGTCGATTTCCGCTTTCACATCGCCGTCTTCTTTGTCGATCAGGAAGACGATGCCGTCCTCGTCCTGGACGGCGACGAGCAGTTCGGAGGAGGCGTGCAGGCTCAGCCCGGATATTTCTTCCAGGTCGCGGGAAAGCTTAAGTTCGAGGTCGGGTTCTTTCAGATCGTAGGGGAAAGAAAATCCGTTCTGAGCGATGGTTGCTCGGTAGCTGCCCGGCCAGCCCATCCAGAACAGGAGGGCGGCCAGGGCGTAAGACACGCACCGGTACTTCATATTGCAAGGTTTATCCATTCATTCATTATTTGGTTAGCGCCACGGAAAAAGAACAATCTACGTTTTACCTCCAAAAAACCAAATTTCCGAAAGGCGAAGTCGCAAAGATCAGAAACGACCGATTATCCAATTCATTTTTTCTTAATATTTTTCGCTCTCTTTTGTATCTTCGCCATATTATATTAAATTTGAGTTATATTATGTTGGATCAAGATTTTGACCGAGCCCGATAGATCAGATTTAACTGAATTAGCTTTCTGTCCCTAATTGACCTCCGAATTCCATTCCCTACTTTGGTGGAAGGTTTCTCCGGAAATATGTTCCGCCATCCCTCAAAATAATTTCCCCCATTCGGGTTCACTACTTAATTACTAGCCATTTTCCACCGGCGTTTTAAGGAACGTCGGGATTTCCGCGTTTGTTGCTCGGCCGGGAACGCCGGCGCAATTGCGATCGATAAGGTTTTGCTCTAAACAGTTCATCAAAAATTCATGACGAATGAAAGCACTTAGCAATTACACAACATCTTTTCTTGCGTTAGCGGTTATGCTGCTGGGGGTATCTTTTGCCTCGGCGCAGGCTAACGACGACTGCTCCGACGCTACTGCGATAGCCTGCGGAGACGTGGTGCAGGGCTCCACCATCGGTGCGACGCCCGATGCAACGCCCGAATGCGGCCTCTCTTCGGTCGGCCCCGGCGTATGGTACGAGATCGACGGCATCGGCGCCGATATCACCGTTTCGACCTGTAACCCGGGCACGGACGGCGACTTCGACACGGAGCTCGCCATCTTCAGCGGTTCCTGCGGCTCGCTGGTCTGTGAGGCCAGCAACACCAACGCCGGCGTCGGCAGCTGCGAAAACCCGCGTCTTTCGACGGTTACTTTCGCTTCGGAAAGCGGAGAAACGTATTACATCTACGTTACCGGTGCGGCCGGTGACGAAGGCGACTTCGAACTCTCCGTCGAGTGCGACGAAGTGCCCACCACCAACGATGTCTGCGACGGCGCCACGCCGCTTACCGTCGGCGCACCGGGCGTTTGCGATCCGGTAGACGGCAATACGGAAGACGCCACCGCAGACGGTGACTTCTCCTGCGACAGCTTCGGCGACAACGCCGGCCTATGGTACAGCTTCGTCGCGCCGGCGGGCGGCATCGTCAATCTGCAGGTCGAAGACCTGGGCCCGGGCAACCCGGAAGCCGCCCTGTTCGACGCCTGCGGCGGCACGGAAGTTTTCTGTGACGGCTCGCCCGACAGCGAAGTGATCGCCGGCCTGACGCCCGGCGCCACCTACTACCTGATCGTCTGGGGTGACGTTTCTTTCGGACAAGGCCCCTTCACGGTTTGCGTTTCGGAAATCGCGCCGTTGGCCAATGACGACGTCTGCGACGCCGAGCCGCTCGAGCTCGGTGTGGAAGCTTCTTTCGACAACTCCACCGCCACCGCGCAGGCCGGCGAACCCAACCCGGGCGCCGGTACGGGGAGCTCTTCCTGCAACTCTACCGACGGCTGGTGCTCTTTCGAGCTGGACGTCGACAACAGCATCTGGTACACCTTCGTCGGCCCGGCTTCCGGCTGTGTCAATATCGACGTGCTCGACGCCGACCTCCAACTGGCCGTCTGGGAAGTAGGCGACTGCGCCGACTTCAGCACTTTCGTGGAAGTAGGCGCCAATGACGATGGCGGCCCCGGCCTTTCGCCGGCCCTGTCTTCTCTCACGGTAACGCCCGGCGTAACCTATTACGTACAGATCGACGGCTACAACGGCGCCACCGAAACTGACGGCACCGTTCTCGTCTCGGAAGGCGCCGGCTGCGAACCGCCGGAACCGCCGGTAGCCGTAGACTGCTCCGAAGCACTTGACCTCAACTGCGGCGAGGTCGTCAGCGGCAACACCAGCCTGGGCGTCGTCAACGCACTGGGTTCCTGCGACGGCACGAACGTCAGCACCGCTCCGGGCGTATGGTACGCCTTTGAAGGCGACAACAGCCTGGTGACGCTCAGCACCTGCAGCGACGCCACCGACTACGATTCCAAGATCGCCGTCTTCTCCGGCGAGTGTGACGAGCTGACCTGCGTTGCCGCCAACGACAACGTAGCCCCGGGCAGCTGCAGCTTCGGC
This sequence comes from uncultured Saprospiraceae bacterium, assembly GCA_964419545.1. Lineage (GTDB taxonomy): Bacteria > Bacteroidota > Bacteroidia > Chitinophagales > Saprospiraceae > CAYQQU01. Next base: position 19,432 of record CAYQQU010000049.1, on the reverse strand, counting down.
CGCGCTTCCGAGGTTTCTTTCGCCGCCCTTTCCGGCGTCACTTACTATGTGTACGTCACCGGCCACCAGGGCGCCAACGGCAACTTCGAGATGTCGGTTGACTGCTCGGTGATCAACGACGAATGCGCCAACGCGATAAGCATCGAGTGTGGCGATACCGTAACCGGCAATACCGAAGAAGCTACTTCCGATGACGTGCCGTTCTGCGGCGCCGGCAGCACCTCCGCTCCGGGCGTATGGTATACCACCACCGGCAACGGCAATACGCTGACCGCTTCGCTTTGCGGCTCCGACTACGACACCAAGCTCTTCGTCTACGAAGGCGCCTGCGGCGCGCTGTCCTGCATCACCGGCAATGACGACTTCTGCGGCCTCGACTCGCAGGTGAGCTGGGATTCGGAAGACGGCGTTACTTACTACATCCTCGTCACCGGCTTCAGCACCTTCAGCGATGGCGACTACATCCTGTCGATCCCCGGAGAATGCGGCAACGGCGGCGGCGGCGGCGGTGATTGTACTGCCGACGGCATCATCGACGACGCTTGTGACGCAGACTGCGTAGAAGTGGGTACGCCCGTAAACTTCAGCAATAGCGGTGCTACGGTACAAACCGGCGAACCCGATCCGGGCGCCGGCACGACCGGTCCGGCGCCTTCCTGCGACGCCATCGACGGCTGGTGTTCTTTCGAACCGCAGCCTTTCCTCGACAATACCGTATGGTTTACCTTCACGGCGCCGGCCAGCGGCTGTGTCGACATCGCCGCAACCGGCGCTGACCTGCAGTTGGCGATCTGGAGCGTGGGCGACTGCAGCGATTTCGGCACTTACACCGAAGTGGCGGCGAACGACGACGGCGGACCCGGCACCACGCCGGCCTTATTCGATCTGCAACTCACCCCGGGTGAGACCTACTACGTACAGATCGACGGCTACAACGGATCCTCCGCTACCAACGGCACCCTGACGATCACGGATTGCGACGCTCCGGTCGCCGGCTGCGATACGGCCACCGAGATCCTCTGCGGTGACGCCATTACCGGTTCTACGGTCGGCGCTCCGGTTACCAACCTGGGTACTTGCGGGACGGCCCTCAACACCGCCGGCGGCGTATTCTACCGCTTCGTCGGTACGGGTGATAACGTCACGGTTACGACCTGCAACGCCGGTTCCGATTACGACACCAAGCTGGGCGTCTTCACCAATACCTGCAGCGACCTGGTTTGCGTAGGCGGCAACGACGACTCTACTTGCAGCTTCAGCGGCCTGCGTTCCACGGTCACCTTCGCAACGACCAACGGCCAGGACTACTACATCTACGTCACCGGCTTCGGCGCTGCGACCGGCACGTATGAGGTTTCCGTTTCCTGCGCTGCGCCGATCACCAGCGGCGGCACGACGCTCGCCAATCCTACGGCCGGCTCGCTCGACGTAAATACTTACCAAGAGCGCGGCGAATTCGGCGTGGGCGACTTCTTCCCGAACCCGGCGCAGTACGATCAGACGAACGTCCGCATCTACGCACCGGTAGAAGCAGAGGCCACCATCCAGCTGTTCGATCAGGTGGGCCGCCTGGCGCACAACCTCGAACTCGACCTGGCCGCCGGCGTCAACAACGTCGAGCTGACGGTGAACGACCTGCCGGCCGGTACGTACTACGCCATTATCCGTGCGGAAAATGCCGTATTCAACCGCAAGCTGGTCATCACGAAATAAGATCTAGGACTTTGAGGAAAAGCGCCTCCCGCGAGGTGCTTTTCTAAAAAAGACGCGATCGATCCCGAACTTTGGCGAAGGCCAGGGTTCGGGATTTTTTTTGAGGTTGAGGTTCAGGCTGAGGTTGAGGTTGAGGTTGAGGTTGAGGTTCAGGTTGAGGTTGAGGTGGGGGATAGTAAATGGGCTTATTGCTCCATGAATAGTCCGGGTTAAATTTCAGGGCAGGGTTTGCGTGCATTTTTTATTTCCAGTATGGCGGCTTATCTTGGGGCCAATCGCTGACCAACCGAAACTCAATGAAACCCATCTTAGCCTATATTACCTGGGAAGTATCGCCGGAGATCGTTTCGATCGGTCCCATTACGCTGCGCTGGTACGGACTGTTATTCGCGCTGGGCTTTCTGATCGGTCTTTACATCGTACGGGCCATGTTCAGGGCGGAGAATGCGCCGGAGGCCTGGCTCGACAAGGCCTTTGTTTACGTGGTGGTCGGCGCGGTAGTCGGCGCCCGGCTGGGGCACGTCTTTTTTTACGACTGGGACTACTACTCGGAAAACCTGGCGGAGATCCCGGCCGTCTGGAAAGGAGGCCTGGCGAGCCACGGCGGCGCGATCGGCATTATTCTGGCCCTGTGGATCTTTTCCCGGCGGGTTTCGCACAAATCCATCCTCTGGATACTCGATAAAGTAGTGGTGCCCACGGCGCTGGCCGGTTGCTTTATTCGCCTGGGCAACCTGATGAACTCCGAGATCGTGGGCCTGCCTTCCGACGCCCCCTGGGCTTTCCTCTTCGTCAATGCCCGCGAGCCGCTCAACGAGGCGCCCCGGCATCCCGTGCAGCTCTACGAATCGCTCAGTTATCTCTTTTCTTTTGTCGTCTTATACCTCATTTACTGGCGCACCAAGATGCGGGAAAAGTCCGGCTTCTTGTTCGGTACTTTTTTGGTGCTCATCTTCGGATTCCGCCTCGTCATGGAGCAGTTCAAGGTCAGCCAGGGTGGTTTCGAGAGCGCCTTTGACAACGTGCTGAGCACGGGGCAACTGCTGAGCATCCCGTTCGTGCTCATCGGGCTGTATTACATGCTGCGGCCTAGGCGAGGAGAAGGCTGACAAACTAAAACAGAATCCTGCATCGCTTTTTGTCAAACGGCGCGGAGTCGTTTGGCGGCTTCTTCCAGGACGTCTTCGGTTTTGGCGAAACAAAGGCGGATGACGCGGTCGTCGGGCGCCTGATCGTAGAAAACCGATACGGGGATCGCTGCGACGCCGTGGTCTACGATGAGTTGTTGTACGAAGGTGGTATCCGGTTCGTCCGAGATGTCGCGGTAATCAAAGAGGTGAAAATAGGTGCCTTCGCAGGTCAGCGGGCGCAGGCGCGAGCCGGCGACAGCCTGCAGGAAGCGGTCGCGTTTCCTTTGGTAAAAATCGCCGAGCTGCCGGTATTCGGCGGGGTCCTCCAGAAAGTCGGCCAGTGCGTACTGGGTAGGCGTATGCACCGCGAAGACGTTGTATTGATGCACTTTGCGGAATTCGCGCATCAGCGGCGCCGGCATGATGGCGTAGCCGATCTTCCAGCCGGTATTGTGAAAAGTTTTCCCGAAAGAATAGGTAGCGATGGTGCGCGGCCACAAAGCGGAGCGGCGGAGAACGCTTTGGTGTTCGCGGCCGTCAAAAACCAGGTGTTCGTACACCTCGTCGCTCAGTACGAGGATGTCCGTACCCGCCGTCAGTTTTTCCAGTTCGGAAAGATCTTCGGGGCCCAGCACCGTGCCGGTCGGATTATGCGGTGTATTGACGATGATCATCCGGGTGCGTTCCGTGCGCAGCCCGGCCAGTGCGTTCCAGTCGATGCGATAGTCGGGCGCCCGCAGTTCGTAAGCCTTTACGGTCCCGCCGGCGAGTTCCGTAGCCGGTCGATAAACGTCGTAAGCCGGCTCGATGGTGATCACCTCATCACCGGGTCTGACGAAAGCCTGGATAGCCGTGAATATGGCCTCCGAAGCCCCGTTGGTGATGGTGATCTCCTCCCTGGGGTCCACCTCGCAGCCGTAGGCGTCCTGCACTTTCCGGGCGATGCGGCGGCGCAGGGAGAGCAGCCCGGCCATCGGCGCGTACTGGTTGTGGCCTTCCCGCATGTAACGGCACACCAGGTCGATCAGGCGGGGCGAGGAAGAATAGTTGGGAAAACCCTGAGACAGGTTGATCGCCCGGTGTTCGTTGGCCAGGGCAGACATAACGGTGAAGATAGTCGTACCGACATTGGGCAGCTTACTGACGATATCCATAGCGACCCTTTAGGCGAAGTGCTCGTATACTTTGTCGATCGCTTTGGCCAGTTCGCGGTCCTTATCGGTGACCACGTTGCCGGCGTCGTGCGTGCTCAGGTTGATCTCTACCGTGTTATAGACGTTGCTCCAGTTGGGGTGGTGGTTCATCTTTTCGGCGTGAAAAGCGACCTCGGTCATAAAAGCGAAAGCCTGGACGAAGTCTTGGAACTTAAATGTTGCCGTAAGCTGGTTGTCGGTTTCTTGCCACATGGTTGAATAAGTTTTTAGCCTTGTTAGTGTAAGGCTGTGCGCCGGGGATTGTTCGGGAAGCGGGGGCATAAATTCCAGTCAACCTCCAAATGAACCCATTGCGGATTTACCTGGCCGCCCCTACTTATTGCTCAAAACAGATCCTCCGGTTCGTAAAAAGCCCACTGGCGCCGGTCCATTTCGCGAAGTGCGGCGGTGAGGAGGTCGGTGGCGCCGCGGATATCAGCTTTGTGGGCCAATTCAATGGTTTGGTGCAGGTGACGCAGCGGGATGGAGATCGCGCCGACGATAGCTCCCTGTTTGCCGTAGCGCTGGATACCCGCGGTGTCGGTGCCGCCGGCGGGCAGTACTTCCGGTTGCCAGGGGATCTGATTGCGCGTGGCCACCTGTTTCAGGAACTCGACCATGCGATAATCGGAGATCACGGAGCTGTCCATGATCTTGATCGCGGCGCCCCGCCCGAGGCGGGTGACGTATTCGTGGGCGTTGGCGCCCGGCACGTCGAAGGCGATGGTGACGTCGAGGCCGAAGCCGAATTCCGGATTGATGCGGTGGGCGGCGGAGATGGCGCCCCGCAGGCCGACCTCTTCCTGTACGGTGAAGACGCCGTAGACGTCGAAGGGCGGTTCTTCATCGCGCAGGGCGCGCAGGGTTTCGAGCAGGATAAAGACGGAGACGCGGTTATCGATCGACTTGCTGTTCACGCAGTCGCCCATTTCGATAAGCGTGCGTTCGCGGGTAACCGGATCGCCTACCCTCACCAGCTTCTCCACCTCTTTTTTTGGCATTCCCAGGTCGATGAAGTAATCGCTGATGGGCAGTTGCTTATTGCGTTCATCGGGCTTCATGAGGTGGATGGGTTTGCAGCCCATTACCCCCACGAGGTCTTCGCGACCGTGGACGATGACGCGCTGGGAGGTAAGTGTTTTGGGGTCAAAGCCGCCGAGGGTAATGAAGCGCAGGAAGCCGTCGTCGTCGATATGGGTGACCATAAACCCGATCTCGTCCATATGGGCGGCGATCATTACTTTTCGGCGCGTTTTTCCCTTTTTCAGGGCGATGACATTTCCCATATTGTCGATCGACACCTCGTCGACGAGCGGTTTGACTTCCGCGAGCACCAGCTCCCGGATGCGCTGTTCGAAACCCGGTGCGCCCGGCGTTTCGCAAATTTTTTTCAGCAGTGAAACATTGATCATGTTCTGGCCTAGTCCGTTTTTGTAGCGCTCCTTTTTTCGTTGGTTTGGAAGTGGTGCGAAAATACTACTATTTTAGAATTGCTTAAAATTTTTTCCGGAAAGATCGCTCTTTGTCAATATTTTACGGATGGCTGAAGAAAATTAAAAAAGGAACCTAATTTCGCACCATGTCGCTACTCAAAAAGCTGGCCGGCGAAACGGCCATCTACGGTTCAAGCAGCATCCTCAGCCGGCTGCTCAACTACTTTATCCTGGTCCCGTTTTTCACGCGCGCCTTTTCGCCGGGGGAGTACGGTATTGTGAGTGACCTGTACGCCTGGACGGCGCTGCTAATGGTGATCTACACCTACCGCTTCGAGACGACCTTTTTCCGCTTCGGCAGCCAGGAAGGGGCGCTGCAGCGCACGTTCTCTACGGCCTCGCTGTCGCTATTGGGCACCACCGTCCTGTTTACCGGTCTGCTGATCGCCCTGTCGCCGGGTATTGCGCAGGCGCTCTCCTATCCGGAAAACCCCGACTACGTGGTCTGGTTCGCTCTGATCCTGGCCTTCGATACCCTTTCAGCCATTCCCTTCGCCCGGTTGCGACTGGAGAACCGGCCGATCCGGTTCGCGATTCTCAAGACGCTCAGCATCCTGATCAATATCGCCTTCATTTTCTTTTTCCTGAAGCTTTGCCCCTATCTCCTCGATCAGGGATGGGCCTGGGTGGGGAAGCTCTACGATCCCGACCGGCGGGTGGCCTACGTATTTATCTCCAACCTGCTGGCTTCGGGCGCTATCCTGCTGCTGCTGAGCCCGGTGTATTTCCGCATACGCCTGGTTTTCGACGGCGCGCTCTGGCGGCGGATGTTCCGGTACGCCGCGCCCCTGATCATCGCGGGAGTGGCGGGCATCATCAACCAGCTGGTCGGCATTCCGCTGATCAAGGAACTGGCTTCCGACGACGTCGATTACAACCTGCAGCTGGTGGGGCTGTACGGCGCCGCCGCCAAGCTGGCGGTGCTGATGAACCTCTTTACCCAAGCCTTCAACTACGCCGCCGAGCCCTTCTTCTTCAAGAATGCCGCTCAGCAGGAGGGCTCCGTCGAGATCTACGCCCAGATCGCGCGCGCCTTCACCCTGGTGGGCAGCTTTGCCTTCCTGGGGATCATGCTCTATCTCGACCTGATCCAGTTTTTTCTGGGAAGGGAGTTCCGCTCCGCCCTCGGGGTCGTGCCTCTGCTGCTGCTGGCGTACCTCTTCCTCGGCCTGTTCTACAATTTTTCGATCTGGTACAAATTGGCTGACCGAACGGTGATCGGAGGCTACATCGCGGTGGGCGGAGCCGCGATCACGCTGGGGCTCAACTTTTTGCTCATCCCCCGCATCGGCTACTTCGGCCCGGCTTGGGCGGCGCTGGCCTGCTACTTCTTTATGGCGGCGGCGAGCTACTGGACGGGGCAGCGGCAGTACCCCATCCCCTACCCCGTTCCGCAACTGGCGCTATACGTGGGGAGCGCCGTAGCGGCTTATGGGCTGAGCGTGGTAGTGCGGCCTTATCTGGGCGGGGAGCTTGGCTGGATATTAGGGGTGAATAGCCTGATATTGTTGGGATGGGTGGGGAGCGTTTTGTTCAGGGGCCTGAAGTCTGTGGGAATCTACTGACACCATTTGGAGCGGGAGGTGTCCGGCGCTGATGAAGTGTAGAACCGGAGGACTTTTTTGATTACGGATCCTCGGCGGAAATGTCGAAATCGTCGAGCACCATGTCCAGGATGTGGTCTTCGCCGCGTATGTAGCCGTCTTTCAGGCTGTAGCCGTTGAGGCCGCCGACCAGGTTCCACTTGAAAGCCGTGAATCCGTTGCGCATGTTTTTGATCAGGTCGTACATCGGCGTATCGATTTCCTTTTCGATCATTTTCACCAGGATCTTGCCCTGGGTTTTGGTCAGTTTTTTTAGAGGATCCTGGAATTCGTCTTTCAGTTCCTGGTGCAGCTCCCGGATGTATTTTTTGCGTTTGCGCTTTTTCAGGTCTCCGGTAGCGTCTTCCACTTCGCGAAACAAACGAACCGCTTCGACGGCATAGGGATAGACTTTCGCCGCATAGCGCCGATATTTCCGGTATCGGTTGTATTCGTCGCGATTGGCAAAAAGGCGGGGAGAAGAGACCGAAACATTTTCGAGGCTTGCCAGCAGCAGGGTGTCGCCGCAATCGTCGACCGTAAAGGGCACCACCTGGCCGTCGATGGTGGTATAGCCGTTGATCTGCCCGTGCATCGTAAGCCCGCCCAACAAAAAGTAAAGGAAGCAGAAAGAGATTTTCATCATTCGCATAGCCGAAAAACGCATTTTGAGTTTCGCCGTTTTCATCCGGCCCGCCGGCATTATTGCCAACCGGAAATACCTACCTGGCGCCGGAGAAAGGCGTTTTACAATATACTGCAAAATGCTAACAAAAATTGTGGCTAACTTGTTAAAACCGAACTAATTTCCGTCAGATGACCGCGCTGCGCGCCGCCTTCATGGGGATGCCGATGCACTTTTTTTCCATGTAGCTCATCATGCGTTCGAGGAGGTCGCGCGACTGTTCGTCGAGCGTTTCGAGCTCATTGCGGAAGACCACTTCCATGGCCCGGCTTTTAACGGCTTTGATTTCTTCCGGAACCTGGCGCATTGCCTTTTCCAGTTGGCGCTGGCGCAGGTGCATGGGGAATTCGGCGAGGTGATAAGCCAACAGTTTCTTGGCGCGCATGACCTCTTCTTCCCGGAAAGCGAGATTTTCTTTCGCGAGATTGCGCAAGCCTTCGATCTCGATGTAGTGCACGGCTTCGGAGTCGGCCACTTCCGGGCTGACGTTATGCGGGATCGCCAGGTCGATAATAACCTTGCGCTCGGTTTCGCCGGCCCGCAGCCGTTGGAACAATTCCGGAGTGATCACCGCCCGGGTAGCCCCCGTACAGACGATCAGGCAGTCGAAGCCCCCCTGGTAGTCGGGCAGTCCGGATAGCGGCCGGGCGCTGCCGTTCAAGGTCTCCGCCAGTGCTTCTGCTTTGTGCAGGGTGCGGTTGAAGACCACCACGTTTTCGTAGTGGTGTTTGGCGAGAAATTTGGCGACGAGCGCGTTGGTCTGGCCGGCGCCGACCAGCAGGATGCGGGCGTCTTTCGGTACGCCGGCCTTCAGCATGCGTTGTACGGCGAGGGAAACGATGGAAACCGGCTTGTCGCCGATGCGCGTGCGCGAGTAAACTTCTTTGGCCGCCACAACGGCGTAGCGCATGGCCAGCCGAAGGGTGTCGTCGATGAGCTTCCACGCCTGGCACTGATCAAAGGCTTCCCGCATTTGCCGCAATATCTGGCGTTCGCCGACCACCAGCGAATCGATGGACGCCGCCACGTCGAAAAAATGTTCCAGGGCCGCCTCCCCTTCCAGCAGGTAGGCGGTTTTATGGATCGCTTTGAGTTGTTGTTCGGAAAGATCGGGATTGACGGCGGAGAAAAACTTCTGAGCAAAGGGACGGGTGAGCTTGCGATCAACCGTGAGAAAGTACATCACCCGGTTGCAGGTGGGCAGGTAAAAGAGCCCCTCCAGAGCAAACTGTTCCTTCAGCGCGTGCAAACGATGCTCCAGTTCCTCGTTATCCGCAGTTTTGATAACGTAATCGCCGATACTTTTGAGGCTCGTTCGCTTGTGCGTTACGGTCAAGATTTTGAGCTGTTCAAGCATACTACTCCCTTAGTTAATGTTGACAAATTTACTTGCTGCCCGGTACTGGTATGTCACGAAAAAGTAATACCCCCTGCGCCGCTTTTGCCAACAATCACAAAGGTTCCGGGCCGGGGAAAGGCAAAGCAAATACGCCTGCAAAGTGCTGATTACCCCTGCCGGGAACGATGACTTTCGTCACCTTCGCCCCATGACATTTTGAAAAAATGCCTCCGACCGGCAAACTTTGACATTTCCATTACAAAATGCGGAAGAAAATAAGGCGGTAAATACCGGGGAAGGCTAGTGGTCTGTCAATCTTCCAAGGCGGAAAGAAAAAAAGGTTATTTAATGCTTTTCTGCTGAGAAGCATTGACGAAAAGGGTGTTGCCGATCGACTCAAAGCCGCTGAAAGCCGCCGCGCCTTCGTGCCGCAGCACTTCACTCCGCACCCCTACGATAGTGAGGTCGGCGTCTTTTGACTTTTCGTTCACGATCACTTTGGGGTCGATATCCGGTTTGCGGGGGATGACTTCGATATTGTTTTTGGAGATAGGCAACTGCCCTGTCTCGATCAGCGTAAACAGGCTGCTGCGTTCGTCATCACAGGTTTCTTCGGGGTAGATCGCAAAAATGTTGATCACCGCCTCGCTCCAATCCTGATGCCCGAGCATGATGTAGGCCAGCAGGATCATGAGGTTGGCGTTCTCGTAGTCGGTGCTCGTGACCCATACGTGAATACTTTGTTTCAATCCGTACCCGCGTTCGGTAGCGCCCAGAACGGCCAGGTCGAAATCCACCGAGCGGATGAGCTTGAAGTTGTCGACAATGTCCTCCAGATTGTCGGGGTCGCGCTTGGAAAATTCCAGCAGCAGCAGATTATTTTCCGTTCCGGAAATGCCGGGCAGTTGGATGACCTGGGCGATCGCCGACGTATAGGAAGGGCTGATCAGGGTGTCGATGTAGATGTTGCTGCGGCTCGCTTCGGCCATGCGGATGAGTCGGTCCTGGGCGCCTCTTGCTTCCTGGTAGGTGCTTTTGGAAAGGTAGCCTTCGATTTTGTGTATATACGTTCCGAAGCCGTAACGCTGCGACAGCCAGCGCAGCAGATCGAACGCGGCCAGCCGTTCGAAAGAATGTTCCGAAATACAAACGACCGAAGGCCGCCAGCTCACCGATTGTTCTTTATCCGCTTTCTGCAGAAAGACCTGCAACTGCCGGCTCACCTGGAAGATCACGCCCTGAAAGATAACCGCCAGGTTTTTCTTTTCGGGGTTGTAGCGGCTCACCAGGGCATAGATCCCGATCATCAGGGCCAGAGCGAGGAACGCATAACCCGGGTTCATAAAGAACATCAGCCCGAAACAGGCGATGGCGCCGAAGAGGGAGATGTACCAGCGCGACCGGAAGGTAGGGCGGTAAGACGGGTCAGCGGCGAAGTGCTGCAGAAAAGAAATGAGGCATAAGGAACCGTAAGTCACCATGAAGAACATGGAGATGATCTCCGCCACGAAGTTCAGTTCGCCGAGCAATATAAAGAAGAGCGCCAGCACGATGGTCACCACCGTAGCGTTGAAGGGTTCGTCGTTTTTGCCCCGGCCGCGCGACAGCCAGTAGTTGACGCCCAGCGAGGGGATCAGTCGGTCGCGCGCGATGGCTTGCAGGGTGCGGGGCGCGACCAGGATGGAGCCCAGGGCCGAAGAAATGGTGGCGGCGGCCAGCCCGATGGGAATGATCAGCCATCCCTGCCAGGCAATATCGGCCATCACCAGGGTATCCGTATCGGCCAGATCCGCAGGACTGGCCGATACGGCCAACTTGTAAGCGATAAAAAAGTAAACGATCATCCCGGTGATGGTGCCCGCCAGCGTCCCCGTCGGTATGGCGCGGCTGGGGTTGCGCAGATCGCCCGACAGGCCGACGCCGGCCGTCATTCCGGTGAAGGCCGGAAAGATGATAGCGAAAACGGTAAAAAAGCCGATGGCTTCCGCCCGGTCGGAGCGGCGCCCGCCATCCGGCTGGGCCGGCCGCAGTTCCGGCCCCGGGCGTACGCCCGCCGAATCGATCAGCGTCCGGCTCGTTGATGCTGCTTCTTCGCGCGCCCTTTCGTCCAGCTTGCCCACGTGCAGGAACGGATCGAATTCGTTGGTGCGCGCGTATTCCGTCTCGCCCGCAAAAAAGGCGACCAGGGAGAGGAAAAGGGTAAACACCACGACGTAGAGGGTCTTTACCCCCAGGTCGGCGCCCTTTGCCAGCACGATTCCGGTGAGCAGGAATAGCGCCGGAATGGAGACCGTCTGCTTTTTATCCAGCAGCCAAACCACTGCCGGGTGCAGCTCGTAGCGGCTGTTCAAAAAATCGAAGAGCGAACTGAACGCCTCAGAAAAGGCGATGATGTAAAAAGCCACGCTGATGGCCTGGGAGAAGTACAGCGCAATGCCGATGGACGAGCCGATCACCAGCCCGAAGGAGCGCGAGATGATGTAGTACTCGCCGCCGCCCTCCACTTTTTGGTTGGTCGCGATCTCCGCGATGGCCATCGCCGTGGGGATCGTCACCGCATGACCGATCAAAACGATCATGAAGGTGCCCACCAGGCCGACATTGCCCACGGCAAAGCCGAAGCGCAAAAACATGATCGCCCCCAGGATGGTGGAAATCGCGGTAAAAAAAACCGGCGCGGCGCCGAACTTGCGCGGGCCGGTGGAAACGGTGCTCATACTTCGTCAGTCATTGGCTCCGGAAAGGTAAGGCGGGAATTTGACAGTGGCAACCGGTTTCTTCGCCGGTCGTTGATTTTGCGATGGAAAACCGGCGTCTTTTTATTTATTTGCAGGATGAAACAGGCCCAACACCCTGCCCGCCATCAGTATCGGCACGCCGGTATCCGCCGTCTGGGTTACGCCGTGATGGCCGCCCTGCTGGTGCTCGCCCTGATCTTTTTTCGCGAACGCGCCTGGTTTCTCGACATTGCCTATCAGACGTTCCTGCTGCTCAACGCCGGCAGCGTACAGGTGCAGGTCTACCGCTTCGGCGCCGCGCTGGTGCAGGTGCTGCCCCTGCTGGCGGCAAAACTGAACGCCCCGCTCGCCCTGGTCTCGCTTTTGTACTCGGCCTCTTTCCCGCTATTCTACCTGCTATTCTACTGGCTCATCGTGCGGGTATTCCGCAACGATTACCTGGGCTGGGCGCTGGTATGGCTATTTACCCTCATCGTATACGACGGCTTCTACTGGGCGACCAATGAGCTGCAGCAAGGGCTGGGGTTTCTCCTCGTATTTTTCGCTTTCCTACAACGGTATCCGGCGCTGGATCACCGGGCACACTGGCTGTTTATCGCACCCGGCCTCGTCGCGCTGGTCTTTTACCATCCCCTGGTTTTTATTCCCGCTCTCTTCATCTGGCTTTTCCTGGGCCTGCTCGATCCCGCCCTGCGTCACCCGCGCTACCTGGCGGTGCTTTTCCTGCTACTGCTGCTGCTGTACGCCAAGCACGCGTGGCTTCCCAACTACTACGACAACCAGAAGTACGGCAATTTTTTCCACAACCTGCAGCAATACTATCCCAACTACTTCGCTCTCCCCAGTCACCGCCTCTTTTTGCAGCATATGATCCGCTATTGGTACGGGTTCCCGGTATTGCTCCTGGCGCTCACCGGCTATTATGGCTACCGGCGCCAATGGTTGCGATTGTTGCTCGTATGGGGCGCCTGCTTCGGCTATCTGATGCTGGTCCACATCAGCGACCCGGAAACGCCCTACCGCTTCTATGCGGAGGTCAACTATTATCCGCTCGTTCTTTTCGTCGCCGTCCCGTTCTTTTACGACTGGGCGCCGCGTTGGCGTCCGCAATGGTTGTTCGGCCTGCTGCTGGCCACCGCTTTACTGCGCCTCACCGTCATCACCCTGCATCACCGCCCATTTACCGATCGCCTGCAGTGGCTGCGAAGCACCGTCGCCGAAGCCCGGCGCACCACCGGCGGCAACCGTTTTTACCTGCCGGAAAGCCAGGCGCCGCTCGACACCCTGCTCATGACCTGGGGCGCGCCTTTCGAGACGCTGCTCCTCACCGCAGCCGAACATCCCGACTCCGCCGCTACCTTATTCCTTATTTCCGATCCGGAACAATACGAGGACGCGCTGGCCGGCGACACTTTGCTGGTTAATGCGTTCCGGTCTTTTCCACTGGATACCCTCAACGAGAATTACTACCGGCTAGGACAAGGACGGTACGCCCCGATCGGTGGATTTGGGGAGTGAGGAGAAGGAAAGAGCGGTGAATCCCTGGTTTATGGCGGAATAAGCATGACCCGACCTCAAATTAAGCAGCCCATCCTTTCTTTCCCTACCAAAATTACCTGTAATTTTGCGCCTTCAAATAGCAATCCACTGAACGTATGTACCGGACTCACAACTGCGGCGAGCTGCGCATCGCCCACGTCAATCAGGAAGTAACCCTCAGCGGCTGGGTGCAAACGGCCCGCGACTTCGGCGCCCTCAATTTCATCGACCTGCGCGACCGCTACGGCATCACGCAGCTGGTCTTTGACCAGGAGGCCGACGCGAAGCTCTACCAGCAGTCCAGGGAACTGGGCCGCGAATTTGTCGTCCAGATCACCGGCCGGGTGCGGGAACGGACCAACAAAAACCCGAACCGCCCCACCGGCGACATCGAGATCGAAATCAATACCCTGCACGTCCTCAACGCCGCCGCGGCGCCTCCCTTCACCATCGAAGAAGAGACGGACGGCGGCGACGACCTGCGCATGAAGTACCGCTACCTCGACCTGCGCCGCGCTCCGGTACAAAAAAATATCGTCTTCCGCTCCAAACTCGCCCTGGAAACCCGCAAATACCTCGACCAGGAGGGCTTCATCGAAGTGGAAACGCCCTTCCTCATCAAGAGTACCCCCGAGGGAGCGCGCGACTTCGTGGTGCCTTCGCGCATGAACCCCGGCCAGTTTTACGCCCTGCCGCAAAGCCCGCAGACGTTCAAACAGATCCTGATGGTGGCCGGCCTCGACAAGTACTTCCAGATCGTCAAGTGCTTCCGCGATGAGGACCTGCGCGCCGACCGCCAGCCGGAATTCACGCAGATCGACTGCGAGATGAGCTTCGTCACCCAGGAAGATATCCTCAATACCTTCGAAGGGCTGACCAAGCACCTCTTCCGCACCACCCTCGACCTCGAGCTGCCCGACTTCCAGCGCATGTCGTACGACGAAGCTATGCGCCGCTTCGGCTCCGACAAACCCGACCTGCGCTTCGGCATGGCGTTCACCGAACTCAACGACCTCGCCCAAAACCAGGGCTTCCAGGTCTTCGACAGCGCCGAGCTCGTCGTCGGCATCAACGCCGCCGGACAGGCCGACTACACCCGCAAGCAGCTCGACCAGCTCACCGACTGGGTGAAGCGACCGCAGATCGGCGCCAGGGGAATGGTTTACGTGAAATACAATAGCGACGGCTCCTTCAAATCGTCCGTCGATAAGTTCTTCTCCGCCGACGCACTGCGCGGCTGGGCCGAAAAGATGGGCGCCCAACCCGGCGACCTCCTGCTCATCCTCGCCGGCGAAGCGGAAAAAACGCGCAAACAGCTCAACGAACTGCGCCTCGAAATGGGACGTCGCCTGGGGCTGATGCAGCCGGGCGACTTCAGGCCGCTCTGGGTCGTCGACTTCCCGCTGCTGGAATGGGACGAAGAAAGCGAGCGCTTCTACGCCATGCACCATCCTTTTACTTCGCCTAAAAAAGAGGACGTACCCCGCATGCTCAACGGCGACCACGACACCATGAAAAGCCTGCGCGCCGACGCCTACGACCTTGTGATCAACGGCGTAGAGATCGGCGGGGGCTCCATCCGTATCCACAACCGCACCCTCCAGGAGAAAAACTTCAAACTACTGGGCTTTACGCCCGAAGAAGCGGAAAACCAGTTCGGCTTCCTGATGGGCGCCTTCGAGTACGGCGCACCCCCCCACGGCGGCATCGCCTTCGGCTTCGATCGCCTCTGCGCCGTTATGAACGGCCAGAACTCCATCCGCGATTTTATCGCTTTCCCCAAAAATAACATGGGCCGCGATATGATGATCGACGCGCCCAGCACCGTCGCAGCAGAACAACTGGACGAACTGGGGCTGCGTCTAAAGGATGTGGCGAAAGACGTTGAATAACCCCTTAGCCGTCAGGTAAAGACAAAACACTACGGGCGCGTTCCGTTTTCCTGTTCGTTGTTTTTCACGTACCTGTTCAGCCAGCTGTCCATTTCCCAGAGCATGTGCATGATCGACTCACGGGAGCGATAGCCGTGGCTTTCGTGGGGCAGCATCACCAGGCGAACGGTGGCGCCGTGGCCTTTCAGCGCCGCGTAGTAGCGTTCGCTCTGGATGGGGAAGGTCCCGGAATTATTATCCGCTTCACCGTGGATCAGCAGCAGGGGCGTCTTCATATCGTCGGCATGCATAAAGGGCGACATACTGAAATAGACCTCCGGCGCTTCCCAGTAGGTGCGTTCCTCGCTTTGGAAGCCGAAGGGCGTCAGGGTCCGGTTGTACGCGCCGCTGCGGGCGATGCCGGCGGCGAACAGGTCGGTATGCGACAAGAGGTTGGCCGTCATGAAAGCGCCGTAGGAGTGGCCGCCCACGCCGATGCGACTGCGGTCGGTAACGCCCATCTCCGCCAGCTTATCTACGGCGGCTTTTGCGTTCATCCGCAGTTGTTCGACAAAAGTCTCGTTGGGTTCCTCTTCCCCTTCGCCTACGATCGGCATGCCGAAGCCGTCGAAGATGGCGTAGCCCTGGGTCACCCAGAAAAGCGGCGAAAACCATCCCAGCCGGATGAACTCATAGGGCGAGTCTTTGACCTGGCTGGCGGCCTCGGCGCTTTTGTATTCGCGCGGGTAGGCCCACATCAGGGTCGGCAGCGGCCCGTCTTTTTCCTTATCGTAACCGGCCGGCAGGTATAAGGTGCCGGTCAGTTCCACCCCGTCTTCGCGCTGGTAGCGCACCAGTTCTTTGTCGATCCCGGACAGCGCCTCGTACGGGTTTTTGAACTCCGTAACCTGCTGCAATTGACCGGTTTCCAGGTTGCGCAGGAAGAAATTGGGCGGATCGTCCTTGGATTCCCGGCGCGTCAGCACCATTCCTTTTTCCGGATCCAGGACGAGGACCGGGAATTCGTAGTAGGGCGCTTCGGAGCGCCACAGCCGGGTCGTTTCGCCGGTTTCCAGAAAAAATTTATCAACAAAAGGCCGGTTGCCTTCCGGGGAAGCGCCCTGGCCGGTGAGGAAAAGCGCCTTCCCGTCGTCGGCCATGAGCAAGACGAGCCGTCCGTACTCGTTGCGTTTCACCTCGAAAGCGCCGGGATCGTTATAGCTGTCTTCCCAGGAGCGGTCGAAGATCACCTTTTTGCTGCCGGCCGGCTCGGCGGGGTTCCAGCGGCTGGTGATCTCCCGGCGGTCGGTCCACCACCATTCGCTGACCATCGCCAGCTCATCGTCGCCCCAGGTGACGCCGCCGTAGCGCAGTTCCAGCTCGATGGCGGCCCGGGGATCGCCGGTAAAGGGCGGCTCCAGGTAATAGAGCTTATCCCGGATATCGGCTTCGGCTTTCGGGTCGCCCCCGTCCTGCGCCTCCACCCAATAGAGCGTAGCGGGCGCATCGGCGCGCCAGGCAAAGCTGCGCGGCCCTTCCGGTACGGCGCCGAACCCTTTGGGAATATTTTCGGCCAGCGGATTGTCGGTAACGGTGCGCACTTTCTTTCCCGACCGGTCGTAGATATCTACGAGCAGCGGAAAGCGGTAGTAAGGCACGATGTAGGAATACGGCCGGTGTAGCGTAGCCACCATGATGTAGCGGCCGTCGGGCGACGCCTCGAAGCTGCGGATGACGCCGGGCTCCGCGAATTCCGTTTCTTCGCCCGTCACCAGGTTGAGCAGGATCAGGCGGGCCGAGAAAAAGTAGTCGAAGAGCGCTTCGTCGTATTTGTCTTCCAGCAGATCCTGGTAGGTGCGCACCGGAGCGACCTTCCCGTCGTTGAACTGAACGACCGGCCCTTTGGGCACTGTCGGTTCTTCGGGCATCTTGCCGCGATTGGCCAGTACTTTTTTGTAGAGCAGCGTGTTGTTATCGACCCATTCGTAGGGAGTCCCGCGCATCGCATCGTTGATGACGGCGCCGGTCAGCTGCCGGGCGGCCGCTTTGTCCAGGTCGACCACCCATAGTTCGATGCCGTCGTCGCGAGAATTCGTGAAGGCGATGTGCGCGCCGTCGGGCGACCAGCTTACGTTCTCGATGCGCGGGTTGTCGGGCAGGCCGATAAACTCGATCGTCTTCCCGCCGTCCATCGCTTTCAGTTCCATGCCGTTGTAATAGTACGAGCGGCTGGAGCCGTTGGATTGGGGATTAATGCGCAGCCCGGCCAGGCGCAGTTCCTCCTCCGCCACTTCTTCGATGGGCGGCAGGTTGGGACGTTCCAGCAACAGCATCCATTGGCGCTGGGGGCTGAGTTGTACCCCGGGTGTTGGAGGCGCGTCCATAAGGTCGGCGATAATCTGGGGCGGCATTTGGTAGGCTAAATCCTCCTGACTGCGCATAAGCATGCTCATTGCAAAGGTCATTAGAAAAAAAAGTAGGGCCTTTTTGGTATTCATAGACGTCGTTTTTTGTCGCTTAAACCATCTCAATATAGTTAATGCCTGTTACAGCGGGGAAGATTTCGAAAAAAAAATAGCGGTATGCGGGCATATTGCCCGGTTGGATCAAGAGAAGGGTTCGCCGGTTCAGGGCTTGTTTTTCACCAGGTTGACGTAATCCAGGAAGTATACGACTTTAACGGACAAACTGTTGGTGTTGGGCGCGTCACGGAAAAGGCCGTCCAGGTTGCGGAAATAATTCCCGGCGAGGGCGTCTTCGGCATGCAGGATACTGTTTTTCCAGATGACAAAAATGTCGCTCCCGGGCGCAAAGCGCCAGCGATAGATCATATCGATATTAAAAGCGTTGAAGTTGGTGTTGTTGAATTCATCGTAGTCGGTATCGCCTAATCCGCCGCCCGGCAGCAGCAGGTGGTACCGGTTATAGGACACTTTCGACCAGTAGTGGCGCAGGCGGAAGTTCAGGATCATATTGGCGCTGAACTTGTAGCCGGCGCTCAGCCGGTTTTCCACCACCACCCGATCGCGCCGGCCGAAGACGACCTCCTCGCGTTCGTAAGCGCCGTTGCCGCCGTTGGTTTCCGTCACGGTCATTTTATCGACAAACCCGACGTCATCCCGCCAATCGGAACGCGCTACCTCCAGTTCGAGAGCGAAGCGGTCGCTCACCCGGTAGCGCTGCCCGAGCTCCAGGCGCCAGAAGCGGCGGCCGGCTTCGCTGAACACCGTATGGTTGCCGTTCAAAGTAAAGCGCAGCTTTTTGCGGCTGTCCGTCTGTACGAAGAACCCCGCAAAGTTGTACCCCGGCGCGCGGAAGTACCGTCCTTCGGTGCGCGGCTCGAAATAGTCGTAGGTCACGAAAGGGCGGCTTCCTCCCCAGACGTTGACCTGCCAGAAGCCCTTGGTTTGGGCCCAGGCCCACATCTCGAAGCCGTAATCGGTGAAAACGGCCGGCCGGTAGAGCTGCGAGTAGCGGTTCCAGAAACCGACGCCCGCGCGGTTGAACTGCCAGAACGGCTGGTAGACGTTGTACTCCGTCCAGAAATTGACCGACCGTTCGTTATTGTTGAAAATAAACCCGAGGTCGTTGGGATCGTAGGTATCGCTTTCCTCGTTGTAGTCGAGGCCGAAGAGCCAGTTGCCGCTGGTTTTATCTACCCCCAGGCTGAAGGTATGCCCCAGGGTCGTTTCATCCGGAGCGTACTGCTGGGTGACCACCGCCTAGCCGTTGACGGCGAAAGCATTGGGCTTGTCGCGGAGGGTAAAAACCGTCCCGGTGGCGTTGGCGTCGCCGCTGCGCCAGACGGTGGTGTTGATCAGCGTTGCAAAAGAATTATTAGGCAGGTTTTGGTCAAAGACGAGGACGTTATAATTGGTCAGGGGATTCGTTTGTAGGCGGCGCTCGTTCCCTTCGCCGTCGCGCACGGTGGCGAAGGCCCGGCCGGCGGTAGCGTTAAAAAAGCCGATCCCCAGGCCCTGATCCGTCCGCCCCGACACTTTGGTGGCGTTGTACAGTTGTGTTTGAGCGGGGTTCTCGACAATTTCTTCCCCTTCCTCGAGCTGGTCTTCCACCTCATCGGCCAGCAGGGGGCGCCCAAGGGCAGACGCATTAAATGGCCAACACATCTTCTCTGTATTTATCAGACA
>CAYQQU010000048.1:0-46143 GCA_964419545.1 uncultured Saprospiraceae bacterium | reverse complement strand
ACCCAGCGATTTATCAAGCAATAACGGAAAATAGGAAGTTCTCGAAACTTTCGATCGGTTTCAGGATTTCACAGGACCGCCTGTGAAATCCTGAAACCCAATTCATATTTCCACTCTCTTTCCCGTTCTGGCTGCCTCATAAACCGCTTCCACTACGCGGATATCGCGCAGTCCTTCCTCGCCGGGCGCCAGCATGGGGCGATCTTCCAGGATGGACAGGGCGTCGTCGTCCATTTGTTTAGCTTGTTGGTTGGGAATGCGGGCGTCGAAGCGGCGGCCGTCGCTGGCTTCGCCGCGGATGCCGGAATAGGCCTGGAAAGGCGAGAGGTGTGTCCAGCCGTCGGTGTAGGTAACGCGTAGGTCGTTCCAGCCGTTGCCGAAGCTGGTAGCGCATTCGGCGCGGGCTCCGCCGGGAAATTCCAGTTCGAAATGGGTTGTTTCATCCACTTCGTGGTACACCTGCGGCCGGTCGGTGGAATGGCGGCCGGTAACGGCGACGGGTTCTTCGCCGGTGCAGTAGCGCGCGGCGTTGAGCGGGTAAACGCCCATATCGTACATAGCGCCGCCGCCCATCTCCTTTTTCTGTTTCCAGTGGTCGGTGCGCGGGTCGTAATAGCCTGCCTCGGCGGTGACCAGGGTCGGTTTACCGAAAACGCGTTCTTGGCCGATGCGGATGATCTCCCGGGTGTTGGGTTCGTGCTGCATGCGGTAGCCGATGGCCAGTTTGACCTTATTGTCGCGGCAGGCCCGGATGGCGGCTTCACATTCCCCGACCGTCAGGGCCATGGGTTTTTCGCAATAGACGTGTTTTCCCGCGTTGGCGGCGCGAACGCAAAATTCGGAATGCATGGAATTCGGCAGCACCACGTAGACGATGTCGATCTCCGGATTGTCGGCAATGGTATCGAAGTTTCGGTAGTTGTAGACATTGCGGTCGGGGATCCCGTATTGTTTCTGCCATTTGGGGATCTTCCAGGGCGAGCCGGTAACGATGCCTGCGAGGTAGCAATGGCGCGTCTGCCGGAGCGCGGGCCCCAGCAGGTCGGTACTGTAATACCCCAGTCCGACCAGAGCGACCCCGAGGCGTTCCTTAGCCGGCCGGCAACGGATATGGGGGAACAGCAGGGCTCCCGTACCCAGGGATAGGTTGCGGATGAATCGGCGGCGGGTGGTTGGCATGGCTTTTTTATCTTAAAGATAAGGGATACCTGGAAAACGAGGTCAGCGCACGAGGTTGTGGTTAAGTATGGGGTCCAGTACCACGTGTTTGCGGATCATTTCGATGGCGCGTTCCGCTTTCCAGGGGGTTCGCGTATTGATCTTGACTTCGATGTGGCTGATTTTCACGGCCGAGCCGTAGGTGTCGAGGGCGGTGGCTACCACCGGAATGCGGTGGTGGTTGATGTAGTCGAGGCACTGGAAATGGTCGACGAAGGTCGGCACGAAGTCGCCTTCGCCATTGATGATGATGCCCGAGAGGGGCGAGTAGTTGAGGCCCTGTTTGCGGGAAATGTCGATGATGCTCTCCACGGCTTTGTCCAGGCGACGGTAGTTGACGATGAGGAGCAGGTCTTTCAGGCTGCTGAACTCCCGTTTTTCGATGAGGGAGCCCGAGACGATATTTTCGATTTTATTGCCGAGGCTTTCCTCGTTGTACAGCACTTTGCCGTTGACGGCGTGCTGTATGGATTCCATGATCGGGTTGGCCAGGCTTTTGTCGTAGGGCAGCACGCCGAGGAGGGGGATGCCCATCTGGGTAAGTTTGCGGCCTACGTAGCGTTTGACTTTGGCGATTTTCTGGGGCAGTACTTTATTGACGATGACGCCGACGATAGGCACTTTCTGTTCCCGGAAGAGGGCGAGGTTGGCGTTGAGTTCGTCGATGGTGCTGCCGATGCCGCCTTCGACCACCATGATGACGGAGGCGCCCAGCATCTTGGCGACGTCGGCGTTGGAGACGTCGATGACGCTGCCTACGCCGGGGTGGCCGGTGCCTTCGTAGACGACCACTTCGTGGCGCTGGTGCAGTTCGCGGGCGGCGCGTCGCAACAGTTCCGGGAAATCAAAGCCGGAGGGATCGTCGAGGTATGCCGTAGTGAGGCCGCGGCCTACGATGACCGGGCTGTGGAATTCCGCTTCGAGTTCGAAGTTCATCACTTTGGCGAACAGCAGGGCGTCTTTGTCCACTTTCAGGTCGCCCAGGTCGACGAATTCCTGGCCTACCGGTTTGCAATATCCTACGTTGATCCCCTTGTTCCGCAAGGTGGCGACCAATCCCAGCGTGGAAGTAGTTTTGCCGACGTGCTGGTGCGTGGCGGCTACGTACAGGCAATTGCTCATGCGACTGACTCCGGTTTAGTTTTCGAATAAATATTTTTGAAGCGCAGGCGGCGGCGATAGGGAAAAACATCCATGATTTCCCCCCGGCTCAGCTGTTCCTGGACCGATATCCAGAAGTCGACATCATAAAGATCGCCGTGCAGGCGGTAAAACAGCTCGCGGATGTCGCGGCGCCCGATCAGGAAGCGCGGGAACTCTTCGGGGAAAACATCGTTGGGCCCCACGGAATACCATGGCTCGGAGGACATTTCCTGGTAGATGTCGTCGGTTTCCGGAATGCGCCGAAAGTTGTAATCGGTGAGGAACCCGATCTCGTCGTAGTCGTAAAATACGACGCGTTTGAGGCGGGTGACGCCGAAATTTTTCAGCAGCATGTCCCCCGGAAAAATATTCACCGCCGCCAATTGCTTGATGGCTTTGCCGTATTCGTTGATGACCTCTTCGGCTTCTTCGAGGGTGGCCCGTTCCAGGTACAGGTTGAGGGGTATCATCTTTTTTTCAATGTACAAATGTTTGATCTCGATCTGGTTGCCGCGGATCTCGACTTTGGAAGCGGCTTCGGTGGTCAGCTCCTCCACCAGTTCCGGTTCGAATCGATCGAGGTCGAACACGAAATTCTCGAACATGTGGCTGTCGGCCATCCGTCCGACGCGGTCGTGCAGAGAGACGAGGGTGTATTTTTCGCGGACTTCCCGCTCGGTGACTTTCTTCGGAGCGGGAAAGCGGTCGCGGATCACCTTAAAAACCATGTTGTAGGAAGGCAGCGTAAAAACGATCATCACCATGCCCTTGGTGCCGGGAGCGTGCACGAATCTTTCCATGGACCCCTGCCGGTGTCGCAGGAAATCGCGGTAGAGCACCGTCTTGCCGTGTTTTTCAAAGCCGATGGAATTGTACAATTCGCCCAGGCTTTTGGTCGGCAAAATAGAGCGCAGAAAGTCGACGGTCTCACTGGCGATATCAGTGTCCACTAAAAAATAAGAGCGGTTGTAGCTGAAGATGGAGCTCACGTCATTGACGCTGGACAGCAGGGCGTCGACGTAAATGCCGTGCTCTTCGTGCAATAGCGGCAGCACGAAGGGGTGCGTTTTGTCTTCCAGGCAGATGCGCCCCACGAGGTAAGCCCCTTTATTGCGGAAAAACACCGATTTGAGCACTTCGAGGCGGGCGGGCCGGCCGGCGATTGGCGGCTCGGTGATCAGCCTTTCCCGGATCACCTCGGCGATGTACCGGCAATCTCGCGAGAGGTCTTCGAAAGCTGCGTCAAATCCGTAAAACGCAAAGAGCTGCCGAAGGGTAAATTCATAGGGTTCCGTCAGGTAAACCGTATGAAAAATGGGGAGCACGGACCGGAACTCGCGGTAGGTGCCGGTGGCGTGGACGAACATCAGCTTTTCGTCGGCGCTCAGCCCCTTATGGCTGTGGCGAAACACAGAGTTGTAAAAGGTTTCGGCAATATTGCGGGTATTGAAGTTGGTGACTTCCTCCAAAAACAGCTGTTTCATCTCGCGCCACACCTTCGGGTCGTGCGCCCGGTCGCCAAGGATTTTCATTACCCTTTCCGTCGTACTGCCCACCCCGTCGCGGTACAGCATGATGCGCTCGCGCGAGTCGGCCTGTATGCCGTGCCAGTCGCGATGCTCAAAGCGGATCTGCGCCCGCTTGGTAATGCGTTTGAACTGGTGGTAATATTGCAGGTATGACCCCAGAATAGAATGAGCGGCATCGTACGGTATGAGCTTTTCAAACATGCGTTGCTGATGTAGACATTTTTTCTGCGAAACCTTCATTACCCAAAATAACTTCGGGCAATGCGCCAATCGTATAGACAATATTCGGATGGCCGGCCTGACAAATTACAAAAGAATTTGGCTTCGCCCAACTGTCCTTCTCCGGGAAATGGGGTTGACCGAACAATGCAACCCATTTTTTCAGCCTTCGGCGGCCAGTCCTTCCGGTTGCGCCATCCCTCGCAGCCGGAAAGCCAGTAGGAAAATGCAGAACATCATGGCGGCCGCGCCAAGGAAAACCGTTGCACCGACCAGGTTGAACAAAAAACCGCCGAGGATGAGCCCGAAAATGCTGGCCAGGCTGCCCGTGCTATTGGCGTAGCCCTGGATGGCGCCCTGCATCCAGGGGACGCCCGCCTGGGAAAGAATGGAAAGGAAGGACGGCCACATCAAGCCGTTGCCGACGGAAAGCAGGACGACGGCAGCGTATACCGCGGAAGTAGTGCCGATGGTCAGCACCAGAAAATTAAGGCAGATCAGCAAACTGCCCACCAACACCAGGTTGGCGTCGGCGGTGCGCGCCGAAAGGTAGCTGAGCACCGGGCCCTGCACTACTACCATGATCAGGCTGGAAAAGGTGAAGAAAACCCCCAGCTGGGTGGGACTCCATTCCAGGTAGGTGGACGCGAAAACCGGAAAACCGGCGTAAAAGAAACTGAAGCCGAGGAAGGTGCAGAAATAAACGAGAAAGAGAAGCGGGATATTCGGCAGCTTGAGAATGGCCCACAAGCTGGTATCGTCCGGGCAATTGTCCATTTGGTAACATTCTTTCTGTTCGAACTGAAAAAGCTTGCGCAGATCGCCCGCCCGCAATTTCGCAGGCACCAGACCAGTGCGCGATTCCGGCAACAGCTGCCAGATGACCACGATAGCGGTGAGCGATAGCACCGCGGCCATGGTTACCGGGAGCAGCTCACCCAATGGCGTAGCGACGAGCAGGCCCGCCAGCGCCGGTCCGACGATGAAGCCCAGGCTGGACGAGCTGGCCATTTTTCCGAAATTGGCTTTGCGGTTGCTATCGTTGGAAATATCCGACAGATAAGCGTTGGCTACCGAAACGTTGCCGCCGGTGATGCCGTCGAAGGCCCGTGCGAGAAACAATAAAACCAGCGGCAGGGTGACCATAAAAGACCCGGTGAGCGAACTATCCAGGGAAAATAGTTCCAGCCTCGGCGACAGCAACGCAATAATGAAAAGGACCCAGGCCAGAAAGGTGCCCGCCTGACTGACCATGAGCACGCGCCGCCGGCCGATCTGGTCGGACCAGCGGCCCAGCAAAGGCGCGCCGACTAGCTGGAATGCCGGGTAAACCGATCCCATCAGGCCGTAAATGAACTCATTGCCGCCGAAATCCTGCACCAAAAAAACCAGAAAGGGGAGGATCAGACTGTAGCCCAGCATTCCGATAAAGTTGACGAGCAGAACCGGGAAAATGGGTAAGGGCTTAGCGCTTGCGGTATCCATGGAGGCGATGGGTTTGGGTGTGCTGAACAGACAAAGAAAACTATTACAATATACAAACGGTTAACAGGGAACCTCGTACTTTGTTACCACAATGGGTATGACTATTCCAGAAGCTGTCGACTTTATCCGCGCCGGCGTACCGCCGCAGGCGGGCGTCTGGGCCGACCTCGGCGCCGGCGCCGGTTTGTTCACGCTGGCACTGCAATCGCTCCTGCCCGGCGGTAAGGTGCTGGCAATCGACAAGAACCCGCACGCCCTTTGGCGCCTCGAACGCAGTGGGGCGGTCGCGATCGAGATCCGGGAAGCCGACTTTACCCGGCCTATGGACCTGCCCCCGGTAGACGGCATGCTGATGGCCAATGCCTTACACTATGCTCCCGACCCGGCGGCTGTGTTGCGCAATGTATTGCAACACCTGCGACCGGGCGCGCCCTTCATCCTGATCGAGTACGATACGAATACCCCGCTTTCGCCCTGGGTGCCTTATCCGCTTCCCGCCGATCGTTTTGCCGAACTTTCCGCGCAGGTCGGCCTGCAGGCAACCGCCGAGCTGAACCGGCGGCGATCCCGTTACGGGCACGGCCATCTCTACGCCATGGTAGCGCATAAGGGCCCGTGAAAGCGCCGGCTTAACGGGTGACGAGGACCTTAACTACCTGCCTTTCACGAGGCGCTTCGGTGCGCAATACGGCGAAATAAATACCGGGAGGCAGCTCCCACGGCGCCGGTAAAGCGTGTTGCCCTGCGGGCAGCCACCCCGCGAACAGATCTCGCCGGCGCCGGCCATCGGGGCCGTATAGCTGAAGGGATACCCGCCGGGCCCGTTGAAGCGTAATAAAAAAGCGGCTTTCCGAACTGAGCGGCTGAGGGCTGAGCAGTAAGGACGCGCCCGGGTTTGAGCTTATCTCCGCGCCGGCGCTGACACACTCGCCGGTGGGGTTGACGCGCAGGCGCCGCTTGACGGTATTTTCCAGGCTGAAAACACCAACAAAAGGCACCGTGACCCACAGCCGGCTGTTGATCTCGATGGAGTCGGCCGGGCCGGAGAGGGTGGTGGGCGTCCCGGACAATGTCAGGCAAGTGCGGATCAGAGCAGGCGGAACGGCAACGTGCCGGCAGCCGGACGCTTCGGCATAGCAATTCCATTCCAGCCCGTCCGGCAGATTGGTGACCGATTCCAGCTGAAAAGAATCGACGATGACCTGAAAACCGAAGTAGTTGGTGTCAAAAGGAACGACGACCTGGATTTCCTGCAAATAGGCTTCATCGACACAGGCCTCCGCCAGCCGGGCAGGAAAAACCCCCGATTCGGTGTACGAAGAATCGATCGTACACTGCCCGGTCAGGCAGAACGGGACGATAAGGACGGCCGCGATGAACGCGAAGAAGGAGCGCCACATGGTGGATGGATTTGAGGGTGGGAATTTAAGGAAAATTCCCAGATCGCGGAGGGTTTGATAGCGTCAACCCATGAATAATCCGGGCTAAAAACAAAACCGGCGCTTGGCAATGGCGGCGCCGGTTTTTCTTTGGTCGGTCAGGGCTAAAGGTGAGGGCCTTATAAAACGGCCGGCATTTCGCGCTGATTGACGACTTCGTAGAGGCCGGCGTCAATCTGCTTGCGCACGAAACTACGGGAAAGCGTCAGGCGCTGCCCCGTGCTGACAATCTCAATTTCAATACCCGTAGGCATTTCTCTCAGGAATCTAATTTTTACCATAATGACCGGTTTTTGTTATTAGTTGATGATTAGCACGTCACCACAGGCCTTTCGCCCGTCGGACTATCGAATGGTATTACGCTTTGGCCTTGATTGTGTTTTTTGCTTGGCTGTTCTGGTCTGCCGGGGTGCTTGGACCTTATTGCGGGATTATAACCGGAAGGGAGGAGTTTCAACTTCAACTCTGAAGATAAGACATTTTCATTACAATTTTAGTTTATTGTCGATCTTAATTAATTGTTATTCATCCGGCGCCTGACCGAGCTGGCGATCAAAAGGAACATACGGAACATGACCTCTTTTCTTCAATTGCGCATCCGGGAGATCATTCCCGAGACGCCCCGGGCCAAAACCATTGTGCTGGAGCCTTTGTCTTCCGACTTCCGGTATCGCCCCGGGCAATTCATCACCCTTTTGTTTCCGCAGCTGGGCGCGCCGCCCCTGCGCCGGTCATATTCCATGTGTACGACACCTGGGATCGACGAGTGGCCGGCGATTACGGTCAAAAAAGTGTCAAACGGCCAGGCGTCCCGTTTTTTAGTCGATCTGGCGCGGCCCGGCGACCTTCTCCGGGCGCTGCCCCCGGCCGGGCAGTTCACCCTGGCCGCCAATCCGGCGCTGCAGCGCGACCTTTTCTTTTTCGGCGGCGGCAGCGGCATTACGCCGCTCTATGCCTTGCTGCGCGCTTTTCTGCATTTTGAGCCCCGCAGCCGGGTCTGCCTGCTTTACGCCAACCGCAACGAACGCAGCATCATCTTCCGAAAACAGTTGCAGTCGCTGGCGGCCGCCTTTCCCGACCGCTTTCACTGCCGGCACCTGCTTAGCGACCCGGCGGACCTCGCCGGTTTTCGGGAAACCGACGCCCCCGCTGAATGCCGCTGGGGGCGCCTCAGCAACCAAATGGTCGAGGAATGGGTAGGGCGACAGGCCCGGTATGACCCGGCCCGCGCCGAGTTTTTTCTTTGCGGGCCCAAAGGATTGATGCTGAAAACTGAAGCGGCTTTGTCTTTTCTGAAATTCCGTTCTGAACAGCTGCACAAGGAAATCTTTACGGTGAAAACCGCTTACCGGCCTCATGCCGAACGATTTCCCCGATCTCACGTATACCTGAACTGGAACGGCGCCGAGCACCACTTTACCGTTCCGCCCGGGAAGACCATCCTGGAAGCAGCCGAAGCGGAGGGCCTGACGCTGCCTTACAGCTGCCGCAGCGGCATTTGCACCACCTGTACCGCTCGCTGCCAGTCGGGAGATGTCGAAATGTACACCCAGGAAGGCAAGCTGGATACCGGCATGACCGGCGGGGAGGTGCTGACCTGTGTGGGGTTTCCGCTGACGGAGGAGGTGAGGCTGGTGCAAAAAGTAAATGATTGAATGATCCAATGAAACGATCTGCCGGCATTTTGCTGTACCGGTACCGGGGTTCTGTACTGGAAGTGTTGCTCGTGCATCCGGGCGGGCCTTTCTGGGCGCGCAAAGAGGAGGGGGCCTGGATGATCCCCAAGGGAGTGCTTGGGGAAGGGGAGGAGCCTATGGCCGCGGCGCGCCGGGAATTCCGGGAAGAGACCGGGCAGGCGCCGCCGGAAACGCTCATTCCGCTGGAGCCGGTGCAACAAAAAGGAGGGAAATGGGTTTATGCATTTGCCGGGAAAGGAGATCTCAATCCGGATTCCTTAAAAAGTAATACCTTTGAACTCGAATGGCCGCCCCGTTCCGGAAGGCGGCAGGCTTTTCCCGAAATTGACCGGGCGGCGTGGTATGACCTCCCCACCGCGCGCCGCAAGATACTGGCCGCCCAAGCTCCTCTGCTCGATCAACTGGAAGCATTAGATCAAACACAATTGCGCTCTGATGAAGAATAATTAACCCGGTTAACCCTGGTTGAGTAGGGTTATTTTTCGGAGATTTGGATTTTCTAGGAAAATATTTTTAAACATAGTACTAGCAAGCAGTGAAGATTATTCGAGTAGGTGTATTCTATGACGGAAACTACTTTTTTCACGTCAGCAACTATTACAATTACGAACATCCCACGCGGCGCCGCATCAGCATTCAGGGCCTGCACCGCTTCATCCGGGCGTATATCGCCGATAAGGAGGAAGTCGGGGTAGAGTATTGCCGCATCATCGACGCTCATTATTTCCGGGGCCGCCTGAGCTCCTATGAAGCCGACCAGGCCAACCGCCTGCTGGCCGAGCGTGCTTTCGAAGATATCCTCCTCAGTGAAGGCGTCATTACCCATTACCTGCCGCTGCGCTCTTTCGAAGGGCGCAAAGAAGAAAAAGGCATCGACATCTGGCTGGCTCTCGAAGCCTACGAGATGGCTATTCACAAAGATTTTGACGTGGTCGTACTCATCGCCTGCGACGGGGATTACGTGCCGCTGGTCAAAAAGCTCAACACCCTCGGCATCCGGGTGGCCATACTGGGCTGGGAATTCGAATACACCGACAGCCGCAACGGCAAAACGCGCAGCACAGTAACTTCTATCGACCTGCTGAACGAAGCGACCTACCCGGTGCCGATGCACGAACTGATCGACAACCGCCATAACGATACTCGCTTTAACCTCGATCAGCTCTTCGTACCGAAAGAGACGCCAAAATCCGTTCCGAAAAAGGTGATCGGCGGCCCGAAAGTGCGGGAGGAAAGCCACATCCTCAGCATGAAAGACGGCTACGGGTTTATCGCCAAACCACCCCACAACCTGTTCTTTCACTGGACCGACGTGGTCGATATCGATTTCAACGACCTCCACCCCGGCGATACCGTGGCCTACACCATCGGGCTGAACGAACGGGGCAAGGAAGTGGCGGTGGAGGTGGAACTGCTGGAAGAAGAATAGGCCGCTAACCGCTGTTCGTAGCCGCTTTTCGTAGTCTCCAGGCTACGAACCGTCCGGCTTGCGAAGCCATCACAATTCAAAAATTTTTCACCCGCAAATGAACCTTATTTATACTTTTTTGTATAAAATTGCGACACTTACTTGAATTCAGTCTAAATAAAATCGAAATACAAGCGATATGAGTGATTCCATGCAGACGCTCGAAGCACACACCAAGAGCGAATATAAATACGGATTCACCAGTGACATCGAATCGGATAAGCTGCCCAAAGGCTTAAACGAGGAGACCATCCGCCGCATCTCCGCCAAGAAGAACGAGCCGGAGTTTATGCTGGAATGGCGCCTCAAAGCGTTCCGCCACTGGGAAAAGATGACCGAACCGACCTGGGTAAACGTTCACTATCCGCCTATCGACTATCAGGATATCATCTACTACGCGGCGCCCAAGCCGAAAAAGAAGCTTAACAGCCTCGATGAAGTCGATCCGGAATTGCTGGAAACTTTCAACAAGCTGGGCATTCCGCTCGAAGAACAGAAGATGCTGGCCGGGGTGGCCGTCGACGCCGTACTCGACAGCGTCTCGGTGAAAACCACTTATAAGGAAAAACTCGCCGAACTGGGCATTGTGTTCTGCTCGTTCAGCGAAGCGGTGCACAATCACCCGGAACTGGTGAAGAAGTATCTGGGCACCGTCGTTCCGGCTACCGATAACTACTTCGCGGCCCTCAATTCCGCAGTATTCAGCGACGGCTCGTTCGTCTACATTCCCAAAGGCGTGAAAAGCCCGATGGAATTGTCGACCTACTTCCGCATCAACGAGATGAATACCGGTCAGTTCGAGCGTACGCTCATCGTCGCCGAAGAAGGCAGCTACGTCAGCTACCTCGAAGGCTGTACTGCGCCCATGCGTGACGAAAACCAATTGCACGCCGCCGTGGTGGAACTGGTCGCACTCGACGATGCAACGATCAAATATTCTACCGTACAGAACTGGTACCCCGGCGATAAAGACGGCAAAGGCGGGATCTACAACTTCGTCACCAAGCGCGGCCTTTGCGCCGGCCACAATTCGAAGATTACCTGGACGCAGGTGGAAACCGGCTCGGCCATTACCTGGAAATACCCCAGCTGTATCCTCAAAGGCGACAATTCGGTCGGCGAGTTCTATTCCGTCGCTGTTACCAACAATCGCCAGCAGGCCGATACGGGCACCAAAATGTACCACATCGGCAAAAACACCAAGAGCACCATCATCTCGAAAGGGATATCGGCGGGTTATAGCCAAAATTCATACCGCGGACTGGTCAAGATCGGCAAGAAAGCGGAAAACGCCCACAACTTTTCCGTATGCGATTCCCTGCTGATGGGCGATAAGTGCGGCGCCCACACCTTCCCGTACCTCGAGGTCGAAAACAACTCCGCCAAGGTGGAACACGAGGCCACAACCTCCAAGATCGCCGAAGATCAGCTTTTCTACCTGATGCAGCGCGGCCTCAGCGAGGAAGACGCCATCAATATGATCGTGAGCGGCTATTGCAAAGAAGTATTCCGCGAGCTGCCGATGGAATTCGCCGCAGAAGCGCAGAAGCTGCTGGCCATCAGCCTGGAAGGCAGCGTAGGCTAATCCCTTTTTGAACCATAACCATTACCAAAAAAGCAATCCAAACCATGCTTTCGATAAAAGACCTTAAAGTTTCGGTAGAAGATAAAGAGATCCTCACCGGCATCAATCTGGAGATCAAGCCGGGCGAGGTGCACGCCATCATGGGGCCCAACGGCTCCGGCAAGAGCACCCTGGCCAACGTACTGGCCGGCCGCGAAGACTACGAAGTCACCAGCGGCAGCATCACCTACGAAGGGGAAGACCTGCTGGAGATGGAAGTCGACGAACGCGCCCGCGCCGGCATCTTCCTGGCCTTTCAGTATCCGGTGGAGATCCCGGGGGTGAGCATGGCCACCTTCCTGAAAGAGACCGTCAATGCTATCCGCGAGGATCAGGGCAAAGAAGCGCTCAACGCGGCTCAGGTGCTCAAGCTGATGCGCGAAAAAGTGAAAATGGTGGGCATGAATCCCGACATGCTCAAGCGCTCGCTCAACGAAGGCTTCTCCGGCGGCGAAAAGAAACGCAACGAGATGCTGCAAATGGCGATCCTGGAACCCAAGCTGGCCGTACTCGATGAAACCGACTCCGGCCTGGATATCGACGCCCTCAAGATCGTTGCCGAAGCCGTGAACCAGCTGCGCAGCCAGGACCGGGCCTTCCTCATCGTTACCCACTACCAGCGACTGCTCAATTACATTGTACCCGACTACGTGCACGTCCTCTTCGACGGCCGCATCGTCAAGTCGGGCGACAAGAGCCTGGCCCTTAAGCTGGAAGACCAGGGCTACGACTGGATCAAAGCCGAGGTCGCGGAAACCGCCGCCTCCTGAATGGGTGAACGCCCGCAACGTTAAACTTTAGAAAACGAACATTTATGGCTACTACCGTAACGGCCACAGACACCAATAAAGATACGATTCATCACTTTCAGCAGCTCTTCGCCAGCGTGGAAGCCAACCTCAACGGGCGAACCGACCACCCACTGCACCAATTGCGGCGGGCAGCCATCAACCGGCTCGAAGCCCTGCGCTTCCCGACGCGCCGCGATGAAGACTGGAAGTACACCAGCGTCGCACGGGTCATCCAGCCGGAATACCGCGAAGGCGCCGCCGCTTCCGTAGCGCCGGAAGTTATCGCCGCTTTTCACTACGACGAGCTCGACGCACACCGCCTGGTGTTCATCAACGGGGTGTGGAATGCCGAATTCTCCGATATCGGAGAACTACCGGCCGGCGCCGTCATCACCAGCGTGGAGGAAGCTTTTGAGGAAGATAAATACCGCCCCGCCATCGAAGAGTTCTACCGCCACTGGACGACGGCGGAAGAGAACCCCTTCGTGGTGCTCAATGCGGCTTTCGCCAGAAACGGCGTCTTCATATACGTGCCGCGCAATGTCGCGCTCGAAAAACCGGTTCACCTCATCTACCTGTCGGCCGCCGGCGAACAACCGCTCTTCATCAATCCGCAGAGCCTGATCGTGGCCGAAGACAACAGCGAAGTGACGGTAATCGAAACCTTTGATACGTTGCCCGGCAACGAAGGCGTGTATTTCAACAATGTCGTCAACCGCTACCTCGTCAAACCGGGCGCCCATGCGCACCACTATAAACTGCAGAACGACGGCGCCGAAGCCTTCCAGGTGAACCATACCGAAGCGCATCAGCACCGCGACAGCACTTATTCCTCTTACATCACCGACCTGGGCGGACGCCTGGTGCGTAATAACCTGAATGCCATCCTGCACGACCAGGGAACGCATACCGATTATTACGGCGCCTATATGGCCGCCGGTGAACAGCATATCGACAATCAGACGTTCATCGACCATGCGCATCCGCACTGCACCAGCAGCGAGTTGTATAAAGGCATCATCACCGACCGCGCCAAGGGCGTTTTCAACGGAAAAGTGATCGTGCGCAAAGACGCGCAAAAGACCAATGCTTTTCAGCAAAACAGCTCACTGGTCTTGTCGGACAAAGCCGTGATGGACAGCAAGCCTCAGCTGGAGATCTTCGCCGATGACGTGAAGTGCAGCCACGGCGCGACCATTGGGCAGCTCGACGAAACTTCGGTATTCTATCTGCGCACGCGCGGCCTCACTGACCAGCAGGCGCGCACCTTGCTGCAAAACGCTTTCCTGGCCGAAGCGCTGGAAAACTTCCGGGTGGAAGCCATCGCCGAACGGGCGCAGCGACTGATCAACGCCAAGCTGGCGGCGAGCAAAACGGATTAATTATGGAAAAAATCGCTCCCGCACCTCCGGTGCTCAACATTGATAAAGTACGCAACGATTTTCCGCTACTGCAAAAGAAGGTAAACGGCAAACCACTGGTTTTCCTCGATAGCGCCGCTTCCAGCCAGAAGCCGGAATCGGTCATTCGCGCCGTTGACCGGTACTATCGCGAACAGCACGCCAACGTTCACCGCGGCGTCTATCGCCTCAGCCAGGAAGCGACCGAGGCCTACGAGCGGGCGCGCTACCTGACCCGCGATCTCATCAACGCCCGCTCGGAACGCGAAGTACTCCTCGTACGTGGCGCTACCGAAGGCATCAACCTGGTCGCTTCCGCTTTCGGCCGGAAATACCTCAAAGCCGGCGACGAGGTGCTGATCACCGCCATGGAACACCATTCCAATATCGTGCCCTGGCAACTGATCTGCGAACAGACCGGCGCCAAGCTGAAAGTCGCGCCGATCAACGACGCAGGAGAGGTGCTGCTTTCGGAATACGAGGCGCTACTCAACGAGCGCACCAAAATCGTAGCTGTCGTACATATCTCCAACACCCTGGGCACCGTCAACCCGGTCAAGGACATGATCGCCAAGGCC
This sequence comes from uncultured Saprospiraceae bacterium, assembly GCA_964419545.1. GTDB lineage: Bacteria > Bacteroidota > Bacteroidia > Chitinophagales > Saprospiraceae > CAYQQU01. Next base: position 31,552 of record CAYQQU010000048.1, on the reverse strand, counting down.
CACGCCCGAAACATCCCCGTGCTGGTCGACGGCTGCCAGGCGGCGCCGCACCTCGCTATCGATGTACAGGATCTCGACGCCGACTTTTACACTTTCTCGGGACACAAAGTTTTCGGTCCCACCGGTATCGGCATCCTCTACGGTAAAGAGCAGTGGCTGGAAGCTATGCCCCCTTACCACGGCGGCGGCGAGATGATCGAAACGGTGACTTTCGAAAAAACGACTTATAACGAACTGCCGCACAAATTCGAAGCCGGCACTCCGAATATTGCCGGCGGCGTCGGACTGGCGGCCGCGATCGAATACGTCAATGCAATCGGCTACGCAGCTATCGGCCGCCACGAAAAGCAGTTGCTGGCTTACGCCACGGAACGCCTGCTCCGCATCGACGGGATGCGCATCTACGGGACCGCGGCCCAAAAGGCCAGCGTCATCTCCTTCCTAGTCGATGGCGTCCATCCCTACGACCTGGGCACCTTGCTCGACCAGCAGGGGGTTGCAGTGCGCACCGGCCACCATTGCACCCAGCCGCTGATGGATCGCTTCGGCATCCCGGGAACGGTGCGGGCTTCTTTCGCGCTGTACAATACGACGGAAGACATCGACCGGCTGATCGCCGCCCTGGAACGAGCGCTGCCGATGTTGCGGTAAAAATCGCCCGACCATTTTCCAGACAGCGACGCCAAAACCTTCGGTCGTTGAGGAAAAAAAACAGGATTGGCCGGACGGCGCTAACCAAAACCTGTAATCATGACCATCAACGAGATACAAGAAGAAATCATCGATGAATTTTCCCTCTTCGACGAGTGGATGGACAAGTACGAGTACATCATCGACCTGGGCCGGCATCTGCCGATGATCGACGACCGGTACAAGGTGGACGATCATCTGATCAAGGGGTGCCAGAGCCGGGTGTGGCTGAATGCCGACGAGGAAGACGGAAAAATCAAATTTACGGCCGACAGCGACGCGATCATCACCAAAGGCATCATCGCCCTGCTGATCCGGGCGCTTTCCGACCAGACGCCGGAGGACATCGCCCAGGCCGACCTTTACTTCATCGACCGGATCGGGCTGAAAGAACACCTTTCTCCCACCCGCTCCAACGGCCTGGTCAGCATGATCAAGCAGATGAAGACCTACGGAACAGCGCTGCAAAAGCGCAATACGAATTCTGAAACCTGAAGCAATGACGCTTTCTATGGATAAAAAAGCATTAGAAGCCAGGATCATCGAGCAGATCAAAACCGTCTATGACCCGGAGATCCCCTCGGATATCTACGAGCTCGGGCTGATCTACAATATCGATATCGAGGATTCGGGAAAAGTCGGGATCACCATGACCCTGACCACGCCCATGTGCCCAGTAGCCGATTCGCTGCCGCTGGAAGTACAAGAAAAAGTGATGGCCGTGGACGGTGTGACGGAAGTCGACCTGCAGGTCGTCTTCGATCCGCCCTGGAATAAGGAAATGATGAGCGAAGAAGCCCGCCTGGCCCTGGATATGTTTTAATATACTCACCCATGAAGATCTTAGCACAAGAAGAATACGGCATTCGCATCCTGCTGCGCATCGCGCGCAGCGACGGCCAGGAGGGACTCAGCATCACCCAGCTCAGCGAAGAAGAAGGGCTGTCCAACTCCTACGTCGCCAAACTGACCCGTGGCTTGCGGCTGGCTGGTTTCATCCAGAGCACCCGCGGCCAAAAGGGAGGCTACGTGCTGGCGCGCCCTACTGATCAGATCGTCATCAAAGACGTCATGGACGCCCTCGGCGGCAACGTTTTTGACGGTTCTTTCTGCCAGGGGCATACCGGCACTATGAAACTGTGCACAAACTCCGTGGATTGTTCCGTGCGTTCGCTTTGGAAAATGGTGCAACATACCCTCGACAACTTCCTCTCCCGCGTTACCTTGCAGGACCTCCTCGGTTCGGAGAAAGAATCGAAAAACGCCCTGGAAAAGCTGCTGGAGGCCCAAATGGAAGTGTGATTCCTGCTACCCGGTTCAGGTCACTCCTATTCCCCTTCACCCTCCATACCTTGCAGATAATAAGCGCCTTTTACGGCCAGCAATTCTGAATCGCTGAGTTCAAGTGTTTCAACCTGAACATAGCCCTGATTGGCGAGCCCCGTTTGTATCGCCATCCGTCGAAATCCATCCGGTGTTTTTACGAAAACGAAAGACTGTTCGCCATCCCGTACGATGGCCGCTTCGGGCAGGGCCGTCACTTCCTGTGCATCGGTATGGATACGGGCCTGGACGTAAGTACCCGGGGTCAGATTAACCGGTTCTTCGTCGAAATGGCCGTGTACGCGGGTGGTTTTGGTGGCCGGGTCGATCATTTTTCCGAGGAGGTATACTTCTGCGTGAAAAGTCTGATCAATGCCGGGCGCCTGGCACTCGATGCGCTGTCCTTTAGCGAGCAGCGGCAAGTCTTTGGCGAAAACCTGCAGTTCCAGATGCAGGTGATTGTTGTCGACGATCTCATAAAGCAACTGATCCGGGGTGATCAGCTTACCGGGATTGACATTCACCTGGGTGAGGTAACCGTTGCCGGGCGCACGGATGGGGATGGCCGGTTGTATTGCACCGTCCTTTTCCAGTCGGGCCGGGTCGATGCCGATCATTTCCAGCTCTGCTTTGAGCCCCTGGTAAGTGGCGCGGGCCGTTTCGTAGTCCGATCGCGCCTGGCCGAGAGCTTTGCGGGAGGCCGCGTCTGCGCCCGCCAGCGTATCCTTGCGCTGGTACTCTTCCTGCAGGAATCGGAGCCGGCTTTTGGTTTCCAGCAGTTCCCGCTGCAGGCGCACCAGGTCGGGATGGCGTACGGTGGTCAGCAGTTCGCCTTTGCGGACGTAATCCCCGGGCAGGTGTTTTACATTGTTTACAAAGCCGTTGACCGGCGAATAGACGGAAAACAAACTCTCCGGCGGCACTTCGATCATCCCGGTGCAGTCGACGTAGCGCGCTACCTGGCGTCGTTCCGGCCTGCCCAGTTCGACGCCGGCCAGTTCCATTTGGTCATCGGTTAGGGTGACGAATGTCGGGTTCGTTTCCGCGCCGGCGGCTTCGCTTTCTCCGGCGGGTGTTTCGCAGGCCGGGAAGGCGCCGGCGACGAGGAGCAGAAAGAGGAGGAGGTGATATTTCATGTCTTTAGCTTGTTCGGTTATCAGAATAATGATCCTTATTGACCTGTTCCGGTCAGGAAATCCATTTCAATCATGGTCTGGTTAAACTGGTTCTGCAGGTCGAGGTACTCCAGCCGGTTGCGCAGCGCGGCGTCCAGGCTTTGTGCATAGCGGAAGTAGTCGATCTCGCCGGCCCGGAGCTGTTGTTCGGACAAGCGTTCCAGCTGTTCGGCCTGTTCGCGCAGTGCAGCGCCGCTGGTGGTCAGCTGCTGCGACAGCAGGCTTCCGGCGGCCAGGGTATAGTCGAGCTGCCGTCGGAGCTGCGTTCGCAACCGTTGGTTTTCGTTGGTCACCATCTCGATCCGGAGGCGCGCCTGGTCGATGCGGCCGCGTTGTCCTTTCCGGAAGATCGGGACGGCCATCCCGACATTGACGCCCTGCAGGGAAAAGTCGGGTCGGATGCTCTGGTTGAAGTAACCCAGGAAATATTCCGGGGCCAGCTGCTTTCGGACCAGGTCGAGTTCCAGGCCGGCCAGGTCGTTGCGCAGCGCCAGGGGATCCAGCAATCGGGCATTGAGCACCGCCGGCTGTTCTGGCGCCGCCACAGTTGCCGGGGGAGCATCCGGCGGTTGCCGGTAGCGGCGGGTCAGGAATGCCGTCTGGGCCAGTTCCAGCCAGGCGCGTTGTTCGGCGATCCGCTCATTGGCCAGGGCCTGACGGGCAGCAGTTACCTGGTTGTCGATCAGCGTTTTCTCCAGTCTGTCGATCTCGCCGGCGCGGAATTGGAGGGCTGCTTTTTGAGCGACCTGTTCGTAGCGTTCCAGCTGATTTTCCCGCAGGCGGCGGCGTTCGCCCTGGTATATCCATTGTTGCCAGGTGCGCCGCACCTGGAAGGTGATCTCAGCTGCGAGTCGCAGGCGTTCGCTCTCGGCCAGTTGAGTTTCGGCGCCCGCCACCCTGCGGCGCTGCCGGTCGGCGGCAATGTTGCCGAGGCTTTGCTGGGCAGAGACGTTGTAGTCGAATAGTGTCGTGTTCATCTGACCGAGCTGTAAGTTGATTTCCGCCGGCGGAAGGGTGCGGGCGGTTTGAACCCCCAGGCGGGCCTCCTCGACCTGCAGGGCGGCGTTGGCGAGCAGCGGGTGTTCCTGCAGGGCGTGCGCGACGGCCGAGTCGACGGTCAGCACCGGGCGCTCCTGCCCGAATCCCAGCGAAGGCAGGGCCAATAGTAAGACCGTCGCCGCCGTTTTGGCGTTCTTGGGCAGACCGATATGGCGGTTTACCAGAAAATACAATACGGGCAGCACGAGCAAGGTGAGCAGGGTAGCAGTGATCAGCCCGCCGATGACGACGGTAGCCAGCGGTTTCTGCACCTCCGCGCCGTTACTGGTGGAGAGGGCCATGGGCAGGAAGCCCATCGCCGCAACCGTGGCGGTCATGATCACCGGCCGGAGGCGCACCAGGCTGCCGTCGATGATCAGGTCCCGGATATCGGTCCGGCCTTCTTCGTAGCGCAGCCGGTTGAAGTAGCTGATCAGTACGATGCCGTTCAATACGGCGACCCCGAATAGCGCGATGAAACCCACGCCCGCCGAAATGCTGAACGGCATACCGCGCAGCCAGAGCGCGACAATGCCGCCGATGGCCGACATGGGCACGGCGGTAAAGATCATCACGGCGTACTTCAGGCGACCAAAGGTGAAAAACAGCAGGAAAAAGATGAGGGCCAGCGCTGCCGGCACGGCGATGAGCAGGCGCTGCTGGGCTTTTTCCAGGTTCTCGAACTCCCCGCCGTACTTGATGGAGTAACCGGGCGGCAGGTTGAGCCGGTCGCGCAGCGACTGCTCGATATCGGCCACCAGACCGGCTACGTCGCGGTTGCGCACATTGACGCCGATGGTGATGCGCCGGCGGGCGTCTTCCCGCGAGATCTGCATCGGCCCTTCGGTGTAGGCGGCGGTGGCCACTTCGCTCAGCGGCAGGGTGCGCCCGCCGGAGAGGTGAACGAAGAGCCGACCCAGGTCGAGCGCTTCGCGGGCTTGTTGTTCCAGGCGAACGACGAGGTCGAATTTCCTTTCGTTCTCGAAAACGACGCCCGCTATCTCTCCGGCGTAGGCCGCCCGCACGATGGTGTTGAGTTCTTCGATATTGAGGCCGTATTCGGCGATCTTCTGCCGGTCGTAGCGGATCACCAGTTGCGACAGCCCCTCGGTCTGTTCCACCCGCACGTCGCCCGCGCCCGGAATGTCGCTGATCAGGCGAGCGGCCCGGTCGCCGTAGCGCTTCAGTTCTTCCAGGTTTTCGCCGAATATCTTGACGGCGATATCGGTCTTGGCGCCGGTCATCAGCTCGTTGAAGCGCAATTGGATGGGCTGGGTAAATTCAAAAGCCGCGCCGGCGATGACGGTCAGCTTTTCCTTCATCTCGTCGATGAGGGCTTCCCGGTTGTCGGCGCTGGTCCAGTGTTCTTTCTCCTCGAGAATGATCATGATGTCGGCATCCTCGATAGCCATAGGATCAGTGGGTACTTCGGCCGTACCGATCTTGGAGACCACGTGTTTCACTTCCGGGAAATGCTCCAGCAGCACGCGCTCGGCCTTGGTGGTGGTGCGGATGCTCTCTTCCAGCGAACTGCCGGGCTGAATGGTCATCTGCATGGCCAGATCGCCTTCTTCGAGGGTAGGGATGAACTCGGCGCCCAGGGAGCGGAACAGCAGAATGGCGGCCAGAAAGATCGCCAGCACGATTGAAAGCAACAGATAAGGAGCTTGCAGGACTCCGCTCAGCGCCGGCCGGTAGACGCGGCGGATACCGGCCATGATCCAGGCGGCCGGCGTGCGCCGCTCCCGGATATCTTTGGGCAGCACCAGGGCCGAGAGGGCCGGCACATAGGTCAGGGAAAGCAGCAGGGCGCCCAGCACCGCGAAGGCAAAGGTGAGCGCCATGGGCCGGAACATCTTCCCTTCGATGCCGGTGAGCGTCATGATCGGAACGAAGACGATCAGGATGATGAATACCCCGAAAACGGCCGAGCGGAAGAGCTTGGACGATTCATCGATGATGATGCCGTCCATCTGCTGCTGGCTTAGCCGGCGGCCCAGGTGATAAGTGAACAGTCCGTGCATCACTCCTTCCACAACGATGACGGCCCCGTCGACTACGATGCCGAAATCGATGGCGCCCAGGCTCATCAGGTTGGCCGATACGCCGAAATTGCGCATCATGATGAGGGCGAAGAGCATCGCCAGGGGAATGACCGACGCCACCACCAGGCCGGCCCGCAGATTGCCGAGCAACAGCACCAGGACGAGGATGACGATGAGTCCTCCTTCCAGCAGGTTGGTCGCCACGGTGCGAATCGTTTTGCCCACCAGCACCGAACGGTCGAGGTACGGGTAGAGCACGACCCCTTCCGGCAGGGAGCGCTTCACCCGTTCGACCCGCTCGTGTACATTGGCGATGGCCTCCGAAGAATTGGCGCCTTTGAGCATCAGGGTGATGCCGCCGACAGCTTCCCCGCGCCCGTCCATCGTCATGGCGCCGAAGCGCTTCGGGCTGCCGAGGGCGACTTCTGCAACGTGCCGGATCAAAACGGGAACGCCCTCGCGGTTGGTGATCACGATATTTTCGATATCCTGGAGGTTATCCACCAGGCCTTCGGTGCGGATGTAGTAGGCGTGCGGTCCTTTTTCGATGTAGCTGCCGCCGCTGTTCTGGTTGTTGCGGGCCAGCGCGTCGAAAACTTCCTGGATGGAGATGTCTTTGCTTTGCAGCTGGACCGGGTTGAGCGCTACTTCGTATTGCTTGAGATAGCCCCCGAAGCTGCTCACCTCGATGATGCCGGGAATGCCGGCGAGCTGGCGCTTCACGATCCAGTCCTGGATGGTGCGCAGCCCCATGGCGTCGTACTGGTCTTCGTAGCCGGGCTGGACTTGCAGGACGTACTGGTAGATCTCCCCGAGGCCGGTGGTGATGGGCATCAGTTCAGGTCGGCCCAGCCCCGGCGGTATTTCCGCTTCCGCCAGTCCGATCTGTTCTTTGACGAACTGGCGCGCGTCGAGGATGGGTACCCGGTCTTTGAAGACGATGGTAACCACCGATAGGCCGAAGCGCGAGATGGAACGGATTTCGATGACGTCGGGGATATTGGCCATGGCCACTTCCACCGGATAAGTGATAAACTGCTCGACCTCCTGCGGGGCCAGGGAAGGGGAGACGGTGACCACCTGCACCTGGTTGTTGGTGATATCGGGAACGGCGTCGATCGGCAACCGGCGCAGCGAATAGACGCCGCCGGCGATCAGGCCCGCCACCAGCAGCAGGATGATCAACTTGTTGTGTACGGAAAAGGCGATTATCGATCTTAACATTCGAGAATGGGAAATATGTATCAGAAAATTCCCGGCGCCACGCTAAGGTGAGACCGGCACTACAGGCGTAAAGAAATCAAGCCGGTGTGCGGATATTCCGAATGAGGGTTAAGCTTTTTTCCTGAAATCCTGGCAGCAACCACGGGGAGCTGGAAAAGAAAGCACCGGCTATCCGGCGAAGGAAGGCGGGATAAAGACGGATCGGGTGAAACCCCGGAGGTGGAGGCGGTTGGCGAAAGCCGGCCGCAGCGCTGCAGGGTGGGGCGGCGCAGGCAGTGAGAGCAGGGTATGCGGGGTGATCAACAACAATACCGGCGAACTGACGGATTGATAAGGTAGCTGTTGGTGGTCGCTTTCGTGTTCGCCCTGGTGTTCGTCCGGTGCAAGGTAATGCATCTTTAAAAATGCCCAAAAGCTGAATTCGGAGGACGTCAGCCCCGCTTCCAGCAGATGTGTCTGGTAGTGATGCTCCACATGGACCACACGCGCCAACTGGCTGAAGTCGGTGCCCGGGAAAAGGCTTCCCAGAAAGAGGTAACCGGCCATGAAGAGGGCGAACAGGCGCATGGATCGACTGATTTTATCAAAGGCGAAGGTATTTAAATTGCGGGAAGCGGGCAATGATTTTGATCATTTGGGCTTTCCGGGCGCCGCTTGGAAGCAGCGCCCGGAGTTCAGGAATTAAATATCTTTCTTCACCAGGTAGAAGTCTATCTTTTCGTAAGCCCCGTTGCTTTCCAGGCGCTCGTTCATTTCGTCGAGCGTTTTGGGCGGGGGTACGATGGCTTTGTCGCCGGGCGTCCAGTCGACGGGCAGGGCGACTTGCTTCTCGTCAGAGGTCTGCAACGCTTCCAGGATGCGCTTCATCTCCGCCATGTTGCGACCGATATTGAGCGGATAGTACAGGATCAGGCGAATGACGCCCTCGGGATCGATGAAAAAGACGGCGCGCACGGCGGCGGTGGTCGCTTCGTTGGGGTGGATCATGCCGTACTTGGCGGAAACGCTCATGTCGAGGTCGGCGATGATCGGGAAATCCATGTACACGCCCGTCTTTTCGCGAACGTTGTTCACCCAGGCCAGGTGCGAGTGGATGGAATCGATGCTCAGGCCGATCAGTTTGGTGTTGCGCCCGGCAAACCAAGCTTTTTCTTTGGCGAAAGCCGAAAGTTCGGTAGTGCACACCGGCGTAAAATCGGCGGGGTGGGAAAAGAGGACGACCCAGCTGCCTTTGTTGAATTCCGAGAATTGCAGTTCGCCGGCCGTGGTCAGTGCACGGAAGTCGGGCGCTTTTTCACCGATACGGGGTATCGGTTGGGGCGTCGGTTGGGTTTGATTTTCCATATATCTATGCTTTTGTGTTGATGATTAATTCGACACAAAAGACGTTGAAATCCCGCCGGCTAACAGTAACTCAGGTCACAATGGTGTAAACTCGGGGCGCTGCTTTGAAGCTGCGCCCGGACTTCAGGGTTTGACCTTTCCTTCGAACAACAGCCAGGTATCCGGATCGAGCTGCAGCCCGGCGGGCGGGCTGTTGATCGGGATCTCAAAGGTATGCTGTTCGCGTTCCACTACGAACGTCTTTACGGCAAGGGTTTGGCCGGCTTCATCCAGCAGGGCGATATCGAGCGGAAATTGGAATGGGCCCTGCGGCTGGTTTTGGGTAAGGGCGATAGCGACCTTGCCGTCCTCGTAGCGCCAGGTCACATTGATTTTGGGGTGGCCGGGCCGCCGCAGCCACTGGTGAAAGAAGTCCTCCAGCTCGCGACCGGTAACGTCTTCTACGACCTTTCGAAAATCGGCGGTGACGGCGTTGCTGCGCTTATAGCGCTGGTAGTAGCTGCGCAGGCTCTCCCAGAAGGGTTCGTCGCCGAGGCGCCGTCGCAGCATGTGCAGCACCCAGGCGCCTTTCTGGTAAGCATTGGGCGTAAGCAATCGGTTGTAGTCGGTAACGGTGGTGTCGATTACGGGGGCGGCGTTGCGGCGGGCGTAGGCCAGCACGGTGGCGCGTTCGTTTTGCAGGCGCGCCACGAAAGCATCGCGCCCGTAGCGGTGTTCCCAGTACAAGTCGGCCAGATAGGTAGCGAAGCCTTCGCTCAGCCAGATGTCGAACCAGTTGCCTTCCGAAGCGGAATTGCCGAACCACTGGTGAGCCACCTCGTGGGCGATCAGGTCTTCGTTATCGCGCCGGCCGGTCACCGACGACTCGGCGTAGAAGATACAGCCGGCGTTTTCCATACCGCCGTAGCGGGTTTTGGATTGCACGTTGGCGAGTTTGTCGTAGGGGTAGGGGCCGATCTTTTCGATGAAGTAATTGAGCACGTAGGTCGCCTGCGCGTAATCGTAAAAACCGTTGGTGCGGTCTTTGAGGAAGACCCAACTGGTGACGGGTATGTTTTGCACTTTACCGACGTACTGCACGGCGAACGGCGCGGCTCCGATCACCATCACTTTGGTGGGTAGGGGCGCCGTTTCTTTCCAATGAGTGAGCTTGGTCTCGGCGTCGAGGATGGTTTCTTCGATCTGCAGCCCATTGCCCACCACCTGGTAGTGGTCGGGGGCGGTGATGATGAATTCGACCGTCGCTTTATCGGAGGGATGATCGACGGTCGGCAGCCAGTGGTGGGCGCGGTTCGGCCAGTTGTCGCCGAAGAAGGTGCGTTGCCCGGCCTGGTTTTCGGAAATGATGAGTCCGTCGGCGGGCGTCCCGGCATAGTCGATGCGAAACTCGTGGATCTCGCCGGCCGCCAGTGGGTCGTTGGGTGTGATGTGCAGCCGTTCGCCCTCCTGCCGGAAGGGGGCGGGCATTTCGTTTTCCAGGACGCGTGCAACGGTCATGCCGCGGCCGCCCTGCGGCCCGGCCAGGTCGAGGTAAAACTCGGGCAGGTCCTTCAGGAAGCGAATACTAAGCAAGGCGGAACCCTGAATCTGGTCGGTCTCCTCACTGAGCGTCAGCGAGAAGCGGTAGTGTTGAACGTCGACCTCATCGAGGCGGGGAATGGAAGATTGGGCGTCGGCGTTAAAAAGCAGACCGACAAGCAAAAATGGGAGCAAATAGATCCGGACGAACATGGCCTTTTGAGGGGAAATTACAAAATCCTGGTTGACGCTTGATAAAAAATTTGGTCAGGACGGCCGGATTTGGGTCCGCTTTTGCTTCGCTTTTTCGAATAGGATGGGTGCACTAATAAGGCTTCCAAACTTCCACCAACTCCTGGTTGCGGGTGCGATACAGGATGTGCAAAATCCCTTCGCGAATGTATATACAGGGAATGCCGCTCACTTCGGGGCTGCCGGCTGCGTCGTTGACGCCCGTGCAAGGCCAGCGATCACCTTCGCAGCTGAGCAGCTGCAATTTGTTGCGGCGGTCGCGGTAAAGGAGGTGGGGCCGTTCGTTGAAGGAAAAAGCCACCGGGTCGTCCGCTGCACGGGGCAGGTCGAACGCTTCGGTTAAGTTGGTCGCCTGCCAGCCGCCGGCTTCGCGTAGCCAGATCAGGGCGCCGCGGCGGGAGCGGAAAGCCATTTCCAGCGACTCGCCGTCGGGCGCCGGCCATAGCGCCGGTTTTCCTTTGACGAGGGGCGCACGGAGGGCCTGGTGTCGCCACTGACCGGTCCAGCGCAGGTGGTGCAGCGCACCGTTGCGGCTGTAGTAGACCAGGGAATAGCCGGCTGCTTCGTCGATGGCGTGTAGGCCGTCGCGCGCCGGCGGCGCGCCGGTTGCCTGGGTTGGCGAGCCGCCGTTGATCCATTGATCTTCGGCGCGCCGAAATTCGTATACCTGGCCGTCGCGCCCCAGATATGCCAGTGAGGATCGGGTCGGCGCCGGGTCGGCAGCAGCCGGCGGGGCCCCCGGTGCGTGGACCGGGCCGGCGTAGCGCCAGACGCTGTCATAGCGGAGTTCATGCAGCTGGTGATCGCGCCCCCGGAAGTATACAGCCGGCTGTTCGCCGTGGGCGGTAAGTACTGGGGCGCCTTTCAGTTTGGGACAGTTGGTGAGGGCGGTCAGATTGAGGGTGGTCCAGGTTTCGCCGATCAGTCGCAGCTGTTGGATGCTGCCGTGGTGGCCGCGATAGACGATCACCGGCCATTGGACGAGAGGGTCGCCTTTGAGTTGGGGCGCGCCGAAGACAGTGCTGAGGTTGGCCCGGCGCCAGCCCCGGTTGAGGAGGTTGCGTACGACCTCCGACTCGCGAATGATGGCGCTGATGCGCAAACCGTGGTTATGGCCGATAGCAGCCTGGTCGCAGCCGCCGTTGGTATGCAATCCGACGAGCAGGCCGGTGGACGCCTGCAGGATACCGGCGCCGGAGCTGCCGCCCAGCGTATCGATCGAGTCGTAACCGAGCTGGTCGCCGTGCAGGTGAAAGACCGGTCCGGCATCGAGGCGTTTGGGCTGGCCTTCGGGATGCTGGATGATGCAGACCATATCGCGCTCCACTGCATCGTGGGGCGAGATAGCCGCGTATCCGAAACGGTCGCCCGGAAAGCCGCCGAGGCGTACAATGGCGAAGTCGAGCCCGCGCCGCCGGTATTCCAGCAGCTCGACGACGGGGTAGGAGACCTCGCGACGGAGCTGCCCGATGGGGTTGAACTGAAAGTTGAAGTTGGCGCGCATGTGTACGGCCGCCAATTCCGGTGGAATAGGCCGGTCGCTGCCGGCTTGCCGGGGCAGCCGCCATCGCTCGGCGGGTTCTTCGAAGGTGTGGGCGGCGGTCAGCAGCAGGTCGCGCCCGATGAGCACGCCGGTAGCCCAGCGTTTGCCCGAGACGTTGCCGGTGTCGGGAAAAGCGTTGCTCAGGCCGGTCAGCCACTGGAGCTGAGCGGTGGCGCCCTGATGGCGAGCTACGAAGTCGCGGGGTACGCCGAGGGCGCCGTCGTACATCTCCACCGGTTGCGAGTCGTCAATGCCGCCGCAGAGCGACCGGAAATTGGCGACGAGAGCGTCAAAGGCGGTCGGCAGGCCGCGTTCGCCGGGACGGCCCGGTGCGGCCGGCGTGAAGTTCCAGAACTGGTGTTCCGCAAAATGTTCCGCCTGCTTGTTCCACACCTTGGATTGTTTCGTTTTGGTCATAGGGCAAAGTGGGTTAATGTCGCTTCCAATTATCGTCAATATTGCCGACAAACACTCAAATATGCAAAAATAACCGGTATTGACCTTTCGGTTTTTTTCGCTCGGGAAAACAAATGAAGGCCCGGTTGATCGACTCGATCACTTTGTGGAATGGTGCCGCAAGGGCACGCCGCTCTCGCAGGCGGAGCAGGTGAAGTACGTCGAAAGCCCTAGGCGGGGGCTGGGTAGGTTTGTTATTCGGTAAGCATTACGGCAGCCTCTATTTCAGAAAAAAGGCGACGGCCCGGATCTGCCCAAAATACAGTGGTCCGAGCGAGAAGCTTCCGGCTTCACAGGTTTGAAACCCGGCTTCAAACATCTCTTATAGTTCTGCGACGGAAAAGCCTTGCCCTCTTTATTTTTGCCTAACAGCTATAAGGTTTACGTTGCATTTGGCTCCGCCCAAGAGGTTGCCGACCCATTCTCATTCACTTAATATAAACCTCCACTCGCCGGTTGTCCTCTCCTTCCCGGTTTTTCTTGTCGCTGAAGCCCTGCGTCCAGATGCGGTCCCAGGGCAGGCCTTGTTCGATGAGGTAGGCTTTGACGTGTTCGGCGCGCGCCAGGGATAGGGCTTCCTGGGTCTCCGCATCGCCTTCCCTATCGGAGAATCCGCCTACGAGCAAGGTACGGCCCGGTTTGTCGCGGAAGTAGTGCGCCATCCAGTCGAGTTCCTGTCGCAAAGTGGCGTTGAGCTCTGTGCTGCCTCTGTCAAAGCGGGCGTGTTGCAGCGGTACGGGAATCTCTTCCGCGATCATCTTACCGATGGGTATGGTGATGGGCGGTTCGGCGAGTTCCGAAACGTCGGGGATCTCTCGCAGGTCCAGTTCCTGCACCGTAGAGTAGATTTTCGGGTCGTCGGCGAAGAGAAACACTTTGTCGCGACCTTCGTCGGGCAGCAGCAGCTGGAAATCGCCGCCGTTGCGCACCCGGCAGGAGTCGACAGTCCGTCCGCCGGTAGGAAAGGCGTCCTGTGCTTTGATGCGGGTCCGGTTGGTTTGGTAGTCGACCTTACCGCGCATCACCAACACGCGCGTCGGGCGTCCGTAGGTGGGCAGGTGGCGCTCCTGGAGGTAACGGTCAGGCCAGGCGCCGTCGTTATTGCTGGCGAGGTACACCTTCTTGCCGCTGGCCGGCAGCGAAAATTTTTCTTCAAAATCGTCGCGGTAGCTGTTGACTTCCTTGCCGAGGTTGGCCGGTGGGCTCCAGATCCGCCAGCTCGTATCCTGCCGGACGGTCATAAAGGCGTCGAAGCCGTCGAAGCCATAATGGCCTTCGGTGCTGAAGAGGAGGGTTTTGCCATCGGCGTGCAGGAAAGGCGTGCGCTCCTGGCGCAGGGTATTGACGCCGCTGCGCATCCGTTCGGGCGCCGACCAGCGTCCTTCAGCCGGATCGAAGCGCATGATATACAGGTCGATATTGTATTCGTTCTCGATGGCGCGGGGCTGTGTGGCTCCCTCGAAGATGAGCACCGCGCCGTCGCGCGACAGGGTGCCGGCGCCGACCCAGGCCAGCGTACGGAGGTCGGAAGACACCAGCTTCGGGCGGCCCCACTTACCGGAGACGCCGTTGCGCTTACTGAGGTACAGCAGGGTATCGACCAGTACCAGCGCGAGGTCCTGTTCGGCAGTGAGCGCCAGGGGCGTATCGTCAGATTTGCGCGAAAGCGCCCGGCTCATCGCACCGGCGCTCCAACTGGTGTCCAGCTTTTCGGCGGCGTAGATATTGAGTCCGCCGGCTTTGCGGCCGCGATTGCTGGCGAAGAGCAGGCGGGCGTCGTCCACCGAAACGATGGGGGCCGAGGCGTTCGGCGAGTTGTCGTTAATGGGGTCGAGCCAGTAGAAAGGCGGGTTCTCGGTGGGCGCCTGCAGGCGCTCGATGACGCGGTCGAACCACACCTGTCGCTTGTTGTAGATGATATAGGCGGGCGCACATTCGGAGAAGTCGTCGTCCAGGAAAAAGGGCTTGGCGAAGCGGATCAGCTCGTCGGAATGGCTCCAGGCTTTGCGGTTGGCCAGCTCGTCCATGGCGCGCACCAGAAGGCGGTAGCTGCGGTTGGCGGGCGCTGCTTCTCTGATCAGTTCTTTGGCTTTGGCGACGATGAGGTCGGGCGTGGCGATATCCGATAAGCCTTCGTTGATCCAGTGGGTGGTCAAGAGGAGTTCTTCCCAGCGCCGGCGGTCGTCGGGATTGAGCTTTTCCACCTGGGCGGCCAGGTAATTGTTGACGGGAAAGACCAGGCCGTAAACGGCTACCTGGTCGGTATTCGATTGTGGGCAGGTGGAGAAAAACGACATGAGGTCGGCGAGCTGCCGGCTCTCAAGGGCATTGAGGAAGGGCTCGGAAAAACAATCCGCCGCCGCCCAGTGGCCGGGGAAATCTTCGGTAAACTGACGGAAGGCGCTCAGGGGATATTCCCGCAGGAAGGCGCGCAGCAGCCGGTGGTTGAAAGTAGGCGTAATACGCAGCCGCCGCTTTTCCAGTACGTGCCGGTGGTTTTTGGCGATGGAACGCAGCACTTCGTAGTCGTCGGAGCGCAGGTTTTTCATGACCAGGCTGTCTTCGACGGCTTCGTATTTATACTGCAGCCGCTCTGCGATGGGCGACATGTTGAAGAAGAAAGAATCTAAAAGCAACAAGTCGTTTTTCGCTTCGATCAACAGCAGCGCTTTGCCCTGCAGACGGGCGGCCGCCGCCCGAAAGTCGCGCCCGGAAAGGTCGATCTTTTTCTGGCGGGCGTAGTACTTTTTTTTGGCCGCCGGCAGGGAATCGAAGTTCATTGCGAGCCCCTGAAGCTCCTGAAAAGCGGCCTGCATCGGCGGATATTCGCCGTTCAGCACCTTCGGCTCCCGGATCTTGTACAGGCCGAAACCGGCGGCCGGCGCCTGGTCCGGCCTGGGCATTGCCCGCTCGAACTTTTGCTTTGCGGCAGGTTGACGGCCGGCTTTTAAATGGGAAAAACCTTGTTTGACGGGATTACAGGCCGCGAGGAAAAGGGCCAGCACCGGTAAGATCCAGGCACGACGAGGGTTCAGCTGTAGCATGGTCAGTGGGGGTGGTTGTTCTCAATTGGTTAACTATCGCCAATAAAGGTAGAAAAAATATATAAGTTTTCTACCTGGTTTTGGGTAGTTTTTGAGAAGTGCTTCCAGGGGGCGCCGACATGAGCCGCAAAAGTGGTTCCCTCGATTGCGTCGCAGCCGGGGAAATGGAGCTACAAACGGCCATTCGTCATTTCTTTCCTCCTTCTATTCATTTCTCATGATCCGCCATTTTCCGGGGCGGACGACCTTTCTCCGCATCCCTTCAGCACCTCGTCATCCTTCTCGACGGAGACTTTGTAAGGAAACGTTTCGCCCGACATGCTGTCGGAGCAGCTGCGGTCGAGGAAGCTCACGCGGATGTTGCTGCGGTCGGTGCGGCTCACGAAACTGATCATGCCGCTGGAGAAAACGGGCTCGCGGTACGGGTAGGCGGTGGGTTCGCCTTCCATCGGGGTGAAGACGATGCCCCAGGCGGCGGATATCTCCACCCGCCAGAAGGGCTCGTTGCCGCGGGCGGTGTACACTTCTTCTGCGCTGCGCTCGGCAACGCCGGTCTCGGCGGCGGTCTGTTTTTTCTGACTGCCGCAGGCGGCGAGGAGAAGCAGGGTGGCTAGAAGGAGTAGTTTATTCATGATGTTATGTTTTTGTCTGTTGGAGAATGGCGTTACGGTCTTTGGTGGATGGCCTTGGGGCTTTAGCCCTCTCGGGATGCCAAGGGCCACTAAATATACCTCTCCCAGGCCGATTACCCAATCTTTTTTCCACATTTGGCAAACCGAAAAAAAGCAATACTTGTTCTTTCATGTTGAATAGTATTACTTTCACTAAAAGGAGTAAATATGAATCAACCCGTTTCTCAGTCCCAGCCGGCGGGCTCCGTCGGACAGGAAGTGACCCGGATCACCGTAGCCTACGGTGACGGGATTGGCCGTGAAATCATGAACGCTACCTTACGCATCCTCGAAGCTGCCGGCGCTCAGCTGGCGTACGACGAGATCACCATCGGCAAAACCGTTTACGAGCAGGGCGTCAAGTCGGGCATTGCGCCGGAAGCCTGGTCGACGCTGCGCCGCAACCGCGTCTTTCTGAAGGGCCCCATCACCACACCGCAGGGCAGCGGTTACAAAAGCCTGAACGTCACCATCCGCAAGACATTGGGCCTCTTCGCCAACGTGCGCCCCGTACAGGCGTACGTACCTTACGTAGACAGCAATTTTCCGAATATGGACCTCGTGGTGATCCGCGAGAACGAAGAGGACGTCTACGCCGCCATCGAACACCAACAGACACCCGAAGTGGTGCAATGCCTAAAACTCATCACCCGCCCGGGCTGCGAGCGCGTCATCCGCTACGCCTTCGAATACGCTCGCGCCCACGGCCGCCGCAAAGTGACCTGCATGACCAAAGACAACATCATGAAGCTCACCGACGGCCTTTTCCATAGCGTCTTCGACGAAATCGCGCAGGAGTATCCCGACATCGAGAATGATCACTACATCATCGACATCGGCTCGGCCCTGCTCGCTGCGCGTCCCGAGCAGTTTGACGTGGTGGTGACCCTCAACCTCTACGGGGACATCGTCTCCGACATCACGGCCCAGGTGGCCGGCTCGGTGGGCCTCGGCGGCTCGGCCAATATCGGCGACGGCGTGGCCATGTTCGAAGCCATCCACGGCTCGGCGCCCGACATCGCAGGCCAGGATATCGCCAACCCTTCCGGATTGCTGCACGCCGCCTGCATGATGCTGGTGCACCTTGGCCAGGCGCCCATCGCCGAAAAGGTGCAGAACGCCCTGCTGCGCACCCTGGAAGACGGCATCCACACCGCCGACATCTACGGCGAAGCCTATACGCGCCGCCGCGTGGGCACCACGGCCTTCGCCGACGCCGTCATCGAACGCCTGGGCCGGCAGCCGCAGCGCCTCAAAGCGGTCAAACTAGGCGAAAACGCCACGCCTATCAGCATCGAACTGAAGCCCCGCCCCCGTACGGAGAAGCGCCTGGTGGGCGTTGACGTCTTCATCGACTGGGAAGGCGAAGACCGCAATCCCGACGTGCTGGGCAAAACGCTGGAAGCCCTCGCCGGCGTACACTTCAAACTGAAGATGATCACCAACCGCGGCGTAAAGGTCTATCCCGACGGCCTGCCCGAAACTTTCTGCACCGACCACTGGCGCTGCCGCTTCGTGGCTTCCGAATCGGTGCTGGCGCCCAACCGCCACGGCATGAGGGAATCGGTGACGGTGCGCTACGAGGATGTTACGGCGCTGCTTTCTCGACTGAATGCAGAAGGACTGCATTTCATCAAGATCGAGAACCTCTACGAGATGGACGGGAAACGGGCCTACTCGCTGGGGCAGGGAGAGTAAGGGAGGTCAAAGAGTTTACCCGAACCCTTCGAAAGAAGGGGCGGATAACAGAGACTGCTACTTGTCCTTCAGTTAGTATGTACAAAACTTCCGGCATTATTCAAACCATTTCCCGAATTCCGGTGTAGGCCGGGGTTCGGGAATTTTTTTGCTGGAAAGAGCAGGTGGAATTTGGTGGAGGCGCCTTCGTGTCGCCCTCCTGTGCGAACGCAAGCCTGTCAAACGTCATGACGAAGAACCCATGAATAATCCGGGTTAAAAGGATATCGGAACCACAAAAAGGGCTAATTTTTGTCCAGCTCTGCGTAGATTTTCGCTACTTCTGCTACCGGCAGGTCAGTCAGATGGGCGGCCAATTCGACAGGCAGACCGTTCGCATGGCACCTGTAGACGAATTCGAGTTTCTCCTCGGCTTTACCTTCTAATTTGCCTTCTAATTTGCCTTCAATTTTGCCTTCCACTTTACCTCTGGCTTTGCCTTCGGCGATACCCTCGGCAATACCTCTTTTCAGTCCTTTCAGATATAAACCATCCTTTTCGATGTCGTATGAGATGAGCATAATTTCAATAATTTTATCGGCTAACGTTTCAAATTTACGGATTCTGGACAGAAGGATCAATTGGTTGAGGTACTTGGTCAATTCATCCTCGGATCGGCTCACTGTTCTTAACTTACACAATCTTTTAAAAATGAAACCCATACTGATTTTCTTTATCAACTGCGCCCTCTTGTTGTCTTGTTCGAACGAACAACAACTCGTTTCGTACGACGAAACCACCATTTTCACACCCTCAGATACCCTTTTCCGCGTAGCTGACCCTACCGGTGAGGCCTTTGCTTTTGTCAATCAGAAAGGCGACACCGTCGTCCCGTTCGGGAGGTATGCCTACACCTTCACCGATACCCTGGTCACTTTCGGCGTCGTAGTGGATCAGAACGACCTGGTCGCTATCAACCAGCGGGGCCGGCGAATTTATGAGGTCTATCCGTTTGACAACGGCCCCGACTACGTGGAAGAAGGGCTGTTTCGCATCATGCGGTACGGAAAGATCGGGTTTGCGGATACGACGGGCAATATCGTGATCGAACCCCGCTTCGCGTGCGCCTATCCCTTCTCCGGCGGGAAAGCAAAAGTGGCCTTGGAATGCACGCTGGAAGCAGACGGGGAGCACCGGGCGATGCGGAGCGACGAGTGGTTTTATATTGATAAAAGCGGTCGGCGGGTACAGTAAGGCGGGTCAAAGAAAAATCGCGTACAGAAACCCATTCACGATTGCCAGTACGATCGCCAGGAAAAAGGCCGAGCCGAAATTGCGGATGGTGAAGCCTTTCAGCAAATAGGCGGCGAGCAGCAGCACCACCGCGTCGACGACAAAGCTGAACAGCCCCAGCGTCAGGATGCGCAGCGGAAAGGAAAGCCAATCGAGGATAGCGCCCAGCGTGGCGTTGAGCACCGATAGCAGGACGGCCACGATCAGCGCCCGCGTAAAATCCGCTACCTCCACGCCCCGCAGCAAATGCGCGCCGGCCATCAGCGCCAGGGCGTTGAGGAGGGTTTTGAGCAGGATATGGCCCAGGGAAGCCTGGACGAGGGCGTCGAGAAAAAACAACTCCATGGTCTATTTCTCTTGCAGTTTTAGTTCGCGAATTTCCAGTTCTTTCTCCCGGAGATCCAGTTCGAGCTGTTTCTTCTCCGCTTCCAGGGTTTTCACTTGTTCGCGCAGGTCTTCGACTTCCTGTTGCAGTGTCGCTACGTCGGCCGGCAACTGATCGCCCGCTTCTCGGGGCTCGGCGGTCTTTTCCGTTTTGGGGTTTTCGCCAAAGCCGAGTAAATTCTTGATATTCTGTATCCCGTCTTCACCATTGTAATACGAAGCGCCGATGTAAGCCAGCGGCGCCAAAATGATGAGCACCAGCAGTAAGCGGGCGAAGGGGGTCATTCTCGTTCTCGCCATAATGGTTCTTTTTTTACAAATATAACGGTTCGGAAGGGGCAAAGGATTTATTCTTCTACTTAAGCCGCCAATTTTTGGACCAATGCTTAACTTGCGCCCGCCGGTTACTGTCGAAGTCTTTTGGTCTTTAGCTATTGGTCTTTAGTCTTTGGCGTCACCGGGGAGCCAAAGACTAAAGACCAAAGACCAAAGACCAATAACCCAAAAAGCCGGCACGAAAAGCACAAACCATCCGCCCCATGACGGAAGTATACATTTACGACTCGCTACGCACGCCCTTCGGCCGGCGAGGCGGCGCGTTGTACGAAGTCAAACCCATCGATCTGATGAGCGCCCTGCTGCGCGCCCTGCAGGAGCGACACAAGCTGGATACCGCGGCGGTAGACGACGTGCTGGTCGGCTGTATCACACCGGTGGGCGACCAGGGCGCCAACCTGCCGCGCGCCGCCCTGCTGCACGCCGGCTGGAGCGAACGCGTCGCGGCCTTACAGCTCAATCGCTTCTGCGCTTCCGGCCTGGAAGCCATCAACCTGGCGGCCATGAAAATACGCTCCGGATGGGGCGCCCTGGCAGTGGCCGGCGGCATCGAGAGCACGAGCCGCGTTCCGGCGGGCAGCGACGGCGGCGCTATGGTGTTCGATCCCGAAATTATCCACACCACCAACTTTATTCCTCAGGGCGTCGCCGCCGACCTGGTCGCCACCATTGCCGGCTTCGACCGTACTGCGGTCGACCGCTACGCCTGGCTTTCCCGTCAACGCGCTGCGACAGCACTCCAGCAAGGGTATTACGAACGCACCCTGGTGCCTATCCTCGACCATAACGGCCAGGACATTCTTCGGGCCGATGAGACGGAAGGTCTGGAGCTTACCGAAGAACAACTGGCCGGCCTTTCGCCTGCTTTCGGCGACGAAGCAACCAGGGGCTTCGACGAGATGGCCCTGCGTCGCTACCCTCGCCTGGAGCGCATCGAACACGTGCATACCGCCGGCAATTCGGCGGCGGCCGTCGACGGGGCGGGCATCCTCTTGCTTGGCGATCAAAGCAAAGGAGAAACGCTCGGACTGTCGCCCCGCGGGCGCATCCTTGCCGCGGCCACTGTGGGCGTCGACTCTACGCATATGCTGACCGGGCCCGCGCCGGCTGCACAACAAGCCTTGTCGCTGGCGGGGCTGGCCCCCGAAGTTATCGACCTGTGGGCATGTAACGAATCGTTCGCGGCTCCCGTACTGCAATTCCAGCGGGAAATGGCGGTCCCTGAGGAAAAACTCAATGTCAACGGCGGCGCTATCGCGTTGGGCAACCCGATGGGCGCTGCCGGCGCCGTACTGCTGGGCGGCCTGCTCGACGAACTGGAACGGCGCGGCCTGCAGCGGGGCCTGGTCGTGATGAGCGTGGGGAGCGGCATGGGCGCAGCGACGGTGGTGGAGCGGGTTAAATAGGTGGCTGTGCGGTCATTATATGGAAGAAGATACCGAAAGGAAACCCTGAACAAAGGGCTTCAATGATTCTGGATGATTAGGAAAAGTTTTTCTGTCGTATGATCAACTACAAGAAAGACACCGAAAACATCGTCACCCTCACGCTCAACATGAGCGGGCGCAGCGAGAACGTGATCAACCACGAGATCGGCGAGCTGTTCCGGCCGGTCATCCGGCACCTCAAACAAGAGAAAGCAAGGGGCGCGCTGCGCGGACTGATCGTGACTTCGGCCAAGAAGACCTTCCTGGCGGGCGGCGACCTGGAGTACCTGTACCGGGCCGAAGATCCGGGCGAGCTCTTTCGGGCCGCCGAAAAGCTGAAACAGATCTTCCGCGACCTGGAAAGCCCCGGCGTGCCCGTCGTGGCGGCCATCAACGGCGCAGCGGTGGGCGCCGGATTCGAGCTGGCCCTGGCCTGCCACCACCGCATCGCCATCGAAGCGCCCCGGGTGCGGCTGGGCCTGCCGGATGTGCTGATGGGCCTGATGCCGGGCGGCGGCGGCATCATCCGGCTGATGTGGCTGCTGGGTATCGAAAAAGCGTTCCCGATCCTCACCAGCGGCCGCGATTATTCGCCCCGCGAAGCCCTGAGCCTGGGGCTGGTCGATGAGCTGGCCGCCAACCGCACCGAGATGCTGGACCGCGCCAAACGCTGGCTGCTCGGCACTGAAGAGGGCCGCCGGCCCTGGGACCGCCCCGACGGCGCCATTCCCGGCGGCAACGCCAACCAAGCGGCGGTAGCGGCCCATATTCAGCAGCTCGCTGTACAGCTCGCCGACCAGACCCGCCAGAACTATCCCGCCCCCCGCGCTATCCTCAACGTACTGGCCGAAGGCTCGAAGGTCGACTTCGACACCGCCTCGCGCATCGAGAGCCGCTACTATACGGAGCTGGTGCGCAGCCCGGCCTGTAAGAATATGATCCGGGCGTTTTGGTTCGACAACAACTTCATCCAGCAGGGCAACAACCGGCCGCGCGGATTCGGTAAGTTCCGGCCCAAAAAAATAGGCGTCATCGGCGCTGGCCTCATGGGATCGGGCATCGCGCTGGCCTGCCTGCAGCACGGCATGGAAGTGGTGATCAAAGACGTCAGCCGCCTCATCGCCGAGCGCGGCCGCACCTTCATCAACGAAAAACTGGACGCGCAGCTCGCCGCCGGCCTGTTGCCCGCCTCCGAAAAAGAGAAATGGTTGCAGCGCGTCACCACCACCGAAACGCCGCGCGATTTTGAAGAATGCGACCTGGTGATCGAGGCCGTCTTCGAAAACCCGATGGTCAAACAAAAGGTCAACCGGGAAGCCGAAGAATACATGGACGATTTTTCCGTATTCGCCAGCAACACGATCTCGATACCCATCACCCGGCTGGCGCAGACCTCGGTGCGCCCCGAAAACTTCGTCGGCCTGCACTTTTTCCATCCCGCCGAACAAGTACCGCTCGTGGAGATCGTACGCGGCCGGCACACCAGCGACGAGACGGTGGCCCGCGCCTTCGACTTCGTGCGCGCCATCGGCAAAACACCCATCGTGGTAAAAGACGACTGGGGCTTCTACGCGGCCCGCGTCCGCAATACTTTCCTCCTGGAGGGCGTCACCATGGTGGAGGAAGGCTACCCGCCCGCGCTGATCGAAAACCTGAGCCGCCAGGCCGGCATGCCCGGCGGGGCCCTGGCGGCCGTCGACGAACTGGGCCTGGATATCGCCCTGCGCTACGAAAACCAGGCGGCTGAACACTATGGCCCGAAATACATACAACATCCCGCCGTGAGCGTACTCACCAGAATGATCAACGACCTGCAACGCACCGGCCGCTCCCGAAAAGCGGGATTTTACGACTATGCCGACGACGGCGGGCGCACCCTCTGGCCGGAGCTGGGCGAACATTTCCCGGCTCATCGCACCGACTATGACGCGACGGTCCTGATGGAGCGCTTCCTCTTTGCCCAGGTCATCGAAGCAGTCTGGTGCATGCAGGAAAAAGTGATCTGGTCGGTAGCCGCCGCCAACCTCGGCAGCATCTACGGCTGGGGATTTCCAGCGTTCAAAGGAGGCGCCATCCGCTATATCGAAGACTACGGCGTGGAGCGCTTCATCGAACGCTGTAATGATTTAGAAAAAGAATACGGACAACGCTTCCGGCCGCCCCGCAAACTGCGGGAGATCGTCAAACGGGGACGGTGAGGGGAGATCAGTCCTGGGCCGGGACCTCAGGCCAATATTCCACATTTCAGACTTCTTGCGCTAAAACAGACCGATCCATTTTATTTTTCCCAGGATCACCAAATTTTCCTCCAAAAATCCTGAACCTTTCCACATCATCTTTGTCTTACATGCACAATTTAGGTTTTCAGGAGTTTCTGAAAACGTAATAAGTAATCAAACTGCATTAGTAGACACCGTGAAGACCCGCTACGACTACATCATCGCCGGTGGAGGTTGCGCCGGCAGGAGTCTGGCCTATTACCTCACCCAAAGTTCCCTGCGCGGTTGCTCCGTCCTGCTCGTTGAGAAAACGGCGAAGACGCAAAACGACCGCACCTGGTGCTTCTGGTCGAATGAGCCGACTGCTTTCGATGCTATCGTTTTTCATCGCTGGAACCGGCTTGCCTTTGCGGATCGCCGGGGCGCCGTCCGGCAGCAACTGGGGCCCGTTGACTACCAGATGATTCGCGGGATCGATTTTTACCGGCACGTCGACCAGCAATTGGCCCGTTTTCCCAACATCGAACGGCTGCAAGGCGTCATCACCAACCTGAGCGAGGACGCCGACGGTCCTTACGCGCTGGTAGACGGCCAGCGTTACTACGGGAAATACGTATTCAATACTTGCCTGCACCGGCCGGCGGCCCCATCTCCCGATTTTCATCACCTTCTCCAGCATTTTTCCGGCCGGGTGATCCGCGCCGACAAGGACGTTTTTGATCCGGAGGAAGCCATGTTGATGGACTTCCGGACACCCCAGCACGGCGCCGCCCGTTTCTTTTACGTCCTGCCCTTTTCCCGCCGGGAAGCGCTGATCGAATACACCCTCTTTTCCAAGTCCTTGCTGCAAAAAGAAGCTTACGAGCAGGCGCTCGACCACTATATCCAGGAAAAGCTGAACCTTACGCATTATGAGGTCCTGGAGCGGGAATACGGCGTCATCCCGATGACTGATGCTCCCTTTCCGACCCGCCGTACCGAACGCATCCTCAATCTGGGAACGGTCGGCGGCGCAGTCAAGCCCACCACCGGCTATGCTTTTCTCAATATCCAGCGGCAGGCGCAGACGGTGGTGGCGCAGCTGGCAAAAGGCGAAAGACCCGATGCGACCCGCCCTTATCCGGCGCGTTTCCGGTTTTACGACACTTTGCTGTTGCACATCCTGGAGCGCGAAGGGCATCTGGCGGCGTCCATATTCAGTGCTTTGTTCCGCAATAACCCCATGCGCCGGATTCTGACCTTCCTGGACGAGCGCTCGCACTTATTGCAGGAAGCAGCGATATTTTCCCGCCTTCCGGTTAAACCATTTCTGTGGGCGGTGTTTAATACTAAAATTTTTCCGAAACTGACGCCCCGGCAACAACCGGTGCTTCCCTATACCGAAGAAGGAGAGCGATAAAAGAATTACCAGACATGACAGCACGTTACCCTTTACTGTATCGCTTTATTCAAATCATCGCTCTGGCGGCGATCGTACTGGCTGTAGCGGCTCCCGGATGGCTGGGGCAGATGACGCTGCCCGCCGCTCTGGCGCTGATCGTTCTGGTCGGTATTCCCCACGGCGCCACCGATCACCTGATCTTCCGTCATCTCGATCAGTCGTTTCTCGGAGGCCGGCGCCTGCCGCGTTTTTATCTCAATTATCTGCTGTTGATGACGGGCTACAGCTTGTTGTGGTGGCTGGCTCCCTGGCTGGCCCTGGCGGCTTTTCTCTTGCTTTCCATTTATCATTTCGGCCAGTCCAACTGGAACTACGCCAGCTTCGGCAACCGTTGGGAAGCTTTATTTACCTATGTGATCTGGGGGACGCTGATCGTCTTCGCTCCTCTGTTATTCCATTACGAAGAAGCCGCCGTCATCGTCGGGCGCATCACCGGGCAGGCGCCGCCTATGCTGGATAGCGGCTGGCGGTTGGCGATTCTCGGAATGCTTCTGCTTACCAACCTCTGGTGGACAGTTTACCTGGCGTTTCACTATCGAATCAACACCAGCCATCTGCGGGATGAGTGGATAAACCTGCTCACGCTGGGTATTCTCTTTTACGTTACGCCTTTGCTGCTGGGTTTTGCGATTTACTTTGCGTTCTGGCATTCGCTCAGCTCTATGCTCGATCAAATCGGTTTTTTTCGCCAGCACGTCAAAGTATACAATTGGCGGCGCTACCTGGTGGAGACCCTCCCGTTCAGCCTGGTCGCCATCCTGGGCCTGGCGGGCCTGGTCTGGCTGGAAGGGCAGCTGGGCGTAGGGATGAACATCGGCATGTTATTCATCTTTATATCCGTTGTAACCTTGCCGCACATGCTGCTGATCGACCGTTTGTACGATGAGTTCGAACAAGAGGTGCAAGTTCGGAAAAGCGAAGAATATTCGTATACTTACCCATAAATCAGATGATAAATTTTTTAATTTTAAAAAAAAAAGGAACATACCGCAACATTGTTGCGCTTTGACTGTTACCCCGGAAGGTTTTAACAATTCTGTAACAAAATTTATAAATCATGAGTGCATTAGTAAACTTTCAACCGCTGCTGCTGGCGAACTTGAAGTCGGGTGACTACGTAGGTTTCACCTTCTTCATCGGTTCGATGGCCATGGCTGCAGCTACTGTGTTCTTCTTCTTCCAGTTCTCGCGCGTACAGGGTAAGTGGAAAGACTCGATGCTGGTATCGGGCCTGATCACCTTCATCGCCGCTGTACACTACTTCTACATGCGTGATTTCTGGGCGGAGAACCAGGCTTCTCCGACGGAATTCCGCTACATCGACTGGATCCTGACGGTGCCCCTGATGTGCGTGGAGTTCTACCTGATCCTGCGCGCTTTCGGTGCGAAGCAAGGTCTGCTGTGGAGAATGATCTTCTACAGCGTCTGGATGCTGGTAGCCGGTTACCTGGGTGAGACGGTATTCCGCAGCGCTTCTCCGCTATGGGGTTTCATCTCCACGCTGGGTTACGTAGGTATTCTCTACGAAGCATGGATGGGTACGGCCAAGAAGCTGTCGAACAACTCCAACGACCCGGTACTGCAGAAAGCCTTCAACGCCCTGGCTTGGTTCGTACTGGTAGGTTGGGCGATCTACCCGCTCGGCTACATGGCCATTCCGGGGTCGGGCTGGCTGGCCGGAGTTATTCCGTTGGAGTCGATGGACATCATCTACAACATCGGTGACGCCGTCAACAAGATTGGATTCGGTCTGGTAATCTACTCCCTGGCTATCTCCAAAACGGCTGAGATCGAAGCCGGTATCGGCGTGGAGTCGAAGGCAAAGGCTGGTGTATAAAGCAAATGTCGCCGGAAAAAGAAAGCCTGTGACCCATCTCGGTAAGGAGCAGGCCACAGGTACTAATGTGCATTAGTAAACTATCCGGCAAATAAACAGCTTTTTGCTGTTTAACACAAGCTGTTCTTTCGCCTTTAACTGAAGAATAATGATTATCCATCCCGGGCTTTGGCGTCTGCCAAAACCCGGGATTTTTTTTAATTAGCGACCTATTTGGTTAAACTTCGCTTGGATTTAAACCGTTATTAGGTGTTATTTAACCAGCAAAACAATTCAACAATATGAAAAGTGAAAAGGTATTAGCCACCGATAAGGCCACCGTCAACCTCGGGATCGAAAACGCCAATCGTCAGGCCGTTGCGGATATGCTCTGCCAACTGCTGGCCGACGAACACGTCCTTTACATTAAACTGCGTAATTACCACTGGAATGTAACCGGAATGGAGTTCAAACCGCTCCACGAGCTCTTCGAAGAACAGTACGACACCATCGCTGAGTTTATCGACGATATCGCTGAACGGGTGCGCAGCCTGGGCTTTTTTACCCCCGGCGGCATGGACGAGTTCAAGGCGCTGGCGCGGCTCGAAGAAACCGATCACCTCAACGGCGACGCCAAGCAAATGCTGAAAAACCTGCTGCTCGACTTCGAAGCGGTCATCCAGATCCTGCGCCACGACGCGATCGCCGCAGAAGAGAAGGGCGACCTCGGCACCAACGATTTCCTCATCGGTCTGATGGAAGAACACGAAAAGCAAGCCTGGATGATCCGGGCCCACCTCGGATAACAAGCAGGCAAAGGCGCTTTAACAAAAATCAATTCCCGGGGGTGACTTTTGTCAGCTCCGCATTGAGCCGAAAGAAATTACTTTGAAAGCGTTCGGGAGCGGACGCTTTTTTTTATTTTTGCTTCCGTTTATCTTTAATCAGTCTAAATAAACTTTTTTCCTGCAAGAGGTGTACTGATTGTAAATACTTGCGCTAAATGGAAGAATCAAGAGCAGAGTTTGAGTACCGTGGCCTGATGGAACGCTTTATCGAAGCACACTACGAGGAAGAGCGACCGGCCGCACCCGATGAATTTCCCCTGTATTCTACCGCTGGTATGCTGCCGGTAGGAGAGGAGGTGCGCCGCGTCAACGGCCGTTGGATGGTGTATCTCATATTCCGTGATCCCGCCGCCGCCGGCGTATTGCGGCGCGTGCCGGTGCGCAGTTACGCCAGCCGTCAGGTTGCCGAGATCGTCGCCGCCTACCAGCGCCAACGCCACGCCTGCCGGCGCTGCACGTCTGCGGTGTGCGCTACTTCGGACGCCGGGTTCTGCTGGAATTGACGGCGGAGCGCGGAAGGGACAACCAAATAAATACCTAACATTGGGGAGTCGAACCACCGGCATTAGGTAATTTTTGGGAAAAAGTGACAATTGTTACGATCCAACGCCGTCGAACCGCTTATTTTGGCGTTAAGTATATGTAAATATTTAGATTAAATCAAAATAACCAGTATTCGTGGTAGCAACGCTGACAGCAGGAAAACGACTTTCATCCGTGGAGAAAGGCAGCGAAGGCTGGGTAGCCCGCTTCACCGACCCCTTTGTCGCCGGTAAGCTGATGGCAATGGGCGTTCTGCCGGGAACGCATGTGAAAATGATCCGCAAAGCGCCCCTGGGCGGCGGTTTTTACATCAAAGCCGACAACCACCTGCTCGCGCTGCGGGATAAGGAAGCTGCCTGTATCGTGTTGAAATGATGGACTATTCTTTTCAGGAATGCTCGGCTACGCTCACCGTGGCTTTGATCGGTAATCCCAATTGCGGCAAGTCCTCGGTTTTTAATCAACTGACCGGCCTGCGCCAGAAAGTCGGTAATTTTCCCGGCGTCACGGTCGATAAAAAGCTGGGAAAGGTGTGCGTCGACGATCGCCTGGAAGCGACGCTCATCGATTTTCCCGGAACCTATAGTTTTTATCCTACTTCTCAGGACGAACGCATCGTCGTCCAGACTTTTTCCAATCCCAACGACGAAAATTTTCCCGACGCCGTCGTCTACATCGCCGATATCGTCCGCCTGGAAAAACACCTCCTCCTGTTTACGCAATTGCGCGACCTGGGCCTGCCGGCGATCCTGGCCCTCAATATGTCGGATGTGGCGGAAAAGGAAGGTCTGATGGTCGACGCAGATCAGCTTTCCGTACAGCTGGAAGCGCCCGTGGTCAGGATCAGCGGCCGTACCGGCGCCGGCATGGGCGAGCTGCAGGCGGAACTGCTCCGCATTCAGGAAAAACTGTCCGACTTCCAGGCGCCCGAGCCTTTCTACCGCCTTTCGGCGGCCGAGCAGCACATCGCCCGGGGCGTGCGCGAAATCGTGGGCGTCACCTCCGACTACCAGGCGCTCCTGGTAGCGCATCACCACCAGTGGCTGCCTTTTCTCAATAAAGGACAGCGGGAAAAACTGGCGGTCCTCACCCGGGATTTCGAAAGCATTCGCGCGCAGGTCGACGAGACCATGAACCGTTACGACCGCTTTACGCCCATCGCGCAGCGCACCGTGCGCCGCGCCAAGCGCCCGGAAGACGAAGGGCTGACCGAACGCATCGACCGGGTGCTTACCCACCCCGTCGCCGGGCCTTTCATTTTTTTTGTGCTCATGTTGCTGGTCTTCCAGGCCATCTTCGCCTGGGCGAGCTACCCGATGGACATGATCGAGTTTTTGTTCGGAGTGACGGGCGAATGGCTCAACAACCAGCTGCCGGACCGCTGGTACACCCGCCTGCTTACCGACGGCATCCTCGCCGGCCTGGGCGGCATCCTGGTCTTTATCCCGCAGATCGCTATCCTGTTTTTCCTCATCTCCCTGCTGGAAGAAGTGGGCTACATGGCCCGGGCGGC
This sequence comes from uncultured Saprospiraceae bacterium, assembly GCA_964419545.1. Lineage (GTDB taxonomy): Bacteria > Bacteroidota > Bacteroidia > Chitinophagales > Saprospiraceae > CAYQQU01. The sequence continues at coordinate 1,732 of CAYQQU010000048.1, read as the reverse complement.
CTACCTTTTCGACCGCCTCATGCAATTGTTCGGGCTCAACGGGCGCAGCATCGTAGCCCTGATCTCGGGCGGCGCCTGCGCTATTCCGGCCATCATGAGTACGCGCACCATCGGTAACTGGAAGGAACGCCTGGTCACCATCCTGGTCACTCCGCTCATCAGCTGCTCGGCGCGCATTCCGGTGTATACGGTGCTGATCGCTTTTGCCGTACCCTCGGCTACCGTAGCGGGAATCTTCAATCTGCAGGGCCTGGCCTTTATGGGCCTCTATATGTTGGGGATCGTCGCCGCGCTCTTGTCGGCGCTGGTTTTCAAATACGTGCTCCAAAGCCGGGAGATGAGCTTTCTGATGCTCGAATTGCCCGAATACCGGACGCCGGTGATGCGCAACGTGCTGATTACCGTCTGGGAAAAAGTAAAAACCTTCGTGCTGGAAGCCGGGCGGATCATCATGATCATCTCCGTCATCCTTTGGGTGCTGGCCAGCTACGGCCCTACCGAAGATATGGCCCTGGCCGAATCGGAAGCCCGCGCCATCGCCGCCGAACAGCAGCTGGATGAAACCGCTACGCGCAACCTCATCGCCGCCAAAGAGATCGAAGCTTCTTTCGCCGGCCACCTGGGCAAAGCCATCGAGCCGGCGATCGCGCCCCTCGGTTTCGACTGGAAGATCGGCATCGCTCTGGTTACCTCTTTCGCCGCACGGGAAGTATTTGTCGGCACCATGGCTACGATCTACAGCATCGGCAGCGAGCAGGACGAGTACGCGGTGCGTTCCCGTATGGCCGCCGAGCGCCGCCCCGATACCGGCCTCCCCGTTTACGATACGGCGACCTCCTGGTCGTTGCTCATCTTTTACGTCTTCGCCATGATGTGCATGAGCACCCTGGCCGTCGTCAAAAGGGAAACCAAGAGCTGGAAATGGCCAGCTATCCAATTCTTTTTTATGACCGGGCTGGCTTACCTGAGCAGCCTGCTGGTCTACCAGCTGCTGCAGGGGTGAGGCCGGCGCAGCGGTGGGTCAGGGTTCGCCGGCGAGTATCCCGGCAAGCCACTCCCGTTGCACCAGGGGCTGGGTATTGTCGAGCTTGCGGGACAGCTCGGCGAAATCGCGGGGAGAGCCGCGGTGGATTTGTTGGAGGAGGGTGCAGAAGTTGAGGCAGGCTTCGCGAAAATTATCCGAAACTTTGCTGTTGCGCCGCAGGAAAGCCGTAAATGAGGAAAGCAGGGATTCCAAAGCCTCCTGCTCGGCGCGCATATAGTACGTTTTCAGGAGCAGGATGCGGGAGCCGAGGTGGTAGTGGAGGTCGGAGAAGTGGAGTTTTCGCAGGTTGTCGAGCACTCGCTCGAGATCGCCTTTCTGATAATAGAGTTCGGCCAGGTTGTAGTGCAGGGCGTCTTCGCGAAATGCGGGGGTCAGTTGCTGGTGAAATTGCTCGATGAACTGCTCCGTCCACTGGTAGCGCTGCAGGTTGAGGCTGAGTTTGACGACGTTGGTGTAGGTCCAGTGCGACAAGTAGTTGCCTTCGAACAGGCTGCGATCGGCGATGCCGGCTTCGTACAGTTCCAGCGCCAGGTTGGTGAACCGCCTGTCGCCGCGGGGAATGCGCAAAGCGCAGTAGTTGATGCCGTAGATATAAAGGTCGCGCCGTTCTTCCTGTTCAATGAAGGGGCCCCGGGCGAAGGGCAGACGCATAAAACCGCCAAATAAAAACAAAGCATTAGCTTTGCA
>CAYQQU010000047.1:0-46427 GCA_964419545.1 uncultured Saprospiraceae bacterium | reverse complement strand
AGAGGAACACCCACCAACACAGAGATTGCCAGGGCATAAAAAGGTACGTTTCATTGTCGAATGAGACGCAGGCCGAGGTTGAATGTTTCACCGGCGCCGGCGCCTTCGCTGCCGAGCCAGAAATTCGTGTATAAGAATTCCAGCTCTATCGCGTTGGGCACGAGCTGAAATTTAGTACCTATTCCCGATTGGACAAAGTAATTGTTGACAAATTGCGCCCTTTGTTCCTGGTCGTTATAATGGGTGGGAAAAAACTCCGTCATGGCGTACAGGGTCCAGCGATCAGTGGGAAAATAGCTGTAGAAAACGCTGGTTTGGGTCTGCAGAAAATCGTTTTCCCGAAATGAATCCCGGACGAAGTTATACCAGAAAGCCTGCTGAAAGAAGAGTTGCATTTTCTCGTTCAGCGGCAGGTCGTAGAAGATTTGGCTCAGCCAGAGCGTCTTGTCCGTCTCCAGAAAAAGGAACGGCTTGTCTGCGTCGTCGCTGCGTCCTTCCAGGTCATCGGCCAGGGGAAAGAGCAGCGTCGACTGGATGGAGAGGCGGCGCAGGCTGCGAAAAGGGGCGATCTTGATCTTGGGACCGAAGCCCGTCACGGCCGTCCGGGAAGTGAATTCCCCGTTTTCCAGATCTACCCCTTTTACCCAAACGTCCAGCCCGGCATTGAAATGGTCGCTGAAGCCGTATAAAAACTGATTGATCGAGGTGGCGAAGGTCTCCCGGCCCCTTCCGGTGGCGACCTTGCCGCCGTTCGCATCAAACGCCTGAGTCTGGGTGTAGAGGTTGAAGAAAGTTTTGAACTCTCATTCTCCGGGTTCAAAAAGGATGGAAGGAGTATACGTCTGCAGGTTTTCCTGGGCGCCGGCCGCGACGGCCAGCGCGAGGAAAAGGGCGATTAAAGTGGTTCTCACGTTTTATGTTTTTGATGAAGCAATGGCTATGGCATTGCGGATGAGACGGGATAAGCAATTATACGTCATTCAGCTTCCAGTCGTAAGTATAATACCCAAGCTTGGCGCGAGGATCTAGTTTTTCTTGGCGGTATTGATTGATGAATTCGATTACCCCTTTATCCGTATCGGCGAAGTCGACGCGATACCATTTGAAGATCTCGGATACCTGCACCTCTTTCTTTTGGGGGCGGATGAAGTAGGGATCGTTCAGGGCTTTCTTCGTGCGGGCGTCGAGTTGTTCGTCGAGCTTTTCGGGCGTGAAGGCGTAATCCGGGATTTTCGGGCATCCTTTGGCGGCGCAGACCAGGGCAAAGTGAATGCGGGCGTCCTGGTAGACCGGCCGGATCTTCTCGTTCTCAATATCGTTGAGGGTTACTTTTTCCCCGGCGACGAGGTATTGTTTTTTGTCGAAAAAGCCGGAAATATCCATAGGCGAACCTACCGGATAGGCCGCGATTATGCCTTTGACGACCAACAGGTTGTAAGCATTGAGGTAGAACGCTTTTTGGACATCGGCGGATTGTCCCGAAAGCGAAGCGGAACTGATGAAATCGGTCAGGGCGTTCAGGTTCTCCGGAGCCGCCTTGACCTGGGCGTAGTCAATGGCGCCGTTTTCGACATGGGCTTTAAAAAAAGCGTCGCCGGAGCGGAAAAATTCCTCGAAGTCCATGGCAGCAGCCGGGACAGACAGCAACAGCAGGAAACCTAGCAGGATTCGGTTCATGAGCATTGGTTTTTGTTTTGAAGGAAAACGCCGGACGTCCGGGTAAATTCTTTTCACGCCCGAAAATTACATTCCTTTCACGCCTCGGTGATGTCATGGCAACGACAAGCCGGCGACCGGCAAGGCCCCGGTTTATCCGGTCGACGACATTAGCCTGTATTATTCCTGGAAAAATCTCTTGCGAAGCCCATTAGCGCGCCATCTATTTCATTCAGTACTCCATCCGCACCAGGCGCAGGCGGTTGCGGCGTTCGCTGGGCACGATCAGTTTATCGGCCCCGGTTTGGAGGGCGTCCCGGAAGCGCAGGCGCAGTTTGAGGTTTTCGGTGCTCAGCAGGCTGTTGCGGTCGTAGTTGCCCAAACCATTGATGACGTATTCGCTGACCGTATTTTCGTAGCGGATCTCGTCGTTGAACAAAAAGCGCAGAGCGGCGGGCGATTTGAACAGAAAATAAGAAGAATAGACCGCACCGTCGTCCTGGCTGTATTGTTTCTTGTGGAGGATATTCTGCCAGTGGGCCTCTCCGGTGGGGTGCAGGGAAAACAGGCAAATCTCGTCGTAGTAAAAATCAGTGATCATGCCCACGCGCACGTTATAGGAGATGCGGTTGCCGGCCAGTTGGCGCTCGGTTTGGCGCAAGCGTTCGGTGACCATCAGCAGGCCGCCGTCACGCCGCAGCACCAGTTCCTGAACCTGCAATTCCGAAATGCCTTTGTTGTTATTGACTTCTTTGCCCTCGAGCACGGACACGAATTCATCCTCGAAAGGATGGAACTGCAGCAAGTGATCGTCGGGCGCGGCGCGGGGCATGCTGAGGTAAAAGTAGCCGCTGGCCCGACCGTTGTTCTTTTCGGCGTAAAAGCCGCCGGCCACCAGGTTTTGGTTGAGGTTGTCCCAGGTGAACAGCACATCATAAGTCAGAAAGCCCTTCAGCGGCAGATTGTACCCGGTAACTTCGCCGGTTCCGTAGTAGCTGTGGATCTCGTAGTAATGGACGTCCTTGCGGGTGGAGAAATTATTCTTGCTGAGGATGAGGTTCATCCCTCCGTCATCGCCGAGCACCATCTGCTGGAAATTTTCCCAGTAATTGAAATCGTCTAACGAAAAGGTCTTTTCCCAGAGCAGAGACATGGTAGTGAGGTCGAAGACCAGGGCGTGGAAAATGGATTGCTTTTCGACGTAATACACCATCACTTTACTCCGGTCTTCGGAAACGACCGTCTGGTAGTTGGGCGTATAAAACTGGAAGCCGTAGTCTTTTATGGTAACGGAGTCGACCAGGTTGGCGGCCGGGTCGTACTTGTGGGCTTTGAGGTAGTGGTTGCCTCCCCGGCGAAAACGATAGACCAGGGCGAAATAATCGTCGCCGAAAGTAACGGCCATCACATTGGGCTGCCTTTTGTCGAGTTCGATGTCTTTTTTCCAGACTTTGCGCAGGTTTTGGTCAAAGGCCTGCACCACGAATTCATTCGTTTGGTCGCGGAATATCAGAAGGCGCCCACCCAGTTCGCCGAGCAATTCGTACGATACGTCGTTGCGTAGGGTGAGGTCTTCGGAGACCGTGATTTTCTGTGGCGTAGCCAAGAGTGGCAGGAAGAGCAGAAAAATAATTAGCGGCGCGATTTTCATAGCTTTACTTTTGAAGGCCAAGGAATACTAACTTAAAATGAAAGAACGGAACCGGTGGTTCAAGCTTGGTTTTCGGGGTTGCCGCAAAACGATACTACATAAAAATAGGCAATACTTTTTGCTTTTGCTACTGCGCCGGACGGGGGTGCGGGCCCCGGCGATCGCAAATTTCTTTGCACTTTTGCAGGAAGGTTTTCGGAAATGGGAATGATGGTCTGGTACATTTTATTGTTTGTGGTGTTGCTCTGGGGGCTCGGCAATTTGTTTACCGCCCTGCTGCAGGATTATTTCATCTTCCGCCCGCAGCGATTGTCCGAAGACTACCGGTTCGCTTTCGCGCATGCCTGCGAAGAAATATGGGTGCCGGACGTGGCGCACGGCCGGATCCACGGCTTGTGGTTTCGGCGCTCCGGTGCGCGCGGCGTCGTAATGTACTGCCACGGCAATTCGGGGAGCGTCGCGCGATGGGGCCATTTGTATCATTTTTTCTTTCGGTTCAATTATGATTTTTTCGTATACGACTACCGGGGCTATGGCAAAAGCCGCGGCCGCCGTTCACAAGAGCTGCTCTACGAAGATGCACTCAGCGTTTATCGTTTTTTGGAAGCGCAGTACGGCGAAGCACGGATCGTGCTTTTCGGTCGTTCGCTGGGTTCGGCTTTCGCTTCTTTTCTGGCGGGGCGCCGGCGGCCGCGGCTGCTCATTCTGGAAACCCCCTTCGCCAGTATGGTTAAGCTTTTCTTTACGTATTATCCCTTTCTGCCGCCGGTTTTTTGGTTCAAATACCGCTTCAACAATCGCAAACACCTGCGGAACACCCGGTGCCCGGTCCTGATCTTACAGGGGACGAATGACCTGGTGGTGCCCCTGCGCTGCGCCGGGGAGCTCAGTCAGGAACTCAAACCCCGGGACGAATTTGTGACCATCGAGAAAGGACGACATAACGACCTCATTATTTACGATATTTACAATCAAAAAATTGCGGAATTTCTAGAGCGACTATGAGTAGGCGGAACAAACTCCAAAAATTTGCGGAGCTCCTTACTTTTCCTAACGTTTATGAAAATTACGACGCCGGCAACCCCGGCTTGGTGGGCCTCGATGCCGAGCCGGTCGACCTGCGGGGCTGCTGGGGGGAGCGGCACTTCGGCAATCGCAATCCCATTACCCTGGAGCTGGCCTGTGGCCGCGGCGAGTACACCCTCGACCTGGCCAGGAAATACCCCGGGCGCAACTTCATCGGCGTGGATATCAAAGGCGCCCGCATCTGGAAAGGCGCGCGCCAGGCGCTCGCCGAGCGGCTGAACAACGCGGCTTTTCTGCGCACCCGCATCGAACAGATCGCCTTGTTTTTTGCCCCGAAAGAGATCAGTGAGATCTGGATCACCTTCCCCGACCCTTTCCTGCGCAAAAGCAAAGCTAATCGACGGCTGACTGCTCCTGTTTTCCTCGACCGTTACCGGAAAATAATCCGGGACGAGGGACAGGTTCACCTGAAAACGGACGAACTGCGACTCTACGAGTTTACCCTGGAGGTGCTGCGCGAATATCCGGCTGCTGCCCTGCTTTACCGCAACGAAGCCATCTACGAAGGAGAACTGCCGGACGACGTGCTGGCCATTCAGACTTACTACGAAAAAATGCACCTGGCGGCAGGAAAATCCATTAAGTACGTGCGATTCAGTCTGCGCGCGGAGGCTTGTGAGAGCGAACGGGAGGAAGCCCCCGCTCAATAAGCAGTATTGCTCAGACCGGCAGGGTAGCCGGCTCCACCGGATAACCCGGCCCGAAAAAGTGATCGACGGCGCTTTGCATTTTGTCGTAATTGCCGGTGGCGACGAACCGGTGCCTGACGGAGCCTGCTAATTCCGGCGGGCTTTGCGCCAGCTGGGCGCGCACGCGGGCAGCCTGGCGAGCCACTGCGGGAGCAGGGTCGATAACGGCCACTTTCGGCCCGGCGATCCTGCGAATAATGGGAGCGGCAAAAGGATAGTGGGTGCACCCGAGCACGAGGGTATCGACGCCCTTTGCGAGCATAGGGTCGAGCACCCGCCGCAAGAGGGCTTCGGTAGCCGGAGCTTCGGCAGCGCCGCTTTCGATCAATTCCACCAATCCGATGCAGGGGTCTTCGAACACCTCGATGTGGCGGCCGTAGCGTTCCAGCAATTGTTCGTAGCGTTCGCTCTGGAAGGTGCCCCGGGTAGCCAGCACTCCCACCTTTCCGGCGCGGGTGGCGGCGGCGGCCGGTTTTACGGCCGGCTCCATTCCGACGAAGGACGCTTCCGGCCAGGTCTGGCGCAATGCGTTCAGGGCGGCGGCGGAGGCCGTATTGCAGGCGACGATGATCAGTGGGCAATGGTGGTCGAAGAGAAAGCGACTGATCTGATGGGCATAGTCGCGGATCAGGTGAGCCGGTTTCAAGCCGTATGGGGCGCGACCCGCATCACCGAAGTACAAAATGGGTTGCAGAGGAAGTCGTTGAGCAACGGCATTGGCGACCGTCAGGCCGCCAATGCCGGAGTCAAAAATGCCGATTGGCAAATGGGTGGTCACTGCAATTAAAGGCCGAGTTTTGCTCTTACCAAAGAGCTGACGTCCTGCGAATCCTGGTAGTACAGCAAGACGCCTTTATCGAAGATGAACTGATAGCCGTTCTCTTTGGCAACCGCTTCGATGGCGTCGTTGACTTTGGCGTAGATGGGCTCCAGCAATTCGCTTCGCTTGTCCTGGATTTGTTTCATCATATCCTGTTCAAACTGAGCGATCTCCATCTCCTTTTCTTTCAGCTCCTGGGCTTTCTCTTCCTGTTGTTTGGGAGAAAGGTCGCCGGCTTCGATCTGGCGCTGTACCTGGCCGTATTCCTGCTGCAGCTTTTCTACCATGCTCTGCCCTTTCTTCTGCAGTTGCTTTTGCAGGGCCTCCAGGTTGGCGTCGGCCTGTTTGACGTCCGGCAGTTCGGAGAGGATTTCCGCCGAATTGAGGTAACCGAACTTCTGGGCTTGCATGGGCAACGTGAAAGCAACTAAAACAAGGGCGACCAAGAGGCTAGTACCCTTAAAAAGGCTCTTCATTTTTCTAGTGTTTTGATTGGATAAAAACGGGAGCGAAATTAAGTTTTTTTTCGGAACGGTCATGGCTATTCTTTCACCATCTCCATGATGTCTTCGGTTTTATCGTACTGCGGGTTGGAGAAAATGATTCCCGCAGAGCCTGACCGGTCGAAAATAAAATCGTACCCGCGATCTTTAGCATACGTTTCGATGGCGAGGTATACGCGTTCCTGAATGGGGCGCACCAGTTCCTGGCGGCGCTGGAACAATTCGCCTTCGGGGCCGAACTTCTCGCGCTGTTTGTCGCGCACGGCTTTTTCTCTTGCCATGATCTCTTCTTCCCGTTGTTGGCGGGCTTCATCACTGAGCAATACCTGTTCGGCCTGGTAGCGGTTGTACATTCCTTTGATGTCATCGTATTCCTGGGCAATATCCTGGCGCCATTTGGCGGCCTGCCGGTCGAGTTCTTCCTGGGCGGCCTGGTATTCGTCAATGCTTTCGAGAACGGTGTTGATATCGACGTAAGCAATACGCTGGGCTTCGGCTTTCCAGCTCAGCAACAGGCCGATGGCCAGGATGGCGAAGCTACGGAGTACGATCTTTTGAATCTTTGTCATAAATGGCTCGTTTTTGTTTTTGATCAACCTCGGGAAATAAAATTACAAGATTTTCCCTGCTTTGGCGCGCCGGACGGCAAAATGCCGGCGTCGCCGCGGATCACCTTATCGGAACATCCACAATATTAACGAGTTGGGAGGAATGCAGTTGCCGGGCTGTCCGGCGATTTAACTAATGTTTAACGGGCCCCGGCGGTTTTTAACTTTCTCTTAGCCGATTAGGGCAATTAATTCTAACTTCGCCCGCAGCGTCATACAGCGATCTCTAACCAAGTACAGTTATGAAACCAACTTATTACATTAGCTCCGGGCCGCTGGCCTGGCCGGATGTGGAGGCCCTGCTTCGCGAGGGCGCGCCCATCGGCCTCTCCTCCGAAAGCGAACAGCGCATCCGGCAATGCCGCTCGTACCTGGAGCGGAAACTCAACCAATCCGACGCGCGCTATTACGGCATCAATACCGGTTTTGGCGCCTTGTGCGATATTCGCATCAGCCCGGAAGAGACACAGCAGCTTCAGTACAACCTCGTACAATCGCACGCCTGCGGCGCCGGCCCGGAAGCGCCGCCGGAGATCGTGCGGCTCATGCTTTTTCTCAAAGTAAAAAGCCTGGCCCTGGGCTATTCCGGAGTGCGCCTGGCGCTGGCGCGCCGGCTGGTCGATTTTTACAATCTCGAAATACTGCCCGTCGTTTTCGAGCAGGGGTCCCTGGGGGCTTCCGGCGATCTGGCGCCCCTGGCCCACTTCAGCCTTCCCCTGATCGGGCTGGGAGCGGTGCGCCACCGCGGCGTGAAGCAGCCGGCCGCCGCGGCGCTGGCTGCTGCGGGCCTGACGCCCCTGCGCCTGGAGAGCAAAGAAGGGCTGGCCCTGGTAAACGGCACCCAGTTTTCCGGCGCCTATGGCGTCTGGTGTGTTGGGCAGGCCGGGCGGCTGCTGAACCTGGCGAACCTTTGTGCGGCGCTCTCGCTGGATGTTTTTCACGGGCTGCGGTCGCCCTTCGACGACCGGCTGCAGCGTATCCGGCCCCAGGCCGGCCAGCGCGAGGTGGCCCGCGCCGTGCGCCGGTGGCTGGCGGGAAGTGAATTGGAAAAAGTAGAAAAAGCGCAAGTACAGGACCCTTACGCTTTTCGCTGCGTGCCGCAGGTGCACGGCGCCTCGATGGCGGCGCTGGCGCATGCCCGCTCGGTGGTGCTCGACGAGGTCAATTCGGTAACCGACAATCCCAATATTTTTCCGGAGGAAGACGCTATCCTCTCCGGCGGCAATTTTCACGCCCAGCCGCTCGCCCTCGTCTTCGACTACCTCGCCATCGCCCTCGCCGAGCTCGGCAGTATCTCGGAACGCCGTACCTACCAGCTGCTGAGCGGCAACCGCGGCTTGCCGGTATTCCTGACCCAGCGACCGGGCTTGCATAGCGGCCTGATGATCCCCCAATACACGGCCGCGGCCATCGTCAGCCAGAACAAACAGCTCTGTACGCCGGCCTCCGTAGATTCGATCACCTCCAGCAACGGACAGGAGGACCACGTCAGCATGTCCGCCAATGCAGCCACCAAACTGCTGCGGGTAGTGGAAAACCTGGAAAATCTGCTGGCGATCGAATTCATGACGGCGGCGCAGGCCCTGTCGCTGCGGCGCCCGGCCCGTACTTCGCCTGCCCTGGAGGCCGTGCTGTCGGCCTACCGGAAGGAAGTACCGCCGCTCGATCACGACCGGGTGCTCAGCGATGATATCCGGACGACGGTCGCTTTCTTACGTCGCAGGGACTGGCAACCGGAGGGTTGACTCACTAATCCGCAAAAAAATCTCGTTACCTTTGGGAAAGACGTTACCAGGTGCTTACCCGGACGTCAATAAATGAAAAAACCAAACGCTATGCGTGCCATCAATTTTTCACTATTCGGATTGTTGATCGTACTTACTCTAGGCGGCTGCGGCTCTGGCAAAGGGGGCGGCATCAACCTTTTCACCCCCGAACAAGACCTGGAGCTGGGCCGGCAGGTCAGCCAGGAAATCGCCAGCCAACCCAATGAGTTTCCCGTGTTGCCCGAGAGAGGGAACGAAGAAGCCTACCAATACATTCGCAACATCACCCAGAAGCTGCTGAATACCGGCAAAGTGAGCTATGCCGACGAATTTGCCTGGGAAGTGAAAATTATCGACGACGACGAAACCCTCAACGCTTTCGCCACGCCGGGCGGATTTATCTACGTATACACCGGCCTCATTAAATTTCTGGACTCCGAAGATCAGCTGGCCGGCGTCATGGGGCACGAAATAGCCCATTCCGCCCTGCGCCATTCTACGCGTCAGATGACCAAGGTGTACGGCCTCTCCGCCCTCACCAGCATCGTCACCGGGCGCAGCGATCCCGGCATGCTCGAACAGATCGCGCTGGGCCTGATCCAGCTCACATTCAGCCGTAACCACGAAACCGAAGCGGACGAATACTCCGTCGTCTACCTTTGTGAAACGAGCTACAACGCCGCCGGCGCCGCCGGCTTCTTTAAAAAGATGGAAGGCCAGCCGACACCGCCGGCCTTTCTGAGCACCCACCCCAACCCCGGCGACCGCGTCCGGAAAATCGAAGCCAGAGCCCGCGAAATGGGCTGCACCGGCCAGGATACCAATCCGCGAGAGTACGCCCGCATTAAGCGCCTGCTGGATTGAGAATGGAAGCCGGAAGGATTACCCGGGAAGAGCGATGCGAAGACGGGTTTACCTGAACCGACCGAAGGAAAGGCCGGCCGGGGTTAGGGAAATTTTGCCCGCATAGGTTGAATAGCCCTATTCGTCGCCGGCGCCCGTTTGTTGTTCTACCGCTTTTCCGAGGTCGTTTTGGTGATCGCGCTGCTGCAGGTCGTTCTTGAACCATAGGTCGCGCTGCGGGAACGGGATGGTGACGTCGTGTTCGCGGAAAACCGTATCAATAGCAAAACGAAGGTTGCTTTTGACGTCTTCGATGGGAATAAAATCCTGCGACCAGAAATGGAGCTCGAAGTCGAGCGAGGAATTCCCGAAATTGACGAAGCGGACAAAAGGAGACGGGAAATCCAATACCCGTTCTTCCTTTTTGGCGACTTCGATGAGGAGTTTCTCCACGAGCTTGGTATCGGAGCCGTAAGCCACGCCGACGCCCACGTGAAACCGGGCCTTGTTGTCGTTATGGCTCCAGTTGATAACGCTGTCGACCACCAGCTTCGAGTTGGGCAGGATGACAATGATGTTGTCCCGCGTCTGTACTTTGGACGTACGCAACCCGATGCGTCGCACCGTGCCCACCACGCCGCCTACGTCCACGACATCGCCCACTTCTACGGAGCGTTCGAGCAAGAGCAGCACGCCGGAGAAGAAATCATTGAAGGTTTGTTGTAAACCAAGACCTACGCCCAGAAGCAGGGCGGCGGCGCCCCCCCAGACCAGCGTCATATTGATGCCGAGCGATTGCAGCGCGACGATGACGGCGATGACGTAAGTGGTGTAACGCAGTAGCTGGTTAATGGCGTATTGCGAACCGATATCGATCTGCTTGCGCTGATAATAGCGGAACAGCAAGAGCTGAATGAGCACCCAGTTGAACAACTGGGCGATCAGCAATACCAGGACCGCAAAGAGGATGTTGCTTACGGTGACCTGAATGTTGTTCTCTCCGACCTTAAAAGAGAAAATTTCGCCGTCCACATTGAAGGCGCCCACGATAAAGATAATTGCTACCAGGTATACTACCGACTGTACGGCGCGGCTGTTGAATTGCTTGAGTTTTTCCGGCGACTGGAACCGTATGGACCGTTGTTTGTTTCGCTCTCGTTGCTCGAAAATATTTTTCAGATAGATCTTCGACAGCAGAAGGTCGGCCAGGCGGGCCAGCTGCCAGATGAGGATCAGGCCGAAAACATGCGAAACCCGGATCAGTATTTCGGGCGCTTCCGTTTCCGGGTCTGTTTTTTGGTAAAGGATCAGATCGAGGCCGACATTGGGGATCAGCACAAAAAGCAGGATCAGGAGCAGGCAAAAGCGAGTGAGTTGCCGGATGCTGCGCTGATTCTTGGGGCTGACGTCCTGGAAGGAAAAGAAAAGCGGGAGCAGCCGGCGCTGCAACACGAGATAACTGGCGCTCAGCAAGAGCAGGGTGAAAATAATGATCGTGAGGTTCCCGACGGAAAACGGGAAGTCACCGATGGTGAAAAGCGTGTTACTGAATATTTCTTCCAGGTTATTCATGGCCCGACTCGGATAACTTAGAGCAATGAGCTCTTACTCCAGGGATCATCCCCAATATCGGAAAAAATAGTTTTCCGGGGAGGGTAGGCTTCCGGGGCGGCCCCGAAAAGGGAAAAACCGGGCCGGCTTAATGGTCGTTCCTAATTATCGAGCTATCTTTACCCATGTTTCAAAGAAAAAGCAAATGTTGCAGATGCTGGCGCGGATCATCTCCTATCTTTTTCATCCCTTGCTGATACTGACGTATATGCTGGTGCTGCTGCTATTGGTCAATCCCTATCTCTTTGGCGTGAGCAGCATCTCGGAGCCTTTGAGCCGGCTGCTCATTCTGCGCATATTTCTGTCTACCTTTTTCATTCCCGCCGTAGCGGTTTCGATGTTGCGGCTGCTGGGGCTCGTTTCGTCGGTGGAATTGAAAGACCGGCACGAGCGCATCGTACCCTACATCATCACCGGTATCTTTTACCTTTGGATGTTCCAGAACTTCCTTTACAACCCCCAGGTGCCCACTGCTTATACGGCATTTGTGCTGGGCGCCACTATCGGGCTGTTTCTGGCTTTTTTGATCAATATTTTTTCGCTGATCAGTGCGCACGCGGTCGGTATGGGCGGGTTGGTCGGCATGGTTGTGATCACCATGCTGTTGTTCAGTTACGATACCTTTACCATCGATTTATACTGGTTTGGGGCCTTTCAGTTGAACATGAACATCATTCTGATGGTTTCGATAGTGCTGGCCGGGCTGGTGGGAACGTCCCGCCTGCTGCTCAGCGCACACAATTCTCTCGATCTTTACGGCGGGTTTCTGGTAGGGTTTGCCGCGCAGTTTATTGCGTTGCGTTTTCTTTTCTAGCCGCCGCCGTCCTAACCAATATTTCTTTGCATGCATAACCGAAAAAAAGCAATTGTCGTCGGAGCCGGATTGGTTGGCAGTCTCTGGGCGATCCTGCTCGCCAAGCGCGGCTACGAAGTAGACGTTTACGAGCGCCGCCCGGATGTTCGGCAGGCCGGTTTTGCCGGTGGCCGGTCGATCAACCTGGCTATGAGCCACCGCGGCTGGAAAGCTATGGAAAAGGCCGGCATTTTCGATAAAATCCGCGAGCAGGCCATTCCCATGCACGGAAGGATGATGCACGATACGGCCGGGGCGCTGACCTTCCAGCCTTACGGTCAGGAGGGCCAGGCGATCTACTCCGTTTCGCGGGGCGGCCTGAACATCGAGCTGATCAACATCGCCGACCGCTTCGACAAGGTCCGGTTTCACTTCAACCAACGGTGCCGGCGCGTCGACCTGGATGCACGAACGCTGCATTTCGAAGACGCCGAGACCGGCGAGCGCCACAGGGCTGCGGCGCCCCTCATCTTCGGAGCCGACGGCGCTTTTTCCGCAGTGCGGGAAAGCCTGATGAAAACGCCGCGCTTCAACTATTCGCAGCAATATCTCGATTACGGTTACAAGGAACTCACCATTCCGGCGCTGCCCGACGGCCGCCATCGCATCGATAAAAATGCGCTGCACATCTGGCCGCGCGGTAACTTTATGCTGATCGCCCTGCCCAACCCGGACGGCAGCTTCACTTGCACTCTGTTTTTGCCCTACGAAGGAGAAAAGGCTTTCGAACAGCTGCAAACCGACGCTCAGATCACGTCCTTCTTCCAGCAGTTCTTCCCCGACGCCGCCGCCATGATGCCGGACCTGCTGGCCGATTTTCACCAAAACCCCACGGCTTCGCTGGTCACCATCCGTTGCCGGCCCTGGCGCTACGAAGACGCTGTACTCCTCATCGGCGACGCCTCGCACGCCATCGTGCCGTTTTACGGACAAGGGATGAATTCCGGCTTCGAAGATTGCACCTTGCTGGACGAGATGATGGACCGGTTCGATGAGGATTGGTCGCAGATCATCCCCGAATTCAGCCGTACCCGCCCCGATGACGCCAACGCCATCGCCGACCTCGCGCTGCGCAACTTCATTGAAATGCGCGATCTGGTTGCCGACCCTGCTTTCCTGCTGCGCAAAGAAATGGAGGCTTTTTTCCTGGAAAAATATCCGCAAGATTTTTTACCCCTCTACTCCATGGTTACGTTCAGCCACCTGCCTTACCGCGAAGCATTGCGCGAAGGCAGGGCCCAGGACGAGCTGTTTGAAAAGTTGCTCTCCATCGAAGGCATCGCTCACAACTGGCGGGAGAATCCACAGGTGACGGAAATTTTTGAAAAATGGATGGACGCCCGGCGGGAATTTGGCAAACTCAAGTTTGTTCCATCCACTTAAACGATCGGCCCCGATATGGGGTTGTATTTATTGCACCCTTACACCCGATCGTCATGAAAAAAGCTATGCTACTTTCCCTCTTTTCCTGCGTTGCCCTCCTGTCAGCCCGGGCGCAGACCGAAGAGCCAGCTTACTATATACACAGCATCTATTTTGGGGGCGGCAGCTACTATATCGATGCTTCCCAGATCGCTGAGTTGCAGGATTGGCTCGACGGTATTCCCAACCTGGAGCACCAGGCGATCAGCATTCACGGCCATACCGACGATATCGGCAGCTACGAATACAACCAGTGGCTTTCCCGGATGCGTTGCGAGGCTGCGCTACAGCAACTGCTGCGGCGGGGGCTGGAACGCGAAGTGATCTCTATCGAAGACTTCGGGGAACTCAATCCGGTCTACGATAATTCGAGCTGGGAAGGAAAGTTGAAAAACCGGCGGGTAGACATAATTATCCGCCCTATTTCTACCTGAAAGCCATTATTTGTTTGTCAATTATTGCCGGGCGAAAAATTTATTCCTATCTTAATAGGACTTCGCTACAAGGTGGGCGTAGGTGGCCCACCCGGTCACCCCTGCAACCGATTCGCTCTTTTGTTCGTGTTTGCAAAGAAGCTGCTTTGTGATCAAAACGAATTCGTATGAAAAAATTAATTTTCTCCGGATTGGCGGTCGCCGCTCTCATTGCGCCGGCGGCGGCGCAACGCAGCCCACGGTGGGCAGGTGCTCCCGACCGCAGTATCGGTGAAGCCGCTGATCGTTCCGACCTGGCGGCTTTTTTCGGGGCGCCGGAATTCCATATGGTTATTACGGTCGTCGTCGTCATGGCCGTGTCCGCCTGGCTTTTTTATACCTGGCTGTCTTTCCAACTGGTCAGTGAAGGCGGCGCCGGCGACTGGTGGAAAGGAGCAGGCGGGCGGCCCGAAATAAAAGCGCTGCCTCCGCATTTGTCGGTTCAGGATGGGGGCGTTCGTCGCGTCGACTTCACCAGCCGCATGCCGAACCTGCTGGCCGCCGGCCACGAAACCCGTTCGCCGGAAAAGACCGCCGCCGCCCCCGCGCAGCCGCGGGGAGGCGATGGCCCTGCTCCCGCCCCTCCGCCGGAGCAGGAAAGCTCTTAACCCGGATTATTCATGGGTTCATCTATTGCGAAGAACCCATGAATAATCCGGGTTAAGGGAATAAGACGGACAAGGACTGGCCTGCCGCACGTCGCTTCCATTGCGAATCCATGGCAATTAACCTTTACCCCTGGCATCATTCCCGGCTTTTTCGTTAATTGCCGTTCGCATGAAGTCGACGACCCAATTACCCGGCCGCTATCTCTGCGGAGCAGCGTTGATCCTGCTCCTGGCCATGTCTTTTTCCGGTCCCTTCGCCAACAAAAAAGCGGCCTACCGCTGGCACTACCGGGGCGGCCTGCAGTATAGCGAGGGCCGCTATCAGCGGGCCGCCGGTTTGTTCCGCCGGGCCTACAATACCATTCCCGACAATTATTTTTTCACGCTATCCCTGGCGGTCTGCCTCAGCCGGATCGGCAAAGCTGACGAAGGCCTCGAGCTGATGCAGCGCATCGAGCACCTCATCGATCGCCGCGATCCGGAATATCAGCAGAAGCGGGCGCTGCGGTTCTTTTTCGAAGGCATGATCTACCTCTACGACGGGCAGTACGGCTCGTCGGTGACGCCGATACGCCACAGCCTCGACCTACTGGGGGAAAACGGAGCGCCCCGGGCGCGCAGCGTCATGCACAACGCCCTGGGATACGCCATCATGCTCAACCAGGGGCGCGGCGGGCACCACCGGGCCGACCAGGCGCCGCACTACCACGTCCACCGGCGGGATATGGAGCGCGCCCGCGATCAATTCGAACAGGCCCTGCGCCTGGATAAGGACAACGCGACGGCACTCGGCAATTATCGCCTGCTGAGCGATTCGCTGGGCTACCCGATGGACGCGTTTCAGGCTTACGCCGATTCCGTAGACCGTCGTCAGCTATTGGAACCCAACCTCCGCAATCTGCCCGGAAATATCTTCCGGAACCTCAAATTCTCGGAATTCGACGAGGTGGTCTTTCTCCTGGATATTTCGGGCTCCATGGTTATGGAAAAGGTGGTTTGTATGGGCGAAACCCGGTTTTCGGTAATGAAAGAAACGGCGATATACGTGCTGCAACAGCTGCCGGAGAACACTGCGGTGGGAGTCGGCACCATCGGCGGGGATTGCGGAACGAAACCCAAACTATGGTTGCCAACCGGCGCGATGGACGACCGCCGCGAGCTCAGCCGCGAGTTGCGCTTTCTGGCGCCCGACGGCACGACGCCGCTCCTCACCATGCTGCAGCGGTCGCCCGAATTATTCGCCGATTCTTCCGAAGCCCGCCGCGCCATCTTCCTGGTGAGCGACGGCGCCAACGTATGTCATGAAAACGGCGTCGATATCTGCAACTGGGCCGAAGCTATGGCGGGCCGCGGCATCACCATCCAGGTAATGACTTTCCTGGACGCCACCTTCAACCACGCCAACGCCTTTGCCGAATATACCTGCCTGGCCGACAACACCTTCGGTAAAATCCTGTACCTCGATAACTACCGTTGTAATATGGCGTTCTACGATTTCAGCCTGCTGGAAACCTGCCTGCCGGAGCTGCCGCCACTGGAAAAAGTGGATTGCTGGGGCCCGGCAGTAAAGGACCTCTGGGCGATTTTTCCGGAATAAACCCGGCTTCCCGAAGACGAATTTGTCGGTCGACTTGCCGAAGCAATGAAAATTCCATAAATTTAGGTCTCGTACCGAGGTTTAAACCAGAAGTAATCTGGGTACTACATGCATTGATTTCCTCTTGTGCAATGGCGTTTCTTATGATTACGCCTCTCCCATGGATGCAGCGGTAAAGTTTTCAACCGCCGATTCTTTCTAATAGTATATCAACTTCTTCGCCCAACTTAACAAAAGGGAAAATTTCAGCCGGTACTCTTGGTTGTCGAATCAACTAGAGACTATCTGGCTGTGCCTGAGCGTCAGCGAGTTAAGTAATAACAAGTCATATACTAACGTGAGAAAACATGAAGACGATCCAATTAACCATCCGAAAAACGGGCGGCGGTGAAGGAGATCAGAATGCGGAAATCGAGCCGAAGACCACCCCTCTGGAGATCAGGCTGATCGATCCGGTAACGGAAAAGGAGGTAATACGCTTTCCGGTCTATGCGGAAGATATGTTTCTCGAGTCGGGGAATTGCAACCTGCGGTGGAAAGGCCTGGAGTTGAAATTCGACATCGCTGAGTATGCCGTACGGCAATCTTCCGCCGAGCCGGTAAAAAATCCGGAGCATCTGCAGCCTCGGGCCGAAAGCAACGACCGCAGCCAACGCAACGGGGCCGGCCGAGTTACCGAGGAAGGCGAAGTGCCGGAAGGCGCGCCGCTAAGACGCATCACTGCTTCCCGCCGGCACTCCCCCGGGGAGATAAACAACGGCAAGTCATTGGTCTTCGAAATTGCCGAAGAAGAGTCGGAAGCTCAACATTCCCACCTGAGCGCGTCGGAGCAGGTGTTTCTGCGCGAACAATGCCGGATCGAGATGGAGGAGCAACAGCGGATGATCCGCGAACTGGTGTTGCTGGAGAAAAACCGCTACCACTCCCCGCTGGTGCACGCCGCCGAAGCCATCGCCGATTTTGCCGGCGACCCGAAGATCAATTCCAAATCCCTCAACAACCGGTACCTCGATTGCCAGAAACGACTGTCGGAAGCGGCCCGCAACTACCGCATCTCAGAGGAAGAACGCGAAATTTACCTGCAGGCGCTGAAAACACTCACAAAAGCCTATCTGATCGTTCTGCTCAACCTGCCCTCCAGCGAATGGGGCTACCTGACCCGCTATACGGTGAAGGGCGCCCGCAATCTCTTCGATCAGGTAAATGATCAGGACTTTTCTCAGTTTTTTCTGAACTGGTGGCGGGCTATGGGTATGGAAACTCACTTGAACGAGCGGTTCTTCAGCGCTTTCCTGGAAGGGATCGGCTTGTCGGGGCCAAAAGCGATTGTCTGAACGCTTAACCCGAATTATTCATGGGTTCTTCGCAATAGATGAACCCATGAATAATCCGGGTTGAGTGCAGGGAGTCATCCGGGCGGCAAAACCCAGCTTTTGGAACTTCCCTTCAGGCTGTTTGTGATCAAAATATTGCATTGAATCTAAATATTTATTAGTTTGCCAATCAGATACAACCTCTTCCGGTATTCCGGATGAAGAAAACTCCCCGTTTTGTATCAAAGACAGTGCAAATAATCTGCATACCAAAATTCAGGACGGTTTTCACTTCCGGCGGCCCGCCGCGGTTCGGCTCCCCTGTGCCTGTAAGGGGCTGTTCGTCAACCCGAAGTATTCGTGGTTTTGCGCAATTGATTTTTCCATGAATAATCCGGGTTAGACGCCGTTTCAACTCCGTCCTTCTTTTCATTTTACGAAATTGGGTAGGAAGCGCCTGCTCGTTTTGCGGCGACCGCAAGCGAGGAGAAGCAGTTTATCCCGGATAAGCATAGCAACTATATCAAAATGAGAAAACACACAACACAAGTGCGGTTGACCGTTGCCGAAGGCCCGGTCGACGCTAAAGATACCGCCGTGGCCGGCCGCGACGACCGTCCGGAAGTATGGATGGAAATCCGGTTGCTCAACCCGGCCTCCGGCGAAGAGCTGGTTCGTTTGCCCATGCTGAGCGGGGGCGCCTACGAAGGCACCATCTGGATCGGCGGGTACGAGCTGGCAGTGGCGATGAGTCCGGAAAAGAACGGTCGGCAATCGATCACCGGCGCCAGGGACACCGGTGCTTTTATCCCGAAAAATAAAAATACGGCTGGGGTCAATGGGCTGCTGAAACCCCAAAAGGCGGCGGTGATGCCGGACACAACGGCAGCGCATGGCCGCAACGGGGCGCATTGGCCTGTAGAGCCGGAAGCGAAGATCGAAGAACAACAGTTGCTTGCCGAACCGGAACGCCTGCTGTTGCTCGACCAGTGGGAACAGGAGATGGAACGCTACCAACTGCTGGCCGGTGAATTTGTCCTTTTCGAGGGCGACCGCTCCCCGGCGCCGCTTCGCGATTCCGCCGACGCCATTCAGGGTTTTCGGGACCTGGAAACGGTAGATGCCAAATTTCTCAACTCGGTCTATCTGAAAAACCAGCGCGCCCTCGTCAACGCCGCGCGCACTTCCGATTTCGACGGGCGCAAGGTTTACGTGCAGGCGTTCAAGAACCTCACCAAAGCTTACCTGGTTACTCTGCTGAATTTGCCGCCCGGGCAGTGGAAAAAACTGACCCGGCACACCATCAATGAGACCCGGCGGTTGTTCGGAGATGTCTCCGGAGAGCCTTTCCGGCACTTTTTCGAGCATTGGTTCGCTTCGCTCGACCTGTCTCCTTATCTCAACGAGCGCTTCCTCATCGCTTTCCGGGAAGCCGTCGGCATCGAAAGGACGAACCCGGAACCGGAGGAGATGTCTTAACCCGGATTTAGCGACTCCATCTTTCCTGCTGCGCTCCCCTTCATTTGGGAATGAGCGCCAGCAGGGCGTCGATCAATTCCTCTTCTTTCCCGCGCCACTTTCCCCAGCAGATAACGGTTTCGGGCCTGGTGACCACCTCGCGAAAGCCCCTCATTTCCTTGTGGTATTGAATTTCCAGACAGTAGGAGCACTGAAGGCAATTCTGAAAAACTTCGGCGAACGACTGCGGCTCGCCGAAGGTCGGCTGATAAGACTGGGCCGCAATAGGACAGGGCGCCACCTGGTGGAAAAAGCGGCTCCGGTAGCGCCGGCGCCGCACTTTTTTCACACTCGCTACCTGCCGAATTCGGGCTTCCAGCACGTTCTTTTGCGGATGGAACAGCCAATGCTTGTATTTCACAGACTGGTGAAGGACGTGGTGCAAGGCTCCGGGGGTCAGGGGGCGGCCCGTTTCCTCCAGCTCCTGCAACCAGCCGCCCAGGTCGATTTCGATGGCTGGCAACTGCAACTTGTACAACCGGCGGATCTTCTCGAGACCTGCCGGATGGGTCACGCTGATCTCGATCAACAGTGGCCGGCCCGGGGTTTCCACGATCAAGTCGGGCCGTAAGCCGGGTAGTCGCTTCTCCAGGAAGACCCGCTCGAAGGTCAGGCGCCGGGCGCCGAAAACAGCAGCCGGGTGTTGCAACAGTTTTACCGGTGGCAGTTGGCAGCTTCGGTTTTCTTCGAAAGAGGATTTGGCGAATCGATGCAAGGCCGATTCCAGCGCGTGGTCGCAGGAGGCGCCTCCCTCGTGCGAAAAATGATGGGCTTTGCGTACCCCCTTGCGGGCGATCAGACGGGCCCCGCAACCCGGGCAGCGGCAGCCGCAGGCTAAACCGGAAGGCACGGCGTCGATATGGACCAGTTCGCCACCCTTGAGGCCGAAAGGTAAGAGGAAAGGCATAAGGCAAAAAGCATAAATCAAAAGAAAATTCAAAATAAAAAGTCTATTGCCGGCGTGCAAGGATTGTTGCGGTTTTTGCTTTTTAGAAATCCGAAAAATAAATGCGCTTGCTCCGGGCGGCTGATCAATATGTCATACCAAACCCGCAAAATTCCGTAACTTGTAAAGGTTAACCAACCACCCAATCGCCATGTCATATTACCGCATCATCAACGGGCAGCGCTATGATCGCAAGCTGCTGGAGCTGGCGCAGGAACTCATTCAGGGGCGCGGGGACGGCCGGATTTCTCTTGCCGACACCCAGGTGCTTTACGACAGCAGCCTCGACGGCGTGCGCATCACCGATGTAGAGCTGCGCACCTTGCGTTACATTCGCGATCACTTCAGGTTGACGGAGGCGGCGGCCGACTGGCTGAACCGCCAGGCTTTTAATAAACATCCGGTAGAAGCAGCGATAGAACGAGTAGTGCGGGAAGTGCTGGGATACGACGGCCTGACCTGGGAAATCACTCCGGAGGAAGTGGAACGCCAGGAGCAGGCTTTCGACAATCGCCAGGAATTTCCGGAAGCGCTGCGCCTGGCCCTGCAATTTGGGTTCTTCAATGGCGAAAGCAGCCTGTCCGCCCGGGACATCATCGGGAGCGAGGTCTGGCGAGAGCCGGACGTGGACGTCCGCGAATACCTCGATATGTACCTCAACCAAAGTATCGTTTACCTGGCGCCGCTCGACTATCAGCAGCAACGCGCGGAAGGCCGGCTCCAGCTGCCTATTCCCGATGATTTCGACCAATCGCCCGACGACTGGTGGATCTTCCTGGTGGAGATCCCGGAGCGCACCGACTATCGGTTCCTCATCACCAAAGATCGCTTCGGCAGCGGACAAGGCGACGCCTGGGTGGACGGCTATCCCGGCGATTGGTCCCGCGCGGATGCGATTCCCAAAATCATCGAAGAAGAGTTTGCCATCTCCGGCCTGTCGTACGCTTTGCCGGATGCAGAGATCGACCGCCAGCTGGAGAAAAACAGCTGGCCGCCCTTCCGCATACTACTGCGCAAAGCGCTCAATACCTATCTTTTCGATTACCTTACGCCTCAGTCGCTGTTCCAGGTGATAGCGGCGGAACATCCGGAGATCGATCCGGCCAACTTCACGGAAACCGCCGCTTTTCGCACGGCCATACGCGAAAAAATAATCCGCAAGCTCGACGGAGCGCGCCTCGACCTCATTCCGCTGAACGTGGACGACCTGTCGGAAGCGGAACGCGAGGGTCGCTTTTCGCCGCCCGAGGGCGAATCACCGGAAGACAACTGGATTTTCCAACTGCGGGTTCCTGCGCTCAGTGACCGCGTGTTTTTCGGCATTCTTCCCCGCTTTCCGGACGACGAGGGGCGGACCTACAACTACGGCGTGCTGCCGGAAGATCTGGAAAAGCCCACCCTCGATAAGCAGATTGAAAAAACACTGCGGGTTGAATATGGGCTGTCCCGGGTCGGCAACCAGTTCGATGCAGAGGAGATCGAAGAACAATTGGCTGCTTTTGCCAATGAACGCCCCTTCCCCGAGGTCTTACGACTGGCGCTGGACAATCTCCTGACTTCCGATGAAGGAACGGGGCCGCGCTACCTCATCCGCAATGTATTCGACCTGCTGGACGCGCCGGAGCAGGAAATACGCCGGAAGACCGTCGAGCAGCTGGAGATGGGCGAGATCGGCATCACGCCTTACCTGCCTGACCTGGAAGCCACCCAGGATATCGACGCATACCGCCGCAAGCTCGAAGAAGAATACCCCGACTTCGAGGCCCTTTTTCCCAATAACGACCGCGTCCGGATCACCGACAATTGGATCGTCTATTCCCGCTGGCCCGACCTGGGGTCCTTCATCGCCTGGACGATCATCGACCGGAAGGGCGTGCGGCCGGGTTACACGCTGGGGGAGAATTGAACGCAGTTATTCCGGAAGCAACCTTTCCGCCTGATCCTGCAGGCGCTGGACCATCATATCGGTGATGCGGCGGCTGAGTTCCGCTTCGTCGGTGAGAAAGGCAGCGTACTCATCGGGCGTAAAATGGCCGATGACGGTACCCAGCGCCAGTCCGCGCAGGCGGTTGTCCTTGCGCAGCGCATGGGCAATGTGTTCGTGCCGCTGCTGCTGCGAGAAACGTTGAAAGGGTATTTTGCGCTTTTCCAGGAAATGGCGAAAGACGGCGATCAGCAGCTCGTTCTGCATTTTAAGGATGGGGCGGAGCACCGCATTTTGGAACCGCTCCGCTTCGGAGACGGCGGTCCCTTCGGTAGCAATACGCGGGCGGATGGATTGGCGAGCGTCGGCCATAGTTTCAGGTTTGGCAGTGGAACTGAAAGGCAGGTGAAATTGTTTAGGATTTTGCGAATAAAGCCCCGTCCCGCTTGCGTGCTAGGTGGGAAAGTGCGTATATTTGCGAACCGCGAAACGGACGTATGCAAAGAGCCGGTTTTCGCGGGTTTGAAAATCGCCGAAAGTCGAGCGATCGAAGGCGATACAACGGCGTGGTAGCTCAGCTGGTTAGAGCGCAGCATTCATAATGCTGAGGTCGAGAGTTCAAGTCTCTCCCACGCTACACAATGCCTTGATTTGCGAAAAGTGGCAAGCAATGGCAAACTTACTCTGATTTTTTCAGAATCACAAAAGGGGTGTCGATCCAGGATCAACATCCCTTTTGTCTTTTTTCAAGTTACTGATTATCAGGTTTTCCTGTAAATAAAATTCAGCACCTTTCCACTTTTTTCGTATCTTAAACTCGCCAGGTCAAGATACCTAGTGGTGTGTAACAAAAATTTTTGCTGATCCTTTCTTGAAAGGAAACGCTTTTAATTACTGAAAATCAACTTTTTAAATTGAGCACTCAGCAAAAATTTTTACAAGGAACTTGTGTTACACACCACTAGCCTTAGTTCTTTACCAATTTGGAAATGATGTTACTAACCAAGGCACTCCTGAAGAAATTTACCAAAACGGGAAGGCAAGATCAAGTCGAAGTGGGCTTGTAATAAAAAAGTGGACAAAAAGTTAAGAGCTAAGCCATCGATTTTTTGTTAGATAAAAATTGTTCAAATTCCACTGGCGTCATATAGCCACAATTGCGGAATGCTGCAAATAAGCCGGAATCTACAATTTAGGTGGTAGCGCTTTTTGGGAATAGTGCAAAAGAATAAGAATCTCTACTTTTCAGCGGTTGCGGCGTAGGGGAAGAGGACAGCCCCTCTTCTCCCCGATTGGCGGCACCAATCAAATTCCTTACTCTATTTTTCACAACAGAGAGTTCCATTGTAATCGATTCTTGAAATCCTTTAGGGTCTAATGCCATAATTGATAGTTTTTTTAGAATTACTCGATAACTATTGCTCAACCGCTTGCACAAATTTTTTGTTATTTTGTGCACATAAAGCATAAATGCACAATTCTCGACTCTTTTTGTATAAGTCCAAATAAACTCATGTCAACCCAAAATAAAGACTTTCATTTATCACCGCTCCCGGTAACGCACCCTTTGGAAACCATTCCCATACTTCGACAACTTACCAGGTCAAGCCGGGCATTGGCCGAGCTAAAGGGAGAAGCCAAAACCATTCCCAATGAAAGCATTCTGATCAACACCCTAGGCTTACAAGAAGCAAAGGATAGTTCCGCAGTAGAAAATATCATTACAACCAATGATGAATTATTCAAAGCCTCTCTCGATGAAGCTTTTACCACACCGGCGGCCAAGGAAGTCCAGAATTATGTGGCTGCTCTAATTACCGGATTGCGGGCAGTTCGGGAAAATAAATTACTGACCAATCGAACGATACTAGCTATTCAGGCACGATTAGAAAAAAATAATGCAGGATTTAGGAAATTACCAGGCACTACCCTGAAAAACAATAAAGGTGAAGTGGTGTATGAACCTCCGCAGGATAGCGGAGAGATTCTCGACCTGATGTCAAACCTGGAAAAGTATATCAATGATGAAACTGTTCAAGATCTGGATCCACTCATAAAGATGGCCGTCATTCACTATCAATTTGAAAGCATTCACCCCTTTTATGATGGAAACGGTCGAACCGGAAGGATAATTAACATCTTATACCTGGTGAAAGAGGGCTTACTGGAAATACCAGTTCTGTACCTCAGTCATTACATCATTCAAAATAAAGTTGAGAGCTTGTTTGGAGGTAGTGCTTTTGAAGCGAAAAACTCAGATTTTGGGTTCTCCCGAAGGGATTTTTCCGGCTCATAGCAGCGCTACGGGCCGGAAAAATGCCACAGGGAGGTTCCAAAAGCTGGGTTTTGCAGCCAAAATGACTACCTCCAAACAAGCTCTGAATATTATCAGCACCTGCAAAACGTAAGAGACGAAGATAGCTGGGGAAAATGGATAATGTATATACTAATAGGAGTCGAAAAAACTGCTTATCAGACCATATAACTGATCAAAGAGATTCGGCAACTCATGTCTGAGTTTAAACACAAAATGCGGCAGGACACCACTTTCTACCGAAAAGAATTGCTAGAGAATCTTTTCGAGCATCCTTACACTAAGATTCCATTTTTGGAAAAAGCTCTCGGAGTGCATAGGAATACTGCCGCAACTTACCTAAATGAGCTCGCCCGACTGGGACTGGTAGAGAAAGTTCGGCTCGGCCGGAGTAACTACTATGTAAACAGAGACCTTTTCGAACTGCTGCGCAGAGGGTTTGCCTGATCTCCTCATCAGTACTTAAAAGCCTAAGAGCATGTTTGGAGCTTGCTTCTATTGCAAATCAACAGCTTAGGAACCTGTCGTCAAGATAAAATGCTCATTTACCCCGGTAAACGCACATTTTATCTTTTAGTTAACCTGTTGATTTTCAGCACGAACTCGCTCCAAGCATGCACTAAACCCTGGTCACGCCAAAAATGGTCACGGCCGTTTTTTTGCCTTTGAGCAATTCTTCCCCCAAAGGATGGCTTTGAATTTGTTGGTCGGCCTGCCAATATTGTAAAACCTTCTCAGAGACGATCAATGGCTGTTGCAGCGCATTACACCGGCTTTGAATGCGGGCGGTGGTATTGAGTACGTCCCCGTGGTAGGCAATTTCCCTTTTGATCAACCCTACCTCGGCAACGATCACTTTTCCCAGGTGGATACCCGCTTTAAAAAAGGGCTGCAAGCCAAATTCGTTTTCATAATGATCAGCCCTGGCCGCCAAAACTTCCATATAGTCGAAGTAGCAATGGATACAGTGATTGTCTTCGAAGCCCTTTTCAACGGGCCAACTCAAAACCGCTTCATCCCCCACGTACTGATAAATTTCTACTTTGTGCTTGATAACGACCGAGCTGAGATCGGCAAAGCAATTTTGGATCAGGCGGCTGAATTTGATGTGTCCTAGTTTTTCTGCGATCGTTGTCGACGATCTGAGGTCGAGGAACATAAACACCCGTAGCTCTTCCCGAGGGTTCCGGTACCTGCCGATAAACATGTTCCAAAGTATACCTGGTCCGAACTTTTGACTGACCATACGTACAAAAGAAATAAGGCCGGCAATCAACAGGAAATAAACGAAAAGGACCCAGTACATCTTACTCCTCAGGATCTGGACGATCTCCATTGGCGCCATCCAAGAATCCATCAGCGTATTCAAAAAAAGGAGGGCTAGGGCCATCATGATCTTAACCGCAAAGAAGAAAAAGACCAGCTTACCCAGAATGATCCATCCGTAGGAGTGCCTTTGGAAATAAGGTCGATTGAAGAGCAATTCTACGCTGCTGTACAGGATTCCCGCTACCCCTCCCATCAGAAAAATAACCATCAATGGTTCTCCCCGACCAAGCTCTCTGATTGGATTTTCCAAGGCGTCAGGACCAGCTCCATAGGTGCGCAGGAATAGGAAGAGGAGGATAGCAATAATCCAGATCGGGACTATCCGCAGGTAGAAAAAGAGAGTGGCTTTTATATCTTTTATTAACATTCCGCCCTTTGCAGGTAAAATTAACGCTTATTTCTTTTTTTCCTTTCTTTCGATGTATCTCCTTTCTCTGACCCTCAATATTTCAGAACCAATCAGGCTTAAAGTTACGATACCGATACTCACGCCTACCAGGATATAAATGGCGGTAAATAAACGGCTTAGATCAGATGTCGGCGTTAAATCACCATATCCCACGGTGGTTATGGTGACTACGGAAAAGTAAAAAGCCTGAATCCTTGTCCAATCTTCTAATCGATAAAAAACAACGGTGCCGACAGCAATCCAACCCAATAGAGTAGTAACGGCAATAAAGATTTCAGGTTTTATTTTAATCTTTTTTGTAACTATTCAGCACTTAACTCATTGATAATCAATACTCATTTAAAAAGGGGTATCAACTTTGTATTTTAAATTTTATAAGGCGCTAAAAATAACTTTACTACATATGATTTAGAAACACACTTCGAGTACCTTTTTTGCATTATGCATTTTAATCATGCTTGTAATTGTTTAAAAATGAGCAAGTAGCAACCGAAAAAATCATGCTGAATAGTTACTCTTTTTTATCATCCTCTTTTGGGACTAGACAATGCTTGATTATTGGCTATTTCTACTCCGGCTGTGCGGGTCGTGCGTGGACTGGAACTCAGTGGCATCGCCGTAGCAGACCAGCAGGATAAAACGGCTTTACACCTTGAAGCGATTTAAACGGTTGGCTTGCAAGAAGGCGAGTGTTTGATCGACTTCTATGCTCGTACCCTCCTCACTCAGCTGCGCAAAGATGTTCGCTTACACACCGGCCCCACGCATATTGGAAGAGGCTGTCCCAAATAATATGACGGCCGTATCGATCCATATAACTTGCGCGCAGATAAAATCCGAGCTTGTGTAAAAGCCGATGATGGCTCATGGATCGCTTACGAGTTGCTAACCAATGTCCAAGCTTGGAAAAGCAAGCTACAAGCATGCTCTAAACCAAACGCAACGGCAAATCCGTCAAACGCTTCCCGGTCAATCTTCTCACCGCATTTCCTACCGCAGCTCCAATCGGTCCTAATGGCGGTTCACCCACCGGAAGCGGTCGGTCCGCACCTTCGATCAAAATCACGTCAATTTCTTTTGGTGCATGGCGCATCAATGCCATCTGGTAAGGCCCGTAGATGGTAGGATACAACTTTCCATCTTTAATGGTCATTTTTTCATGCATCGCTGCACTCATGCCCATGATGATAGAGCCTTCACACTGTGCTTTTACCTGGTCTGGGTTCACCGCTATCCCGCAATCAAAAGCGCAAGTGACTTTATGCACTTTGATTTCGTTATTTTCAATAGACACTTCTACCACCTGAGCACAAGGAGAACCGGCATCAATAGAGGTTGCCAAGCCCATCGCACGGCCGTTGCTTACACCGTCTTGGTAAAATTCCCCTGCTTTTTCAATCACCGCTTTTAGTCGTTTGCCGTTGCCCTCGTTGCTGATGTGCGCCAATCGAAATGCCACGGGATCTTTGCCGGCTTTGATTGCCATTTCGTCCACAAAGCTTTCGATGGCAAAAGTGTTTGCTAACAGCCCCAGACTTCTCCACCAGCTGGTAGCAAAAGGTAGGGTGGTGTGCCATTGCACGGCTCTATGGTTCGGTACTTGGTCGTATTGGATATTGCCGCCTCGCATTGCGCCGAGGTCGGTCCCCAATACTTTGTTCATAGCATCGGGAAACAGGGGCGAATTTATGGCTACATCTCCACTTGCATAGTGGTGTTCCAGGCCTTCCAGTAGCCCGTCAGCATTTAATTTGCCCCGCATGATATGATGCGTTGGCGGACGGAACTGATCGTGCTGAAATTCTTCTTTTCTGGTAAAGAAATATTTTACCGGCTTGCCTACCGCTTGTGAAAGTTGAGCGGCTTCAATAGCATGGCGAGTATCCAGGCGTCGTCCAAATCCACCCCCTAGATAAGTAGGGATGATATTTACGTTTTCTTCTGGCATGTCCAATGCTTTAGCAACCTGCCCTTGCGTCAAGCCAATCACTTGGGTGGACATGATGATCGTAGCTTTTCCATCTTTGACGTCTGCTACCGCTCCGTTGGGCTCGATCTGAGCGTGTGCGCCAAGAGGGCTGGTAAATTCTATGGATACCACGCCTTCTGCTTCCGGATCCAACGCTTTACCCGATTTTTGAGTGATCATTCTGCTGCCTTTACCTACGCGCAGCATATCTTTTATTTCAGCTTCGGTCCATGTTTTGGGTACATCCCATTCGATCGGCACTTTATTTTTTGCAGCTAATGCCTGGGGAAAAGATTCGGCAACGATGCCCACCCAGTCGTCCATTTTCACCACTTTCACTACCCCGGGCATCTGCGCTGCCTGGCTGGTGTCCGCGCTTTTCAGCCTGGCGCCGATGTGTTCCTTACGGATAATGCAGGCGTGCAGCATACCGGGCATTTCCGCATCCATCCCAAAGATTGGATCGCCCAATATTTTAGGCATTAAGTCGACTCTTTTGACGGGCTTTCCTACGAGACTATATTTTTTTGTTGGACGCAACTCAGGTGTTTCCGGCAAATCCCATTCGGTAATACCTGCTACTGCTTCCGCATAAGTCATTTTCTTTCCGCCTCCTGATACGGTACCATTGCTGGTGGTTAAGCTCGCTGCTTCTACGCCCATTTTTTTTGCTGCTTCGCCTTTCACCATTTCCCGCATGGTAGCAGCCATTTCTCGGAGGGGTTGCCACAGGGAGGCAACAGATAAACTTCCACCCGTGCTTAAGCCATCGACCACACCGGTAGCTGTGGCGGCAGCAACCACCTGAATTTGCTCAATGCCAACATCCAATTCATCGGCAGCGATTTGTGCTAAGCCCGTAAAAAGCCCCTGCCCCATCTCTACTTTTGGGGAATAGAGAATGACTTGATTGTCTTCTGTGATTTCGAACCAAAGATTAGCCTCGGTACCCGTTCCGGAATAAGGAGGGACAATCGCCTCCGACATTTCATACACCTTTCTTCGCATTGGATTTCTGAAGACAAAAGTACCCAAGGCAACTAGCCCGATTGTACCAATACCGCCTCGAACCAAAAATTTACGACGCGATAATTTTTTGTTGTCACTCATGATATTACTGGGTTATCGGGTTAGAAGATTGCTTGATTTCCGCGGCTCGATGAATCGCTTTTCGCATCCGGTAGTAAGTCGCACAACGGCAGATGTTGACAATATTGTTGTCAATATCTTCATCCGTTGGGTTAGGCACTTTTTCGATCAAGGCCGCGGTAGCCATCATAAAACCAGGCTGGCAGTAACCACACTGCGGCACCACCTCCTCCATCCAAGCCTGCTGCACCGGATGTAGGTTTTCTTTTGTCCCTAATCCTTCGATGGTTGTGATATTTTTGCCTGCTGCAAACTTGACGGGATAAGAACAAGAGCGGATCGCTTCGCCATCGACATGCAGCGTACAAGCGCCGCAGGCAGCTTTGCCACAACCAAACTTTGTACCTTTCAGGTTCAGCACATCCCTCACCACCCAAAGCAATGGGGTATTGCCATCGATATCTATCTGCTGGGATCGACCATTTATGTTGAATGAAATATTCATGCTTTTATTTTTAGTACTTGGTAATCACTATTCATTATCGTAGAATTCCTCTACCAAGAGCGCTAAATGCCGAGGACCTAAATTATTTTTCCGGAATAATGGCACCTGCCTCCGCCCATGCTTTAACTGCTTCGATATATTCATCTTTTGGTACAGGTGGTTTTTCTCTCGGGTTTCCATTCGCATCGATGCCCGGCTCCCAGGCCCAAAGCACTAACTCGTGTTCTGTTAGGTGGTGTACGGTTTCTTCTAGTGTTCTGCCCCCGTTTTTTTCAGGGTCGAGCATTGATTTTGCGATTTCTACTCTGGAAAGTCCCTGCCAGGCCATACTTCTCGGTGCCAGGCTCCACTCCGGTGCACCTGGAACCCCCGAAAAGGTGTTATTCTCCTGTTGATGACAAGTTTCGCAACGCAAAGCCGGCATACCGTGGTTGTCTTCCCCACGCTGAACTCCGAAGTTGTGTACGTGGCTGTCTTCCCCTTGTCGAGGATAATCATCAGATGGGTGGCAATTGACACAGCGTTTGTGGGTGAGTACCGCCATCATTTTGTCGAAGGGAGTTTCTTCGACCTTGCTTTCTTCTGTTGTTGGGCTGCTGATTTCATTTTCCGTATTAGCAAAGACCAAAACCACACCCACAAACATTGCCGAAAGCAACAGATACGATAATTTATTATTCATATTCAATATTTATAATGAGTATTTCTTCAATAAAAACTCCCTCAGTGGCAAATGTGCTTCTCTTCCATCCCTCAAGATGCTAACCATAAGGCTATCCAATGTTTTTTCTAAAAGC
This sequence comes from uncultured Saprospiraceae bacterium, assembly GCA_964419545.1. Lineage (GTDB taxonomy): Bacteria > Bacteroidota > Bacteroidia > Chitinophagales > Saprospiraceae > CAYQQU01. The sequence goes on along the minus strand of CAYQQU010000047.1, from coordinate 16,128 downwards.
TTTGCTTCTAGTGCCGGCTGTTCGTATTCAAGTTGCTCCAAAGCCCAAGCGGTTTTATCTATTACTGACTGCATTTTTTGTGGATTATAATAGGATTCCTCCCACTTGAGTTTGTATTGCAGCCTCCAAAAATCATATTCTTTTTCATCAATGATAAATACCCAATTGATGACCTTCCTAATGGTCTCCTTAGGATCCGGTTCCCCTAAAACGTTCCTCTTAATTGCTTCAGTTTTTTCTTCACATTGATGATATAGCGCATCTAACAGACCTTTCTTGTTCTTAAAGTGTCTGAAAATCAACGCCTCTGATACGCCAGCTTCTCTGGCTATCATTTTTGTAGAGACCGCATTGTAGCCCTCATTTGCAAATAGTTCTAAGGCTACGGCTTGTATTTTTTGTTGTTTATCCGTCAAATCAATCTCCTTGTAAGTAAGTGCTTACACACAAAAGTAGCCAATCCTAAAGAAAAGTTTCAATTTAGGGGTGATTTTTTAGGCCGGAAAATTCAAAGCATAGCGAGGGCCTTGGGTTATACTGTAGCGAACAACAACCCGGTCATGATTGGAACGACTATGGGTTACCGCCTATATAGATTTATTTCGTTGTCTTGGTTTGAATAAGAGCTTGTTTGGAGGTAGTGCTTTTGAAGCGAAAAACTCAGATTTTGGGTTCTCCCGAAGGGATTTTTCCGGCTCATAGCAGCGCTACGGGCCGGAAAAATGCCACAGGGAGGTTCCAAAAGCTGGGTTTTGCAGCCAAAATGACTACCTCCAAACAAGCTCTAACAGCATAAAAATTACGGGGACAAATATCAATAAGATAATAGTTGCAAAGAGGAGCCCGAAGATAATAGTAATAGCCATTGGCGACCAAAGCTCCCCTCCACCGGTCCAAAGCGGAACCATACCACAGGACGTTGTAAGGGTGGTCAGCAGAATGGGGCTAAATCGGTCGTTTGCCGCCTTTTTGACGCTTTCCAGCAATCCGTTCCCATCTTCTATCTCATTGCCAATTTTATCTACCAGAACGATCGCATCGTTAATAATAATTCCCGCCAGGGAGATAATACCCAGGAAAGCAGTGAAACTAAAAACGGAACCCACTCCCAGCAGGCCTCCGGTAACACCGACTATGGCCAGCGGAATAGTCATTAAAATAATGGTTGCTTTTCGAATTGAATTAAACTGAATGACCAGCAAGAGAATGATGATAAAGAAAGAAAGGGGTAAATTAAGTATTACGGCGCCCATGGCGTCATTGCTGCCTTCCGCATCCCCTCCGAATTCATAAGAGTAACCACTATCCCATTTTTCCACTTCTTCCATCATCATTGGACGGATAGCTTCATCCATGATCTCACTTGCCAGGTAACCGTCGGCCACGCCCGCCTGAATAGTCAAACTTCGTTTGAGGTTACGCCTTAAGATTTTAGAATACTGCCAGGGTATTTCAATTCCGGCAACTTGCGACAATGGATTACTGGTGCCTCTGGATTGAGAAAACACATTCAGGTTTTCAATATCTGTATAGGCCAGGTTGTCGCTTCCTTCCCGTTTCATGGTAATGGGAATGCCTTGATCTTCGTCACGAAACTCGCCGACCTCAAAGCCATCCAAGGAGGTTAACAAAGAAATCGCAACATCCTGATTGGTGAGGCCGGACCTTGATAGTTTGTTCTCATCAATATTCACGTATATTTTTTTGATGCGAGACCCCCAGTCGTCCGTAATGTTGATAGCTCCAGGCGTTTGAAATAGCCTGGTTTTGATCCTATCTGCAATCCGGAATAACTCATCCGGTTCATCTCCGGTAATTCTTATTTCAATAGGCGCCTCAGCTCCGCCCGATCCAACTAGTCGGGATATTTTAATTTCCGCATCAAATAAATTTTTGCTTGCAAAATCCCTCAATTTATTGATCACTATTTCATTTGCTCGATCCGAGGTGGTATTCAGCAGCATATGGGCATACGATGAATTCGGTTCGCCGGCAAAATACCCCAGATCATACGCCTCGGGGCCTTTACCGATGTAAGATGACCAATTGATGATCCCTTCCTCCATATTTTCATTAACCTGAAGACTATCTTTTATATAGCGTTCAAGAAGAGCAACTTTTGAATCTGTTGTTTCGATCTTGGTGCCGAGTGGATAGTTGATATCGACAACCACAAGGTTCCGGTCATTTGGCGGCATAAAGATGCTTGGAATGTAAGTATATCCATAGAGAGAAACAAAAAACAGCACTGTGATGGCCACAATAGTAAGCACTGGTTTTTTCAAAGTCCAATTCAGGAACCGGTTATAGTAGCCTCTCAGATTGTCAAAAATCGTTTTATGCTCCTCTTCTCCTTTAGTGACTTTCAGTAATGAGGTCCCGAAAAGCGGAATAATGGTAAAAGCAATAAGCCAGGAAGAAAGCAGCGCCATCGTGATGACTAAGAAGATATTTCCCATCATATCCCCCATCGTACCATCCGCTAAATAAAAGGAAAGAAAGGCAGCACAGGTGGTTAGTGAAGAAATCAAAAGCGGAACCATAAACTCTTTGGCCGAATTTACGGCTGCTTCAAACTTCGATTGCCCCGCTTGTAGTTTTTCAAGCAAGGACTCCACCATGACAATGCCATTGTCAACCAACAAACCCAGGGCCATAATCAGGGAAGCAAGCGTTACCTGGTTAAGCCCCACGCCAAAAGATCCCATCAACAAGAAAGTAAGGATCATTGTACCGGGAATCAAACTGGCGATGATTACACCTGCTCTCCATCCCAGCACAAGCAGTATAACCAGAAGAACAATGACAATACTTTGCAGTAAATTACCTACAAATACATCGATTTTTCTCTGGACTTCTCTATCCTGAGAAGCGATGCGGATCGCATTTATCCCGAGAGGTAATTTTGTCTCATTATACGCTTTTATCAGATTGTCAACATCTTTGCCCAAATCAATCAAATTAGCATCTTCTTTTAAAGACACATATAATGCCAGCGACTGATTTCCGTTAATTCTTACGATGGACTCCTTAGGAGAAACATATCCTCTCTTAACATTTGCCAGATCTCCCAGTAAAATTGTTTCTCCTTGTTGGCCTACGGGGATGACCAAATTTTGAATGGCCTCGATCGATTCAAAATTTCCGGATGATTCAAGAATAATTCTTTCTTCGCCAAGATTGATCTGTCCCGATGGTATAATAATATTACTTTCTGAAATGATGTTTTGCAACTGGCCGGCAGTGAGGCCGGCTTGCGCCAGTTTGGCGTCGTTGTATTCTACATAAATTCTTTCTTCAACTGTACCGCCAATGATTACTTTAGCTGCCTGATCAAGCGCTATCAGGTCATCTCTGAGATCATCGGCATACGCTTTCAGCTCATTATATTCGAAACCATCGGATTCCAGGCCCACAAAGATACCATACACTACCCCAATGTCTTCGTCATTTAAGTTTGGGCCATAAATTCCATCGGGAAGGTCATTCCTTAAATTATCTATTTTTCTTCTGGCTAGATCCCAAATCGATTGAAGCTTCCTTTCAGGAACGTTGTCATGGACCACTATTTTTACGATGGAAACGCCCGTCCTGCTGGTACTGGTTATCGTTTTTACTTCCGGGATTTCCTGTAAAACTTTTTCTACTTTATCACTGATAAGTGATTCCACACGTTCGGGGCTGGCTCCCGGGAATTGGGTAATCACCGTTGCCACACGTACGGTAAATGGCGGCATGCTATCCCGTGATAAGTTACCGTATTCCAGAAGTCCCAGTACAATTACCACAACCAGGGAGAGGAGGGTAATCCGGTTGTATTTCAGTGCAAATCCCGTTATGTTCATGTCAACTACTTTTTTAAAAGTTTCACTTTCCTGCCATCGTATAATGATCGAAGACCGGCAACAGCAACAAGATCCCCTTCGTTCAATCCTTTTTTTATCGTATATCCGTCTTTGATAATGGCGCCAAGCTCTACACTAGCCTTTTCCACCACGTAAACCCCATCGTCCTTATCAGGAACCAATCTGAAAACGTACTTTCCGTCCGTTCCGCTCGCAATTGCTTTTAACGGAGCAACAATTCTATTTTTTGTCTTTTCCTCAGAAACGCCCACAACGAAATTGACTTCGGCGGCCATTCCGGGCCTTATTTCCTTTTCCGGGTTCATGATGTTTAGGGTAACCGGATAGGTGGTTGATTTTCCTGAAGCGAATGCTATTTCTACCACCTCTGCGTCAAATGATTGTCCGGGCAAAGAAGGAAATTTGATCGTTGCCTTTTGGCCTGTTTTTAGTTTATTAATAACCACTTCAGGTACACCCACTTCAACTTCCGGCCGGCCAATCGAGCTCACCTTCGCAATCAGCATACCGGCATTAACCATTTCATTGGCTTCCACCTGAACCGCTGTGATGACCCCGTTCATGGGAGACACCAATCGGGTATAGTTAACCTGATTGCCTGCAGCCTTCACTTGTTGCTCGGCTGCATTGATCTGGGTTTTTGCCGCATCATATTGTGCTTGTGCGGCATCCAGCCCCGCTTTTGCCTGTTGATATTCACTTAAGGATACACTATTGTTTTCGTAGAGTTTGGCGACTCGGTCGTAGGTTGCCTGTGCATTGATGAGCTGTGTTTCGGCAGCTTTGGCATTGGCCACCGCTCCTTCTTTTTGCGAAATAGCCTGGTTGGCCTGAATATTATAATCCACGGGGTCGATCATTGCAATGAGTTGGCCTTTTTGTACGCTATCGCCCAATTTAACGTTAACGGAACTCAAAGTGCCGGCAACTTTAAAACTGAGGTTGGTTTCATCCGGAGCTTGCGCCACCCCGGAAAAGGCAAGTGTTTCTACTCCCGTGGCCGATTCAACCGTTGCATATTTAATTGGACGGGCTTCATTTACCGTTTCCGTTGATTTTTCCTCACAGGATATGAAGGAAAGCACCAAAAAGAATAGTGCAAGTAATCTCATGATTAGTTCGATTTATAATTTAAAAACCGTTGAAGGAATGCTGCTTTTTGCTCTTCGGTAGCCAAAAAGTTATAGTTGCCGATAGAGCGCTGTAATGAAAAGTAGTCTATCATAAATTGATATAGGGCGTTGTTGGCGTTGATCTGTGACCCCAACAAAGCATTTTGTGCATCTACTAAAGTAATGACATCCACTTGCCCCGATTTATATAAATCCTGAACAATGGCGATGTTTTTCTCTGCGGATGCTGCGGCGCTCTTAGTCAGGCGAATATTGTTATAAGAGGCATTGACGAGTTCCATATTCGCCCTCACTTGTAATTCGAGCAGGTTGTTTACCTCTTTTTGTTGATCTTGTAGTTGGTACAATCCGACTTCTGTTCTCTCCTTTTCGAATTTCCTTGAACCTCCGGCGAAGAGCGGTAGTGAAACATTGAAAGCCGCATTCCAGGTAGGGTTAATCTCCGCTTCAAAATCAGGGATGGGAGGAGGGTCACCAGGATTTATCGTCTCTATGGGGTAGTCATAGCTGGCCCCAAATGCTACCGAGGGTAAATAAAAGGCGCGTCGGTTTGACTTCAGTAGGCGTTCCTGCGCAGCAATCGCCAATGCTATTTGTTGGATCTCAGGAAGGTTTCGGAGGGCTTCACTGACCATAAAATCAGCCAACTTATCGAAACTTGCCTGATCCTGAATTAAGCTCACAAATATTTGATCCAACTCTTCGATCAGTTGATTGATATTTTCTGATCCTTCAATCGTGAATGCCTCATCGATGGGCCGGTTCAATGTCTCATTCAATTGATAGCGCACCGCTTTTAATTGAGCATTGGTTTCGTAAAGGTCCGTTTTGGCCAGGTCCAACTCGGTTTGCCACCGGTAAACATCGCTTGCACCACTGTAACCTACTTTTTCTTTATCCCTGGCAATCGTCAAGTTTTGATTAACTGCCTGAATATTGTTGTTCTGAAGTTCGGCCAGGGCCAAAACTTGCAGGTAATTGAAATAGCGTTGAGCAACTTCCAGGATGACATCCAGCTCTGACTCTTTTTGCACTTGTTGCTGGCTTTCAAAAAGTAATTTTTGAATAGCAATATTGGCCATTGCCGGCTCTGATAAAATCAATTGTGAAAAAGAGGCGCCTGCGGTCCAGTTGAAACTTCCCAGGGTGCCAAAAGAAGTGTTTACGGTGTTTTCATCAACGAAGAAACCCGTCGACTCAACCCCCAATTGAGGCAAATAATTACTTTTTGCCAAAGCAACGTCCTTTGCGCTGATCTGGGTTTGTTTTGTTTCAATTTGGTAGCCCAGGTTCATTTGGATCGCCTCTGCAATGACGGATTTCAGATTGATCACCCGGGTGGTGAGGGGCTGGTTGATGTTAACCAGTAAAGCACTATCCAATAGGGTCCATCTCGGATACTTTCCAATCTTGTTGACCGTTTTCATGTTGACGATCAGTTGATCGGTAAATGTTTCTATTTGGACCGGAAAATCTTTTGGGTTTTTACCCTCGGCAACTTTTTCCGCATTAATGGCAATTCTTCTCGGAATCTTTTGCAGGTTATCACTTACCGCAAAAGCAGCATAAGCCCCTTGTTCCAGCATCGGGGAATCCAACAAGGTAAAGGTAGGCAGCTTGCGTTCATTCAGTTGGTCAAAAAATGCAATAACTTCATCGGAAGCATAGTTCAATAGGGGAGACAAGATAAATACACCGCCTGCATCCGCTGGAATTTTGGAAACGGTGCTAGTTAAATCGGACTCCAGACTTAACCATTCTATGTCCACCTCCTTGTTGGGATCGATGTCTTCCCCGCTAAATCCAACTGCCGAAAGGTTTGGCGGAGTAAGTACGGCAAGTTTTTCGCAACGGCAAATTTCCTTCAATACTTTGATCCCTGCCTCAACGTTAAATGGCGATATGATGTAAGTGTAATTGGAGATGCCGCTCACCGTATTCGATGATATAGGCCCTGCGTTGGGGTCATTAATCAATTGAATGGAGGCAATGCTGGGTATCGGGTAGGCTTCTTGAGCAGATAGTAATTTGCTGGAAATAATACCGACTCCAATGAGGACGTCTGCCTGGTTTTTGGAATAGACCGCTGCTATTCCATTGGTGATGTCCGTTACGTTTCTATTGGTGTAAACCTCGGTAAAACGCAGGTCGAATCGCGAACCAAGCAAAGCATTTATTTCCGCCTTGATACCCTCTTCAAAGAAATGGCTTTCATTTTCGGCCGCATCGGAAATAATGGCCACCTCGAATAGTTGTTGTGCATCGACCTGGACAAAAATAAGCAGCAATAATAGAACAATGGATGAATATCTCATAGTTATTATTTGAAGAGTGGGCATAAAGCAGTTTGTGGATCTTTACCTTTGGTGATGAGGGTTGAGGTTGAGTTTGAGGGGCTCAAACTTAGCTAACCTTTTATCATCTGCTAAATGGATAAACGACTGTTGATGTCCACTCAGGTTCATCTACTGGTGTTGTGCTATATCCTACGACAACACTTTGGAAGAACTTTGACTTTCATCTAATAAAGTAGGCATTCCCCAGCCGGTGGTATCCATTCCCTGCTGCTGTAAAAAAGCTAAGGTGGCGTCCCAGCCGCTTTGGATCAGCTTATTCTTAGTAAGGTTATCGATTTCAAAATCTGTCGCCCCCACTCCTAAATGATCAACATTGATGGTACGAGCAACATCCATTACACTTCTTGTCAGCGCCACACTTTGCGTGTACATCAGCGTCTCCAGCAAACTTTTCGTGTATTTCCCTAAGTCGCCATGTTCGAAGGGCGTGTAGATGTCCTGCCCACTTAGATTCTCCAATTGGAAACCCAAAGTTTCGGCACTGACCTGACCCTTTTGGAGGTCGTCAAAAGCACTGATCGGGTAGTTGTACAACACTCCACCGTCCACATAAAAATGATCATCCGGGTTGTTGTCGGAGAACCGCCAGGCATCGAAATATAATGGAATAGACATAGAGGCGCGCACCGCTTCGGCTACCGGAACGGTTGGGGTAGCGGTTGGAGAAAATTCTTTCAGGGATTGGGTAAACAAATCCGTAGCATATACTTTTAGTTCCATACCCTGACGATCAACCAATTCTTCGAAAGTAAGGTCGGCCTTACCTTGTCCTACCTGAGAATTGGCAATCAATTCGCCTATCCATTCCAAAAAAACCTGCCCTTCATAGATGCCAAAATCTTTCAGTCTTCTGAATTCTCGCTCCTTGTCTTCAAAAGAAGCCAGATCCATGTTGGCAATGATCCTGCTGATTTCAACGGCAGAATATTTCAAGGCTACCAAACAAGCGGTGATGGCGCCTGCCGAAGTGCCCGCGGCCCGCTGAATATTGGGAAGTAGTGCGGCCTTAGCCAATGCTTCCAACGCACCGCCGTAGGCAATGCCTCGAACGCCGCCGCCCTCAAAAACTAAATTGGAAATAGAATGAATCATCGCATTATTCTTTTTCATTATAATTCCTGATTTGATTGTAACCGAAGTCGAACGCCTTTTTCGTCCAGAAGAGATGATCCTGTGCTACCATTTCCTATTTCTATGCTTTTCAAGTCTTTCTCGTTTATCTTCTCTTCGTTCTCTGCTAGAAGCATTTACTTCCGACTGGCTTTGCGTCACTTCGCGTTTGTCTTGCGCAATTTTCGTTTCGCTTTGTTCAATTTCTCTTTGCATATCGCGGCGCCTTTGACTTCATTCAAAAAACTTTCATCAATAAAATTATTTTCCTTGTTTCATAAACTCTTTGATGTTTGCCTGTCTCTCTTTGGTGCGCGCTTTGTAGACTTTGTATTGGTCCGTGCTTAATAAATCTTTCACCCGGCTATCTCTGCCTTTGACGAGTGCTTTCATTATTTTTTTATTGGCATTCATGGAAAAGTCAGTCGCTCTGAGGGCAACTAAGCCAATAAAAAAATCTTCGATAATCGCTCTGAAGGCAGGTTTGTCTCTTTCGGATAAATTGAGGTCGTAAATAAACTTAGTCACATTTTCAACGATTTGTTCTTGCTGCTCGGCCGATAAAACATCCTGAGCGGCAACTGAATGGTTAATTCCCAAAAAAAGGATGGGAATTATCACTAAGTACTTGGCAATTTTCATGGTAAATGATTTTTAAGTTTTTAATCAATAAAATCGGTAACCTAAAGATAATCCTAGGTTGAAGGATTGGATGCGGGGTTGATAATCACTTATGACGATAACATTATCTGTTGTGGTGACCACATCGGGGATATGCACTATTCCCCCACTAAACGTGAATGTCGGCAGAAGTGAAAAGTGTTTTCCCAAATCCGTTCGCAAACCAACTCCCAATTCGTATCCTAGTCCAAAGCCTGTCTCGGAACTTCTATCAAAGTTGTTCGTAACCGTTGCATTGGGCGTACTAATCGTAATACCAGGGTTCCTGGCAAATAGCGGGCCTAACCCAAAGCGAGGGAAAAAAACGAATTTTTTGGCAACGTTAACTCTGTAGGCAAGGCCGGCTAATAAATAATAAGTCTGCCAATCTTCTGTACTACCGGTAAAATTGGCATCAGGATTTTCGGAATTATAGGTTTCGATGAGGTCTTCAATCTCGGTTTCAAAGTTCTGGTACCTGAAAACACCGGTAAAGATCACCCTTTCCGTTAAGGGAATCCCGGCAGCGATGTCGATTTTATAACCATTTTTTGCGAACCCTGCATCGGGATTGTCGATATCGGTATCCCTGAAATCTCCAATTGAATAACTTGTACCATAGGATACGCCAAGATAAAACTTGAGTTTCGGTTCTTCTTCCTGAGCCCAAAGTGGCTGGCATCCTGCCAAGATAAAAAGGCTGATGATGACTTGTTTCATATGCATAACTACTAAAGTGGCGTTACCTCTCCGGTATTTAAATCTACCTCGTACTGTTCACCGGTTGAGAAAGTGACTATGCTGGTATTGTCAGCCTGAAAAACAACATCGCCTTCGTAAGAAAACGGATCGTAAACCGTGCTATTACCGATCATGGTAAAGGTTGATTTTCCTTCGAAGATGACATCGTCACTTTTATTGGCTTTAACATTCTCGTAAATAAAAGATGTAGTCACATCATCCGTGTGATTATCTTCATTGTTATAGGTCCATTCGCCCCCTCTCGTGTAACTTCCATTGTAAGTTAATACAGTAGAACTTTCTTCTGCACCGCTTATCGTCCACGCACCTGTAATATCATTATTGGTATTCAAGGGGTTAGAGGTAGTGATTTGATCCAAAGTAAAATTGTAGGTAATCACTTCTTCCCCCCCTGAGCAGGTTCTCGAGTAGCTTTCTGAAATCGTGAATGACGCTGTAATGTTTCCATTGTTAGATGTTTCAGTATCCGTTCTGGTGTCACTCTCAGATTCGTTACAATCTATTAAATCAATGATCTGATCTGAAACATAATTCATGTTGCTCGTAGCGCCGTAAGTGGCAATGGCCAAAGAAGCTGCAACATATTCGGCAGCGTCGTCAACTGTTATGACCAGGTTGTCACTGTCATCGTCATCATTGCAACCCACAAAGGGGATTGCTAAAATGGAAATCAAAAGTAAATTTCGGAATGGCTTGTTCATGACACTCATGATTTATGAATTTTAATTATATAATGTGTTTCTGCGTGGGCTATTCTGAAGTACCTGGATCATACGTTCTTTTTGGTCTTGCGTAAACAGGCTCATACATTGGTCTTCCGTATAATCCATATAGTTCTCGATCAAGTCTATCGATCCACAGGACGTGTGTGGCGTGCAAGAATAATTTGCTTCATCTGAAACCGGCGTGTCACTGCAGAAATCATCTACGAGGCAGTCTCCATCCCCCCAAATATGTCGTAAACCTAACCAATGACCAACTTCGTGCGTGCAGGTCCTGCCAAGGTCATAGGTTTGGTTTAAATCCGGAAAATTGCCTTTTTCGCTACTCCCGAAATATTTATACCCGACAACCACGCCATCTGTTTCTGCCGGGCCGCCATCTACCTCCAATCCGGCCAAACCTGAATTTGAGGGGAACTGTGCATACCCTAATAAGTTTCGACCCACAAAACCACCAAAATTTACCGTCCAGATATTGAAGTATCGATCAGGGTCCCAGATAGTAGCCGGCTTCAATTCGGAATCAACAGAAGTAAAAAAGCCCGTTGGCCATACGACTCGGCCTCCGTCATATCTATGGATACCCGGCTCAACCAGTGTATTACCGCTAGGGTCTGTTTCCGCTAAGAAAAACTCAATCTGTGTATCAACGCCATCCGCGTCAAAGCCATTCGTACCTGCTTTTCTTCTGAAATCTTCATTGAGTACTTCAATTTGCGATTGAACTTGAGCTTCAGAAATATTTGGTCCTGTACCAACTGGTTGGCCATTGTGAACCACATGTACGACAACAGGGATTCGATAAATGGTTTCTTCTATTATTTCTTCATCTTTTGAGCAAGATGCTATGCCAAAAAGCAGCACAAAAAAAATAATGGTTTGGTATTTCGATTTCATGGCTTTTGTTCGAGCTTGAAAGTTCATTTATTAATCACCCTTCCCGCCACTAAAGATAGGGAACCTTGAAGGGGGGGAACTAACAATCAAAGCGAATTGAACATAATGGAAGGTGAACTGAACAGCACAATTGAGCTTTCTTCCATTTCTTTTGTTTCACCAATCCGGGCTAGTGTAATTCGTTCTTTGATTTCGATATGCAAATGTTGGGGTTAAAAACATTATTCAGCATATCAAAAACGGTCATTCCACTATCGATATCGGACTTTACTCAACAAAAACGGCCATGAAGGGTACAAAAACGGACATGCGCCGTTTTTTATACTAAGAGCTTGTTTGGAGCTTGCTTCCTTTGCAAATCAACAGCTTGGGAACCTGTCGTCAAGATAAAATGCTCATTTACCCCGGTAAACTCACATTTTATCTCTTAGATTCAATGACTGCTGAAACTAGAATAAATGTTTTCATGATTGCTTTTTTATGTAAGAACTGATTTAAACTTTTGTATTGCCGTCGAGGCCAAGCCATTATGGGTTCTGGCGATCGGAGTGCGTACCTGGAAGGTACGGGCGAGAAAAACGCAGAAGCCAGGTTCCATAAGGGCTTAGGCCGCAGACCAGTAGAAAAGTTTAAATCAGTTCATTGAATATTAGGGTGAAAAAACAGTTGAGTATTTGATATTATCGAGGGGGACAACTAGGGCATTTACCTATGCTTTATTACGCGCTCTTGAAGATTCAATAGTGCTTGGTTTTTACAAAAGCAAAATTAGCTCTATTGAGCTAGATTAGCAAGTTAATTTAGTATTTTTATACTATTTTTAGAAAAAAGTTGAAAGAGAAGCTTCTTGGGAGGCAAGATCAGCTCAAGTAGCTGGACAATAGTTTTGTGCTGATATTTACTTGGAATGGAACAGAAGAACAGAAGCCCGTCTCTTGGGGAGCCGGGTAAAGCCTGTGGAACAGATGAACAGAAGAAGTACAAAAACTTCTTCTGTTCGGTAATGATACCCCATTTCCAAGACACCAAAGGTAAACCTAGTCAAACCTAGTCAAACAGGGAGATCCCCCAAATGGTAATGGCCTGTTCTGCGGGATTGAGGGTAACGACGAGATCATTTGGCGAGATGCCATCTGCGACCGTGCCGCCATTTTGAAAACCTCGGTAGAATACCGGAGCTATATACGTAGCGCGCTGCCGGTTGTAATAGTTGAGAAAGGGGTCAATGATCTCTGAGATTCGATCGAAAGAAAACCAGTTGTCCTCATCAAAGCGAAACCACCAACTCGCGAACTGCGTGAGGGCGGTCAGGCTTTCTACTCGATCAGGAAAGGTTTTATTCAGCAGGGCGCCGGCCAGGCTACCGATAACAAAATTGTCACTGCGCTTTCTGGCAATATCGTTAATCTTCCTACCGACAAAGTCTTTCAGTAGGGAAGGGGTCTGCTCAAGTCTATCAAACTCCTCTGGATCCAGGGTATAGCGCCAGTAGTCTACGACCCAATTTTCGCCCAGCACTTCGCGAAACAACTCCTGGCGAAATAATTCCTCGGTAGGAAACCAGAGGAAATCAACGATATCCAGGATCTTGTCCTCACCTATGGCTTCCACCGCCAGGACTTCGTCAAGGTTATTGAATTGACCGGCAGGTAGTGCAGCCCTCGCCTTTAGGAGGTTTTGGGCGCCTTGTGGCCCGATAGAGTAGCTGGCCAGGTTTGCAGGGTCCAGATCAGGCCGGTATTGCGCGATCTCTGTGATGTCGTTGGTCGTTTGCGCTCTATTGAGGAAATCCAGGACGATTTGTGTTTGCACCGGAAGAAGCGCGGAAAATTTGGGCCGTTCCAAGGGTATATGATGGATGGGCGCGACCACAGGTACGGGCCATGGCGTAGGTTCTTGCGGCTCTTGCTCAGATGCTTGCAGGTATTTGGCCAAAAAAGCGTCTCTGCGTCCCTGCGCGCTATCCTCGCCGATTTGGCCGTAGGTATAGCCCGCAGCGTAAATGGCCCCTTTGTAATCAACCGCCAGAGCTTGAACGCCTTCATTAGCGGAGGTGCCAAATTGATGAAGCCACCGTTGCGTGCCCTGGGCACTGTATTTGGCCAAAAAAGCATCTGTTCCGCCCAGCGGTTGGTCCGATCCTAACTGGCCTTCGGTATAGCCGCCCACATACACATTCTCCTCATTATCTACGTCTAATGAGCTAATACTTTCAAAATCTGTTGTGCCTAATTGCTGCAGCCAGAGTTGTTCGCCTTGCGCATTGTACTTGGCCACAAAGGCGTCATCCTGTGAATCTTGAGGCTCTGGGCCGGTCCTTTTGATGATCGTCCCTCCTACGTAAAGATGGCCTTGCCGGGTACAAGCTATGGCATGAAGGGTATCGGATTCCTCAAAGCCTATCTTTTGGCTCCACAATTGCTGCCCTGCATCGTTGAATTTGAAGATGAAACCATCAGACCGCACCACATCCGCTTCTCTATCAAAGTCTCCGTCAGAATATCCTGCAATGTACGCGTTGCCCTGTGTGTCTACGCAGATAGACTCTACATAAATCATCTCAGCGCCCCTCAATTGTGTTAGCCACAGTTGATTGCCCTGTGGGTCATATTTTGCGACGAATACTTCAAAATTGCCAGGTTGTGGTTGTGGACCGCCATCTAGGCTATCACGGGTAGTACCACAGAATAAGAGATTCCCCAATGGGTCAGTCGCCAGTGCATTTACTGATGACCTCATCCCGAATTGTTTCCCCCAGATCAAATCGCCGAGGCTACTGTACTTTAGGATGAAGGCCTCACCTTGGTTTTGGGTAGCCTCCTCCAATTGTCCTTCGGTAAAACCAGCGACATAGACCGCACGGCGACTATCAGCCAGGACGGCTTTGATCTTTTCGAACTTCTCCGTGCCGATTTGTTTCAACCAAAGTTGCTCTCCTTCTTCACTGTACCTCGCCAAAAAGCCATCGGTTCGTCCGGCAGATTGCTGTTCGGGCAGTTGTCCGCGGGTATACCCACCGACGAAGATAAAGGCAGAAGATTCTAAAGAAAGGGATGAAATGAAGTCATCGGCAGCTGAACCGATTTGTCGCGTCCATTGTGGGATGAGAGAAGGCATAAGCAGTTTTTGTCGAAGTTAGAAAAAAGTACTAAATGGCAGGTGTCAACTTGTCCAAAGCAAAAATAGTATCTTTGCGCAATTAATCGAATAAAATTAGCACTTTAGTACTGATTTTTTAAATGAAGTTGAAAGATAAGATTCTTGTTAAGGCGGTTGAGTTATTCAATGAAAGGGGCGTATCCTCAACATCACCCAATCAAATAGCAGCGGCGTTAGATATTAGCGTGGGAAACTTGACATATCATTTTAAGACCAAAGCCATTTTGGTAAAAGAAGTTTATGAGACAATGGATGCAGAATCCAAAGATATCATAAAACTGACGGGCTACTTGACGCTATATGATTTCAGGAAGATTATGGGCAGTTTCCGGGATTTTATGGGAAAACATAATTTCTTTTTCCAGGACTTATTTTTTATCCTCCATCATTATCCCGAGGTGGGTAAATTATATGAAGAAACCAACTTAAGGCGCTTAAAACAAGGAAGATCGCTTTTTGAATATTACATAGAAACAGGTAGAATGATTCCTGAAAGCGAAGGGATGAATTACGATTTTTTAACCCACAATGTATGGATGGTGGCTGCTTTCTGGAATTTACAAAGTAAAATTTTTACCTCCGGTGTTTTATTCGAGAAGCCAATGGATATGGTGGATATGACCTGGTATATGATTTTGCCCTATCTGACTGAAAAGGGAAAAGAGGAGTACGATCAGATCAATGATTTTTTAAAAAACCAATAAAATGGTAGAAGGGCAAAAGTGATTCGTTTTCCTAATTTGCAATCAAGGACGCCGTTGATTTCCTGGAAGGAAAGAAGATCGATGGTACTACGTATCCTTGAGAAGATTTGTTCATTTCTCGCTGAAGTCGTTCCGCTAATTCTACCACAGAAATAGCATGATTGGCTTGCTCAAACACCCTGAGCAATGTCTTGCCCGATTTTGTCTTCCTGATAATTTCTGTGAAGCATGCCAAGTGCAACATTGTTGCATGAACAAATATATTGCCTACCTTTGCAACTCAGGTGCATTAAACAAAAGGGTTCATGGTTGGGATACATCCACAAGGACATCATAAAAAGTAAAACGATAAATAATTGCCCAACTTCAATACCAGTGTTAAATGAAAATAAACACATTTGAAATATGATAAAGCAAATACTATTATGGGTTTTAGCCTTAGTTTTAGCGTTATCTGCCATGATTTATCAAAGAAGCACAGGGCCTACCTATGCGTATAAAGGAAAATTAGAGCATGCTGGAGGGGAATACAAATATGAATTACTTCGCTCTCAGGAAACAACAGAAGGGGCTAAAATAGAACTTCCTTATTTTGAAGATGCTAATTATAAAGCAACATTACACTGTAAGCGTTACCAAACTAGTGACGCTGTAACACCATTAAACTTCCAACTAAATGAGGATAATAAATTTATAGCTCAATTCAGTAGTGTCCGGTTAAGAAATCAGAAATCTTCATAAGCACCCTGTTTTTCAAT
>CAYQQU010000046.1:0-48570 GCA_964419545.1 uncultured Saprospiraceae bacterium | reverse complement strand
ACTACGCTCGTCCAATTCTCCCGACTTGGATGTCATATCCCGCGGTCTCTGACTGAGGGGTGCGGGTGTGGGTTAGGGTGAGAGTGTGGCGACACATCCTAACCCGAACTCACCCCCACACCCATTCAGCCACCCTAGCTCAGTTGGTAGAGCAACGCATTCGTAATGCGTAGGTCGTCGGTTCGAGTCCGATGGGTGGCTCCTCCTCAAAGCTCGCTTTTCCTTCCAGGTCGCGAGCTTTTTTATTGGCCATACATTTCCAATTTTTCCTTCGCCCTTTCTTCCACCACACCCTCACCCGAACCCACACTCGAACTACTACGCTCGTCCAATTCTCCCGACTTGGATGTCATATCCCGCGGTCTCTGACTGCATCCCCATAAGGTCCCAAGCCCCCTACCGCACCAACAAAACCGCCCCCCCTTCTTCCACCACCACCCCCTCCCCATACTCATTCACCAGCTCCGCCCGCAGCACCCAGGTATATATCCCGCCCGGCGCCGCCTGCCCGCCGCGGTGTCCGTCCCAGCCCGCGGTGGGATCATCCGCTTCGAACACGAGGCCACCCCAACGGTCGAAGATGCGCAGCGTGAAGCGCTCGGCGACGCAAGGCGGCGGATAAACCGTAAACCGGTCATTGACCCTGTCGCCATTCGGGCTGAAAGCGTTCGGCGCCTGGATGGGGCACTGGCGGCGGCAGGCCTCGTAGTCGACCCACCGCTGGGCGTAGGCTTCGCCGCAGGCGTTGGTGATGGTGACGGCGTACAACCCAGGGGCTTCGACGAGGCGACCGGCCGCGGAGTGGCCGTCCTGCCAGCGGTAGATAGATTGTGGCCAGTCGGCCGACAAAGGCAGGGTCAACCCGTCGCATATAACGGTATCCGGCCCCAGGTCGGGCGCCGGAGGCGACAGGTAAGCGACCTGGATCGAATCGGCTTCCCGGCAGGCGCCGCGCTGCAATTCCAGCCAGTAAAGGCCCGCTTCGGATACGGTCATCGCACGGTCGGCGCCGCCGTCCGACCAGCGGTACGCGGCGCTGTCGACATCGACCCGCAGCGGGAGGACTTCCCCGTCGCAGAGCAGCGTATCGGGCGGCAGGGAAAAGACCGGCGCTGTATCGTAGGCCACTGCCACCGTGTCGCGCGCCACGCATTCGCCGCGTGCGAGCTCCAGCCAGTATTGCCCGGCTTCGTCGACAGGAAACACCGCCTCCGAGCTGCCGTCCTGCCAGCGGTACGTGGCTTCGGCCGGAGCGGGAAAAGGACGCAACGACCAGGTTTCCCCTTCGCAAAGCCGGCGGTCGGGCCCGAGGGTGAAATTCAGCGCATCGTAAGCCGAAAAGAAGCCGTAGCGGCAGCCGCTGGAAAAGCCGCCGTTGATGACCGACAGCTGGAAGACGCCCAGGGTGTTGCTCAGGATGCTCGCCGTAGCTACCGGCACCCGCAGCGTATCGAATTCCTGGCGCAGGTAGTAATATTCTTCATTGGAGCCCGGCACCGGGAAAAAGTCGGCGGCCGGCAGCGGCGCGCCGTTCAGCGTGAAGCCGTTCACCGCTTCCGCCCTGGTGACGATGCCCAGCCCGAAGTGTTCATCGGTCGAGCGAACGAAGCCCACCTGGCGGGAGCCCGAACAGTCCAGCGGCGGCAGCACCGCCGCGCCCACCTCGCAGCCGAAGCCGGTGACGTGCAGCACGTAGACCGGCGCGGAGGCTTCGATGAACAGGGCCACCTGGCTCAGGTTGAGCTCGAGGGTCTCCGACTGGCTGAGCGTCGCGGAGGGAAGGCCGTTTACCGTCACTTCGGTCTCGTCTTCAGTGGCCAGCACGAACACCTTGTCCTGGTTGTTGAGGAAGCCCCAGAGCACCAGGTAGCGCGTCCCGATGACGGAGACGGGCACGATCTGGTCACCGAGCTGATCGCGGCAGCCGCCGTAAGCGTCGGAATACAGGAGGTCGTCCTTCATAGTGATGGCGACCGGCTTGTCGGCGGTCACGCGGGTGCCGGCGGGGTGATCGTCGGGCGCCTGGCCGGCGGCCCGGCCCGAATAGGTTTGTCCGCGGTTGAGGGTAATGGTGTAGGGTACGCCGGCGGGGCGCCCTGCCAGGTCGCGCGTCGGCAAGATAGTCACGGTAGTATTGTCTTCGGTGGCGACGATATCGAAAGCCGAGTAAGGCGTGGGTTCGTATGCCGGGTGGTTGGCCCAGTAGGTCTGGAAAGGCACGAAGAAGTCGCGCCCCAGCCCGTTGCGCCCCTTGAGCACGTAGATCTCGGGATCACAGAAACAATAAAGGCTGGCCACTTCGTAATAGACAGTCACGGGCGCCGTGGCGACGATGTGCAGGCCGTAGTTGAGCACGGTATTGGGCGGCGTATTTTCGAGGGTCGCCTGGTGGTCGCTCAGCGGGATGTTGATCGCCGTATTGGCCGGCACTTCGAATACGAGCGGTGAGAAGGCGGGATTGGCCGGCTGGCTGACCGTCACCGTGGCGGCTTCGCTCTGGGCAGCGAGGCGCAGCAGAATGGGGAGGTCGTAGTTGAGGTTGTTGTGGGAAATTTCGGGCGCGGCGAACCAAAACTCGGTATCGACCTGGGAGGCGGCCCGGCTGGCGCCGATCAGCAAAAACAAGGCAGCGAGTGCGGGCAGGCGTAAGAAGGGCATGAGTTCTTTGGTTTTGTTGAATGACGAAAACGCTGCGGGAAAACCGCAAACCATGTCAATAATACGCCATGACCGTCAAAGCCAAAAACGACCGGCCGTTGACCTTTGTCATTTTCCGGTCCAAGCGGAATGCTTAGCTTGTACGGTAATCAAAACCAAGCTTGCCATGCGACTCATGAACTGGCGCTTCTTTTTCACGGCACTGGCCGCTGGACGAGATTGTCGACGAGTTGCGCGACTTCGACGAACGCTTCGGCGGTATCCTGCGCAAACACCTGGCCATTCTCGGCTGGTGGTGTTTCCTCAACCTGGGTATCGGTATTCCGGCCTTGTTTTTCACTCAAAGCACGCTCTGGTACTTCATGCTGATGAACATCTCCTGGGCGTTCATCAACTTTGCGGTGGTTTTGTTTATCTTCGACCACGTATGCTACCGCCGCTTCGCCAAAGGCAACACCTTCGACTGCTTCGAGGTGCACTGGCACGTGGAGCGCATGCTGCTGCTCAACATCGGGCTGGATACGGCCTACATCTTCGCCGGCCTGTACCTGCGCACCGTAGGCCTGCTGCCGGGTATGGCCCACGCCGACCTGTGGCTGGGCTTCGGCTGGTCGGTCATCCTGCAGGGCGCCTTCCTCTTCCTGCTCGACAATTTCTTCCGCCGCCTGCATTTGCGGAATTTTTATCAGGCGCGGGGCTTTTTGGAGAAGCGGTTGGAGATTGAGTTTTAGGTTGAGGTTGAGGTTGAGGTTAAGGTTGAGGGCTCCGCGGGGGCTCGCAACGGAGCTGAAGAGCGTTGAATGGTGTCCTTTCCATTCTTGGAACGCTAAAGATTTACCCGGATGAGAAGCAGAGGGGCTAATAGGCTGAGGCTGAGGTTGAGGTTGAGGGCTCCGCGGGGGCTTTCAACGAAGGGTAAGTCATTGCCATGAAGTATTTTACAAGCTTACGACGGCCAACGGCCAAAGATTCAAAAAATCCATTCCCCTCCCCGGGTAACCTTTTGCTGCTTCATTAAATTATCTTAGCGTATTATTACACAAAATCCATTTTCAATAATCACCAAAACTCCTATTCATGAGAATCATTTTTTTATTGATCGCCCTTTTGATCAGCGCCACCGGTGCGGTCTCCGCACAGGAAGTGTTCCTGCCTGTTTCCACCACTTCGGAAAAGGCCCGGACGGTTTATTACAAAGCCATGGAAGCGGCGCATAGCTCCGACATCCCCACCTTCCAGGAACAGATCAAAGCGGCCACGGAGGAAGACCCGGCATTCTTTATGGCCTGGTTCCAGCGGGTGTTGAGCTCGTACTTTTTCGGGCAGCCGGAAGCCGCCAAAGAACTGACCACCTCCGCGCTGAACGTCGCCACCGACAACCTGAATGCAGCCGAGCTGGCGCTGCGCCAGGTGTTGGCCATCATGCAGGAGGACCCGGCCGGGGATGTCTCCGGTCCGCTGCGGGAGCTCGCCGCTGCTTACGGCGACAACCCGCAAACCTACGAGATCGGCACCCTGCTGGCCTGGATCCAGGGTGATAAAGACGCCGCCTTAGCCAACGCCAAAAAACTGACCGAACTCCGCCCCGATTTCGGCACGGCCTTCAATATGCTCGGCTACTCGCACATGGCCCTCCAGCAGATGGACGAAGCCCAGGAAGCCTTCGAAGCGTACCTGCGCCTCTCCCCCGACGATGCCAACGCCTACGACAGCATGGGCGAATACTATATGAACGTCAAGGATTTCGAAAAATCCGCCGAATACTACCAGAAAGCCGCCGATATGGGCATGGCGTCCTCCAAAGAACGCGCGGAAAAAGCCCGCAGCATGATCAAGAATTAATCCGCCCGGCCGGACGCATTCGATCGTCCGGCCTACTTTCCTTTTCTTCTATCTTTTTTCCTCTTTTCTCCGCCCAACTGTTCCAGCAAAACGACCGCCCGCCAACTTTCCTCCCGCCGCCGCATTAGCTTTCCGTTTTTTGTTTTAAACATTGATTATCAGTAACTTTTGTCAATATTTTTTATTGACCAAAGTCATTGCCCGGCATGGGGAAAGCCATGACCTTGTTTGACAGACAAGAGGCTTACGGACCTGACAAACCACTATTCTAACCAAATACACAGATCCATGATACCAGTAAAAATCAGCAAAACCCTCAGCCCAGCCATTCAGACTTTTATGGATCAAATCCAGCGGCGCAACCCGCACGAACCGGAATTCCTCCAGGCCGTACAGGAAGTCGCCGAAGTCATCGTTCCCTTCCTCGCCGAACATCCGGCGTACCAAAAAGCGGCCATCCTGGAACGCATCGCCGAACCCGAGCGCGTGCTCCTGTTCCGGGTGCCCTGGATCGACGACAAAGGCAACTTCCGCTTCAACCGCGGCTACCGCGTACAGATGAACAGCGCCATCGGCCCCTTCAAGGGCGGCCTGCGCTTTCACCCCTCCGTCAACCTGAGCATCCTGAAGTTCCTGGCCTTTGAACAAGTCTTTAAGAACGCGCTCACCACCCTGCCCATGGGCGGCGGCAAAGGCGGCTCCGACTTTGACCCCAAGGGCAAGTCCGACAACGAGATCATGAGCTTTTGCCAGAGCTTCATGACCGAGCTCTGCAAGCACATCGGCCCGGATACCGACGTGCCGGCCGGCGATATCGGCGTCGGGGCCCGCGAAGTGGGCTTCCTCTTCGGGCAGTACAAACGCCTGCGCAACGAATTCTCCGGCGTGCTCACCGGTAAAGGCAAAACCTACGGCGGCAGCCTCATCCGCCCCGAAGCGACCGGCTACGGCACGGTCTATTTCGTCGATGAGATGCTGAAAACGCGCGGCGACACCCTCCAAGGCAAAAAAGTAGTGGTTTCCGGCGCCGGCAACGTCGCACAGTACGCCATCGAAAAAGTGCTGCACCTCGGCGGCATCCCGATCACGGCCTCCGACTCCAGCGGCTTCATCTACGATCCCGACGGCATCGACTACGATAAGCTCGCTTTCCTGAAAGACCTCAAAAACGTGCGCCGCGGCCGCATCAAAGCATACGCCGACCAATACGGCGTCGCGTTCTTCCCCAACGAACGCCCCTGGGGCGTGCCCTGCGACGTCGCGCTGCCCTGCGCCACGCAGAACGAACTCGACGGCGACGACGCCCGCACCCTCATGGCCAACGGCTGCCAGGTAGTCGCCGAAGGCGCCAATATGCCTTCCACACCGGAAGCCGTCGACGTCTTCCTGACCGAAAAGATCCTATACGGACCGGGTAAAGCCGCCAACGCCGGAGGCGTAGCCGTTTCCGGACTGGAGATGACCCAGAACGCCATGCACCTGCAGTGGACCCGCGAAGAGGTCGATCAGAAACTGCTGTCCATCATGCGCGATATCCACCAAACCTGCGTGCAGTACGGCGCCGAAGCCGACGGCTTCGTCAACTACGTCAAAGGCGCCAACATCGGCGGCTTCGTCAAAGTGGCCGACGCGATGCTGGCCGAGGGTAATGTTTGATGGAAAGCTGAGAAGTGAAATAAATCCTCGGCACGAAAAATAGATAAGTCGGATGTTTTTTTGCTGATTAGTTTCAGGGGACCGGCAGGTTGGAAATACCGGCCCGTTGCTTGGCGCAATGCCGTTTGAATGTGATAACATTGATTTCCCAGGAACGGGCCGCAATTTTTCTTCATGTGTTTTTATTTAGTAATTAATCGTTTAAACCGACTTAGCTTTTCCAACCTGCCTTCCCCTCTCCCCTCCTTCCCGGCGGGACGGTTTCCATTTATCCTATCGCAGTTTCCGGGCTACCGGGGGCAATGATATTGGTCATTCGATCAAAAGACTAATATCATTGCTTTTACAACCAGAAAAGCTTAATTTGTCCTCTAAATTGGCCGGTAAACGTTACTCCGGCATTCGACAGGACAAATCATATCTCTAGGACAAACCCGAAACGAAAAAACTCAGTTTTTCACCTCAGCTTTTGAGGGCTAACTTCACTTAAGATACCTATACAATTCCATCCACCCAAAAACGAAGTCGACCGGTGTCGACCCTGGATTTTGTGTCATTCATTGAAATTCCCTAACCAGTTAATAACTATTGTCGAAAATGGAATTCACTACCGTATCTCAAGCTGCTATTAACAACCCAACCGTCAATCCGCCCGAGGCCGACCGCCTGGTGCTGGAAAAAGAGATCCGCTTTTGGGATCGCATGCTGCACAAATCGCTGCTGAGCTGCCCGCGCCAGGAGGAACGTCGCATCCGCCTGCTCCTCTCGCGCCTGGAAGACCTGGAGAAGCGCTTCTTCAACGCGCCGATCCCCATGCGCAGCAACCAGCAGGCCGGCGGCGCCGCCACCCCCAACTGGGGACACGTCCGCCTGGAACTGCAACAACTGAAACTGGAAATCATGGAAGTCGTGGAAAAAATGATCGCTCCGCGCTTCTTCTAACCCCGTTGCCTGCTCGTGGTGTGGAACAAAAGTTTTTACATAAATTGATGTTCCACACCACGCATCGCCCTCGGCAAGAATCCCGGAGAACCTGAATCCCCGGTTTTTTCTCCGCTGCCCTTCCCCGCAGCCGGTTCGGATATCCCCGTTTTCGCTATCGCTCTTCCGACTTCCGACTAGCTCTTTTCCTCCCAGACCATCGCCAGATAAACGATCGTCTCCACCGCCTTGTACATATCCTGCACCGCCACCCATTCCAGTTTGGAGTGAAAAGACTGTTCCCCCGCAAAAATATTGGGGCAGGGCAAGCCCATAAAAGAAAGGCGGGAGCCGTCCGTACCGCCCCGAATGCTGCGTTGTATGGGCTCGACGCCCGCGCGGCGCATCGCTTCTTCGGCGTATTCCACCACCTGCGGGTGTTTGTCCAGCACCTGCTTCATATTGCGGTATTGTTCGGTTACCGTAAAATCGTATCGCGAGTGGGGATAGCCCGCCATGACCATTTCGGTAATCTCTTTCAGCACCGTTTCGTGTTCGGCCAGCTTGTCGTCCACGAAGTCGCGGATTATGAACTGCAGCGTAGCCTGATCCACCCCGCCCGATACCGTTACCGGGTGAATGAAACCCTCGTAGCCGTCGGTCGTTTCGGGCGAAAGCCGGTCTTTGGGAAGTTGGGCCAGGATCTCCCCGGCGGCTTTGATGGCGCTTTCCAGCTGCCCTTTGGCGAAGCCCGGGTGTACGCTCACGCCGTGGATCGTGATGGTGACGGCGTCGGCCGAGAAGGTCTCCTTTTCCAGCGAGCCGCGCTTTTCGCCGTCGACCGTATAGCCGTAATCGGCGCCCAGCTTTTCCATATCCACCTTGTCGACGCCGCGGCCGATCTCCTCGTCGGGCGTGAAGAGGATGCGGATCTTTCCGTGTTTGATCTCGGGATGGGTCACCAGGAACTGCGCCGCGTCCATGATTTCGGCGAGGCCCGCCTTGTTATCGGCTCCCAGCAGGGTAGTTCCGCTGGCGGTGACGATGTCGTTGCCGATATTTTCTTTGAGGTTGGGAAAAGCCTCGGGGCGCAGCACCACGTTGGGGTCGTCGGGCAAAACAATATCGCCGCCCAAATAATTGCGATGTACGATGGGTTTTACCCCTTCCCCACTGACGTCGGGCGAAGTATCCATATGCGAACAGAAACAAATGACGGGCACATTCTCCTTTTCCGTATTGGCGGGAATAGTGGCGTAAATGTAACCATGCGCATCGAGGTGGGCGTCGTCGATCCCGATCGCATGCAGTTCCTCTACCAACAGCCGCCCCAGGTTCTTTTGTTTCTCTGTGGAAGGCTGGGTAGGCGAAGCCGGATCGGACTGGGTATCGATCTCGACGTAGCGCAGGAAGCGCTCCAGAGCGGTATGTTCTATCTTCAGTGCCATAAATCAGTAGTTTTTCCCAAAGATAAAATTTAACCGGTCTACCACCTATTCGAAGAAAAAATGCAATACGAAATCAGATGATGAATATCATTGCCTGATCCTTCCCGATAGTATATATTTCCGGCTGAAATTCATGGATGCGAAAAAAAGCTCCTGCTAACCCTCGCTATCGCGCAGCTCTATCTTTCCGAAGTCCAACCTCCGACCATCCGTTCCGACAAGACAATTACGGTTAACCTTAAAACCAATCCATTATGAAAAAGCTGATTCTTTTCTGCAGCGTCTTGCTCCTTTCCTTCCTGCTGAGCTGTGAAAAAGACGCCCTGGGCGACCTGGGCGCACCGGACGAAATCACCGTCGATGAGCGCCGGCCTGTTCCCGCCTACTTTCCCGATGTCATCGATCTGCCGGAGGGCTTCGGTGTAGAAGGCATTGAAGTGGGTAGGGACAACAACTTTTTCGTCTCTTCCTGGACCGTAGGGGGTATTTACAAAGGCAACCTGAAATCGGGTGAAGGCGCTATGCTGGTCGGCCCTAACGGCATTGCCATGGCGGGGCTTTCCTACGATCACCGCACCGATTACCTCTTCGCCGCCGCCAGTTGGAACGGCACTGCGATGGTGTTCCGGGGAGCTACCGGCGAACTGGTAGCCACCTATGACCTGGCCGCCAAAGCCGGTGACCAACTGGGGCCTCAGGGCGCCCTGATCAACGACGTCATCGTCACCCAGTACGCCGCTTATTTCACCGACTCCTACAACCCGATCCTCTACAAACTGCCGCTGGGACGCGGCGGCGAACTGCCCGACCTCATCGATGTTGAAGTCATCGAAATGGACGGCTTTGTGATGACCTACGATCCCAGCTTCTACCTGATCGAAGCCAACGGTATCGTCAGCACCAGCGCACTGGGCCGGAAGCTCATCGTCAACAACATGGCCACCGGAATCTTCTACCTGGTGGACACACAAAGCGGGGACGCCACGCCCATCGACATCACCGGAAAGACGCCGGACGAACTGGTATGGGGCGACGGCCTGCTGCTCATGCGCCATACCCTGTATATCGCCCGCAACTTCCCCAATGAGATCGTCGCCATCGAACTGTCAGACGATTTCACTTCGGGGCAGTGGGTGAAAGACATCACCATGCCGGCTTTAGCCGAGCCGGCGACCCTCGCCCGCAACGGCAACACCGTCTACGCTTGCAACGCGCATTTCTACGACATTTACATCCTGGGCATCGACCCGAACACCCTGCCTTATGAGGTAGTGAAAGTGGAGTGAGCTATAGTCCGACAACCCAAGATTTGTGAAATTATGGCGCAGCTATTTTTTAGCTCGCAAGACGAAAAACGTAGGCGATGCCTGAGCTTTTCAACGCAGCGAGGTAAAAAAAGAGCAAGTCAGAAATCACAAATTTTGGGTTGGCGGACAATAAACTAAAGTCTGCCCTGAAAATCGATTTTCAGGGTAGACTAAAACTACCGGACAAACATCAACTCCCGATACTTCACCAACGGCCATTCCCGGTCGTCGATAAGGTACTCCAGGCGGTCGGAATGGAGGCGGATGGTTTCCATGAGCGGTTTGACCTGATTGCAGTAGGCTTTCGCCTTTTCGGTGGCCTCTTCCAGCTCGTTGGCCTGGCGACGCGCCTCGGTCATTTCTTCTACCGTCCGCGTGATGGCGGTCACGTTTTCGGAGATGCGGCGGATGATATCCAGCTGCGAGGCGTAATTCACTTCATCGAGGCCGATGGCCTGCAGTTTGTGAACGTTTTCCGCCAGAGCCGTCTGGTAGTTGAGGGCGGCCGGCAGTACGTGGTTGATCACCATCTCGCCCTGCGTCCGCGATTCGATCTGCAGTTTGAGGATGTAGTTTTCGCACATCACCTCGTAGTGGGCTTCCATTTCCTTGTCGGTAAAGACGCCGCTTTCGCGAAACAGGGCCCGCGAGCTTTCGCTCAGGTAGGCGCCCAGGGCGTCCGGCGTGTTCGGCGTGTTGCTCAATCCCCGGCGGGCGGCCTCCGTTTTCCACTCTTCGCTGTAGCCGTCGCCTTCGAAGCGGATGGCTTTCGATTCGGTGATGTACTTCTTCAGCACCGTCAGGATCGCAGAATCCTGGGGCGTGCCGTCGGCGATCAGCTGGTCCACTTCCGCTTTGAAGAGGCGCAGTTGCCGGCCTACGATGGTATTCATCACCGTCATCGGCGCCGCGCAGTTCATCGACGAGCCCACCATGCGGATCTCGAACTTATTGCCCGTAAAAGCGAAGGGCGAGGTGCGGTTGCGGTCGGTATTGTCGAGTTCGAGGTTGGGGATATTGCTCAGCAAGTCGAGCACTTCCTGTACGCCCGCTTCGTCGGCCTCGATACCCGCTTCGATATTGTCGAGCACCCGCGAAAGGGTTTCGCCGATGAAGACCGAGATAATGGCCGGCGGCGCTTCGTTGGCGCCCAGGCGGTGATCGTTGGAAGCCGAAGCCACACTGGCGCGCAGCAGATCGGCGTAGCGGTGTACGGCCTGAATGGTATTCATGAAGAAGGTCAGGAAGCGCAGGTTCTTACCCGGTTGTTTGCCGGGCGACAGCAGGTTGACGCCGGTATTGGAGCTCATCGACCAGTTGTTGTGCTTGCCTGAACCGTTGACGCCGGCAAAGGGTTTTTCGTGCAGCAACACCCGGAGGCGGTGGCGGCGCCCTACGCGATCCATCAGGTCCATCAGGAGCTGATTGTGGTCGACGGCGACATTGACCTCCTCGTACATGGGCGCCAGCTCGTACTGCCCGGGGCCGACCTCGTTGTGGCGGGTGCGCACCGGGATGCCCAGCTTGTGGCATTCCGTTTCCAGGTCGCGCATGAAGGCGTAGACCCGTTCGGGAATGGAGCCGAAGTAGTGGTCGTCGAGCTGTTGCCCTTTCGGCGAATGTTTGCCGAGCAGGGTGCGGCCCGTCATCACCATGTCCGGGCGCGCGTTGTAGAGCGCTTCGTCGACCAGGAAATACTCCTGCTCCCACCCCAGGGTGGTGGTGACGCGCGTCACGTTCGGGTCGAACAGTTGACAGACGGGAACGGCGCTGGCTTCGAGGTAAGCCTGCGATTTGAGCAGCGGCAGTTTATAGTCGAGCGAATCGCCGGAATAGGTAACGAAGATCGTGGGGATGCAAAGCGTTTTCCCTTCGTTGACCTCCAGGATGAAGGCCGGCGAAGAGGGGTCCCAGGCCGTATAGCCGCGCGCCTCGAAGGTGGAGCGCAGTCCGCCGCCGGGGAAGCTGGAGCCGTCGGGTTCCTGCTGGGCCAGGGCGTCGCCTTTGAACTCTTCGATCACCTCCCCGTCGTGGGTGAGGGTGAAAAAAGAATCGTGCTTCTCGGCGGTGCGCCCCGTGAGCGGCTGAAACCAGTGGGTGTAGTGGGTGGCCCCGTGGTCGAGCGCCCATTTTTTCATCGCCGCCGCGACGATATTGGCGTCGCCGCGCGACAGCTTGGCGCCCGATTGGATGATGGCTTTGACGTTGAGGTAGGCTTCCTCCGGCAAGTACTCGCGCATAGCGCTATCGTTGAAAACGTTGCAGCCGAAAAAGGAAGAGATGGTTTGATCGGGAACTTCGACGTATTCCAGGTCGAAGTTGGTGCGATTGAGGATGGTTTCGATCGCGCTGAATCGGGAAAGACTCATATAGATAACGTGATTTGTTGCATCAAAAGGTGAAGGCCGTAAGCCGCTGCCCTATCCTTGCAAAGATAGGAGATCGGCGCGCCAATGAAAAGCGACCTTAAATAAAAAACGGCGGAAGAACTTTAAAATCGTTCTTCCACCCTCAAGACAGGAAAAAATCCTAACAAACCACTATTTCTGGCAGCTCCGCCAAAACTGCCCCGGCCGGAGCCGGGACAAAACAATGGCATATTCCTATGCAGGAACTAGAGCTGATTTAACCGTTTGGATGATCCGCGCCGTCACCAGGTACGGATCAGCGTTGGAAGCCGGCCGGCGGTCTTCCAGGTACCCTTTCCATTTTTGGGCGGTCGAGACCGGAATGCGGATCGAGGCGCCGCGGTCGGAAACACCGTAGCTGAAGGTATCGATCGACTGCGTTTCGTGCAGGCCGGTAAGGCGTTCGTGGTTGTTCGAGCCGTACACCTCGATGTGGTCGTCGTGCACCGGGCGGAACGCTTCGCAGATCGCTTCGATCATTTCCTTGCCGCCTACGCTGCGCATCGGTTCGTTCGAGAAGTTGGTGTGCATGCCCGAACCGTTCCAGTCGCCCTTGATGGGCTTGGGATGCAGGTTGACCGTTACGCCGTAGGCTTCGGCCGTACGGTGTAGCAGGTAGCGCGAGATGACCAGATCGTCGGAGGCCTTCCTGGGTCCTTTTCCGAAACACTGGTACTCCCATTGCCCCAGCATAACCTCGGCGTTGATGCCGGTGATGTCAAGACCGGCTTCGAGGCAGGCGTCGAGATGCGCTTCCACGATTTCGCGACCGGCCACGTTGCCGGCGCCGACGGCGCAATAATAAGGACCCTGCGGGCCGGGGAAGCCCTGCGTCGGGAAGCCGAGCGGCAGGCTTTCTCTCGTCAGGACATATTCTTGTTCAAAACCAAACCAGAAATCGTTATCGGCTTCGTCCAGCTTATGGCGAGTATTGGATTCGTGCGGTGTCCCGTCGGCGTTGAGCACCTCGCATACGACGAGGAAAGCGTTTTTGCGGCCGCTATCGGGATAGACGCGCACGGGTTGCAGCAGGCAGTCTGAAGAATGCCCTTCGGCCTGGAGGGTGGAACTGCCGTCGAACGACCATTCCGGCAAGGCTTCCAGTTCGCCCGCGTAGGTTTCCAGCTCCAGGATCTTTGTTTTGCTTCGCAGGTTGGGCTCCGGCTTGTAGCCATCCAACCAGATGTACTCAAATTTGAATTTTGCCATTGTTCTAAATTTTAAAAATTGCCAATCGTTCCTTTTATTCTGCTACCGAGTACTTGAAGGGCGTTTGCGCCGGCTCCATCGACTCGGCATAGGCTTCCATATTGTGTTCTCCGACGTCGAGCCCTTCCATTTCCTCGACTTCGCTGACCCGGATGCCGATGGTGCGCTTGAGCACGAACATCAGGGCGAAAGCTGTTCCGAAAGCGAAGGCGCCGACCGCCAGAGCGCCGTACAATTGGGTCAGCAGCTGATCGAATCCGCGCAGGCTGCCGAAAATACCGACTGCCAGGGTGCCCCAAAACCCACACACCAGGTGCACCGAGGTCGCCCCCACCGGATCGTCGATCCGCAGGCGATCGAAGAAAACTACCGAGAACGGTATGAGTATGCCGGCGATCATTCCGATAACCACTGCATCCATCGGCCCCATCACATCGGCGCCGGCCGTGATGCCGACCAGCCCGCCGAGGATGCCGTTGAGCACCATCGAAAGGTCATGCGATTTGAAGAGAGCGTAAGAAGTGAAAAAGGCGCCTATCGCGCCGGCCGCCGCCGCCAGGGCCGTCGTCACGAACACCAGCGATACGCCCACCGGATCGGCCGATAGCACCGAGCCGCCGTTAAATCCGAACCATCCGAACCACAGCAGGAAAACGCCCATGGCCGCCAGCGGCATATTGTGCCCGGGTATCGGGCGGATCTTGCCGTCTTTGGTGTATTTGCCCCGGCGCGGCCCCAGCAGATAAGCCGACGCCAGCGCGGCCCAGCCGCCGACGGCGTGTACCAAAGTAGAGCCCGCGAAATCGTAAAATCCGGCCGTTTCCAGCCAGCCGCCGCCCCATTTCCAAAAACCGGTAACGGGATAACTGAACGCTACGAACACCGCCGAAAAGATGAGAAAAGCGTTGAGCTTCATCCGCTCGGCCACCGCCCCGGAAACGATGGTAGCCGCCGTAGCCGCAAACATGGCCTGGAATATAAAGTCCGACCAGTAGGTGTAATTACCTTCCGCATACTCGATCGCGCCGGCCGCGCCTTCGGGCATGTGCAGGCCGAAGCCGCCGAAAGCGAAAAAGCCGCCGGGATTCGTACCCGGATACATCAGGTTGAAACCGCATACGGCGTAAGTCAGCAAACCCATGGCGATGATCATCGCATTTTTAAACAGAATGTTGACCACGTTCTTCTTCTGGACAAATCCGGATTCCAGCATAGCAAAGCCGAGGTGCATGATGAATACGAGCACCGTAGCGACCAGCAGCCATAGGTTATTTGCCGTAAAAATTGCCTCGTTCATTGTTGTTAGGATTGATCAATTGTTAATGGTATGGTTGTTAATCCGGCCGGATTTCACGGCTGACCAACACCCGGAAGCCGGAAAACGGGAGAATGCAGGGGGATCCCAATTTTCCAATACGCTGCCGGGGCAGTCGGTCGCCGCTCGACCCTGCCGGCCTGTCTGTACTTTCTTTGGTCTGGTTATTTATGGTTAGGCGGAAAGATTAAATCGCATTGGCGCCGGTCTCCGCAGTGCGGATGCGCACCACGTGCTGCACGTCGTAGACGGTGATCTTACCGTCCCCGACTTCACCGGTGCGGCCGGCCTCCATGATGGTCTCGATGATCTGGTCTACCATTTCTTCCACGGTAAGGATATCGATCTGCAACCGGGCAATATAGTCCGAATCGTAGATGCTGCCCCGATAGACGATCTTCTCTCCTTTCTGGAGCCCGAATCCCTTTACCTCTTTCAGGGTAAAGAAATTGACGCCGATCTTCGCCAGCGCTTCCCGGACCCGGTCAAAGCGCGACAAGCGGATGATGGCTTCAATTTTCTTCATTTTGCGTATTTTTACAGTGGCTGTTAAGCAAACATAATAGAACGCCCATTTCCCGGGGGGGTTCGCCTTCCGGGAGAAAATGGTTTCCGTTCTTGGTTAGTGATAGAGCAAAAGTAAGTCCTTGCCGCAAGCCGCCCTAATTGTTTTTTTGCGCCCATGTGAAACCCAAGCCCTCGCCGCATCCAGGTAAAACACTGTTAATCAAAAACCTAGCTATCCAACTCGTGTCATGCCCAACACTCAGAAAGACCAGCTGTTTACCCTGGTCAAATCCTTGACCAAGGCGGAAAAGCGCAATTTTAAGCTCTACGTCAACCGGCACCAGAATGGTACGGACGCCAAATTCATGCAGTTGTTCGAAGCCCTCGACAAACTGGAAGCTTACGACGAGAGCCAGCTGCTGACCCGCCTGCCCGGCACCCGGAAGCGGCACCTTTCCAACCTCAAGCGCCACCTCTACCAGCAGATCCTGATCAGCCTGCGCCTCATCTACATCAAAAAAAATATCGACATCCAGATCCGCGAGCAGCTCGACTTCGCCCGCATCCTCTACGGCAAAGGCATGTACATGCAAAGCCTGCGCCTGCTCGACCGCATCAAGCGCATCGCAGTGGAACACCATCAGGATATTCTGCACCTGGAGATCCTCGAATTCGAAAAGCTGATCGAAGCCCGCCATATTACCCGCAGCCGACTGGTGGAAAATAAAATGGAAGACCTACTCGAAGCTTCCTCGCGCCGCAGCTTCATCACCTATACCGCCAACCGGCTGTCCAACCTCAACATCCAGATCCAGGGCTGGTACATCGAACACGGACACGCCCGCTCGGCCGAAGAGCACGCCGCGGTGCGCCGCTATTTCGACGAATTGCAACCCGACGACATCCCGCCCCAGGCCCTTACTTTTTTTGAAAAAGCCAACCGCTCCCAGTCCTACATGTGGTTCTACTACATCCTGCTCGACTTCGCGGCGGCCGGCCGCTACGCCCGCGAATGGGTAGACCTCTTCATCGACCATCCGCAAATGCAGGAAAAAGACCCCGACCTCTACATGCGGGCTTTGTACTACCTGCTGATCTTCCTCTTTCTGACCGACCGCCGCGGGGATTTCGACCGCTTCCTCGTCCGCTTCGAAGATTTTGTAGCCGAAAACGGCGAGTACTGGAACGCCAACTCCCGGATGATCGCCTTCGTCTACCTCAACTTGTCGCGCCTCAACCGCCACTTCCTGAACGATACCTATTCCGAAGGGCTGGACCTGGCGCCGGCAATACTGGCCGCCATTCCCGAGTATAAAGACCATACCGACCCGCACCGCCTCCTCCTCTTCCACTACAAGATCGCCTACCTCTACTTCGGCTGCGGCCGCTGGGAGGAAGCCCTCGACCACCTCAACGAAGTGCTCCTGCTGCGCGACGGCCACCTGCGGGAAGACCTCGCCCTCAACGCCCGGCTCCTGCACCTCATCTGCCAGTACGAGAGCGGCAATTACGACCTGATGGAATCTTACCTGCTTCCGGGCACCCAACGCGCCTTCGGCCGGGCCCGCGACGTCAGCGAAGTGCAACGGGCCACCCTCGACTTCATCAAAAAACTGATCCGCCTGCCGGAAACGGAAACCCCGGCGGCCTTCCGCACCTTCCGGGCCCAACTGGCGAAACTCACCGACAGCCCCTACGAACAAAAGGAACTCGGCTACCTCGACGTCCCCAAATGGGTGGAAAGCCGCCTGCAGGGCCTCACCCTGGAGCAATTGCAACGAAAGAAAAAAACGGAGCCGTTCTCCAAAACCGATGTCCGCAATCGCTTACATGAGTAAACCGAAAAGACTCCATTGGCGCTTCTTCAGTTCTACATTTTCAACCGGATCCCTCCGGAGAAGGGCTTCAGTCTTAGAGCTCTCCGGGCTACGGAGCCGACTCGATTACCCTTCAGGAATTTCTAGCCCGGGTTAGACTTCCTCCACCAACTCATCGTACTGCTTCCGCAGCCAGGCCCGGTCGGTAAGCAGGGGCGTCTGCGTAATCGCTGCGTCGAGCTCGGCCAGCCGGCGGGCGTTGCGGCGCACCAGCTGGTAGAGGATCTGGCAGAAGTTGAGGTACGTCTGCTTGAGTTCCGCCGACAGCTCCTTGTTTCGCTTCAAAAAGATGGTAAAAGCCGCCAGCAGGGATAACAGCGGCTCGTGGTCCTCGGTCTCGTAGTAGATCTTGGCCAGCAGCACCCGGGCGCCCAGGTAATAATTCAGGTCGGAATAGGCCACTTCGTTGAGGTGCGCCCGCGCCTGATCGAAGCGGCGGGTGTAGTAATACAACTCAGCCAGGTTGTAATGCAGGGCGTTCTCCCGGAAATCGCGGGGCAGCCGCCCGCCGTATTGCTGAATAAAAGCTTCGATCCACTGGTAGCGCTGCAATCGCAGGGCCAGCTTCACCACGTTGGTGAAGGCCCAGGGCGAAAGCTCCCCCTGGTCCAGCAGCAGCCCGCTCTCGATGCCGGCGGTATAGAGCGCCAGGGCTTCATAGACGTAATGCGCGGCGCCTTTCCGGATCTTGCGGGCGCAATAATTGATGGAAAAGAGGTAGACGTCGCGCAGGTCCGCTTTGGGCAGATCGCCGGCGGGCGACGACAATTGTTCTTTGAGCTGATCGAAAAAATGCTCTTCTTTTTCGTGCAGTAAGGCCTGCAGAATAGTGAAGTAAAGCCGGATGAGCGGTTCGCCGAAAAAATCCTGACCCTGCAGGTGTTCGATCCAGCCGTCGGAGAGCCGCAGCTGATAGTCGCCTTTGATGATCGCCTGCCGGTCGAGCATCGCACAGGCGTAACGCAGCCGCTGCAGATAATAATACCGGTCGAGGTGATCGGCCGCCTGCTGGATGCTGTCGTCGTAGCGGCGCCGGCGTTCGAGCTGGAATTGTCGCTCCCGGACCTCGTACCAGCTGACGCTGTCCCGGAAAAAGCGGTGATCGCGCGCCGCGGCCCCGGAAAAACGACTGGCCAGCCGGCGGTCGACCTGCCGGTAAGCTTTGTCCAGTTGCTTGTCCACCAGGTGCTCCAACAATACCAGCTCGCCGCGCCGGGTGTCCTTTCTTTGCTTTTCGCAAACCCAGAACTGCTCGAGCAACCGGTACAGGTCGCTCATCAGGTAGCGCACTGCTTTATCATCATAGGCCCGCCCGGGGAAAATGACCGCCGCCACCTGCTTTTTGCTCAGCCGGGGCGAGGTGAAATCCGGATAATACGGCGTCAGCCAATCGTAGAAGGCTACCAGTTCCTCCCGCTGGTTAAAATAGGGCGACGCCAGAAAGCGGCGAAATTCCGGCAGTTCCGCCTCCGTCAGTGTCTGCAATGCAGTGATGAGCTTGCTTTTTTTCATATCCCCCGGTCGCTTGTACGTTTTTTTGGAAATTTTCTCCGCATTAACGGCTTAGATTTTTTGACAAAAAAAAATCTCAAATCAATAAAATTTTAAACTTTACTTTTTAATATGCTGATTATAAATTTTTTACGAAAAAAAGACCACAACCTATCTCAAAACAGCATTTGTATTGTATTGACAAATTTAAAAAAATGTAGTTGGCCGGGTTGCCGGCTCGCCCTATGTTTGTAATCAGAAGGAATATCCTATGAAGAAAATCATCTTATTCTGGCTGTCCTTATCCGCGTTGCTCCCCCCCGCCGGGGCGCAATCGGTATGGCCGGGCGATGTCAACGACAATGGCATCGTCAATACCGCCGACCTTTTGTACCTGGGCGTGGCGTTCGGCGCTACCGGGCCGGAGCGCGCCGTTCAGGGAACCGACTGGGAGCCTTTTCCCTTGCCTTCCGCCTGGCCGCAGGATTTTCCCAACGGCCTGAACTTTGCTTATGCCGACTGCAACGGCGACGGCCTGGTGGACGAGGACGATATCGACGACGCTATCGAAGATAATTTCGGCTTGCTGCATGGCGTCCTCACCGGTGACGGCTATACCGCAGCGGCGCCCGGCACGGGGCCCCGACTGCGCCTGGCGCCCTCCGCCACCCTGGTGGAAGAAGGCGCCGTCATTACCGTCGACCTGGAGCTGGGATCGCCCGCTATGCCGGTGGAGCAATTCTACGGAATTTCCTTTCTCTATTCCTACGAACCGGAACTGCTGGCCGGCGATGACGGCCTGGATTTCGAAGACGAAACGGAAGGTTCCTGGATAACCGATAACGAAGATGAACTGGCAGTTTTGCAGATCGACGACGAGGACAACGCCACAGGAGAGATCGGCATCACCCGCACCAATCAGCTCCCCGTCAGCGGCTTCGGAAAGATCGCTTCCTTTTCCATCGTCATTGAAGATATCATCGTTGGCCTGACCGTCGATACCTTCCGCATGCGCATCGACAGCATACTGCTGTTCGACGGCCAGGGCGGCGTAATGCCGGCCGTGACCGACACGCTGGAGATCATCGTCGCCAGAGACACGGCATTGGTCACTTCGCTCGACCAGGATCGGACTCCGGGGCCGGTGACCCTCTATCCCAACCCCGCTCCCGGACGCTTCATCCTGGAATCCGACGCGCCGGTCGAACACCTGCAGCTGCTGGACGCCGCCGGACGCACCGCTCCACTGGTCATCGAACGAAGACGGGCCGGCCGGTACCACCTCTTCGCACCCCAAGCTGCGCCGGGCTTTTACCTGCTCTCCGGCCGCCGACTGGGTCGTCCTTTTGCTCAGAAAGTAATCATCATAAAACCGTAAATAACTAAAACTATGAAAAAGTATCTCTTTTTACTGGCCTTCGCCGGCCTCACACTCTACTTCGGCTGTACGCCGGAGAATAACGGCAACCCGGTAGGCGAAAATCCAACGGTAAATACCGTGTTCAATCCTTGCAGTGAAGAGGTGGAGATTACCCTCTCCGATCTGCCCGACGCCATCGTCAACTACCTCAATGACAATTATCCGAACGGCAGCATCGACGACCTGGATCAGTATATCCACAACGGGAATCCGCAGTTCGGTGTAGAAATCGACCAGCCGGGCCCCGACCTCGAGATCCTCTTTTCCGCCGAAGGAGACGTCCTCGGCATGGGTGACGATACCGACGATCAGCCCGTACCGGTCGCCGACCTGCCCCAACCGATCATCGACTACCTCTCCCAGGAATATCCCAATGCCGATATCACCTCCGCTACCCTGGAAACCGATTACGGCTTCGTCTTCTATGAAATCTACCTGAACAACGACGTTGAACTCTACTTCAATGAAGAGGGCGAACTGGTCTGCGTGGACGATAACGGAGATGACGATGACGGAGATGACGATGACGGAGACGACGATGACGGAGACGATGATGATGGAGACGACGACGATGGAGACGATGATGATGGAGACGATGATGATGGAGACGATGATGATGGAGACGACGATGATGGAGACGATGATGACGGAGACGACGATGATGGAGACGATGATGATGGAGACGACGATGATGGAGACGATGATGACGGAGACGACGATGATGGAGATGACGATGACGGAGACGACGATGATGACGACGACAACGTCAATCTTCCGGAAGCGGCGGTCGTTTACATCAACGCCAACTACCCTGGCTATCAGATCACCGATGCCGAACTGGAAGACTACTGCGATCAGAATGTCATTGAGGTCGAACTGGAAGACGGCCCCGGTCCGGACCTTGATCTGTATTTCAGTCTGAACGGCAACTTCATCCTGGCGGCTTTTGACACCTCCCCCGACGACCTGCCGGCGGCCGTGCTCAACACCCTGGCTCAGCAGTTTCCGAACTACGAAATAGAATCGGACGACGTAGAGCGGTACGAGATGGCTGATGGGTCCATACAGTATGAAGTATATTTGGAAACCGACGACGATGACGACGAGCTCGAAGTCGTCCTGACCGAAGCGGGCGATATCGTTTGTATTGATGATTGATCTTTAACCCGGATTATTCATTGCGAAGCCCGATGGATAATCCGGGTTAGCATCCGCCCCATAGCTGTCAGGTTTGATAAAACAGCAGAACCGGCGACTCAAAGTGCAGGCATCTTCCTCCTGCACTTTGTTTCTTAGCCGGAAGGCCGTAAATTCACGGCATGTCCGCACGTCACCTGCCCATCGTCCTGGTGGTCGTTTGTCTGCCCACCCTCCTGCTGATCGCCCAACCGGATACGAGTTGGGTAGAACCGCCCGACCAGTCGCAGGAAATCATCGAAGATTTTTTGCAAAATACCGACAGCGAAGGCAATTTCGACTACAATACCTTCTACGAAGGGCTCGCCGCCTATCGCACCAACCCCATCAACCTCAACGAGGCGAACGAAGCCCAGTTGCAGGACTTGCGGCTGCTCAGCGATATCCAGATCGTCAATCTGCTGCGCTACCGCCAGGAGGCCGGCGATCTGTTGTCGATCTACGAACTGCAGGCGGTACCCGGCTTTGACCTCAACGCCATCCGCCGCATCCTGCCGTTCGTATCCGTGAAAGGCGAACTCGACGACTTCCGGGTGCCCATCACCCGCATGATTACCCAGGGGCGCAACGAGCTCTATCTGCGTTGGTCGCGCATCCTGGAAGAACAGGAAGGGTATACCGAGCCCGTCGAAGGCGGCAGCACCCGCCGTTACCTGGGCGACCCCAACCAACTGTACGTACGCTACAAACACGCCTACAGCAACCGCCTGAGCTACGGCATCACGGCGGAAAAAGACCGGGGCGAAGAATTCTTCACGGGCAGCAACCGCCAGGGTTTCGACTTCTACTCCGCCCACTTCGCCCTACGCAATTACAACCGGCACATCAAAGCAGTGGTCATTGGCGACTACGCCGTCAGCTTCGGTCAGGGGCTCATCCTTTTCAACGGCTTCGGCTACGGCAAAAGCGCCGCTGCCATGAACATCAAGCGCACCTCCCTGACGGTGCGCCCCTATACCTCCGTCAACGAAGTGGATTTTCTGCGCGGCGGTGCGGCTACTATCGCCCTGGGCGAACATTTGGAAGTGACGGCTTTCGCCTCCTCCCGCCGCCGCGACGGCAACCTCGCCGAGCCGGATACCTCGGAGCTGGATTTCGAGCTCCTCCGCTTTACCTCGCTCGACCGGGACGGCCTGCACCGCACCCCCAGCGAGATCGAAGACGAGAACGCCATCGGCCAGTTCACCACCGGCGGCAGCCTCAAATACCGGACGCGCGCGGGCCACGTGGCCCTCAACGCCCTCTACGACCGCTTCGACGCCGAGCTGCTGCGCACCCAGCGGCCGTACAACCGCTTTTATTTCAACGGCGACCGCCTGCTCAACGCCAGCGTCGACTACTCCTGGATCTGGCAAAATTTCAACTTCTTTGGCGAAACGGCCGTCAGCGACAACGGCGCCATAGCCACCATCAACGGCGTGCTCATCGGACTGGACCGCAAATTGGACGTCGCCATCCTGCATCGCTTTTTTCCGCGCGACTACCAGGCCCTCAACGCCAACCCCTTCGCCGAAACTACCGGCGGGCGCAACGAAAACGGCCTGTACCTGGGCTTCGAAGCCCGGCCCCTCCCCCACTGGACCCTCACCGGCTATTTCGATATGTGGGAACACCCCTGGATCCGCTTCAACATCGACCGTCCTTCGCGCGGCTACGAATACCGGACGCGACTGACGTTCTACCAAAAACGCCGCCTGCGCCTGTACGCTGAAGTGCGCGAAGAGGTCAAAGAGATCAACGCCCCCGACAACGAGACCCAGCTCAACTACGGCATTCCCACCCGGCTGTTCCAGCTGCGCGTCCACATCGCCAACCAGATCAGCAAAACCCTGGAGGTGCGTTCGCGCTTCGACTGGGGCTATACCGAAAACGAGATCGACGGACGCGGTACCGGCGTAGCGTTTTACCAGGACGTGATCTACCGCCCCGTCACTTTCCCCGTCTCGTTCACCACGCGTTTTGCCCTCTTCGATACGCCCGGCTTCCAGACGCGCTTCTATTCCTACGAAAACAACCTGCTCTATACCTTTTCCATCCCGGCTTACTACAACCGGGGGTCGCGCTTCTACCTCAACATCCGGTACCGGGGCATCCGCAACCTGACCATCGAGGCGCGCTACGACCAGACCTTCTGGTCGAACCAGGATAATATCGGCAGCGACCTGGAAGAGGTCGCCGGACCGTCGCGCTCCCGCTTGAGCGCACAGATCAAGCTGAAATTCTGAAAATAATGACCATTCCACGCAAAGTAAAAATGGGTATGATCGGCGGCGGCCGCGGCGCCTTCATCGGCGGCGTACACCGCATGGCCGCCGCGCTCGACGGCCGCATCGAACTGGTCGGCGGCGCCTTCAGCAGCGAGCCCGAACGTTCCCGCTTGTCGGGCGCCGACCTGCACCTCGATCCGGCCCGCGTCTACGATTCCTATTACGACCTGATCGAACGGGAAAGCCAGCTGCCGGAAGGGGAACGCATGGATTTTATCGCCATCGTCACCCCCAACCACCTGCACTACGCGCCGGCCCGGCTGGCCCTCAAGCACGGCTTCCACGTGATCTGCGACAAGCCGCTTTGCCTCAATGTCGAGGAGGCCCTCGAACTGCAATCCGTCGTCGAGGAAACGGGCCGGCTCTTCGCCCTCACCCACAACTATACGGGCTACCCCATGGTCAAGCAGGCGCGGGCCATGATCCGGCGCGGCGACCTGGGCGCGATCCGCAAAGTGGTGGTCGCCTATCCCCAGGGCTGGCTGTCGCGCGCCCTGGAAAGCACCGGCCACAAACAAGCCAGCTGGCGCCTCGACCCCGAACGCTCGGGCGCGGTCGGCGCGATGGGCGACATCGGCACCCACGCCGAAAACCTGCTGGAGTACATCACCGGCCTGCAGATCGACTCCCTCTGCGCCGACCTCACGGCCGTGGTGCCGGGCCGCCGCCTCGACGATGACGGCAACGTGCTGCTCCGCTTCGACAACGGCGCCAAAGGGGTGCTCTACGCCAGCCAGATCGCCGCCGGCGAAGAGAACGACCTGCACATCCGCATCTACGGCGAAAAGGGCGGCCTCGTGTGGCGACAGGAAGAACCGAATACCCTGACCGCTTTATGGCTCGACCAGCCCAAACAACTGCTGCGCACCGGCCAGCCCTACACCCTGCCGGAAGCGCAGGCGCATATCCGCACCCCTCCGGGCCACCCGGAAGGTTTTATCGAGGCCTTCGCCAATATCTACCGGAATTTCGCCGCCTGCATCCAGGCGCGGCTGGCGGGAAAGGAGCCCCACCCGATCTATACCGATTTTCCGACCGTAGCGGACGGAGTGCGGGGCATGCAGTTTATCGAAGCGGTGGTGGCGTCGAGCCGGGAAGAGAAATGGTGGAAAGTGGGAAAAGCGTAAGGAAGGAATCAGGTCTTTGGAACAGAAGGACTGAAGTTTCGTTTTGCCGGCCGCCGGCCGCTTACCCTGGATAATTCATGCGTTCTCCTAACGAAGAACGCATGAACAATCCGGGTAAATTGGTTTGCTACAGTTCCTTGACCTTGATATTACGGAACCACACGTCATTGCCGTGGTCCTGCAGGCCGATGTAGCCTCGTTCGGCTACGTCTTCGAAGCCTTCGAAGTCGACGAACTTACTGTTGGCGACCATTTCTTTCCAGTCGTCGGTCCATAAGTGGTATTCCACCACGTTTTCGCCGTTCATGCTGTGCACCACGGTGCCGTCAT
Source organism: uncultured Saprospiraceae bacterium (assembly GCA_964419545.1). Classification (GTDB taxonomy): domain Bacteria; phylum Bacteroidota; class Bacteroidia; order Chitinophagales; family Saprospiraceae; genus CAYQQU01. The sequence goes on along the minus strand of CAYQQU010000046.1, from coordinate 23,590 downwards.
ACACCAGCACTTTAACCTGGTTCCATTCGCCGGCCGGTTTGGCGTTTTGCGGCTCCGCGGGGATCATGTCGTAGAGCGATCCCGCCTGGCGGTTGCCGTTTTTGCCCAGGCGCGCGTCGGGGTGCTTCTCGTTGTCCAGGATCTGCATTTCGGGCGCCGACTTCCAGATCGGTTCGCCGTTCTCGCCACACTGCTCTTCAGCCAGGTAGAAGATGCCGCTATTGCCGCCTTCGGCGATCTTCCACTCCAGGGCCAGTTCGAAGTTTTCGAACTGCCGGTCGTAGATGATGTCGCCGCCGCCGCCGGCTTCGCCTTTACCGGAAGCGAGGCAACGGATGGCGCCGTCTTCCACGACCCAGCCCTTTTCGGGGAATTCGTCTTTACAGTAGCCGCGCCAGTTGGTGGTATTTTCTCCGTCGAAGAGCAGCATCCAGCCGTCTTCCTTTTCGGCTTCGGTGAGCGTATTCGGCGCCGCGGTTTCCGTTGCCGGCGCTTCCGTCTTTTCTTCGGTGGCCGCTTCCTCGCCGGTACTCTTATCAGCTGCCGGCTGACAAGCAACGACCAGTCCCATAATCAACAGAAAAAACAAATGTTTTACTTTCATTTTTTTCGGTTTTTGTTTCGTTAAAAGATCAGCAAAGGGCCAGGGCTTTTGCTCCCCGGCCTTTTGCCTGGTTAGTACGACCAGCCTTTGCGGTAGGAACGCTTGATGTAGCTTTCCGCCGCCGCTCTGGCGTTCATCGTCTCGTATTGCGTATCGAAGTGCGGGTGTCCGTCGATCACCGTGAAGGTGTCGGTGCTCACCACGCGGATCTCCTCGTCGTCGCCGATATTGGTGATGCGCATATTTTCACCGTCCCACTCCAGTTTGCGCTTCAGGTCCTGCAGGCGCACCGCCAGGTTGCCCATGACGACCACTTCGTTGAGCGGGCCGGCGTAGCCGAAGTGCGAAGAAGCTTCCACGCGGCTCTCTTTGGGCTCTTTGCAGGCCCGCACCCAGTCCATCTCGTGAGAAGTCTCTACCCGGCGCAGCGTCGGTTTCACTTTCGGCGGATCGTTCTCACGCCCCACGATATACGGATCGCGGGCGTAGGTGCTGCAGATCAGCACGCCTTTGGAGCCGACGAACATGGCGCCGCCGCCGCCGTCGCCCAGGATCTTACCTTCGGGGATGCCTTCCGGACGCGGGGGCAGCAGCCCGCCGTCGTACCAGGTAAAGGTCACCGGCGGCATATCGACCTTGCCCTTGCGGGGGCGTTCCGGGAAATAATAGGTCACCATTTCGGAGATAGGCGCGCTCTCGGTATTGACCTGGCTGGAGCTGCCTTCGAAGGCCGTGGGCTGGCCCAGTTCCAGGGCTTTGAATACGGGATCGATGATGTGGCAGCCCATATCGCCGAGCGCACCGGTGCCGAAGTCCCACCACGCACGCCAGTTCCAGGGCGTGTACGACGGGTGGTAGGGGCGCCAGGGCGCCGGGCCGATGAACAGGTCCCAATCGAGGGTCGGCGGCGTGGAAGGCGTAGCGGAGGGCCGCTCCAGGCCCTGCGGCCAGATGGGGCGGTTGGTCCAGGCGTGCACTTCGCGCACTTCGCCGATCTCGCCGTTCCAGATCCACTCACATAGCAGGCGGATGCCGTCGCCGGAGTTGCCCTGGTTACCCATCTGGGTGGCGACGCCGGTTTCTTTGGCGATCTCGGCCAGGCGGCGCGACTCGTAGACCGAGTGGGTCAGCGGCTTTTGTACGTAAACGTGCTTGCCGGCGCGCATCGCATCGGCGGCGATCACGTAGTGCGTATGGTCGGGGGTGCCCACCACCACGGCGTCGATATCGTCGCCCATTTTATCCATCATGCGCCGGTAATCCATAAACTTCTGGGCGTTCGGGTAATCGTTGAACGCTTCGGCGGCGTATTTCCAGTCGTTATCGCACATCGCCACGATATTCTGGCTGGCGACGTTGCGGACGTTGGTGCGGCCGACGCCGCCGACGCCCACGCCGGCGATGTTGAGTTTATCACTGGGAGGCGTATGCCCCAGCCCGGCGACGACGTGGCTGGGTACGATGGTGACGCCCGCGGCGACGAGGCCGGTGTTGCGGATGAAGGTCCGCCGGCTCAATTTTCCTTTTTCTTTCATCGATTTCGTTTTTATGAATCCATAATAGCGGACATTTGGTATTCGCCCGTTTTGGTTGCCAAAAGTATCTGGTCGAGGTCTTCGCCGGGGCGGGCGACGATCTCTTCCCGCACCGGGTCCCATTCCATGCGGCGGCCGATCTTCCAGGAAAGCCCCGCCATGTGAGCGGTCATCGCCTCCTCGAATCCTTCCTGTATGCCGCAGCTTACGGGTGTGCCGTTGCGGATAGCGCCGAGCCATTCCTTGAGGTGCAGCATCCCCGAATCGACGCGCTTGCCGTCGCGGTACGTCCACAACAGCCCTTTATCGGCGAAATACTTGGCCGTAGCCGACGTGATGGCGTCGACATTTCCGGCTGCCGGGTTGTAGGAATAGATCGGCACTTCGGAGTTCATGAGATTGCTTTCGAGCATCTCCCGGTACCGCGTGGAGCCCGGGTCGGCATAGACGAAGAGGGTGTTGCCCAGTTCCATGGTCGCATCGTGCCCCATAAAGAGCGTCTTGCGGTGGTGCTGATTGCCGAGGGTGGCGCTATAGACGAAGGTCATGCCGCGTTCGAGCCCTTCCGGTCGGCTGGACCCCGTGGAAAAATCGGGATATTCCATATTGACCTGAAAAACGTCGGGCACCTCGCGGCCGTCGCGATGCGTGTAAATACCGCCGGATGCCGTGACGTAGCGGGGCATCCCCATCTTCAGGACGCAGTTGACGCGGTCGAAATCGTGCGTCATCAGGTCGCCCGAAAGGCCCGATCCGTAAGCCCACCATTTGCGCCAGCGGAAGAAATGTTCTTTATTGAAGGGTATGTCCGGCGCGCTGCCCAGAAACTGTTTCCAGTCGATGGTCGCAGGGCCGGCTTTGGGGTGGATGGCGTACTGCCAGGCGCCGTTGTCGTCGTTGCGGTTCGTGTTGGCCTGGATCAGCGAGACGTGGCCGAGCACCTTCTTTTCGATAATATCGCGCGCCGTGATGAAGCTTTGCGTTTGCCGGTGCTGGTGGCCTACCTGAAAAACGGCGTCGGAACGGCGCACGGCTTCCCGCAGCTCATACGTTTCCCGGATGTTGTGCGTCATCGGTTTTTCTACGTAGACGTGTTTGCCTGCTTGCAGGGCGGCGATCGCCATGGGAGCGTGCCAGTGATCGGGCGTGGCGATGACCACGGCATCGATATCCGGGCTATTGATCAATTCTTCATAAGTGCGGTACCGCTTACAGTCCGGGAAAGCCGCCGCCGCTTCGGCGTTGACGTCGAAGACGTCACAGACGCCGGTGAGCTTTACGTTGAGGTTGTCCTGTTCGCGAAAAGCTTTCAGTGCGCCGGTATTGCCGCTTTCCTGCATGGCGTTGATCCATTCGGGCGTAGCGAAGCCCAGCAGTCGGACCAGATGCTGCCCCCGCCCGCCGAAGCCGATGATGCCGACGCGGATGGGATCGCCGGACATATTGGGCGAAACCTCCGGGCGGATCGCTTCGATATCGAGTTCGTCGAGGATGCGTCGTTTCTCCCGTTCGTTCTTGCGGGCCTGCCCGTAGGCGCCGAGCAGGATGCCCGCCGCCAGGGGAACGCCCAGCAGTCCTTTCAGCAAATTGCGCCGGCCGGCTTCGGGCCTTTTATTTTGATTATCCATTTTCTGTCCTTTTCCGGATCAAGTCGGTTGATTGGTCGTTTTTCCGGGGCGCAGCAACAGATCCAGTCCGGCCAGGTGGCCGGTAGGAAAATAGGCCAGCACGCCCAGCGCCGCCAACTCGATCAGGTTTTTGTTCACAATAAAGTAGTTGCCTTCCGCAGCGCCGGCTTCCAAGCCCGGAAAAGATGGATGGGAAAGGTAGAAAAAAAACAACAGCACCATGCCGACGTAGGCGCCGATGCGTTCGAAGAAACCGAGCAATACCGTCAGGCCCACGCCGGTCAGGGCGATCATCGTGACCGCATCCACCAGCCCGATCATCGATTCGGAGCCCAGCCATTCGAAGAAAGGCGCCAGGAAACCCTGGGCGCTGCGCAGGTAGCCCTGGGAGGTCCAGCCCGGAGAGAACAGCTTCAGCAGCCCTTCGAATAGAAAATGCCATCCGATGAACAGCCGGAGCAGCACCAGAAAAAACAATTGATTCTTTGAATAACCCATGTTGACGGTTTAGCGGCTTTTGCCGATCTTTTCCAACAGTTGCTTGGCGGCCTTGACGCCTTCCACCTCGCTGAGGCGGCTGCCTTCGTATTCGATGCCGATATAGCCGTCGTAGCCGGCTTCCAGCACGATATCGATCATGCGCCCGAAATCGATGGTCGTTTCCTCGCCTTCCGGTCCGAAATCATAACACTTGGCGCTCACTGCTTTGGCGTAGGGCATGAGTTCTTTCATGCCCTGGTAGCGATCGTAGGTCTTGCCTGCTTCCCGGTCGATGGTGAAATTGCCGAAATCGGGCAGAGTGCCGCAATTCGGCATATCTACCTGCGCGATGGCGTCGGCCAGCCAGGCGGCATCGGAGGAATAACCGCCGTGGTTTTCGACGATCACGTTGATGTTCATGGGTGCGGCAAATTCGGACAGCTCGCCGAGGCTCTCCACGACGGCGCCTTTTACCGCTTCGGGGCTGCCGTCGCCTGCGGCGTTCACCCGGATGGCATGGCCGCCGATAAACTGGGCCGCTTCGATCCAGGGGAAGTGGTTCTCCACGGCCTGGCTGCGCGCCGCCGGATCGGTATCGCCCAGGCTGCCTTCGCCGTCGATCATGATGAGCAGGCTGCGTACGCCGTTGTCCTCCGCCCGCATTTTCAGGTCGGAAAGGTAGGTTTTGTCTTTCGCCTTATCGGCAAAAAAGCGGTTGACGTACTCGACGGCGTTAATGCCGAATTCCGTTTTGGCGAATTGCGGAAAATCGAGATTGTCCAGTTCACCGGCTTCGAGCATGCGGTGCAGCGACCACTGCGCCAGCGAAATGTCGAAAGGCATCTCGGCAGCCGAAGCTTCGGCGGGAGACTGCCCGCAGGCCGGCAACCAGACGGCGCCCGCGGTGAGAACAGAAATTTGCTTGAGGAAAACTCTGCGATTGTAGGCCATGGCAGGAAATTGCGTTTAATTAAAAAATCGACTTTTTCTTTGGCCCAGGGCGTTTTCTCCGGAATCCGGGTTTTCGTTTTTTGATTCCGAACATTTGCGGGAGCAGCGCTGGAAATATAATAAATCATTGGGAAATGCTTCCACAAATAAATAAAAAAGAAGCGAAACGCAACGAGAAGCTCGGCTATTCAGGGTAAAGCAAATACGGCTTTCGCCGCGCCCGAAAGGCCTGAATACCAGACTGCCAGCCGGCTCTTATTTCCGCTTCGGTCGCTCCGTCCATTATTTGTTTGCGCAGGCGGTCGCTGCCGGCCAGCAGATCGAAAAAGCCGTTTTTCCGGAAAAAAGCGTCGGGGTCCGGAAAATCGCGGTAAAAATCCAGCAGATGCGATAAGTTCAGGCGTCCTTCCGCCCGGATCGCCGACGGATCGCGATCGGTGAGGGAAAAACCGCGACAGACCTTCCCCTGATGCTTGGGATGCCGGGCGCCCGGCCGGGGTTCAGGGGTAAAAGCGTAGTCGCCGCCCGGAAAATCGGGATGTCCGTACACCTGAAACTGTCGTTCGGTGCCCCGCCCCACGCTAACGGTGGTTCCTTCGAAGAAGCAAAGGGAGGGATACAAATAGACGGCCCGCATGTTGGGCAGGTTGGGTGACGGCCGCACCGGTAAGCGGTAGGCCATTCGGTGATCGTAATAGGCGCAGGGGATCACCTCCAGCGCGCAGCGCCGGCTGCCTTCCAGCCAGCCTTCTCCGTTGATCATCCGCGCATATTCCCCCACCGTCATGCCGTGCACCACCGGTACGGGGTGCATACCCACGAAAGAGCGGTACGCCATATCCAGCACCGGTCCATCGACGTAATGGCCGTTCGGATTGGGGCGGTCGAGCACCATTACGGGCACCCCGTTTTCGGCGCAAGCCTCCATCACGTAATGCAGGGTGGAGAGGTAGGTGTAAAAGCGCGCCCCGACATCCTGGATATCGAAGACGACCAGGTCCAGCCCCCGCAGATCGTCAGCCGTCGGCTTCTTCTTGCGGCCGTAAAGCGAGATCACCGGCAGGCCGGTATCCGGATCGCGCCCGTCGACGATCCGGGCGCCGGCGTCGGCCTCGCCGCGAAAACCGTGCTCCGGCGCAAAGGCTTTAACGACGGTCACGCCCCGCGCCAGCAAAGTATCGATGAGGTGCCGGCCGCCGACCCGCGACGTCTGGTTGACCACCAGCCCGATCTTTTTTTCCGCCAGTTGCGGAAGGTACACCTTCATGCGGGCCGCGCCTACCGTCAGCGCGGTATCCGCCGCCTGCGGCGCCACTGCGGGCTTGTCCGGAAGATTTGCCGCCGGATTACCACAATACCATTGAAAAAAAGCCAGGAATACAACAAAATTTTTTACCTTCACATTCCTTTGTTTTACCAAACCCGCAATGGGTTCATTCAGAAAAGCACCGCAACCGCCAAGATGTACGCCATCGTCGATCTGGAAACTACCGGAGGCCGCGCGAGTCGGCATAAAATTACGGAAATCGCCGTCATCCTACACAATGGCGAGCGGATTGTCGATCAGTACGAAACGCTGATCAACCCGGAGCGCTACATTCCCTACGGCATCACGGAGCTCACCGGCATCACCCAGGAGATGGTGGCGGACGCCCCCAAATTCTACGAAGTCGCCCGGCGCGTGGTCGAGATGACGGAAGGCGCCATATTCGTCGCTCACAACGTTCGCTTCGATTACGGCTTCCTGCGCGAGGAATTCAGCCGGCTGGGGTTTACGTTCTCGCGGCGCCAGTTGTGCACCGTACGCCTCAGCCGCAAGGTATTTCCCGGGCTGCCCTCCTACAGCCTGGGCGCACTGACCCGCACGCTGGGCATCCCCATCGAAAACCGGCACCGCGCGATGGGCGACGCCCTGGCGACCGCCCGGCTGCTGGAAATGATCCTTCAAAAACAGAAGAGCGAACAGGAGATCCGCGATATGGTCAACCTCGGCGTCAAAGAGTCGCGGCTTCCCAAAAACCTGAACCTGGAAAAGATCCACGCCCTGCCCGAAGCCTGTGGCGTATACTACCTGCACGACGAAGACGGCAATGTCGTATACGTCGGCAAAAGCATCAATATCAAGAAGCGCATCGCCGAACATTTCGCCGACCAAAGCGAAAAAGCGCGCAAACTGCAGCAAGCCGTGCACGAGATCAGCTACGAGCTCACCGGCTCGGAACTCATCGCCCTGCTGCTGGAATCGCACGAGATCAAGCGCCTCCGCCCGCCGGTGAACCGCGCACAACGCCAACGCCGCTTTCCGTACGTGCTGCACACCTGGACCGACCAGTCCGGATACCGGCGCTTCGCCTTCGACCACGTCACCGCCCAGCAGCGCAAAAAACTCACCGTCATTGCCGAATTTCCGTCGATGGGCCGCGCCCGGGGCCGACTCGGGCGCGTCGCTGAACATTTTGAACTGTGCGCCCGCCTCGCCGGATTACAGAACGGCAAGGGCCCCTGTTTTCACTTTCACCTCAAACAGTGCCACGGCGCCTGCGCCGGCCACGAAGCCGCCGACACCTACAACGCGCGGGCGGACGAAGCCATGGAAATGCTCAAAACGGTCTTCGACGAAGACTTCTTCATCCTCGACAAAGGCCGGAGCTCCGACGAACGCAGCGTAGTCCTGATAATCGAAGGTGCTTACCAGGGGTTCGGCTACGTCGACGCCGACGCCCTCAACGGCGACCCCGCCGTGCTGCGGGAAGCGATCAAACCCCGCGAAGGCAACCCGGAAACGACGCGCATCATCCAGCGTTACCTGAACAAAGCCAAAGGCATACAAATCGTACCGGCGCCCGGAGATGCGTCCTTTCAATTTTAACCCGGATGATTCATGGGTTCATCTATTGCCGGCCGCCATTCTGCCCCGCTCACTCACCGTATTCGGGGATAACTGCCTGCAGCAGGCAGGCGCCTCCGTGTCGACCTCCTGCGCGAATGCAAGCCTGTCAACGGTCAGGACGAAGAACCCATGCATAATCCGGCTTAAGGTTAAGCTCCCTGTCCCCGCAGCAAATGCCGACGCCACCAAGCGGTAAGGGCGGCCAATACAAAAAGGACGATATTCGGAACGAAAGATTCCCCGCGGCTGATGTGGGTGATGGCCGCACCGACCATGACCAGCGCCAGGCCGATGGCCGCGATGGGAACGAGCAGCTGAAATCGTTTGACGAACATCGGGACGATGACGCCGATGGCGCCCAGGATTTCCAGAATAGCGATTATTTTGATCTGGGTAGCGGAAAAGTCGTTCGCCCATTCCATGCCGGGGCTGGCGGCGAGGTCGGCGTAAGGCGTGGTCAGCTTCAAAAATCCTGAGCCCAGGAAAGCGAGCGCCAGTAGGCCCTGGACGATCCAAATGACGATTTTCATGATGGGTTGGTGTTTATATGGTTAACAGATGGCTTTTCTATTCCTCTTCGTCGACAATCAGCGAGCGCTGGAAACTCGAAAAAGAGTCGCATTTAACGCTTTTATTAACTGCATAAGATCGGAAACTTTTCGGACAAATGAAGCGGTATGAGACAACTACAGCAATTCCCTGATTTCCAGCGCCGCCGCCATCTCCAGCTGCAGTTTTCGGGCCGCTGCCGCCGCTTTTTCCGCAAAATCTTCTCCTTCTCCGGCAAAGATGATCCCTCGGGAGGAATTGACCAGCAGTCCGCACTGATCGTTGAGGCCGTAGCGGCACAGGGCCGCCAGGTCGCCGCCCTGCGCGCCTACCCCGGGCACCAGCAGGAAGTGGTCCGGGGCAATTTTCCGGATCTCCGCCAATTTCTCGGGATGCGTGGCTCCGACGACGAACATCAGCTCGTCGGGCGAGGCCCAGGTCATCGCCCGGCGCATCACCTTTTCGAAGAGGGGCGCTCCGCCATCCTGGGCGGCAAACTGAAAATCGCGGCTGCCCCGGTTGGACGTGAGGGCCAGGAGTACGACCCACTTGCCGGGAAACCCGAGGAAGGGCTGTACGGAATCCTCCCCCATATAGGGCGCTACGGTGAGGGCGTCGCAATTCAGCGTTTCGAAAAAAGCGTGGGCGTAAAGGCGGGAAGTGTTGCCGATGTCACCCCGTTTGGCGTCGGCAATGGTAAGATGGGTCGCCGGAATATAGGCCAGGGTGCGCGTCAGGCTTTCCCAGCCGGCGGCGCCGCGGGCTTCGTAGAAAGCGAGATTCGGTTTATAGGCGACGCAGTAGGCCTGAGTGGCGTCGATGATGCGTTTGTTGAATTCAAAGACGGGATCGTCAAAGTCGAGCAGGTGCCGGGGCAGCCTCGCATAGTCTGTATCCAGCCCGACGCAAAGGAAGGATCGCTTGCGCCGGATATGAGCAAAGAGCGCCTGACGATTCATATCAGGCCGACAATCCGTTGATCGCTTCGACGCCGGCGATTTCCGGCACCTTGCCCATGATGGCCTGCTCGATGCCGGCCCGCATGGTCATGGCTGACATGCTGCAGCTTTCGCAGGCGCCCAGCCATTTGACGCGAACGATTTTTTTGTCGGTAATATCGACCACCTCCACGTTGCCGCCGTCTACCGCCAGGTGAGGACGTACATCGTTGAGCGCCTGATCGATGCGTTCCATCAACTCCCTTTTTTCTACCTTGCTCATCTTAACTGTTCATTTTTACAATTTGGGTCGGCGCCAGTTGTTCGTTGCGCACGGCGATCTGGCGGGCCGTATTTTTCGCCATTTCCATAAAAGCGGCCGCGGCGGCGTCGTCACCGGCCGTCACCGCAGGTCTTCCGGCGTCGCCGCCTTCGCGGATGCTCATCACGATGGGGATCTGGCCCAGGAGCACCGACTGGCTCAGCTTCGCCAGTTTTTTGCCGCCGCCCTGCCCGAAGATGTAATACTTGTTGTCGGGTAGTTCAGCCGGCGTGAACCAGGCCATATTTTCGACGACGCCCACGATCGGTACGTTGACCGAAGGCAGCCGGAACATATTCATTGCTTTGACCGCGTCGTCGAGCGATACGTCCTGAGGCGTAGTCACGATAACGGCGCCGGTAACCGGCACGGTCTGCACCAGCGTAAGCTGCACGTCGCCGGTGCCGGGCGGCAGGTCGACGACCAGGTAATCGAGCTCCGGCCAGACGCATTCGTTGAAGAACTGCTTAATGACGCCGGAAAGGCGCGGGCCGCGCAGCACCACTGCCTGTTCGGGCTCGATGATAAAGCCGATGGACATCACCGGCATGCCGTAAGCTTCCAGTGGCGTGATTTTCGGCTGGTTGTAGATGGTCTGCACCTTGGGGCGCTGTCCCTTCAGGCCGAGCATCGTCGGGATGGAGGGGCCGTAGAGGTCGGCGTCGATGAGCCCCACGCGCGCGCCCAGCTGTTGCAGGCCGAGCGCCAGGTTGGTCGCTACGGTCGATTTGCCGACCCCGCCCTTGCCGGAAGCAACGGCAATGATGTTTTTGATATGCGGCAGCGGACTGGTCGGCGCCTGGGCCTGCGGCGTGCGCGCCATCAGGTGTACGTTGACGTTGGCCTCCGGATAGGCCTCCTGAACGGCCTGGATACAGGCAAAATTCAACTCCTGCTTCGCTTCGTTGTTCAGCGAAGGCAGCTCGATGGTAAAATTGACGTTCTTTCCTTCAATCGTCAGATCGCGCACCATGCTCATCGTGATGATGTCCTGACCCGAGTTGGGATCGGTCACTTTCGCCAGGGCGCGGATCACTTTCGTTTTGTCGATTTCCAAATCCGTAATCTTTATTTAGTTTAAGTTACGCAAAAATAGGAACAATTCCATGTAATCGAGAGTTCTGTTGTTGCTTTTCCGCGGTTAGCAACTCCGTGCGGCAGAATAAAAAAATCCAGTTACATTTGCACTGCCATGAAAGTGTTCAACGATCTGAACCAGCTCCCGGAATTTCGAAACGCGGTCATCACCATCGGCTCCTTCGATGGGGTGCACCGCGGGCACCAGCAGATATTGCACAAGATCAATACGCTGGCCCGCAATACCGGAGGGGAGAGCATCGTCATCACTTTCCACCCGCACCCCCGCCTGGTCATTTACCCCAAAGATAAGAGCCTGCGCCTGCTGACGACCATTGACGAAAAGGTGGCCCTCCTGGAACGCTACGGCGTAGATAATGTGGTGGTCGTTCCATTTACCATCGAGTTTTCGCAGCTGAGCGCCGACGAATACATCGAAAAGTTTTTACTGGAAAAATTCCACCCCCGCTACATCGTCATCGGCTACGACCACCGCTTCGGGCTCAACCGCCAGGGGGATATCAACTTCCTGCGCTGGCACGCGGAGCGCTACGGCTACGAAGTAGTGGAAATCGCCAAACAGGAGATCGAAGACATCACGATCAGCTCCACGAAGATCCGCAACGCCCTGGAGAAATGCGACGTCAACCACGCCGGGCAATTGCTGGGCCATTCCTTCACGATCACCGGCACGGTGGTAGGCGGGCAGCAGATCGGCTCCAGCCTGGGTTTTCCGACGGCCAACCTGGAAGTGGCTTCCGCCCACAAGCTGATCCCCCCCGACGGCATCTACGCCGTTTTCGTCACCCACAAATCCCAGCGCTATGGCGGCATGCTGTACATCGGCAGCCGCCCCACGCTGAAAGGATACGATAATCGCACCATCGAGGTCAACATCTTTTCGTTCGACAAAAAGATCTACGGCGATAAGCTGCAGCTGGAACTGATCGATTTTATCCGGGAAGACAGCGAATTTGAGTCATTCGAAGCCCTGAAGGCGCAGCTCGCCCAAGACCGGATCGCCGCTCAGGATATTCTGAAAACCAAAAGAGAAGCCCGGACCGTCAAAGAGCCCGCCGCTTTTCCCGCTGCGGCCATCGTCATCCTCAATTACAACGGCCGCCACTACCTCGAACAGTTTCTGCCTTCCGTACTGGCCGGCGCCTATCCCAATTTCCGGGTGATCGTCGCCGACAACGGCTCGACCGACGGCTCGCTGGCTTTCCTGGAAAAGCACTATCCGGAAGTCGAGCGCCTCGATCTGGGCTATAATTACGGCTTTGCCGGCGGCTATAACCGCGCCCTGGAACAGGTCGACGGCGCCGAATACCTGGTGCTCCTCAATTCAGACATCGAGGTGACCCAGGGGTGGCTGGAGCCGGTCATCGAACTGATGGAACGCGACGCTACGGTGGGCGCCTGCCAGCCGAAGATCCGCGACTTTCGGAATAAAAACCGATTCGAGTACGCCGGCGCCGCCGGCGGCTGGATCGACGCGCTGGGCTACCCCTTCTGCCGGGGTCGCATCTTCGACGTCACCGAGCCCGACAACGGCCAGTACGACAATACACAGGAGATATTCTGGGCCACGGGCGCGGCTTTTATCATCCGGGCGCGGCTTTTTCGCGACCTGGGCGGCTTCGACCCCGATTATTTCGCCCACTCCGAAGAGATCGACCTGTGCTGGCGCCTCAAACGAGCCGGCTATAAGGTGATGGTCCGGCCCCGCTCCGTCGTCTACCACGTCGGCGGCGGCACCCTGAACTACAACACGCCCCGCAAAACCTATCTCAACTTTCGCAACAGCCTATATACCCTGACGAAAAACGAGCCGCTGAACCGATTGTGGTGGCTGCTGCCGTCGCGACTGCTGCTCGACGGGCTGGCGGCGGCGCTGTTCCTGAGCCAGGGAAAATTCCGGCACATCAGCGCGATCGTCCGGGCCCACTGGCATTTTTTCGGCCGGCTGCGCACCTTCTGGCGCAAACGTAAAATGGCCGAGGAGCACATCCAGCGCATCAGCATCAGCCATCGTCCCAATCAGGAAGGCCGTTTCGCGGGGAGCATCGTGTGGCAGTACTTCGGGCGCGGCCGCCGGTATTTCCGAAATCTGAACGTATGAAAGAAAGAGTTCCGCTACTATACGAAGACGACGAGCTGGTGATCGTGAACAAAAAAGCGGGCGACCTCACCATCCCCGACCGCTTCGATCCGGGGGCTTTCAACCTGCAGCGCTACTTCAATCAGCGCTACGGGCACATCTTCATCGTACATCGCCTCGACCGGGAGACCAGCGGGGTGCTGTGCATGGCCCGCACCGAAGCCGCACACCGCCACCTGTCGCAGCAATTTGAAAACCGGACCGTCCAAAAGATCTACCTGGCTATCGTAGACGGTTGCCCGCTGCAGGAAGAAGGCGTGATCGATGAGCCCATTGCCCCGCATCCCGGCCGGCCGGGCAGCATGATCATCGCCCGCGACGGGCGCCCCGCCCTGACCCATTACCGGGTGTTGGAAAGGTTCAAATCTTTCGCCCTCCTCGAAGCCGACCTCAAAACCGGGCGCACCCACCAGGTGCGCGTTCACTGCAAAGCCATCGGCCATCCGTTGGCAGTGGATGCGCTGTACGGCAAGCGCGAGGGCTTCTACCTCTCCGAAGTGAAAGGGCGTCGCTACAACCTGGGCCGCGGCAAAGAAGAAAGGCCCCTGCTGAGCCGGACCGCCCTGCACGCCCACAAACTGACCATCGACCATCCGGGCAATGACGAACGCCTTACCTTCGAAGCAGAACTGCCTAAAGACATGGCGGCAATGCTGAACCAGCTGAGGAAGTGGGGAAAGTGAGGCCTTCTGTTTTTTGTTGAGGTTGAGGCCTCCGCCGGCGATCTCAACCTCAACCTATTTCAATGGAAAAAGGCCGTTTTACGGCCATTCCCACTAATTATTCAGCACCCGGAACTCCGTGCGGCGGTTGACGCCGTGTTCTTCTTCCGAACAGGCTATGCCGTCGGCGCAACGGTTTTTCAGGCGCGACTCGCCGTAGCCGCGATAAACCAGTCGGTTGGCGGCAATGCCTTTGCTCTTGAGGTAGTTGACGACCGACTGAGCGCGCTGTTCCGAAAGCTGCTGGTTGTAGTTCGCGTTGCCGCGGCAATCGGTATGCGACGAAATCTCGATCCGGATATACGGGTTTTCGCGCAACAAGCTGAGCAGGCGCTCGTCGATGATCTGGCGCGCCTCGTAGGTCAGGCGGGCGCTGCTGTACTCGTAGTTGATGGGCAGTACGCTGTAATCGAGCAATTCACATTCGATCTCCGTCCAACGCTCCAGGCCACCCGGTTCAACGAGCGTTTCCCGGACACACTTAACAGTTGCGGCCGGGATGGTCCTTTTGTCCACCCGGGCATCCGACACCTTGATCTGGCGCTCGACCACGCGGTACTTGGCCGGTTCTTCCACTTCAACGCATTGAGCCGGCTTGTCGATTACCTGCTTGCGATAGGTTCTGTTAACCGCATTACCGGGCTGACGATCCACGCCGCCGCCGTAGCTCACTCTTTTGACCTGATATTTCCTCGTCTTCTCATCGTCTTGCCGCCAGCAAAGCACGCGGCAATCGAGAGGATCCTCCGAATCGCAATTTTCGAGGGTGGTGTACTCCCAATATTGAACCGCCGACCGGTAAACGCACTCTTCTTCCTCTTCCCGGAAAGTCGTAGGTTTTACGGTAAGGGAATCGCAAGCCTCCCGATAAACGTAAGGCTCGTCCACGTATTTAAACGTCGGAGGTTCGCACTTGTAATAAACGTAAGCCTCCCGCTCCACAACGGTGTCGCGGACCGTCCGGTAACGCGCCGGAACAACCGTGTATTCCTCATAAGCCGGGCAGGTTACGATCTCCACCGTATCGGTGCGGTAGACGGGTGGCGTAATGCATCGGACATAGCATTTGTTGGGGTCGGGATTAGAAGGGAGCCCCCCATCCTGATAGGGGTTCTGGGCCCCGAGGCCGAGTACGAAACTCGGCAGGGCAAATAGTAATAACCAGAGTTTTTTCATTGGGTAGTGAGTTATTGGTTGGTAAATTGGTTTTTTGAAAAACGAAATTTAACATTTTTTTAAGAACCTTCGGGCCTTTTCCCGGGTAATCCATTCCTTTATGGCGTTTTTTCCTTGGTTGTTCCCTTTTCCGCGCTCAAAATTCATCATCCGGGCGCGATTATCTCACAAGTGACTATATTTGCGCTCATTACCAAGTAGCTATCGAAAAAAAAAGCCCAATGGTACAATCCGATACGCAACAACAAATCATCGACCTGGACAAGGTAGCGACGGCCTTCAAAGCAAGGGCCGGACAATACCAGCGGGAAGCGCCCTATCCCTACGCGCAGTTCGACGACTTTCTCGAGGACTGGGCTGCTCATCAGGCTATGGCTGCTTTTCCGGCCGTACAAGACCAGGGCTGGATCCACTACGTCCACGTCAACGAAAAGAAACACGGCCTCAATAAGATGGACCTCATTCCCCCCTTCCTGCAGCGCGTGATCCGGGAGCTCAACAGTGATGTTTTCGTGCAGGCGCTCAGTGAACTGACGGGCATCGAAGGCCTCCGGGCCGACCCTTCCCTGGAAGGCGGCGGCTTGCACCAAAGCGGTCGAGGCGGATACCTCAATATCCACGCCGATTTTACCGTTCACCCCCACAAGCGCAACTGGCGCCGGCGCGTCAACCTGCTCATATACCTCAACGAAGGCTGGGAGGAAGCCTACAAAGGCCACCTGGAATTGTGGTCGCGCGATATGAAACAGTGCGTCCGCAAAATCAGCCCCGTTTTCAACCGCTGCGTCGTCTTCAACACCGATGAAGATTCTTACCACGGGCTGCCCGACCCCATCCAGTGCCCGGAAGGCATGACCCGCAAATCCATCGCCCTCTACTATTTCACCGAAGAAAAGGCGCCCGTGCGCAAGCGATCGACCAACTACCGGGCGCGACCCGGCGACGGGCTCAAAAGCGTGATGATCTACCTCGACAAACAGCTGGTCAACCTGTACAGCAACATCAAAAGCAGGCTGGGCCTGAGCGACGACTTTGTGAGCAGGATACTCCATTTTTTCAGCCGTAAAAAATAAGCCGGACCCATTTTGCAAAACGACCGACTGAGATACTCCGCCCTATACGCCTTGCTCGGCGCCGCCTTTTTCCTTCCCTTTCTGGGTGGCGTCCACCTCTTTGATTGGGATGAGATCAACTTCGCGGAAATAAGCCGGGAGATGCTCATCACGGGTGATCACCTGCGCGTATACGTCGACTATCAGCCTTTTTGGCAAAAGCCGCCTTTCTTTTTCTGGCTGCAGGCCCTCGCCATGCATTTTCTCGGCGTAGGCGAATACGCCGCCCGCCTGCCCAACGCCATTTGCGGCATATTGACGTTGGTATTGCTGTTCAACATCGGAAAAACGCTCTTCAACACCCGGTTCGGTCTGATCTGGGCCGGCGTCTACTTCGGCTCTATACTGCCGTTCCTCTATTTCAAATCCGGGATCATCGATCCCTTTTTCAATCTGTTCATTTTCCTGGGGCTTTATTTTTTCATCCGCTATTACTGGCAGAAAAACCGGTTCGACGGGCTCGACAATTGGCGGCGACCGCTCTGGCTGTTGTTCTGGGGCGGTTTTTTCATCGGGATGGGCATCCTGACCAAAGGCCAGGTGGCCTATCTGATCGCCGTACTCACGATGTTCGTGTACTGGATCTACCAGCGGTTCCGGTTTTACATTAACATTCCCGAATTTTTGTTTTTCACCTTTGCCGCCACCCTGGTCACCCTTGCCTGGTACGGCCTCGAAACCTGGATGAACGGCCCGTGGTTTATAAAGGAGTTCAATCGCTACCAATTCGAGTTGTTCAGCAGCCCCAGCGCCGGCCACAAAGGGTTCCCGGGTTATCATTTTGCCGTTCTGCTCGTGGGGTGTTTTCCGGCCTCGGTATTCACGCTGAGGGCGTTCGGCCGGTTGCCGGCAACGGACTTCAACTACCAGCATGATTTCCGGCGCTGGATGAAATACTTGTTCTGGGTCGTGCTGATCCTCTTTACCGTCGTACAATCCAAGATCGTGCACTATTCCTCTATGTGCTATTTCCCGTTGACGTTTCTGGCGGCGGAAGTCATCTACCGGATGATCGCCGGCGAAGTCGCCTTCGCCCGCTGGATGCGCATTACGCTGGTGGCGATCGGCAGCTTGTACATCCTGGCGACCATCGCCCTGCCCATCATCGGGCAGCGCCCCGAAATGCTGGCCCCCCTCTTCAATGATCCTTTTGCCCGGGGCAACCTGGAAGCGGAAATCAACTGGACGGGCTGGGAAGCCACCGCCGGGATCGCATTGACCGGCGTCCTCATCGCCACGCTCCTCCTGGCGCGCCGGGGGCGGATCGTCAGGAGCATGCAGGTGCTGTTCGGCGGTACGGCCGTCTTCGTGATGCTGACGCTCGTCTTTTTCATCAAGCGCATCGAAGGCTATTCACAGCGGGCGGCGATCGATTTTTTCAAATCCAAGGCCGGAGAAAACAGTTACGTCATCACCCACGCCTACAAGTCTTTCGGCCACCTTTTCTACACCCGCAAACCGCCCGTCGCCAACGAGAAGAGCTACGATAAAGAATGGCTGCTGCGCGGCGATATCGACCGGGACGTCTACGTAGTCACCAAAGTGCACAAGGCGGATGAACTGCGCGCCGTCGGCACGCTTGAAGAAATCGGGGAGCGCAACGGATTCGTCTTTTTCCATCGGGCGCCTGAAGATTGAACAACCGGCCGCCGCCAGAACCTTTCGGCGATTTTTCGGTTTTTTTGGTGGAAATCATTGTAAAGCCCATCAAATAACTACAACCCGTGAACTTACTGCTATCCTGGCTGCCCTTGCTATTGCCCGCCCCCTTTCTCGCTTACGGCCTCCTTTTGTGGGTCGTACCCGCCGGCAACTTATTGCACGAAGCGATCTGGCTTCCGGTGCTTTGGGTGCGCATCCTGACTTCCGACCGCAGCGGCCTGCGGGAAACAAAATGGCGTTACGGCCGTCAGCGGCGGCAATACTTGCTGAGCTTTCAGCCACCCACGGCAGCGCCGCGCCCGCTGACGGTGATCTATTTCCACGGAGGCGGCTGGCGGCTGGGGTCGCCCGAGCATTTCCGCGGCAACGCCAAAGTGCTGACGCAGGCGGGATACCACGTCATCCTGCCCTCGTACCGGCGGCTGCCCTGGAACAATTACCGCCAGATCCGGGAAGACCTGGCGATGATCTGGCCGAAAATCGAAGAAGTGCTGCGAGCGGAAGGGCAGGAAGGGAACGACATCGTCCTCGCGGGCATGTCGGCGGGCGGTCACCTGGCGGCTATGCTGGCGTTCGACCCGTATTTGCGGCGGCAATCCAACGGCCTGGCCGACCGCATCGCCGGACTGGTGCTGATGGGCTCCCCGCTCGATCTCGACCGGATGCCGCCCAGCCGCCCCATCCGGCAACTGGCGGGTCCCCGCGACGGGGAGTTGTTCCGCATCGCCAATCCGATCCGTTTTTTAGCTCCCGGATTGGATATTCCCACCCTCTTCATACATGGCGATAAAGACGCGATGGTCCCGCTGGCGAGCGCCCGCGCCTTCGAAGCGAAAATGAAAGCGGTGGGCCATACCGACGTCGCCTTCCACCAAATGCGCGGCGGCAGCCACCTCGACGCCGTCGTCTGGTCGCACACCGACGGCGATCAGCGGCAGTTGCTGCTGCATTGGCTGAGCGAGCGCGGAGTGGTCGGCGAGCAGGTCGGGATGTAGTTCCCGGAAGAAAAGATCACACCATTTCAGCAAAACCCCGACGGCGCAGCACGGATCAACCCTGTCGCAGCGCCTCCACCTCCCCTACCGTCTTCGGAATAGGATCGCCCAACAGGCGGGCGCCGGTCTCGGTGATCAGGAAGTCGTCTTCGATCCGGATGCCGCTGAAATCCCGGTAGGATTCCACCTTACGGTAATCGATAAAAGCTTCGTGTTTTTTCTCAGCGCGCCACTGGTCAATGAGTTCGGGAATAAAATAGATGCCCGGCTCCACGGTGATGACGAAGCCCGGCTCCAGGGGGCGGGCCAGGCGCAAGGCCCGGAGTCCGAACTGGCTGCTGCGGGTAATCTCGTCATTATAGCCCACGAAGTCCTCTCCCAGCCCTTCCATGTCGTGCACGTCCATGCCGATCATATGGCCGAGGCCATGCGGAAAGAAGAGTGCGTGGGCGCCGGCGTTGACGGCTTCTTCCGCGTCGCCCCGCATGAGGCCGAGGTTTTTTAGTCCTTCCGCGATGTGGCGGGCGGCGAGGAGGTGCACCTCCCGGTACGGTCGGCCGGGCTGCAGCGCGTCGATGGCGGCCAGCTGCGCGTCCAGGACGATTTCATAAACAGCTTTTTGCTGTTCGGTAAACGACGGAGCTACCGGGAACGTGCGCGTGATGTCGCCGGCGTAGTGCAGCGGGGTTTCCGCGCCGAAGTCGCCGAGCACCATTTGCCCTTCCTGCAGCGTATGGCTGTGGTCGTGGTTGTGCAGCGTCTGACCGTTGATGGTGAGAATGGCGGGATAGGCCAGCCGGCCGCCGCCGCTGATCGCCATGCCTTCGACGAGGCCGGCCAGCTCAGCTTCTTTCATGCCGGGGCGCGCCCGCTGCATGGCGGCGATGTGCATCCGGCCTGAGAGGTTGACCGCTTTTTCCATTTCGGCGATCTCCTCCGGTTGTTTGTGGGCCACCAGCCGGACGACCGCGCGGATCAGCGGTTCCGAAGCGCCCCGGGCGGCCTCCTCCGGAGATTTTTGCAGCAGCCGCCCCAGCGTCATTTTATTTTCCGCCCGGTAAGGCGGCAGGAAATGGATGGCGCGCCCCTGCCGGCGGGCGGCGGCGACGGTGGCGCTCAAGTCGCCGGCCGGAGCCGTCTTGCCCACGCCCACTTGCGTAGCCAGTTCCTGCAATACAGGCTGCGGCCCCATCCAAACGACATCCTCCACCGAGAAGTCGTCGCCGAACAAGGTAGTCTGCGACGTATCGAGATCGACGACCGCCGCCAGCCCCGGCTGATCGAGGCCGAAGAAGTACAAAAAGTGACTGTCCTGGCGAAAAGGATACGGGTTGCCCGCGTAGTTCATCGGGCTTTCCGGGTTGCCCAGAAAGAGGAGCAAGCCGTCGTTGCCCATAAGCTCCAGCAGGCGGCGACGGCGCTGAACGTATACGTTGGTGTCAAACATGAAAGGTGCTAGTTATCGTCTTTGTCACGCGCCTTGAGTTCGTCGCGAATCTTGGCGGCGCGCTCGTAATTTTCCTGGGAAAGGGCTTGGTCCAGCAGTTGTTCCAAAGCCGGGCGGGAGTAGGAAGAAAGTTTTTTGGGCGGCTGGTCGGAAGGGGCTTCTTCTGTTTCCGCTTCCTCTTCTTCTCCCGGGTCGAAGCTGATGCCGGCTTCGTCGATGACGAAAGCATAGGAAAAGATCGGACAGCCGAAGCGCACCGCCAGGGCCAGGGCGTCGGAGGTGCGGGCGTCGATTTCCAGGATGCCGCCGTCTTTTTTTTCACAAACCATGGTGGCGAAGAAAATGCCGTTGCGCAGGTCGGAAATGATGACTTCCCGGAGCTGCACTTCCAGCTTATCCAGGGTATTGCGGAAAAGATCATGGGTCAGTGGGCGGTTGGGCGCAATCTTTTCGATAGCCAGCGCGATGGCCTGCGCCTCAAAACCGCCGATCACGACGGGCAGGCGCCGGTTGCCTACTACTTCTTTCAAAACGACCACGAAGCTATTCGGCTGGGACTCACTATTAGCCAGGGCTACGATATTGAGTTCTACTTTTTGCATATTCCGTTTTGATAAAATGACAAAGTTCGGCTACGTTGCAAAACGGCGCGATCTCCTTACCGTTGGCAAATAACCGGTACATGCGATCACCCTCTACTTTAATAACGTAATTTTGTTCCGTAAAGATGGTGTGATCGTCCTCTCTTTCGATCTGAATGTCAAAAAACTTCAAACCGTAAAGTAACAATTCTTTTGGATTGCAATCGCCCATAGGGTTGGGTTTTGGTCTGGTTTTGGCTAAAAACATCTGGTGTTTCCCTGGTTTTTGCTGGAGTAGGCCTGAATGCAAATCGACCTACAGCGTTAGTTATCTTATCGCGAAGCGGTTGATTTTCACAACGGTTCCGCTCCAAGTATGCACTTATTGATCGCAGGCCGCGGCCGTCGGCTGCGCAGCGGCGGTTCGTTTGCGGATCAGTCCGTAAATGAGCTGTCCCAAGGCGATGCTCTCGTCATTGGGAGATACCTGTTCCGGAAAATACAATCGCCGGTCCGGCAACTGCTCCTGTACGCAATCGACGAGGAGGCCGTTCTGCCAGACGCCGCCGCCGAAAACGACGTGATCTATGGCCGCTTCCCGCACCATCCGGCCCAGGCTCGCCGCCAGGCTGTAGTGAAAAGCCGCCGCGATCCGGGAAGCCGGCCTCCCTGCCGCCCGATCCTGTAGGATGCGGCGGATCAGCGTTCTCGTCCATTCCGGCTCTCCCCAGCGAACAGCTTGTAAATAGTCGTCTGTATCGTCCAGGCGATGCGCGCAATAGTAGGCCGTCGCCATTTGTTCCAGTTGCATAGCGGCTTCCCCTTCGTAGGTCGTCCGGTCGGCGATGCCCAGCAAGGCAGCGACCCCGTCGAAAAGGCGTCCCATGCTGCTGGTTTTCAGCCCGCCTTTTCGCCGCAGCAGTTGCTGATAGATCCGCCACTCCGTCGCACTGAAGCGCGGCCGGAGCAGCGGCTCTGCTTCCGGCAGGTCTTTGGTCAGCGCCAGGGCCGAAAGCCGCGGTTCGCGAGGCATCTTATCGCCGGCGAGGTGCGGAAAATAGGGCAGATGCGCCATACGGCGGAAGCGGTGATCTTCGTACAGGAATATTTCTCCGCCCCAGATCTGCCGGTCGGCGCCGTAGCCGGCGCCGTCCCAGATCACGCCCATCACCGGTTTTTCCGCTTCCAGCAGGTCGTGTTCTCCCAGGCCGGCCGCGAAGTGGGCCAGGTGGTGTTGTACGTAGGTCAGGGCGCCGTCTTCGGCCATTTCCCGGGCCAGCTGCGTCGAATAGTAATCCGGATGGGCGTCCGCCAGCACTTGGTCCGGCTGCGCACCGAAGAGCTTCAGAAAATGATCGAGCGTATGCCGATAGTGTTCCTGCGTTTCAAAGTCGTCCAGATCGCCCAGGTACTGGCTGATGTAGAGGTTGCCCCGGTAGACGAGCCCGAAGGTGCTCTTCAGGGAAGCCCCCGTCGCCAGCCAGCAGCCGGCCGGCCACTGCAGATGCGGCAGCAGCAGGGAAGGCGCGAGGCCCCGGGAGCGGCGCAGCCAGATGCGGCGCCGGCCCAGCGGCGAAAACCGCACCACCGAATCGTCCTGCGGCGCTACGATATGGCGATTGTGAGACAACAGGTGATCGGCGACCTGCGGGAGTTCGCGGCGGGCCTGATCCTCGGCAAAGACGATAGGCGAGCCGCTGACGTTGCCACTGGTGGCTACGAGCGGCCCTCCGAATGCCTGCAGCAGCCGGGCGTGGAGGGGAGCGTACGGCAGCATCACGCCCAGCCGGCGGAGGCCCGGCGCCACTCCCGCCAGGTGGATGCGGCCGGCTGCCGCTGGTCGGACATCCAGCAGGACGATCGGCGCTACCGGTCCGTTGAGCAGGTCGAGCGCCGGCGGCGGGATCACCACGTCCCGCTCCAGGGTCGGAACATCCGGATACATCACCGCAAAAGGCTTGGCCGGCCGCTTTTTGCGGCGGCGCAGGCGCTCCACCACTTCCGGAGCGGCGGCGTCGGCCATCAGCAAATAGCCGCCGATGCCTTTTACCGCCAGGATGGCGCCGTGCTGCAGGGCGCGCACGGCGGCCGAGAGGGCGGCTTCTCCGCCGGCAGTGACTTGGCCGTCGGTGATCAGTTCGAGGCGCACGCCGCAGGCGGCGCAGGAGTTGGTCTGGGAATAGTAGCGGCGATCCAGCGGATCGTCGTATTCCCGCCGGCATTCCGGGCACATATCGAAAGCGGCCATGGCGGTGCGCTCCCGGTCGTAAGGCAAGGCGTTGACGATGGAAAAGCGCGGGCCGCAATAGGTACAGGTAATAAAAGGATAGCCCTCGCGACGGTCGCCGGCCCGAAAGAGCTCCGAACGGCAGTGGTCGCACAAGGCGAAATCGGGCGTCAGCATCAAATCGGGCGCCCCGTCCGAGCGGCTGTCGATAATGCAAAAGCCGGCGAACGACTGGCCCTCCACTTCGGATAAGGCATGCCCCGTCACGACGGCCAGGGCCGGCGCTTCCTGCACCAGCCGGCGCTCGAAACGGGCGGCCTGTTCGGCTTCGGCATTGAAGCGCACGTGCACCCCGTCGAGGGTATTGCTCACCCAACCGGAGACCCCTTCGGCCAGGGCGGCCTGGTAGACGAAAGGACGAAAACCGACGCCCTGCACGCGTCCCCGGATATGTAGGTGATAGGTTCCCAATTCGTTAAAATTTTCCTAATAAGTCTGAATATAAGCATCCCCGCCCAGACATGAAAGCATTA
>CAYQQU010000045.1:0-48582 GCA_964419545.1 uncultured Saprospiraceae bacterium | reverse complement strand
TTCCAAAAGCTGGGTTTTGCAGCCAAAATGACTACCTCCAAACAAGCTCTGAGGGTGTGGGGTAAGTTACTTAACGGCTCCGCAACAAGCTGTAAGACATCCCGAGTCGCACCTGCCGGTTAAACGCCGGTCCTTCGTTGATCTCCAGCGGATCGACAAAACCGTGAATGTAATGCAGATGAAAGTGGACGCGCTCGCTCAACAAAAAGCTGAGCCCGCCCTGAAGGCGCAGGTCGAAACGGTTGACGGCCTGTTCTTCGAAGGAGAGATCCGACAAATCGAGCGTTCCGCGGGTTGGATCTGCAACAAACTCAACCGTCTGGTATTCCAAATCGACCTCATAACGGGCATCCTGCCGGTGTTTCACCAAATAGGCCAGCTGTACGCCCCCTTCCAGTTGCCAATGGCGAGCCGGGCGATACGTCAGCAAGGCCGGCAAAACGAGGTAGTTCGTCTCTTGCAGCTCGGCGACGTAACGCCCTTGCAGCGCCTGGGGATTGTTAGCCAAAAAACTTTCCGGAAGGTCGTTCTGGTCGACCGCATTGATGGGCACTGCGACGTTCGATTCGTCCAGAAAGGCCATGGTTCCGCCTACGTGCTGCCAAAACAACCCCGTGGCCATTCCCCATCGCCCGCGCCGGTAAGCCCCCCGCAAGCCCCCGGAATACCCCAGAACTTCATTGGGCATAGTGGCCAGGCCGGCTCCTTCTACTGCCAGCCGCCAACGTTTTTTCGCGACGACCCTTTGGGGAGGGGCCGGCCATTCCAGTGTTTGTTCTGTTTTATAGGACAACAATTCGGGTTCACCGGCGGGGAGGAGCGCAGCTGCTGCAACTACTTCGTTTTCAGTGACCGCATTCAGCGCGTCATACTTTTCCGGATTGCGGTGGCTGAAAACCGGAGGCGCCTTCACCTTTACCAGAGTCCCCGGATGGCGGGAGGGCAATGTAGCTACCGGCGTCGCCAGCGCCCGCTCTCCGCCCGAGTAGGCAGTCAGAGCCGGCGAGCGGGGCGGCGTATCGACTGGAGGATTCGCTTGCAGGGCAGTCGGCCCGGACGCCTCAGCCGGTGCAGAAGCAGCTGCCGGCGAGCTCCCCGCAACGGGCTGGGGTGTTTTCTGCGGCTCCGGTCCCGGCAACTCATCGGCATCCCATTGCACTGCTCCGACGGCGCCGGCCAGGCCGATGCAGAGCAGCAGCCAGAACAGCCAGCGGCGCCGGGGCTTTTCGGCTACCGGCATCTCCCGGTCGAGCAGGCGGCGCATTTCCTCCCATCCGCGGTCGGCCAGCACGCCGTCGTGTTCGTCGTATCGGTTATCCAGCATAATTCTTCGTATTGTAGTGCTTATGTAACAGCTGTTTGAGTCGCTTCCGGGCCGCCGAAAGGTGCCATTTCGAAGTGCCGACGCTGATATTTACCCGTTCGGCGATTTCGGGATGGCTGTAGCCTTCGATAGCGTACAGGTAAAAAACTTCGCGGGTAGCGGCCGGTAACAGCTCCACCAGGTTCAATATATCTTCCAGGTACAGGTTCTGCAGCGCCGACTCGGCGGTGGGCGCGTCGCGGTCTTCGATGTCCAGAAAATGGATCGACCGGCTCCGTTGCTTGTAGTAATCAGAGAGGCTGTGAAAGACCAGTTTGCGAATCCAGCCTTCCAGGGAGCCTTTGAAGGAATAGGTGTTTATCTTTTTGAAAACGCGCAGAAAACCCAGGTTGACGATCTCCATAGCCGTATCCTGGTCGTTGGCGTACCGCATGCACATGCGCATCATCGCCGGGAAGAACCGCCGGTAGAGGAGCTCCTGACAATAGCGGTCGTTGCGGACGCAGCCGTCCACGATTTCCCGTTCCGTGTATTGCGCTGGTTTAGGCATTCATGCAATTTGAAGCTGCGGTCAGAACAACAGGCCGAACCGCAGGGTCACGCGCCGGTAGTCGACCGCCTCGCGTTCTTTGATGCCCGAGTCTTCGAATTCCCGGAAAAAAGTGGCCGACTGAAAGCGGTAGCCGAATTCAAAAACTACGTTCACTTTAGAGTCAGCGCCGAAGCGCATCCCCAAAGAGGGATGCAGCAGCGGGCTGCCCTCCACGCGTACGATATTCTGATCGGCGCCGGCCAGCGGAAAGCCGTAGCCCGCCATCAAATGGTAGTAGGGCGTAACCTGGCGGCGCAAAAAATAACCCCGGATCTCCGCAAATACCGGCAGGACATACTCGCTGTCTTCGAAGCTGTATCCATCCAGCCCCAGGCCGCCCCCGGCGCCCAGCCAACGGCTGAACTGAAAGCCCAGGACGCCGTGCAGCCCCAGGCCCAGCTGGTATCCCCCGTCGGTGCGGCCGTTAAGTCCGGCAAAGTAGCCGGCTACGTACCAACCTCGTTCCCGAAATTGGTACTCCGGCTTTTTCCGGCTCATCGCAGCGCCCGCTGCAGGGTCCGGCAGGGCGCCGTGATCCGTTTCCGGGGAAGGCGGTTCGAAAGGCGCCGCCTCCTCCCAATCGGCGGGCGCTTCGGCCACACCCCGCTCCACCAGGCGTATTTCCATGGTGCGCAGCGGCAGCACATCGCCGGTAGACAGCTGCAGGTAAACGCGGCCGTCGTCTTTGCGCTTATTCATGATCCAGCCGGTAAACTCCGTACCGTTCATCAGCACTAGGCGATCGAGCAACCCTGCCGAACGGTCGGTCGGGCCTAAAAAAACCGTCTCTACTTCGCTGGGCGAAAACTTTTCCACCGCGCCGTACGCCAGGAAAAATAAAATGTCGCCGTTGTTCATCCGCTCTTCCCATCGACCGTTGCGAGTCTCCCCGTTTTGCAGAACAAGTTGGTCGGGGAATGATGGGGATGTCTGCCCCTGTATGAATAGCGGAAACAGGAACAGCAGCAGCAGGCCGAAGGGCGGTGTTTTTGGAACTCGTTTGGAGGTGGCGAAACCCGGCTTCCGGTTCCTCCCTATGACATATAAAAGCTCGAATAGGAGGCCCCTTATCCCCATTTTCTCGCTGGCGCTGCTACCAGCTGAAAAAATACCTGCGGGAGCACCTGAAACCGGGTTCTTTCGCTTCAAAAGCCCTACCTCCAAAGATCTTAAGAGCATATCGTATCGATTTCCAGTCAAAATACGCTTTTCCCGCGGCTCGTTCACTTTTCGATCGCAATAATGCTGAGCGGCTGCAGGTTGGCCGGATCGCTGAAATCGAACTGGTAGAGGCCGTCGTCTCCCACGACCAGCGCCAGGTTCTGGCGGGGCAGGGTAATGACGTCGTAAGCATTGAAATGATCAAGCTGCAGGCGCAGGCGCTCGCCGATCTTATCCCAGCGGGAAGCATCGAAGACCTTGAGCCCTTCATCGTCGTCGCAGAGAAAGAGGTGGTCGTTGGCGACCGACAAGCCGTGCGGCCGGTGCATCGGATAGGTGATCAACAGCTGCGGGTCCCGGAGATTGGAGATGTCCACCACTTCCAGCTGATTGGTAAAAGTCTGGCAATTCGTGCCGTCGCGCAGGGTGACGTAGGCCAGATCGCCGTCCACGAAAACCGGATCGCAGGCATTGGCGTGTTCAAAGACCGACAACTGTTCGGGCTGCAAGGGGTCGGTACGGTCGTAGATGTACATCCCCGTTTGCGATCCGATGAACAATTGGTTTTCGTACGGAAAAATCGTTTCGATCCCCCAGCCGATCTGAAAGACGCCAGCGCTGAGCGGTGAGGCCGGTTCATTGAGATCAAAAATACGCAGACTGTGGTCGTCGACTACGTACAGGTGCTCGCCGGCGATCGTGAAGCGCGCCATGGAGCCGCCGACGCCGGCGCCGCTGCCCGCGGCGGATATCGACTGGCTCTCCGAAAAAGTCGCCATATCATTGGCGGCGATTCCTATACCCCACGGGCAGTTCCAGCAACCGATGTTTTCGGGTGTATTACAAGGCACCTCCTCTTCCCTTTCCATTTCGACATAATCCACGATATAACCGCGCGCCTCTTCAAAATGGTAGCCCGGAAAGACGTCATTGGTCCGGCCGATGTACTTCGGCTCCAGCGGGCTGGCAATGTCAATGGCGACCAGGTCCATGTGGTTATTGGCGTAAAGAATGCCGTCTTTCACTGCCATGTCCGTATTGCCTTTGATGGGTAAAAAGGCCAGTTTGACGGGTGCTGCCGGGTCGCGATTGTCGATCAGATGGATGCCTTCTTGCCGTTCGCCGACGAAGAGGACGTCGCCGAAGACGTAGATTTTTCCGGGCTGCTGCAAGGTCCGCGGTCCTTCCGGGCTGATGGGTTGCCGGAATTCATCCGGAAACTGGTAGACCGGCTCCCAGTAGGGTACGGTGCGTATCGTGGTGCAATTATCCTTGGTGCAGCTGCTCGTTCCGAGGGCGATCAGCGCCAGAAAAAGGGCGCCGGCAATGGGTAAAATTCGGTTCCTGTTCATTGCAATTTAATGGTTTATCAGGCTAGACCTCAATTTACGGGAAAACGGTTGGGTATGGCGCTATTATTTTTATTTTTGGTAGTAGAAAAAGCCTTTACTACTTACGAAACCTACTGTGCGATGATCAAGAAATATGCACTATCGGCCCTCCTGTTATTCCTGGGCCTCCACCTGCCGGCGCAGCTTACGTTGCAGGTTACCGCTATTCCCGACAATACGCCGGAAGATGCGGTCATTCACCTGGCCGGCAATTTCAACAACTGGGATCCCGGCCATCCCGATTATATTCTGACCGAAAGCGAAGACGGCGCGCTGGAGATCACCATCGACCCTTCCCCCGGTCAACTGGAATTCAAATTCACCCGCGGCAGCTGGGCGACCGTCGAGGGCAATGCGGCGGGCGGTTTTTTGCCCAACCGAACCTATGCCTACGAGGGCGCGGCGCAGACCACCGAACTGACCATCCTCTCCTGGGAAGACCTCGGCGGCAGCGGCGGCAACAGCACCGCCGCCGATAATGTTACCGTCCTCGCCGAAGATTTTTATATCCCACACCTGGACCGCTACCGGCGCATCTGGCTGTATCTGCCGCCCGACTACGAA
Organism: uncultured Saprospiraceae bacterium; assembly: GCA_964419545.1. GTDB lineage: Bacteria > Bacteroidota > Bacteroidia > Chitinophagales > Saprospiraceae > CAYQQU01. The sequence continues at coordinate 43,550 of CAYQQU010000045.1, read as the reverse complement.
ACTTCGGAAAAGGCCTATCCCGTCCTGTACATGCAAGACGGACAGAACGTTTTCGACGCCGCCACCAGCTTTGCGGGGGAATGGGAGGTCGACGAAGCCCTTAACGCCCTGTTCGAAGCCGGCAATGAGGGCGTAATCGTGGTAGCCATCGACAACGGCGGCGCGGAACGCATCAACGAATATTCCCCATGGATCAATCCCGACTACGGGGGCGGACAAGGCGACCAATACCTGGCCTTTATCACGGAGACCCTCAAGCCGCATATCGACGCCAACTACCGCACCCTTCCCGGTCGTGAGCATACCGGCATCATGGGCTCTTCGCTGGGCGGCCTGATCTCCTTCTACGGCGCCATCGAATACCAGGAGGTATTCAGCAAGGCTGGCGTCTTTTCTCCTTCCTTCTGGTTCGCGGAGGAATGTTACAGCCACGTGGCGCAAACCGGCAAAGCAGCCGACATGCGCATCTATCTGCTGGCCGGTGAAAGCGAGGGCAACGGCGCGGTCGTCGCCGATATGCAGGCCATGTACGACACGCTGCTCAGCGCCGGCTTTTCCGAAGCCGAACTGGCGTTCGTCACCCACGCCGACGGCGCGCATAGCGAATGGTACTGGGCCCGCGAATTTCCTGCTGCTTACGAGTGGCTGTTCGGAACGCTCACTTCGGTGGCCGCTGCCGATCCGCCCGCTACGCTGCAACTCTATCCGAACCCGGCCAATGATCGCTTGTTTGTGGTAAAAGCAACCCCCTGGAAAACCGGACGCGCGCTATTCTTCGACACCGCCGGAAAGGTCGTCGCCACCGCTGCACTGCCCCGGACGGGCGGCATCGACACCTCCGCTCTGGCGCCCGGCGTCTATACTGTGCTCATCTATGAAATGGATCAGGTCCTGACGACGCAACGGATCATCATCACCCGGTGACCCCGTCCTCATAAGCTACGAAAGAGCAGCACCAAAAGAGGCCAGAATTACCGACAGTTCCTTTCGGGGCAAAGCACTAATCCTGACGCATCCTTTTATAAGCGTTGATCAGGCCGTTGGTCGAGCTGTCGTGAGAGCGTACGGGCTCCTCGCCTTCAAGCTCGGGGAGGATTTTCTTGGCCAGTTGCTTACCCAGCTCGACGCCCCACTGGTCGAAGCTGAAGATATTCCAGATGACGCCCTGGGTGAAAATTTTGTGTTCGTACATGGCGATCAGGCTGCCGAGGGTGCGCGGAGTGACCTTTTTCACCAGGATGGAATTGGTCGGGCGGTTGCCGGTAAATACCTTAAATGACTTGAGAAACTCGATCTCTTCCGCCGATTTGCCCGCCGCCTGTAATTCCTCTACCACTGCCTGCTCCGTTTTTCCGCGCATCAGGGCTTCGGTTTGAGCAAAGAAATTGGAAAGCAGGATGGGATGGTGATCGCCGAGCGGGTTGTGGCTGACGGCGGGTGCGATAAAATCGCAGGGAATGAGCTTGGTGCCCTGGTGGATCAGTTGATAGAAAGCGTGCTGGCCGTTGGTGCCCGGCTCGCCCCAGATGATGGGCCCCGTCTGGTAATCGACCGGCTTGCCGTTGCGGTCGACGTACTTGCCGTTGCTTTCCATATTGCCCTGCTGAAAGTAAGCGGCAAACCGGTGCAGGTACTGGTCGTACGGCAGAATGGCCTCCGATTCGGCGCCGAAGAAGTTGTTGTACCAGATGCCGATCAGGGCCAGGATGACCGGTATATTTTGCGTAAGCGGTTTGTCGCGAAAATGCAGATCCATGGCGTGGAAACCGTCGAGCAACTCCTCGAAGCGGTCAAAGCCGATCGTACAGGCGATCGACAGCCCGATGGCGGAAGTCAGCGAATAGCGACCGCCGACCCAATCCCAGAAAACGAACATATTATCCGGGTCGATCCCGAAACTGCTGACCCCTTCGGCATTGGTCGAGATGGCTACAAAGTGTTGGGCGACGTGCTGCTCCGCTTTGGCGGATTCCAGGAACCACGAGCGGGCGGAGAAGGCGTTGGTCATCGTCTCCTGGGTGGTAAACGACTTGGACGCCACCATAAACAAGGTGGTTTCAGGATCGAGGCGGCGCAGGGTTTCCACCAGATGCGTGCCGTCAACATTGGAGACGAAATGCGGCTGAATACCTTCCCGCCAGTAAGGGCGCAGCGCTTCGGTCACCATCACGGCGCCGAGGTCGGAACCGCCGATGCCGATGTTGACGATATCGGTGATGCGTTTGCCGGTATAGCCCTTCCAATCTCCCGAGAGGATCTTTTCGGAAAAATCGCGCATCTGTTCCAGCACTTGGGTGACGGCGGGCATGACGTTTTCACCGTCGACGAGCACGGGGCGGTTGGAGCGATTGCGCAGGGCGATGTGCAGCACGGCCCGGTTTTCGGTTTCGTTGATTTTTTCGCCCTCGAACATCTGCCGGATGGCGTCCTTCAGTTTGCAGTCTTCCGCCAGTTGGATGAGGTAGCTTAGGGTATCCGCGTTGATCCTGTTTTTCGAAAAATCGACGAGCATCTCTTCGAACCGCAGGCTGAAGCGGTCGAAGCGGCCGGGATCGTCCGCAAAAAGATCCGCCATCTGTTGGTCTTTTACGTCGCGGTAATGGGATTCCAGCCGGCGCCAGGCCTGCGTTTCGGTAGGGTTTTGACGGTGGAGCATAATTGGGAATTAGGTTGTGCTTGCGAAAAGGTTAATTGTTGGATTCCGGTATTTTGGCGCCGTCGCGCCCCCCGGCGCTCCGGCGAAAACCGATGGTGCGTTTATCGAATCCGAAGCTGTCTTTATTGAGTTTAAAGGGCGCGACATCTTCGATGGTCAGCAGGTTGATGGAAGTCTGACTACGGTCTTCGAGCGGAATGGCGGCGAGGCGCAGGTTCTGGTTTTTGATGGCTTCGGTGATCACGTTGCGCACCGTACGGGCGTTGCCGAAGTACTTATCGCGGTATTCGTAAATAAAAGCCAGGTAATTTTTCAGATGCGTCTCCGCTTCCGGGGTCGGCACGAAGCCGCTTTCGCCCAGCATCAGCAGCGCGATCTGGCCGAGTTCCTCGGGCGAGTAGTCCTCGAAGCGCAGCACCTTGTCGAAGCGAGAGCTCAGGCCCGGATTGGCCTTGAGGAAGGCTTCCATGTTGTCGGGATACCCTGCGACGAAAACGAAGAAGTTGCCGCGGTTGTCTTCCATGCGTTTGAGCAGGGTCTGCACGGCTTCGTCCCCGAAATCGCCGTGCGCGCCGCCCGACTTCATCGTCAGCGAATAGGCTTCGTCGATAAACAACACGCCGCCCATCGCTTCGTCGATCTTTTCGGCCGTCTTGATGGCCGTTTGCCCGACGTATCCCGCCACCAGCCCCTGCCGGTCGGTCTCTATCATGTGGCCGCGCTCCAGTACGCCGAGCGCCTTGTATATTTTGGTGAGTATCCTGGCGACCGTCGTTTTGCCGGTGCCCGGGTTGCCCACGAAGACGGTATGCAGGAAGAAGCTGTTGAGCACGTCGCGGTTGGTCTCCCGGTAAAAACGCACCAGCCGGACCAGCTCGTTGATCTGCGCTTTGATGTTGTCCATGCCGATAAGCCGGTTCAGTTCGTTGAGCGACTCGTTGAGCAGGGCTTCGTCAACCGGGATGTTCGGCAGTTCCCGGCTCGGCTTGAAGTCGAGTTTCTCTACGTCCGGGAAGGTGATGCGGGCCAGTTCTTCTTTTTCCAGGCCGCGTGGATTTTCGCTCGACATTACGCGAAGCCCCAGGTTGATCTTCGATTTTTCGATCAAATCGTACACGAAGCGGGCGTTGCCGAAGGTGCGATCACGCCGGCGGTAAGCTTTGATGATGATCTCATTGACCTTTTGCCAGGCCGCATCGGTGAGTTTTACGCCTTTCTCCTCGGAAGCGAAATCGGCGATCTGAGCCAGCTCCTGCGGCAGGTAATCCGAAAACTCGAAATAGAGCTTGAATCGCGACTTCAGCCCCGGGTTCGAATCCAGGAAGTGCTTCATCTCTTTGGGATAACCCGCAACGATGACGGCCAGGTCGCCCGGCCCGTTCGACATTTCCTTGACCAGGATCTCGATCACTTCCCGCCCGAAATCCTTGCTGTCGTCATTGGAGCGCGCCAGGGCGTAGGCTTCGTCGATGAACAACACTCCGCCCCGGGCTTTTTCGATGGCTTCTTTTACCTTGGGCGCCGTCTGACCGATGTATTCGCCGACGAGGTCCACGCGATCGACTTCGTGGACGTGACCTTTCGACAGCAGGCCCATTTTTTTGTAAAGCAACCCCATCATGCCGGCCACTGTGGTCTTGCCCGTACCGGGATTGCCGATGAAAACCGAATGGACGTTGATCTCTTCTTTTTCGTCGAAACCTTTTTCCTTGCGCAGCTGCAGGAACTGGATATACTTGGCGTGGTCGCGCACCTGCGATTTGATGGCTTCCAGGCCGATCAGGGCGTCCAGCTTGGCCATCACTTCCTCGAAACTCTGGTTGACGTCGATTTCCGGCGTCAGCACGACCGGGCTCTGCCGATTGGGCAGCAACACACCCGCTACGCCTTCTTCGAATTCATCGCCCACCTCGAAAGGCACCACCGCCAGCAGTTTATCCATAAAGACGACCTCGGCCGTATAGCGGTCTTTGCGCCACGACCCCTTCACATTGCTTCCCCACCCGGCCGTGATCCGGATAAACTCGTCGCGTTTTTCTACGCGGTGGAGCCGCACGACCTGGCCTTTCAGTTCGCGGGCGTCGTTGTAAAACTTGGTGAATAATTCGCACTGCCAGGATTTGTTGACGTGCAGATTGCGCAGGTTGATCTCGACGTAAATGTAGCGCGTTTCTTCGCTGCTGAAGCTACGGTAGTAAACGCGGTCGTCTTCCGTAACGTCGTCGTAGGGGCCTTCATACAGGCTGAGCGACTGAACTTCCAGGTAGGCGTTCTCCCCCGGCAGGACGTCTTTTCCGGCGTCTTCGACGTAGAAATATTTGGTGGCCACTTTTTCTCCTTCCAGATAAGCTTCCCAGTAGTAGGTTCCTTTTTTCCAGAAGGCGCCCTCCGCCTTATTGCCCCACCCTTCGCGGATGTAGACGATGTTGTCGTACTTGCTCACCTTGCGGCGAAGATCGAGCGAACAGAGTTCTTTGCGGCCTTTTTTCAGGGAAAAACACTTGAGTACGATATCGACCTCCCAGTCTTCTACGTCGAAGTATTTGTTGTAAAACGACAACTCGGCGTAAACGTAGGTCGTCTCGTACCGGTCGAAAACCTGACGATATTTTTTCTTGTTGTCCGCCAGCCATTCCGTCGAAGCATAGACTTTCAGTTCTCTGAACTTGAACTTTTTGAATTCCGGATGAAGGTATCCCTCGGCCATCTAAATCTTGAGTTTTCCAGAAGAACCAGCGATCGAAAAAAGAAAAATTCAAAAATGAATTTTTTCGCCCATAAAGTAAAATAGATTTCGCACTTCCGCAAAAAAAAGATGCACCGGCAGCATACCGGTGCATCAAAACCACCTATCTAACCAGGATTATTTATGAGTTCTTCGTCATGAGAAACCAAAATGATTGGCAGACTTGTGTTCGCGCAGGCGGGCGACACGCAGCCGCATCCCAGGACACGGTGAGTATCGACCAACGAGCAAACGCAAGAATGGCGGGCAACCTGGCTTCGCAATTAAAATTACACACAAATAATCCGGTTTAAAACTAAAAACCTTATTGAGTTCCTTACTTCACGACGACCAGGCGGCGGCTCAGCGAACCTTTATCCGTGGTCAGGCTGAAGTAATACACCCCGGCGGCCAGGTCGGAAACTTCCAGGTCCTGGCTGAAGTCGCCGGCCGGCAGCTGACCGCGGTAATCGGAACGCACCAGGCTGCCGTAGGCGTCGAACAGCTGGAACGTCACATTATCCATCCGCTCTTCGAGCGTGTACTGCAGTCGCGTAGTCGTACGCGCCGGGTTCGGCGCGAGCTGGAAATCACTCACCAGCCCGTTCAAATCATCGGTAGACGTCACATCATCCAGCGGGAAGGTGTCGCCGTTGGGCAGCGCTACCCAAACGCCGAAGGCCGGATCATCGCCGCTGAGGAAACCGGTAGCGAATACCGTGGCTGCCGCGCCTTCCAGCGTGGCGACTTCCTCGGCGCTGTATTTTCTTACGATGGTGTTATTGTCGTCGGCCGGGGTCACGTTGAGGACGTACTCCGCCGGCGGCACCGAAGCGTAGCCGTTGAAGGCCCCGTAGCTGGTGTTGTCGAACAAAACTCCGCCGCCGTCGACGACCACGTCGACTTCGGGGGCATCCGTCGCGCCGTGGTAGAAGAGCAGGTCGGCATCCGTATCGTTCAGTGCGCGTTCGCGGCCTTCATCAAATACGGCCAGCTCAAAAGGCGTCGTACCGTCGCCCGCGATACCGGTGGCGATGATGATGTAGGTTTTGCCGTCTTCCAGCGTTACCGGGAAGTTGTCCACCACCGTATTCGTACCGGCAACGTTGACCTGGATGTCCAGCTCTTCGCGTGTCGGCAGATCGAGGAAAGGCGTCGCTGTCCGGAACTCAAAGTCCGGGATCGCCGGTTGGTCGCCGCCGTTGATGAAAATATCGACCGTGGGATCGGGCGAGTTGTGGATCACCTGAGCGCGGGCGAAAGTAGGCAAGGGCAGTACCTGGCCGTCGGCCAAAACGAGGAACAGTCCGAAGTTCGGCTCGTCGCCAAGCAGGCCGGAAGCTACTACTACCCCGGCGACGCCTTCCGCACCGATCAGGTCGGCGCCGAAAGTAGCCACCAGGTCGTCACTGCCGTCGGGGCGTATTTCGAGGAAATAATTGTCAGCCGGTACGCTGAAATAAGGTTCAAACTCGCCGTAAGCCAGTCCGTCGACCAGCTGCGCCACGCCGCGCGCCGTAACGTCGACGGCGGGTGCGTTCTGAGAACCGTGGAAAACGGCCAGATCGACCTGGTCGGTCTCCGCAGCATTGAACCGGTAACCCGTATTGACATCCAGTTCGAAGGGCGTCGTATCATCTCCCGGAATGCCGTTCGCCACGATGAAGTAGCGGTCCTTTTCATCGAACGTCAATTCCGGCACCGTGAACAGGATATCCCCGGGATCATCGCTGTCCGCCGGCGCCACGCCGAAGATGAAGGGGAACCGGGCCGGGAAGAAAGTGATCGGAGTCGCGCTGCGGTACGACAGGTCGTCTTCCAGGATAATCCCCAGGTTAGCTGCCCACAGGTCGATGGTCGACGCAGCGGCGGCCGGCGAGTTGTGGAAAATCTGAGCCAGGGCTACCGGCAGGAATTCGACTACCTGACCATCCGGCAGCGCCGCCAGCAAATTGAAGTCCGGATCGCCGTCTACAATGCCGGAGGCAAAAACGACCGCGGCGGCGCCGTCCAGGTCTTCCAGATCGATAAAGAAGGTGCCGACCAGTTCTTCAGCGCCGGCCGGACGTACCTCCAGGAAGTACTGGTCATCCGGAATATTGGCATAACCCTGGAATTCACCGTAAGCGAGGTTGCTGATCAGGTTCGGAGCGAGGAAGTCGCTGATGTCGACGGCCGGCGCCCCGGGTGAGCCGTGGAAAGCCAGTACGTCGATACCTTCACCGGAAGCCGCTCTTTCCTGACCGATATCGGAAACGACCAATTCAAAGGGATTGTCTGCATCGCCGACGATGCCGTTGGCCACTACGATGTAGGTCAGGCCGTTTTCGAAGGTGACATCTTCAAAGACCACGATCGCATCATCGGCCGTTTCGCTGTCGGCCAGCGCTACGGCAATGTCGATGCCGACACCCGCGGGGAGGAAATCGAAAGGCGTCGCCGTCTGGAATTCGAAATCGTCGAGCAGGCGCTCGCCGTTGGCGTAGATGTCGACCGTCGGGCTGGGCGAATTGTGAATGATCTGTACGCGCGCCACTTCGGCGGCCGGCAGTTCCACTACATCGCCATTAGGCAGCGCGGCGAACAGGCCGAAGCCGGGAGCGTCGTTCAGAAAACCGGAAGCGAAAACGGTTACTGCCTGACCGTCCAGGTCGGAAAGATCTGCTTCGAAAGTAGCGACGATATTGGGATCGCCGGCCGCCCGGACGTCGAGGTAGTACACGATGTCCTCCAATACCAGGTAACCGTCGGTATAGTTCCCGTATTCCAGGTTTTCGATGATAGTGCCTACCGCCCGGGCGTCTACGTCAACGGCGGGGGCGTCGGGAGAACCGTGCAGCACCGCCACTTCCACCGCAGCGGGATCGTCGGCTCTCTCCTTGGCCATCGCGTTCACCTGCAGTTCAAAAGGCGTTTCGGCGTCGCCGACGACACCACCGGCCGTCACCACGTAAGTTTCTCCGTTTACGAACACGATATCTTCGAAAACGGCGATGGCCGAAGCCGCCGAAGTGCTGGTATCGGGCGCTACGGCCACGTCAATTTCGACGCCGGCAGGCAGGAAAGTGAATGGCGTCGCTGTGCGGAAGGCGAAGTCGTCTTCCAGCAAAGCCCCATTGGCGTAGATGTCCACCGTCGGCGAAGGCGAGTTGTGGATCAGCTGTACGCGCGCTACTTCCGTTGCCGGAAGCTCCACTACCTCACCGTTAGCCAGTGCGGCAAAAAGGCCGAATCCGGGATCGCCGTTCAGCAAGCCGGAAGCAAAGACCGTAACCGCCTGACCGGCCAGCCCGCTGAGGTCAGCCTCAAAGGTAGCCACGATATTGGGATCGCCGGCCGCACGCACGTCCAGGTAGAACAGATCGGGCGGCAATACCAGGTAGTCTTCCGTGTAGTTCCCATATGCCAGGCCTTCAATGATAGTGCCGACCGCGCGGGCGTCCACATCTACTGCCGGCGCATCCGTAGAGCCGTGCAGCACAGATACTTCTACCGTTGCCGGATCGTCAGCAGCTTCTTTTGCAGCATCGTTGACCTGCAGAGTAAAAGGCGTGGCGTCATCGCCCACGATACCACCGGCAGCAGCCACGTAGGTAAGGTTATCGTCGAATACGACATCCTGGAAAACGACCAGCGCGGAAGCCGCCGAAGTGCTGGTATCCGGCGCCACGGCGATGTCGAGTTCCACATTGGCCGGTACGTCGATGAACGGCCTGGCGGTCCGGTAGGCGAAATCATCTTCCAGCAGAGCGCCGTTCACGTAAATGTCGACGGTAGGCGAAGGCGAGTTGTGAATAAGCTGCAGGCGCGCCAAAGCCTGGCAGCCGTCCGCCTGGTCTACATTGGCCGCTCCGGGAGTGGCGCAGACGAAAGCGAAATCCATATTGTTCATATCGGTATCCGCGCCGTCGGGAATACGGGAAAGCCCGGCATAAGGATCGCTGCTAATGTCTTCCAGCCCGGCGCCCGAGCCTTCTGTAAATCCCGGCACGTCGCCTTCGTAGCTCAGGGCGTCCAGGATCAGGCTGTTGTAATTCAGCGCCACGGCGTCGGGGTCGCCGTTTTGAATGATGGCTTCCGGAACCCTCAGGTCGCAGTAATTGGCGTTGTTCTCGCCGTAGCAAACCACGAAATACCCGCCGGCCTCGATCGTACCTTCCAGTTCGGTAAGCTCGTAAGTTTCATTGTTGTTGCCGTTGACCAGTTCCAGGCTGATATTCTCGAGGCTGGCCGGCTCGTCGCCCATATTTTTAATTTCAATAAATTCGCCGTCGTCTTCACCAGGCTGGTCATAATCCACTTCGTTGATCACCAGGTCCGGGATATTTACTGCCGGGAGTTCGATAACAGAGCCGTCGGGCAAAGCTGCAAACAGGCCGAAAGCAGGATCGCCGCCCAGAAAACCCGAGGCGAAGACCGTAGCGGCGCCACCGGCCAGACCGGAGAGGTCGGCCTCGAAGGTCGCCACCACATCGGTGGACCCTTCCGCGCGCACGTCAAAGTAATAAACCCCGGGCGGCACCGAAAGGTAATCGGTATATTCGCCGTAGCTGAGGCTCGGAATGATCTCGCCAATACCGCGGGCGTCTACCGCAACCGAGGGGGCATTCGGAGAACCGTGCAGTACGGCCAAATCCACCATGCCGGCCATAGCAGCAGTTTCCTGCGCCACCGGATTGGTGAAAAGCGTAAAAGGCGTGTCCGGGTCGCCGACCACGCCGCCGGCCGTTACGACAAACGTGCCGCCCTCCGTGAGCACCACGCCTTCGAAAACCGCGATAGCGGAAGCCGCCGAGGTGCTGGTATCGGGCGCCACGGCAATGTCGAGCGAAACGCCCGCCGGTACATCGGCAAAGGGCGTAGCGGTACGGAAAGCAAAATCATCCTGGAGAAGCACGCCATTGACGTAAATGTCTACGGTGGGCGACGGCGAGTTGTGGATCAGCTGCAACCGCGCCGTTTGCCCCCAGCCTGTCGTTCCCAGGAAAAACAAGGCCAGGAGGATAAGGTAATTTTTGGACATAAATAAGGATTTTTGGTTTGGAGAATTATCAAACATTGTCGCTGGAAAAACAGGCGCTTACCGAACATGTTCAGAAAAAAGGGGTGCTCCGGGGGTGAAACAAGGGGTTTTGCCAAATATTGGCATTTCGTTGTCCCGCCATCGGGTCCCGGCCAAACAAAAATTTTGCGCGACGTTCCAGAGTAGTTATCTTAAGCGATCTGATACATTCGCCCATGGCTTTTGTCAAACTCAAAATACCGACCCTGGCTCGCGAGGTGCGCGTTGATGAGAAGCCGCTCTACTATCTGCGGCCGCTTTTCGTAGAATACCCGGTAGCGTCCCATCGCCGGTTCGAATCGGCGGTCAGCCAGTTGCAAAGAGAGATCAAACATTTTTTTAAGGGATACGTGCTGGATCGCGACAATGCCGACCAGCTGTTGTGGTATTTGTTCAACCCGGAATTGAACTATCGCCAGTTCGCGTTTTCATTCAACCTCGGCAACCAGCTCATCGAAGGCCGGTTCAGCGTGGTGGATTTTGAGCTGCAGGGTCGGCGCTTCGTATTGCTGCCGAACCTTAACAACTTCATGTTCATCGCCCGCAATATGGGCAAGGGGAAAAAAGAACTGGAGCAGGAGGTCCTGCGGGTGGTGCGCGAATTGCTGCGCCAGATCAAATCCGACGAAGGCAATGACTTTGATCCGGCGGCCTACTATTCGGGCCGCCGGGAGTTCATTACCCTTACCGAGGTCAGCATCAATGTGGGCCAGGGCGCTTTCAAATTCGAACAGGTCAACGAACACTGGTTTTTCAGCCGCCTGGCGGGCGAGACCGACTTCGACGGCGCGGTCGAGATCGAGAAAGTGGCAATCGACCTGAACGGCCTCTATCCGGCCGAACTGCAACGAGCGTTCTACCGCGAAGAACGTTCAGCCCTACTCTACCGCACTGTTTTTCAGGAAGAAAACACCTCCATCGCGCTCGTCGGTCCGGAGGGTGTCGGCAAGCACACCCTGCTGCACGAGATTGTCTGGCGCCTCCAGAGCGGCGCTTATCCCCGTCCGCCGGGGCGCAAACCGCACGTCTGGCGATTAGACCCAACACGGGTTATTGCGGGCATGAGCGTCGTGGGGATGTGGCAAAAACGCTTCGAAGCCATCATCCGGTATTTGCGCAAGCCGGAGCCCCAGGAGAAAGGACTACCCGACCGCCTCGTGATCGACAATCCGGTGGCGCTGCTGCGCATCGGCAAATCGGCGCAGAACAACATGACGCTCAGCGACGTACTCAAACCGTATCTCGAAAAACGCCAACTGCAACTCACGCTGATCGCCACCCCCGAACAATGGAAGGTCATCCAGGAAAAAGACCGGGGATTCAGCGATCTGTTCCAGGTGCTGCGCCTGCGGGAGCCCGACCTGGAGACCGCCGCGCGCATCCTGTTGGAGCAAAGGCGGCGCCTGGAACTGGAGAACGACCTGACCCTGACCGTGCAAGCCGTCAACCAGCTGCTGTACATCCAGCGCAATTACCTGAAACGACAGGCGCTGCCGGGCAGCGTCATGAAACTGCTGACCCAGCTTTCGGCCAAATACCGGGGCGCCGTGGTCGACCTGCCGGAGGTGCGCGAGGAGTTTAAGGCGTTCAGCGGCCTGGAAGAAAGGATTTTCGACAGCAGCCACCAACTGAAAAAAGGACAGGTCAGCCGGGCCATCGGACGGGAGCTGGTGGGACAACCGGAAGCGGTGGCGGCGCTGACGGACGCCGTGCACCTGGTGAAAGCCAAGCTCGCCGACAAGAGCAAGCCCATAACTTCCCTGATGTTCATCGGGCCTACCGGCGTCGGTAAAACGCAGGCCGCCAAGGTGCTCTGCCAGTATCTGATGGGCAGCGAAGACCACCTCATGCGGTTCGACATGAACGAGTACATCGATCCGCTCGCTCCGCAGCGCCTGATCGGCGACTATTACCAGCCCGAAGGCCAACTGACCGGAAAAGTGCGCTACCGCCCGTTCGGCGTCCTGCTGCTCGACGAAATCGAAAAAGCCCATCCCGCTGTCCTCGACCTGTTGCTGCAAGTGCTCGATGACGGACGGCTCACCGACAGCCTGGGCCGCACCGTCGACTTTTCCAACATCATCATCATCATGACCTCCAATGTCGGCGCACGGGAAGCGGCCGGCCGGCTGGGATACGATCGCGAAAACTACGATGCCGGCGCCATTTACCGCAAAGCCGTCGAAAACCGGTTCCGACCGGAGTTCATCAACCGCATCGACCGCATCGTCATCTTCAATCCGCTGGAACTGGAGCACATCCTCGGCATCGCCCGATTGCAGATCCGCGAATTGCTGCGCCGCGACGGCTTCGTACGGCGCACCACCATCCTGAACATCAAAAAAAACGCGCTGGAGTGGGTGGCGCGACGCGGCTACGACCCCCGCATGGGCGGCCGCGCCCTCAAACGGCAGATCGAACGCGACCTGACCACCCTTTCGGCTGAGCAACTCATCTCCAACTACAGCGACCAACCCATCATTTTCGATATCCTGTACCGGGATGGCCGCCTGGCGCCCCGCATCCAGCCCCTCGATTTCGTTACGACCATCGAGGACAACTGGCTGCCCAACCTGCCCGACAAACGCGGCGGACGCCGTTTTTACAATTTCCTCCTCCGCCAGATCGAGGACCTCGAAGAAGCGATCGTCCGCCATGAACAAAACCGCGAAACGGCCGAGCAGGGCGTCATTCGCGTCGGGGCCGCTCAGGACAGCAAACGCCTCGACTGGCAGTACTACGATTTTAAAAATAAAATAGCCGAAACCAAAGAACGCATCAAAACCATCATGCTCGGCTTCCAGGACCGCTTCTTCCGGGAAGCGCCCGCCATTCCCATCCGCATGAAGTACGCCGCCCTGGTGCCCCGCCGCGATCCCGGCAGCCGGGCCCAGCGCGAGAACGTGCGCGACCGCCTCTTCCAGGAAGAAGGGCTGCGCGAACTGAGCGAAGCCTACCAACTGGCCGCTTCTCCCTTCGACAGCCTCAAAACAGAATTTATCGACAATTACCTCAATGTCGCTTTCCTCAAACTACAGGCCATGGGGTTCTTCCACCATCGACCGGAAGTGGTGACCCTGCGCTGCCGCTCCCTGATCACCGGACTGGGCGATGCGGAGATCCGATTCCTGATCGAACGCTACGGCGACCTGTTCGACCAACTCGACCTCAGCTACCAGATCCGGGACGACCGGCGATCCATCCAACTGGAAGGCCACGGCCTCCGGGAAATGCTGCGCGGAGAAACCGGCATCCACCTGTTCTACCAGGTCCACCACAATCCCCTCCCGGTCGCTGTCGAGCTCGCTGCCGACGGCGATCCCCAGCCCGCTGCGCCGCCATCGTTCCACGTGATCCGGATCTACGACGGCACCGAAACCCTGACCGACCTGCGCACCGGCTTGTCCAATGTCGTGCAACTCACCGCCGGTGAATTCAAGCTCCTCCTCTATGCCGGCGTCGCTCCCGATCTGCGCCGCCGCCTCATGCCGATTTGGGCTTTGGAAAGTTGAAACCGAAGCGTTAACTTTGTCGCATACCGGTTAATCCATCACTACGATGAACCACCTTGAAAAATTCGCGGATATTCATACCTTCCTCTTCGATGTCGACGGCGTACTGACCAACAACGAAGTGCTGATCCTGGAAGACGGCGCCCTGCTGCGCAAAATGAATATCCGGGACGGCTACGCGATCAAACAGGCGCTGCGCAGCGGCTTCCGCATCGGAATCATCACCGGCGGGCGCTCCGAAGGCGTCCGCAAACGACTGGAGGGGCTCGGCGTCACCGATATCTACACGGGGCGCCAGGAAAAACTGGAAGCATACGAAGAATTGGTGCACCGCTACGACCTCGACGAAGGCGGTATACTCTACATGGGCGACGACTTACCCGATTACCCCGTGATGCGACGGGTGGGATTGCCCGCTGCTCCCCAGAACGCCGCCCGCGAAATCCTGGACATCGCTCAGTATATCTCCCCTCAGCCCGGTGGCGAAGGTTGTGTGCGGGACGTCATCGAAAAAGTGCTCCGCCTGCAAGACAAATGGCAGGCTGCCGACTAATACCACCTATCTCCCCCGGTTATGGCGCTGTTGAAGCTGATTCGATTTCCCAATTTAGTGATTGTCGCGCTCACGCAGTACCTGCTCTACCTGCAGGTCATCCTCCCTGCTTTCCGACAAGCCGGCATCGAAGCGGCGCTCGACCTGTCTCATTTCAGCCTTCTCGTACTGGATACCGTGCTGATCACCGCGGGCGGATACGTCATCAACGACCTGATCGACCTGCCGATGGACCTGATCAACCGCCGCGACCAGGTGATCATCAAAAAGCATTTTTCCGAACAATCAGCGTACTGGCTGTATTTTTTGTTTTCGCTCACCGGTTTCGGGCTGGCCTTGTACCTGGCGTTCTACGTCGACAACCTCAAGCTGCTCTGGATCTATCCGGCTGCGGTGGTCGGGTTGTACGCCTATTCCGCCTACCTGAAAAAGCGGTTGCTGGTCGGCAACCTGCTGGTGGCCGCTTACTGCGCGGGGGTAGCCGGCATCGTCTGGTTCGCCGAGAGGGAGGGGTTGAACGAGCTGCAGCAAAGCGCGCCCGGGCTCGCGGCGGATATGCGCCGCTTGTTCGGCTGGTACCTCTTTTTCGCTTTTGTGTCGACGATGTTTCGCGAAGTCGTCAAAGACATGGAAGACGCGGAAGGCGACCGGCGCGCGAACTGCCGTACCGTGCCCATCATCTGGGGGTTAAAAGGAGCGCGGTGGGTGGCGCTGGCCTTTGCCCTGTTGCTGCTGGCCGGCCTCACCGGGCTGTGCTACCAATACTTTTTCACGATGTCGGCCTGGAGCATTATCTTCCTGCTGCTGGCCATCGGGCTGCCGGTGGTGCTGGCGCTCATCTGGCTGCAGCGGGCGCGCCGACGCCGCGATTACAGCCGCCTGAGCCGCCTGGGGAAGGTGATTATGCTCTCGGGCGTTTTGCTTTTGTTATTCCTGACCATCAAATTGTCATGATCCAATTACGACACCGCCTGGTCCTCGCTTCCAAATCGCCCCGCCGGCGGCAGCTATTGCGGGAAGCCGGCATTCCTTTTGAAGTGCGCACTCGGGAAGTGAACGAGGATTTTCCCGGGGACCTGCCCGCCGCCGAGGTGGCCCATTACCTGGCCCGCAAAAAAGCCGCCGCCTGTCTTGACCTGATCGGCGAGAAGGAGATATTGCTCACCGCCGACAGTACGGTGGTGCTGGGTGATACCATCTTCAACAAACCGGCCGACCGGGCGGAAGCGGCTTCTTTCCTGCGGGCCCTGGCCGGAAAGACCCACCAGGTGATCACCGGCGTCTGCCTGCGCACCCTCGAAGAAGAACATTCATTCGCCGACGTTTCGCAGGTCCGTATGATGCCGCTTACCGAAGCCGAGATCGATTTCTACATCGATGAATACCAACCGTACGACAAGGCGGGCGCCTACGCCATCCAGGAATGGATCGGCCTGTGCAAGGTCCGCAGCATCGAAGGCAGCTATTACAATATCGTGGGTCTGCCCGTCGACCGGGTCTACGCGGCCTTGCAGCTGTTCGGGTAGCCCCCGTCGCCCGGAGGAATCCATAAATAATGCGGGTTAGCCTGAGGCTGTAGGTTAGAGCATGTTTGGAGCTTGCTTGAGTGCTAAACATAGCATCTCTTAACCTAACGACTGAGGTCCCAGATCCAGCGGCCCGATTGGTCGAAATACCCCACTTTGTCGCCCTGTTCCACCCGGAAAAGCCCGTCGCCGGCGTAGCTGATGTACTCGTAATCGGGATCGACGATGAGTTCGCCCCGCAGGTTGGTCAGCCCATTGAAGCCCTTGATGCGCACTTTGGCGAAGCCTTCCTGAAAAGATTCTATTTTGTCGTATTTGGGCGGAATGATCTCAATGCCCCGCTGGTTGATGATCCCCCATTTGCCGCTCACCTGCACCACGGCTACACCGTGTTTAAACTCGGTAGCTTTGTCGTACACCTCGTAGTAAGAACTGGCCTTTTCGGTAATGTAATAAAAGCGGTATTCTTCATCGCGCACCAACCCGCGGCCTTCGCGGAAGGTAAGCAGCCGGTTGATCTCAGGCTGCAGGATGTAATCGCCGTTGAGATCGATCAGCCCGGCGTTGCGGATGCCCTGGTACACCACCGCCCGGCCGTCCTCGTAGTCGAGGCATTTGGAAAACTGGAACGGCACCACCAGGTCGCCTGTAGAGTCGAGGTACCCGCATTCGCCGTTGCGTTGCACGGCGGCGCGACCGTTGGAGAAAGGCGCAGCTTTGGAATATTCGGCGGGAATGACCAACGCGCCGGTCGTATCGACATAGCCGTAGGCATCGCGGTAGCGCACTACCGCCAGTCCTTCCTGAAAAGGATCGATTTGCCGGAACCCTTGACGGGTAATGAGTGTTCCCGCCAGATTGATGAGTCCGTAGCGCAATTGGCCGCTGCCGTAGCTGACCACCGCCAGCCCGTGCCGGTCAAAGTCCTGGATCTCGATGTATTTGGGTTTCTGAATAAATTCGCCGCGGCGATCGATGAGCCCGTATTTGCCTGCTTTCACTACGCGCGCCACGCCGCGGTCAAAGTCAAAAGCCCGGTCAAACTGCGGAGTAATGATCATTTGATCGTCGGGGTTGATATAGCCTGCGCCGTCCTGAGCGAGCACCCAGGCGAGCCCATCCCGGAAATTGCCCGTCCGCCGGTATTTAAAGGCGATCTCCACATTGCCCTGTTTGTCGATGAAGCCCCAGGAATTCCCGATCCTGACGGCGGCCAGGCCTTCGCTGAAATTGGCGACCTCCCGGAAGCGACAGGGGATCACTTCGAGGCCGTCGCGGTTGACGTATCCCCACATGCCGTTGCGTCGTACGGCGAGGCGGCCTTCGCTGAAGGAGCCGATCTCATCGTAAACGGCGTTGACCGTCAGCTGGCCCAGGGTATCGATCAGGCCGTACTTGGGTTGCTGCACGTATACGCGCACGATCTGATTGCCGGTATGTTCCAGGAAGTGCACGCCGTCGTAGCGGCAGGGGATCACTACGTTGGCCTCGCGGTCGACCATGCCCCATTTATCGTTGCAGGCGACGATGCCGACGCCGTTGACGAAATCTTCGGCAAAGGAATAAGCAGGCGGCACCACGATGGTCGCCGACGTATCCAGGTATCCCCACTCGCAGTCCTGGCAAACCAGATGGGCCCGCTGGCGGAACAGCTGGTCGTATTGCGTGTAATCGGACATAAAGGCCGGCGCCGTCAGTTGCGCGAGGTACTCGCGCAGGCGCCCCAGGCCAAACTGTTCTTTCATGCTTCCCGACAGCCGGCCGCTGACGCTCACCCGGGCGACCCCGTCCCGGAAGCGACCGATGTAGGCAAAGTCGCGGCGCACGATGCGCCCGATCCGGTCGATCAATCCGTGGCGGCCGTTGGAAAACACCACCCGCGCTACGGGTAACCCTTCCCCAAAATCGCTCAGGCGCACGTCCCAAAACTCGATCTCCGTGACCAACGCGCCAAGATCATTATTGACCAGGCCGTAGGCCATATCGAACCGGAAGGTCGTGCGTTCGAACTCGTATTGCCCGCTATGGTCGATCCCCACCACCGTAAAGCCCAGGTCGGGCGCCACGCTGACGTAGTCGAACTTCGGGCTGATCTGCACCTCTCCGTCGTTGAGGCGGCGCAGCCCCCAACGATCTTCCGTCGGCGCGTAGAACCACTCGTACTTGTCGAGCAGATAATCGTTCTGGCTGCCAAGGCTGTTGGGAGAACCCGATGGTTTGGGGCCGAGTTGCAGCTTGAAATGTTTCTGAAAATTCTTCTTGGACGTCAGCGCTCCTCGCTCGTCGAACTCCAACAGGCAGAGCGTCTCGCCCGCTCCGTTTCCGCCGTTGATGAGGTAAGCCCGGGCGCGATTGCCCTCCAGTTCGATGCGGTGGTATTGGGGCGGCGCCACTTCTTCGCCCCGGTAATTTATGAGGCCGAACAAACCTTTGCGTTTCACGATGCTCACCCGCGTCCGCAGCGGAGCGATGTAGTCGTACTCAAAAGGCGTGACCACCTCTTCGCCCGAGCGGACGACCCCCCACTTCCCCTGCAGGTTGACGCGGAACAGATTTTCCTCGTACGCCTGAATTTCAAAATAGCGGGGCGCGATGACGATGTCGCCGCACCGGTCGATCAGCCCGAGCTGGCGGTCTTTTTTCGCAATGACGTATTTGCTGGAAAAAGAATAAAAATTATCGAAGTCGCCCGTGGTGATGATGGTATTGCAGGCCAGAGAATACAAATGCAGGCGCTTGCGGGTGATCAGTTTGATGTAATCATCGGACAGTTTTCGGAAGTCGTCGTATTCCGGCGGGATCAGCACGGCGCCTTCCGGATCGACGGCGCCCCACTTCCGGCCTTTGCGAAAAAAGAAAAGGCTGTCGCTATAGGGTTCGATCTCTTCGGATTGGTTGGGCAGCACTTCGCGTCCGTCGCCCGCCAGCAGTCCGAATTTTCCGTTGCGCCGGGTCAGAAAAAAACCATTGCCCTGGGGTTCGATCTCTTCGTAGGCCGGGGGGCTGACCATCCGGCCGTCTCTGGCCACGACGCCCCACAAGCCTTCCCGGCGAAAAGCCAGCCACGAACCCGGCAGTACCCGGACGCGTTCGTACCCTTTTTGCAGCACGATCCGGCCCTGCAGGTCGATGACCATCCAGTCGCCCGCATCGAGCACGGCGACCAGCGCCGAATCGAGCACCTTGAGGTCGTCGTATCGCGGCTGTACGATCTCGCGCGCCGACTGGTCGAGCAAGCCCACACCGCCGTCGCGCTGCATTACGGCGTAGCCGTAGCGCTTGAATTCACCGATCGCGTCGTAGCGCGGCGCGAGCACCACCTGCCCCTCCGAGTTGATCAGCCCCCATTTTTTGTTCTTTTTAATGGGGAACAGCTGCTGACCATCCAGTGACAGAGATGCCAGTACCAGTAATAGCACGAAGGATGACTGCCTCATAGAGTTAATTAATGCAATTTTCGGGCTCGCAGGAATGGACTACTCAGAGCTTTTCAGAGCGAGATCGTCCTGAGAATCAACAAAACGGGTTTCATCGGGAAGACGAAGGGGTATTTTCCGGCTACCTCTTCCCTGACCTGCGGATTCGCGACGGAAGCAAGCTCCAAACATGCTCTCAGGCGTAATAAATGAACGCACCTTTGCCCAGCTAATTATTTAAGGTCCGGAGATTTCGGACAAAAATACGAAAAACCCGCTCCGCAAGCTACACAATTCCTTTTTTTATATTTATTTTTTTCATCTATTTTAACTTTCCCCTACCGGTCTGAAACATTTTTCGGGTTCATAGTAACATCTCCAAAAAAAAGATAACCGAAGGGCAAGATGTTTTTTCTTTTTTTTAATAAAAAAATGTAACTTTAAGTTGGCTTCAACCAAAATCAGACGGGTACCATCCAATGGACAAAAAAGAACGCAACCGAACAAAAGTATTGCTGGTCGACGATGAGCCCAATATCATTGTTGCGTTGGAATTTCTTGTACAAAGCGAAGGGTATCAGGTTTTTACCGCATACGATGGGAAAGAGGCCCTGCAAAAAACAGATCTGCAACAACCCGATATCATCGTGCTCGACGTCATGATGCCGGGTATGGACGGATTCGAAGTAGCCCGCCACGTCCGCGCCAATCCAGCCTATCAGGACACCCGCATTATTTTCCTCACCGCCCGGGGCACTCAGGAAGACCGGTTCCGGGGATATTCCAGCGGCGGCGAATTCTACCTGGCCAAACCTTTTGACAATGACGAACTAATTAACATAATTAATGAAGTGGTAGAATTTGGATAATCCAAAATAATTTTTTTTCTTTGACAGATATAAAAATATAAATATCTATATATTTAGAACCACTAAAATCTGTCGATATGACCTTACAAATCAAATCCTTTGACGAATACAAAGCCGCCTACCAGCGGAGCGTCGAGGATCCGGAAGGGTTCTGGGCCGAACAAGCCGACACCTTCCACTGGCGCAAAAAATGGGACAAAGTATTGGAATGGGACTTCCGCAAACCTGATATCAACTGGTTTGTAGGCGGTAAGCTCAACATCACCGAGAACTGCCTCGACCGCCATCTTGAAACCCGCGGCGATCAGGTGGCGCTGCTTTGGGAACCCAATGATCCCAAACAGCCCAACGTATCGTACACCTACCGCGAGCTGCACGCCGCCGTCTGCAAAGTAGCCAACGGTCTCAAAGCTCAGGGCGTCACCAAAGGCGACCGCGTCTGTTTTTACATGCCTATGGTTCCCGAACTGGCCGTCAGCGTCCTGGCCTGCGCCCGCATCGGCGCCATCCATTCAGTCGTTTTCGCCGGTTTCTCCGCTCAGGCGCTTGCCGATCGCATCAACGACGCCACCTGCAAAATGGTCATCTGCTCAGATTTTAACCACCGCGGCGCCAAGAATATCCCGGTCAAAAAAGTGGTTGACGACGCCCTCGCGCTCGATTGCCCCAGCATCGAAACGGTAATCGTCCACAAAAATACGGGCGATGAGATCACCATGGTGGCAGGGCGCGACAAATGGTGGGACGAAATGGTCGACGGGCAGAGCACCAGCTGCGAAGCCGAGGAAATGGATTCCGAAGACATGCTCTTCATCCTCTACACTTCCGGCTCCACCGGCAAACCCAAGGGCGTTGTGCACACCACCGGCGGGTACATGGTTTACACCTGCTTCTCCTTCCTCAACGTCTTCCAGTATCAACCGGGCGACGTATACTGGTGCACCGCCGACATCGGCTGGATCACCGGCCATTCCTATATCGTTTACGGGCCGCTATTGGCCGGCGCCACCACCGTCATGTTCGAGGGAGTGCCCACCTATCCCGACGCGGGAAGGTTCTGGGAAGTATGCGAAAAGCTGAAAGTCAACCAGTTTTACACGGCTCCCACCGCCATCCGGGCGCTGATGTCGTTCGGCAATGAACCGGTAGAAAAATATGACCTGAGCTCCCTGAAGGTACTGGGCAGCGTCGGTGAGCCCATCAATGAAGAAGCCTGGGAATGGTACCACGAGATCATAGGCAAGAAAAACTGCCCCATCGTCGACACCTGGTGGCAGACGGAAACCGGCGGCATCATGATATCGGGCCTCGGCTCCCTGAGCCCCATGAGGCCCGCTCACGCCGGCCATCCCCTGCCGGGCGTCCAACCGATGCTCGTCGACTCGGAAGGTAACGAGATCGAAGGCAACGATGTCGAAGGCATCCTCTGCATGAAATACCCCTGGCCGTCCATACTGCGCACCACTTACGGCGACCACGAACGCTGCCGGATGACCTACTTCTCGGCCTATGATAACAAGTACTTTACCGGCGACGGCGCGCGCCGCGAGGAAGACGGCATGTACCGCATCATCGGCCGCGTCGACGACGTCATCAACGTCTCCGGCCACCGCATGGGCACCGCCGAAGTCGAGAACGCCATCAACGAGCACCCCAAGGTCGTCGAATCGGCCGTGGTCGGTTATCCGCACGACATCAAAGGCCAGGGCATCTACGCCTACGTCATCACCACCGAAACGATATCGGACGAAGAAGCCTTCCGCAAAGAACTCCTGCAGGTGGTCGTTAAAGAGATCGGCCCGATCGCCAAACCGGACCGGATACAGATCGTCTCGGGCCTGCCTAAAACGCGTTCGGGTAAGATCATGCGCCGCATCCTGCGCAAGGTCGCTTCGGGCGATACGTCCAATCTCGGCGACACCTCCACCCTGCTCAACCCGGAGGTCGTCGACGAAATCAAAGCAGGCGCCAACGCCTGATCCGCACCACCACCGGCCGGGGCGTTTTTCCCGGCCGGCGGGCGGATCTCCTGAATTCATGACGGGTTTGGTCTTTGAACCGAAAATTAGTTGCCAGGTCCAGTACCCAACCCGCAATGGGTTCTATAAAAACGCACTTTTTTTGCATCACTTCGGGGCGCTCGTGCGTTTTAATTAAGGTACATGTTTCCAACACCTTCCAGCAGCAGCGAATGGAGGCTCTTCATTCATTTGCATATTCCCGTCCCGATCATCCGTACCGAACGCTGAGGCCGTACTGCTATGCAACTTCGGCGCAGCTTTCTCCATCCGACAACCACAAAACAAAAAGCGGAGTTATGACTTATCAGGCTTTTTATGATCGCAGCATCAAAGATCCGGAAGGATTCTGGAAAGAACAGGCCGAACAGATCGATTGGTTCGAGTTCCCTTCCCGGATCGTTTATCAGGACGAAAAAAAACTGTACCGCTGGTACGGAGGCGGCCGGCTGAATACTGCATATCTGGCCCTCGACTACCACGTCGAGAACGGCCGGGCCGATCAGGCCGCCCTCATTTATGATTCTCCCGTGACGGGGGTCAAACAGCAATACACTTACCGCGAACTGCTCGCGGAGGTCAGCCGTTTTGCAGGCGTCCTCAAAGCAAAAGGCGTAGAAAAGGGCGATACGGTGGTCATCTACATGCCGATGATCCCGCAGACGGTCGTCGCCATGCTGGCCTGCGCCCGCCTCGGCGCCATCCACTCGGTGGTCTTCGGCGGTTTTGCCCCGCACGAGCTGGCCATTCGCATCAACGACGCCAAGCCCAAAGTGCTGCTGACCGCCAGTTGCGGCATCGAGGTCAGCAAGGTGATCGACTATGTGACCATCTTCAACGCCGCCCTGGAAGAAGCTGTGCACGAACCCGAGTGCTGCATCGTCTACCAGCGCGAGCAACTACAGGCGCCCCTGCAGGAAGGGCGCGACTGGGACTGGGCGCAGCTGACCGAAACGGCGGAGCCGGCGGCCTACGTGCCGGTCGCCGCCGAAGATCCCCTGTACATCCTCTACACTTCCGGCACCACCGGCACGCCGAAAGGCATCGTACGCGACAACGGCGGCCACGCGGTGGCCATGCACTTCAGCATGCGCTACATCTACGGCCTTGAACCCGGCGACGTCTACTGGGCAGCCTCGGACGTCGGCTGGGTCGTAGGGCACTCCTACATCGTTTACGCGCCGCTGATTTACGGCTGCACCACTATCCTCTACGAAGGCAAACCCGTCAGAACGCCCGACGCGGGCGCCTTCTGGCGCATCATCGAGGAATACGGCGTCAAAGTGTTCTTCACCGCGCCGACCGCTTTCCGCGCCATCAAAAAAGAAGATCCCAAAGGCAAACTGAAAGACCAGTACGACACCTCCAGCCTCCAGTACCTGTTCCTCGCCGGCGAACGCTGTGACGTCGCCACCCTCAAATGGTCGGAACAACTGCTGGGCGTGCCGGTCATCGACCACTGGTGGCAAACCGAATCGGGCTGGCCCATGCTGGCCAATATGGTCGGCGTAGAACAGCTGCCCATCAAACCCGGCTCGGCCGCCAAGCCGGTCTGCGGCTACGACCTGCGCATCGTCAACCCGGACGGAGAGATCCTACCGGCCAATACAGAAGGCGCCGTGGTCATCAAACTACCCCTGGCCCCCGGCTGCCTGCCCGACCTGTGGCACAATACGGACCGCTTCGTGGAATCGTATCTGATGTCCTTCCCGGGTTACTATTTTTCCGGCGACGGCGGATACATCGACGAAGACGGCTACGTATTCATTACCGGCCGCATCGACGATATCATCAACGTTGCGGGGCACCGCCTTTCCACCGCAAAAATGGAAGAGGTGGTCGCCGCCCATCCCGACGTGGCCGAGTGCGCCGTCATCGGCATCCACGACAATTTCAAAGGACAAATCCCGGTGGGCTTTGTCGTCCTGAAGGAAGGCGTGCATAAATCCGAAGAAGAACTGGAAAAGGAACTGATCCGCATGGTGCGCGAAAAGGTGGGCCCCGTGGCTTCCTTCAAGCGCGCCGTCATCACCAGCCGGCTGCCCAAAACGCGCTCCGGCAAGATCCTGCGCAAGATCATGCGCCACATCGCCGACGGAAAAGCCTTCCAACCGCCCTCCACCATCGAAGACATGACCGTGCTGGGCGAACTGGAACACCTGATGAATGATCAGAAGATCGGTTCCGCCGCCTCGTAATGCCGGCTGAAGCGCATCTTAAGGCTGAATCTTATACTCCGGCTCCTCCCGGCTCAGGGAGGGGCCGTTCCTATTGCCCCCCGCAACGGCGAAAAGCGTATTTTTGTAACCTATGAAAGGCAATGTACCCTCCAAGAAAAAGGTGATCATCCCCATCCGGGACCCGCTGCATCGCTATCTGACCAAATTCAACCGGTCGGTGCGCCTGCCGATACAGTACGACGACCTGATGCGCTACTCGTCGGCGCTGCCGCTTTTCGACCTGGAAGGCGAAGACACGCTTTGGGAAACGGTCTTCTACGAAGAAGCCGATCAGCGCGACCTGTACCAGGCGCTCACGTATATTTACGCTTTGCTCAAAACGGACGGCGATATCGAAGCCATGGAACACCTTACCGTGGCGCGCATCGACTACTGCACTTTCGGCAATACCAAACCTTTCCGGGTGCGCATCATCAACCGGCTCAACGACAATTACGACCACTTCTACGTCAAACGGGCCGATGCGTCCCGCATCTACGGGCTGGAGCTGGAAGAACTGCTCTCCCCCAACCAGGTCATGTACCTCGTCGACGGCGCCACCATGATCGAGGAGCACATCGCCGGTATCCCCGGCGACGACTTTATCCGGAAAAAACTCGACGACACGACCTTCAACCAGATCCGCATCGCCAAGGAGTTCGTCAAGTTCAACGAACGTTGTTTCGTGCGCCTGCTGGGCGATATGCGCGCCTACAATTACGTCGTCGACATCACCCCCGACATCGAAGGCTCGCAGTACCGGATGCGCGCCATCGACTTCGACCAGCAATCGTACGAAGGCTGGAAAAGCTTTTACCTGCCCCAGTATTTTAAGGAGAACAACCCCATCATTTTCTTAGGCATCAAACACATGACCCCCGAAACCGTCAAGCAATACCAGATGGAGGAACGCAGCCTGATCGCCGCCCGGGCCAAAGCTTCCCAGTCGCGCGTCGCCTACCTGTTCAACGCCATGAACAAGGATCAGATATCGACGCCGGCGAAAGTGAAAAAACTTCGGGAAGAACTGGCTTACCACCACAAAAGCAATTCCTTCCTGCAATGTAAAACGATGGGAGAAGTGGTGCTGAACAATATCAAGCTGCTCCTGCAAAAGGATTTTAAACAGAGCATATTGCTCGAACAAACAGAATAGACAAAATAAAAAGGCCTCTCCCAAAAGACTAGGAAGAGGCTATCCCAAAAACCGATTAAAAAAATCACATATTCTTTAGCGAAATACTTTCGAGATGTTGAGCATATCCGTATGACGAACCCTTCGAGAACGATCCGGATTTGTGCTTTATTGCAAAGATGGCAAATTTTCTCATATTTGAAAGGGTTCGGCGCCTTCTTTTTTCAACATTGTCCGATTTTTACCCATAAATTAGAAAAAAACACCAAATGTCGCCTCATCTCAGTGCGGAAGAACGAACGCGTTACGCCCGTCACCTGGCCATCCCCGGCTTTGGGACGGCCGCTCAGCAACAGTTGAAAGCCGCCAGCGTGCTGGTGATCGGAGCCGGCGGCCTGGGCAGCCCGTTGCTGCTCTACCTGGCCGCCGCGGGCGTCGGGCGTCTCGGGATCGTCGACTTTGACCGGGTCGACGCCACCAATCTGCAACGTCAGGTGCTCTACGGGGTCGATGATGTGGGGCGCTTTAAAGCCGACCGGGCCAAGGAAAAGATCCAGGCGCTCAACCC
This sequence comes from uncultured Saprospiraceae bacterium, assembly GCA_964419545.1. Classification (GTDB taxonomy): domain Bacteria; phylum Bacteroidota; class Bacteroidia; order Chitinophagales; family Saprospiraceae; genus CAYQQU01. The sequence continues at coordinate 17,291 of CAYQQU010000045.1, read as the reverse complement.
TCACGTTTCGGTCACCGTTTACCGCGAGCGATTCTCCGTTGCCAATGCCCGGGCGCTGGTGCGCGAATACGACCTCGTTGCCGACGGCACCGACAATTTCCCCACCCGCTACCTGACCAACGACGCCTGTGTGCTGGAAGGCAAACCCAATGTATACGCCTCCATTTTCCGGTTCGAGGGCCAGGTCTCCGTTTTTAACTACCTTCGGTCCGACGGCAGCCGCGGCCCCAACTATCGCGACCTCTACCCTTCGCCGCCGCCGCCCGACCTGGCGCCCGACTGCGCCACGGGCGGCGTACTCGGCGTGCTGCCCGGCATCATCGGCAGCATGCAGGCCAGCGAGGTCATCAAGGTCATCACCGGCCTGGGCCGGCCGCTCGACGGCCGACTCTTCCTCTTCGACGCCGCGGATTTTACTGCCCGCGTGCTCCGGATCGCCCCCCAAAAGAACATCCGGATCGAAGGGCTGATCGATTACGACGAATTTTGTGGAATACCAAAAAAGCAAGACAATATGCCTGTCAAAGAAATTACCGTGAAAGAGCTGCACCGTATGCGCGAGGAAGGCGAAACCCACCAGCTCATCGACGTACGCGAGCCGTACGAGGTGGAGATCGCCACCCTGAACGGCGAACTCATCCCCATGGCCCAGATCGAGGGCGCCGCCGAGCGCATCGATCGCGACAAGCCGGTGATCGTCTACTGCCGCAGCGGCAAACGCAGCGCCAACGCCATCCTCATGCTGGAAGAAAAATACGGATTCGACAACCTCTACAATCTGAAAGGAGGTGTTCTGGCCTGGTCCGATGAGATCGACCCCTCCATGACTAAGTACTGAGGCCGGCGCCGGCGGTTCCCTCCGCCGGCAGGTCCTGCCGCACTACCCCCGGTACTTCGAGGATCAGGTCGGGACCGAAAGCCATGGCCGGTGTCTGAAACCCGCTGGGCGCTTCGCCGTTCAGCACTTTGCGCATGATGAGCAGGCTGGTCCGGGCGGTAAGGGTATAGCCGTTGGGGCCGCTGAGCCGGGCGGCGCGAGCCTGCCCTTCGCCGTCGGTAACGCGCCCCCAGACGAAGCTCTGCGAGCGGGCGCGCTGCTCGGGATCCGGCCCCGCGGATCTCCGGTCGATGCGCCGCCGGATCAGTTGCCGCACCCAGCGGCGGCGCAGCAGCCAGGTAAAATAACGCTGCAGCTTCACCCAGCGGTAAGTGCGGGGAGCAATGCCGGAATAGGTCTCGATATCGGGAATGCCGGTGCTGTAGTAAGCGGTGGATACATCGCCCCAGGGTACGGTCATGGTGAACAACTCGCGCCCGGGAAAAGGCGCCCACATCGTTTTATGGCCCAGAGGAACCGGGAGGATCTTTCCCCCTTTGCGCACGGCGCCGGGAACACCCAGGTTCTCGACCATCGTTTTGGCGGAGCCCTGCGAAATGCCCCCGCCGACGGTAGCGAACGCCAGTTGCAGCTGCGCGGCCTCCGGTAGCTGTTGCTTCAGGTGTACGGCGATACAATCAGTCGGGACTACGTCGAACCCTACGCCGGGCGCCAACAGGATGCCTGCCTCCCGCGCCCGCGGCCCGAGGGCGGCTATCATTTCAAAAACGGGGATCTCGCCGGTAATATCGAGATAATGGGTTCGGGTGCGCAGGCAGGCTTCCACCATCGGCCGGGCCGTACGGATGAAAGGACCCGCCACGTGCAGCACTGCCGTTGCATCGTCGAGCAGGGCGTCCAGGGCCGGCGCATCGTCGAGCGAGACAATCCGGTAAGGCAGGTCGTATTGCCGGGCCAGGGGCCGGATCTTTTCTTCCGAGCGTCCGGCCAGTACGGCCCGCAGCCCGTATTCCGCCAGGTGGTCGAGGATGATGCGCCCGGTATAGCCGTTGGCGCCGTACAGCACAAAAGTCGGATTCATGAAACGAGCAGATTACACCCCCGCACATCACTGGCGTCCAGCCGGCCCAGCACTTCGAAAGCGCCGCCGGGGTGGACGCGGCCGAGGTCGTCGGTGGCAATGAAACTAATGGTATCGAGGTTAGCCAGGTCGATGATGTTGAGCCCGCCCGCGCGCCCGGGGCGCTGCGCCTGCAGGGGATCGGTCACCTCCCGGCACAGTACGCGCATGGTGGGCGCCGGATAGAAGAGGCCTTCGCCCGGGGAATACGCCTGCGAAAAAAGCTCCGTCATGCCGTATTCCGAATGGACGGCTTCCAGGTTGAAGGCCGTTTTCAACTTGCGGTGCAGCTCCTGCCGGGTCAGCTCCCGGCGCCGTCCCTTCATCCCGCCGGTCTCCATCACGATCAGCCCGGAAAGGTCGGTGGGATACGTTTCCGCCAGGTCGAGCAAAGCAAAACTTACCCCCAGCAGTACGGTCGGTATGTTTTCTTTTTTGCATTTTCGCAAAATCTTTAAGAGCGCATCCCTGTTATAAAGAAAGAAATTGCTCTCGGCGAAGCGCGACCGGCGGATGAAGTCGTCGGCCATAAAAATAAGTGATGAGCCCTGCCGTTCGAGATAAGCCGGCAATAAAGCCAAAAAGCAGTAGTCGGCCGGCGATCCGTAAAAAGCGGCGAAGCCGCGGCGGGCGTTGTAGCGATAGGCTGCCGCGTCGCGCAGATGGTGGCGCGCCGTATCTGGCCCGCTGGTGCCGCTGCTGGTGAAGACTTGTTCGGTGGGCCATTTGCCCGTCTTCAGATCGAAGCGTTTAAAGAACTGAATAGGCAGAAAAGGAATAGCTTCGAGCGTCGTCACGGCGCGGTAGTCGACGCCCAGCAAACGCAAAAAATCTCCGTAGACGGGGTTTTCGCGGGCCTGATAGCGGAAAACGGCCAGGGCCGTCTCGGCAAAATTGTCCGGCCGGCATTCCCGGACGCGTTCCCACAACTGCGCTCTTTGCGTTAGCGTGCTGGTCATAATTCGTTGAAAATAGATTTTTTAATCAACATAGAAAAGCCAATGCGGATTCCTTTCCTTTTCTTTTCAGCGGCTTTGATCCTCCTGTGGAGCGGCTGTAACAAAGATGATGACGATCTATCGGTCATCCCGAGCGTCACCATTACGGGCATCAACAAAACGTCGATCGTCCAGGGCAATGTCGACGCCCCGATGGATACTTTAATCATTGATTTTGTGGTATCGGACGGGAACGGCGACTTCGGGCTCCTCGGCCCCCTGAACAACGTTTTCCTGACCGACAGCCGAAACGGCAGCATTTCGCAGTTCGGCCTGTACCAGTCGGCCGGAAGTAGTCCGCAGATCGACGTCCCCTTTACCTTGCGCATCCCCAACCGGCCGTTCAATATTTGTTGTATTTACGACGACGACATGGACGACTGCCTGCCCAACCCGAACGTTCCGACCAATACGGTGGTTTATACTTTACAGGTTCGCGACTTTGCCGGCAATGTCAGCAGCGGCGTCGATACCGAACCGATTACTATTTTGTGTGAATAAATCTTTGCACCATGCGCAACGCTCTGTTCTTCCTGACGGTGCTTCTACTGGGCGCAGCCGCCTGCGTACAGCCCCCCAACTATCCCGACGAACCGGAAATCGAATACGTCGGCGTCAATAAAAGCACGATCGAGCAGGGAAGCCCCAGCGCCCTGTCCGACACCCTGGTGGTGACCTTTTCTTTTACCGACGGCGACGGCGATATCGGCGACGACGATTCGACCAATGTTTTCCTGTTCGACAGCCGCAACGGCACCCTGGCCGAACCGCTCAAACTGGAACCCATCCCCAATCAGGGCACCGGCAACGGCATTTCGGGCGAGATCAGCGTCAAAATCCCCAATAAACCGAGCCGGTTGTGCTGTATCATCGGTAATACGGCCTGCATTTCGGACCCCGACCAGCCGGTCGATACGTTTTCTTTCACCATCCAATTGCGCGACCGGGCGGGGCACCTGAGCAATAAGATCCAAACGGAGCCGATCACGTTGTTGTGCAATTAGCCTTGAGCTGAATGGTCCCTAAAGCCTAGCGGTTCCTCACAGCCAGTCGATATCCTTGCGCAACAGTTCCAGCGTGCGGGCCTCCGGCGTGTTGGGTTCGGGATGAAAATCGTACGCCCAGTCGGCTCGCGGCGGTAAACTCATCAGGATAGATTCGGTGCGGCCGTCGGTATCGAGCCCAAACTTCGTTCCTTTGTCCCACACCAGGTTAAACTCCACGTAACGCCCGCGGCGCAGGCGCTGCCAGTTGAGTTCCCGCTCGCCGTAATTGCGTCTGCGGTTGCGTTGCAGCAGCTCCGTGTAGAGGGGAGCAAAAACCTCGCCCACCGCCTTGACAAAGGCGAACAACGCTTCCTGATCGAGGTCCTCATCCGGTCCTAACCGGTCGAAAAAGATACCGCCGACCCCGCGGGTCTCCTTGCGGTGTTTGAGGTAAAAATAATCGTCGGCCCAACGCTTAAAACGCAGGTAGTACTCGGAATGATGATCATCGCAGACCGACTTCAGTCGCTGATGAAAAAACCGGGCTTCTTCCACGTCCACGTAATGGGGCGTCAGGTCGATGCCCCCTCCGAACCACCAGGGGCCGTTGTCCATCTCAAAATAGCGCACGTTCATGTGGATGATGGGCGTAAGCGGGCTGCGGGGATGCAGTACGATGGAGACGCCGGTGGCGAAAAAGTGGGCCGGTTCCAGCTGCAGGGCCCGCTGAATGCGTTCGGGCATAGGGCCGTGCACGGCAGAGAAGTTCACGCCGCCCTTTTCGATGTGGCGCCCCAGGATGACGCGAGTGCGACCGCCGCCGCCTGCCGGTCGTTCCCAGCGATCTTCGCGAAAATGGCCTTCGCCGTCGGCGGTTTCCAGCTGGGCGCAAATATCGTCCTGTAGCTCCTGAAAATAACCGGCAATGTGTTCTTTTGTCAACATGGTGAGCAAAGGTAAGGGTTTTGTATTATCCGGCCGCTAACCGGGCTTTGGCGGCCGTCACCGTTTTTTTGGCGTTACCGACGAAAAAATCGTCGCCGATCTGGACGACCGGCCGTTTAAGGAAGGTGTATTCTTCCAGGAGGAGCCGGCGGTAATCGGCCTCGCCCAGCGTCTGTTCGTGGAGGCCCATTGCCCGGAACTTCCGGGCGCGGCGGCTGAAAAGGGCTTCGTACGAACCGACCGCCGCCTGCATTGCATCGAGCTGTTCGGCGGTAACCGGCTCCGTTTTGATATCCTGCAAAACGAACCCTTCGCCGCTGTCGAGCTCGCCGATGATCCGCTGACAGGTGTTGCAGGTGGAAAGGTGATAAATCTTTTTCATGCAGCTTTTCTTTTTTCAACAAGCGACCCCGGCGGTAGTTGCCGCGGGCGCGCCATCATTTTTTTACTATTTTACCACCGAACAAAATCAGGCATCCCAACGCATGAAGATTCCAGAATCGGAGCTGGTGCTCAATTCCGACGGGTCGATCTATCACCTGGGCATCCGGCCGGAGCATCTGGCCGATACGGTGCTCACCGTCGGCGATCCGCGCCGGGTGGCGCGCATCAGCCGTCATTTTGACCGGGTGGAATTTCGCCGGGAAAAGCGCGAGTTCCTTACACATACTGGTTGGCGCCGCGGGCGCCGCCTCACGGTCGTTTCCACCGGCATCGGCCCCGACAATATCGATATCGTGGTGAATGAGCTGGACGCGCTGGCGAATATCGACCTGGACAAGCGAGAACCCCGCGCTGAGCCCCGCGCCCTGCGGTTGATGCGGGTAGGCACCTGCGGCTGCCTGCAGCCCGGTATTCCCGTCGACAGCCTGCTGATTTCCGCTTTCGCGATCGGCCTCGACAACCTGCTCCATTTTTACGATTACGCGCCTACCTTGCCGGAAGCGACCCTAATGGATGAGCTGCGCGCTTTTCTGGAGCAGGCCGGGCGGCTGCCCGTCCGGCCCTATGCCGTTGCCGGCTCGACGACGCTGCGCCGGGAAATGGGCGACGCCTTTCATTCCGGCATCACGCTTACCTGCCCGGGCTTCTACGCCCCTCAGGGCCGCCGGCTGCGCCTGCCCACCCGCCTTTCGGGCGGCATGATCGAAAAGCTGAGCCATTTTGAATTTCAGGGAGAAAAGGTCGTCAACCTGGAAATGGAGACTTCGGCCCTCTTCGGATTGGGCCGGCTGCTGGGCCACCGGGTCGCCTCCTGCAACGTCGTACTCGCCAACCGCCGCACCGGGCAATTCAGTCCGAATCCTCAGGCCGCCATCGACAATCTGATCGTCGAGGTGCTGGACAGCCTGGCCGGTTGCCCCGAATAATCCGGGCATAAAAAAAAGGAACAAGCCAAAACTTGCTCCTTTTCAAATTGGTATGTGTATAGATAGCCTCTGCTCTTTTTGCTATTTGGCAACCAGCTCGTTGGCCTTGCGGTGATCGGAGAGGAATTTCTCCAGACCGATATCCGTCAAGGGGTGTTTCAACAAGCCGAGGATGGGATCGAGCGGACAAGTGACCACGTCGGCGCCGGCTTTGGCCGCTTCCACGATGTGTTTGGAAGCGCGGATGGAAGCCGCGAGGATTTCCGTATCGAAGCCCTGGATGGCGTAGATCTCGGCAATCTCCTGAATGAGGTTCATGCCCTCCCAGTTGATATCGTCGATGCGCCCGATGAACGGGGAGACATAATCCGCGCCGGCTTTAGCCGCCAGAATGGCCTGACCGGCGGAAAAGACAAGCGTGCAATTGGTGCGGATACCGATGTCCCGAAAATGGCTGAGGGCGCGCACGCCTTCTTTGATCATCGGCACTTTGACCACGATGTTGGGCGCCAGTCCGGCGAGCTTTTTCCCTTCTTCGACGATGCCCTCGAAGTCGGTAGCGATCACTTCGGCGCTGACGTCGCCGTCGACCTCCTGGCAGATCTTCTCGTAATGGCTGATCACGTTCGCCTCACCGGTAATCCCTTCCTTCGCCATCAGTGAAGGATTGGTGGTTACCCCATCGAGGATGCCCAGCGAATTGGCTTCTTTGATCTGATCCAGACTTGCCGTGTCGATGAAAAATTTCATGTGGGTACTACTTGTAAGTGATGCAAAGGTACGAATTTGCCTGGTAAAGACCGCATTTGCAGCCATTTATTAAGCAAAAAAGAATGTAAAATTCGGAAATCTGATCCCGGTAATGCGTTCAAGGCGGGAAAAAAATAAGGTGAGCAAACACATCGCACCGCTACGACCTCCTACCCTTGCTCCGTTTCCGGCCTGGGGGGGTTCAGAGGGAGCTGGTCGTGTGCCGCCCACCGGAGGGCAAAGGTAACCTTTTTTCGGGAAGTTGCCAAGGGCGCATGAAAAGGGAAAAAGGAAATGGGCCCGATGCGGGTTTAGAGCTTGTTTGGAGGTAGTGCTTTTGAAGCGAAAAACTCAGATTTTGGGTTCTCCCGAAGGGATTTTTCCGGCTCATAGCAGCGCTACGGGCCGGAAAAATGCCACAGGGAGGTTCCAAAAGCTGGGTTTTGCAGCCAAAATGACTACCTCCAAACAAGCTCTTACTGGTCGGCTTTGGGGATCACTTCCGTTTTTTCACCGAAATACTGGACGAAGCGCTGCATATCGGACGCCAGCTCGGCGTTCTGGGTAGCGCGGTAGTAGGTATCGGCCAGGGCGCGCAGGGTCTGGTACACAAAGCGATCCATCTCCACGATCTGCATCTCTTTGGTCCAGAGGTCGATCTTCAGCGTTTCTTTGTTTTCCTGGTCAAAAAGCGAGAGCAGGACCGCCTTGCAGGGTTGTAGCTCAGCCTGTTCCGGATTGTCGGTAGCCTGCCACTGGATGGATACGGGAATGTTCTTGTCGTCCAGTCCTACTTCTACTTTGATCTGAGAGGTGCGAGTTACTTCGTTTTGATTAGACATATTTACGTTTGAAATTAAAGATTCCGTTTTTAACGCGGCCGAACGGCCTGCTGCCGGGAAGCGAAGGCTTGCAGGCGGGCGTTGTCGTACACCTGTATTCCGCCTTCCAGCTGCTGGGCGGCCTCGATCATAGCGCGGGCGACCACGGCCCCGTCGATGGGCCGGTACTTCGCCATGCGGTCGCCCAGCAGGCGGCCCAGCACCATCCCGACGCCTCCGACGAGGGCTTCGCTCCACCGGAATTCGTCCCGCTTTCCGAGCAGCAAGGAAGGCTGGAAGATGCGGATACCCCAGTACGGCAGGGACTGCACCGCCTGCTCCAGTTCGCCCTTGACCCGAAAATAGAACAGGGGCGAGGCCGGATCGGCCTCTACCGACGTGACCAGCATCAGCTGGCTGGCGCCGTTCTCCAGGGCCAGGCGCGCGGCTTCGTAGCAGTAGGTGAAATCGACGCGATAGAAACCTGCTTTGCCGCCTGCCTTGCGGGCGGTCGTACCCAGCGCGATGAAAACGTCGTTGCCGCGGATGTCCGCCCGGTGCGCTTCCATAGCCTCAAAGTCGAATTGGTACACCTTCAACTTGGGATGCGCCGCAAAATCGGCCCGACGCGCAAAGACGCGCACTTCTCCGTAAGCCTCGTGCGCCAGCAGCTGCCGCAGGCAATGGCCGCCGATGAGGCCGGAAGCGCCGAAGAGGAGGGCCGTTTTTTGGCTTTTGGTGATTTCCATCCTGCAAAAGTAAAGAAAGCCGGCTTAAATCAAACCCGGTAGAGATGGCGAAAAAATACCTGGAATTGGTTACATTTAGACCACAAAAAACAAATGTAATCGGAGCAAGGCCTATTGTCGCTGCTCTTCTTCGAAAAACCAATTCAAACACGATACCCAAAAAGAACCTGCCATGAATTACTATGTTTCGTCCCTCGTATTTTTAATTATGACCGCTATTGGAGGGCCTCTCCTGGGACAACCCCAGGATTGTATTTTTGATTTATCCATTGACTCGATTCCTCCTGTTTGCGCCGACGACGCTACCGGTCAGATTTCCGTCACCCCCTTTTCGGAAGCGGATTTATTCATTAATTACACTTTTACCTGGTCGGATAATCCCGCAGCCAACTCCGGCTTACGCACCGGCCTGACCGCCGGGAGCTATACGGTAACGGTAACCGGCAGTTATGAAGCCGGAGGTAACGGCAATAGCGGCGACGACGACGTGGTGATCGATCCGCCGATCGACCCCGGTCTGGTCTTTTGTTCAATCATCCGGACGATCGAGTTGACTTCCTTGTCGCCGTCACTCGTACTTTCCGCGGAAGCGGAAGAAAAAACGTGCTTCAACTCAGCCGACGGCAGCATTGACCTGACCGTAGCCGGCGGCGTTCAGCCGTATAGCTATGCCTGGAGCAACGGTTCCACTTTAGAGGACCAGATCGAGAACCTTTTCTTCACGTCCTATTCGGTCACCGTAACCGACGCCAATCAGTGTACGGATTCCCTAACCAACATCAATGTACCTTCGCCGCCGCCGATTGCGGTTAATTATGAAAAAACCGATGTGTCCTGCGCAGACGGCGACGACGGCTCCATCACCATGCAAATGGAGGGCGGCGTTCCGCCGTTCACCCATTCCTGGAGCGACGGCGGAACCGGCGCCGTTCGCACCGGACTGACCGCCGGCGTTTACGTAGATACGATCCTTGATTCCCGGGGATGCCCCACCAACTGGACGTTTATTCCTATCCTGGAGCCCCCGGGCATATTCATTGATATCGATTCCGTCAAATCGGTAAGTTGCGCCGGCGGTGGGGACGGTCTGATTTTGGTGTCGATTTCCGGAGGGACACCCCCCTACCAGTACCTGTGGAGCGACGGCAATACCGCCCCCGATCGCGACGACCTCACTGTCGGATCGTACGGCCTGACCGTTACGGATAGCAACGGATGCGAGATCAGCACGGAACCCATCACCATCTCTCAACCGGAGATATCTTTATCGATCGACTGTGAAGAGCAATTGCCGGACCGGGCGGAGGGAGCCGACAACGGCGCCGTGACCGTCCGTATGTTCGAAGGCGCCTTCCCTTACCAAATCCGCTGGGAGGGCCGCCGCACGGGTGTCAGCGGCCTGCAGACCGGCGTAGCGCTGGATACTTTTAACATCGCCAATTTGCCATCCGACACCTTCGACATTACCGTGACGGATAAAAACAATTGCGAAGCGATCTGTGAGGTGTTTGTCCGGCAGTTTTTTATTGTGGAGGAGGAATCGCTTTTCATCATCGAATTTGATTCGACGACCAATACGGAAGATATCATTGCTTTTCAGGACGATATGGAAAATCGCGGGGCTCGCCGGGAAAATGCGTGTCTGTGTTTTAACGATGGGGTTCCGCGCTTGCAGATGTGGTATACGCAGGATACGCTAGGGATCAATACTTCCGCGGAAGGTGCCAAATCGCGGCCCCGTTCGGATACTTCAGGTATCAGCCAGTCCCTCTACCGCCCGTTTGAGGAGATCCCCATCCAATCCACTGCGCTTTGCGTAAATATACCGGGGGAAGGAGCGAAAAAGTATTCGACAATGGTCGCCATCATCGATTCCGGCAGTGAACTGCCTGGCGTATTGAATGAAAACGGACATAACGACCTGGCGGGGCTGGTAAAGACCAATCTTCAGGACAGTACGATCAACGCCAGGGATGACGAATTAAATTGCTGCCAAGACGACCGGGAAGGATATGACTTTCTCGGCCAGAGCAATTTGGTCAAAGACCGGGTAGGTCACGGCACCCATATTGCCGGGATCATCTCCGACAACTATCCCGATTCGATCGACCTCAAGCTGATCAATATAAAAGTCTATAACAAGGATCAAGGCGAAGCGCCCCAGGGAACTGTATTTGAACTGACCTGCGCCATTCACTACGCCATCGATCAGGGCGCCAAAGTAATCAATCTCAGCCTGGGATATCCCAATGATATTCCCTCCAAACCGCTTTATTACGCCTTAAAAAGAGCCGAAAGGCGAGGCATTGCGGTGATCGTCTCAGCAGGTAACGAAGGGGAAGACCTACGGGAGGTTCAAAATCGCTGGCCGGGAAACTTTAAACTCCCCAACATGGCCGGTGATAGCCTACTTTCCGCTTTAAATAACCTGATCGTCGTCGGTTCTCTGACCTCCGACTTAACCGACTTGGATACCACCGACTCTAACTTTGCCCCCCCGCACGTGGACTTCGCCACTCGCGCCGAATTTTACAGCACCAGCCGGAACCCGGAAGAATACGTAGGCTACCGGGGCACCTCAATGGCAGCAGCATACGTAACCCGGCTCGTTTCTATCTTGCGCGCCTATCGTCCTGAACTTAGCCCCCAACGGATCAGGTTCGGACTTTCGAAGGCAATGGATACGATCCGCCAAGCTGATTTATTGTCAATGCCGGGCGGCAAATTGAACCCCGCCAGACTCATGCGTTTTTTCAACCTGGCATCATTACCGATCACTAAGTTTCCCGACCCTGAATTGACGCGGAATGATTTTATTCCCATTCCGACCACGTTGGTATTCAAGCGGGATTCGATCGATTTCCGACTGGTTATCAAAGACGGCAGCCGGGCCTACGGCAACATCGGTTTCAAAGTGCACAACCTCGGCAAGCCCGACGAGGTGGTTTTCGAAGATTATTACTGCAACACCAATCAGATCCGATGGTTAGGAGAACACCAAGATGGCGGGATTGTACCCACCGGCCAGTACGAATTTATCGTTTCGGTAAACAATGTCCCGCTCAAACGGTTCCCGACGCCCATTACGATCGATTAGTTCCTGATTGTGATATAAATAGACCGCAATGAAATCCTTTTGATCAATCGGTTTTACTTATGCAAAAACGCGTTTCCGGAGGATTAATCTTCGGGAGGTAATAAAACACCAGAGCTTTCCGCCTCGGGGCGGAAAGCTCACCCATTTTTAATTACTATTGACTCGTCCAATTATGAAAAGGGATTTTCTAAGCTCTGCCGGCTACGGAATAGCCTGCCTCTTCCTGCTGGTCTTTTGTTTTTTCAGTTGCCGATCCGACCTACCCACCGCACCCGCCGCTTTCGAATTTTCCGGCTCACCTTCTGCGGACAACCAGGTGGCCGAGCGAATACATAAAAGCGGCCACAGCCTATTGAAAGCCAATAAGTATTACGAGGCTGTCGACTCTTTTGAGGCCTCGCTCTCCATCCGAAAAGCTATTCTGGAAGAATACTCTTTCCCCGAGCAAAGCAAAATGCGCGACACCATTCAATTGGGAGTCATCCGGAGTTATTACAACATCGGTTTAAGTTACTACGACCTCGGAAGATACCAGCAATCCGAGCATGCATTGAATACTTGTTTAAGCTTTTTTGAAACGTTCGAAAATGAAAATCGCCTGAAGAGCAACGCTCGAAAAGCATGGCTGTTCCTATTGTTCGGTCAACTTTACCAGGAATCCCGCGGAATAGAAGAGAGCTTTAGTAAGTACCAGCAAGCCGCACAGTATTTCAGACTAGCGGATGACGAATGGGGAGTAGCGGATGCTTATTCCGACGCCAGCACCTTATTTCTCCAATGGAGAGATCAGGAAAAAATAATCGAGTACGCCGAAAAAGCTCTAGCCATTTACAAAAAGTTAGTCATAAGTACTGGGATCGGCAGAGCCTCCCAAAACGCAGCTGTAGGTTATATGTACGATGGCGATTTGAAACAAGCTATTGCTTACCTGGATACCGCTTACTTATATCACAATTTGACTCGCGAAGAAACTTCCGGCATCACATTCATTGCTAAGGTCTTTCACAATAAAGCACTTGTCCTCCGGCTTATGGAATCTTATCCGGATGCTTTAGTTGCCATCGACAGTGCGATCACTATCAATACAGCCTTGAATCCCCTGAACAATTCCGTCATTTCCCTAGCCAAAAACTACAGCAACAAAGCCGATATCTACCTGGACATGGGCAACCTCTCCGATGCCAAACGCTATTACGAGTGGTCGATCGTTCAATACGGTAGGTGGGATAAATTGAAAGCATTCCCGGAATCATTTGCTTTTCCAAAGCCTGAAGATGTTACCGGTGATAAAGTCGGCTATATTGAAGCCGTAACCGGCCGCGCCAATGTGCTGCTGGCCATGGGCCGGACGGAGGCCGCTCTTGACAATTACGACAAGGCGATCACCTTGGTCAACGCTTTCCGGAAAGATTTTCGGGATCAGGCTTCGCGTGTGGAATTGGCCGAGATCACCCGAAAAATTTTCACCAAGGCCATCGCCCTGAACGTCCATTCCAATCCCGAACGCGCGCTGGCCTACGCTGAACAAAGCAAATCATTTACCCTCCTGGAAGCCGTTCGTCACTATAAATCGTTCGCCATCCTGGGCATCGAATCGGACTTGCTCGAAGAAGAGAACAACCTGCGCATCGAGATCGCCAACCTCGACCGGGAATACCGTAGTGCGGAGTCCACTTCGGCTAAGATCAATCTGCTCGAACAAAAAAAGGCTTTTCAGGATCAACTCAAGTTACTGCAGCAGCGCCTTGAACAAAACCCCAACTACCGCAAGCTAATGGCCGCTTCGCCTACTATTCCCGCCAAAGAAATCCAAACCGAACTGCTGGCCGAAGACCAGGCCATGATCGAGTATTTTGTCGGAGAAGACACTACCTTCATTTTTTACTTGAGCCCCGACCAGCCGTTGCGTTCCATCTCCGTTCCCATTGACCGAAAAAAACTGCAGGAAGCGGTTGAATCCATGCTGTATGCAATTTACCTGCCTTTTATCCATGATATTAGCGCACAAAAAGAACCCCGGCTGTCGGAATTACAACAGCAATACAAATCCATGGATGCAGGGCAAATAACTTATGCCCAGAAAGCCCACCGCCTTTATCAACAATTGATCGAACCGGTCAGCCAGCAATTTGGCCCACTGCCCGAACGCTTGCTGATCATTCCCGACGACATCTTGGGCCTTTTGCCCTTTGACGCTTTACTCACCCAAGCGCCCGGGCAGATTGGCGACTATCGCAACTATCCCTTTCTGGGTAAGCAGCGCGCCACCAGTTTTTGTTATTCCGCGGCCCTGTTGAAAGAAATGAAAGGGAAGCAATCCGGAGACGCCCGCCGGCGGATGCTGGCCTACCTCAACCCCGAAGACGAATTTCAACCCGGACGGGAAGTGCTCCGCAACCAGCTGAGCGGCGGGCTGGTGGGACGCCGCTTTTTTAATGAGCTGCCCGCCGAACAACCGGAGCGCGCATTGATCGACAAAGCCAAGAAATACCAATATCTCCACTTCTATACCCACGGTGTGGTCAATAACCAGGAACCGAACTTCTCCTTCTTGGCGATGCCCGGTAAAACCACCGACCGAGAGAACGTCCTCTACCTTTACGAGATTTACAATATCCCACTCGACGCTCGCCTGGTTGTCACCGGCGCCTGCGAGACGGCCGTCGGGCAGCTTTTTCAGGGAGAAGGCATCATGAGCCTGGCCCGAGGCTTTTCTTATGCCGGCGCCAAAAGTATCGTCACCACCCTCTGGCAAGTGAAAGACTCGGAGACGAACGAGATCAACAACAACTTTTACCGGCATTTATTTACGAAAGAAGTGCCGATCGACCGGGCCTTGCACCAGGCTAAAAAAGACTACCTCACCGCCAATAAACCCCAATTGAAGTACCATCCCTACTTTTGGAGCAGTATGATCCCGATCGGAGATATGGAAGGAGCATAATGAAATGGTAATTACGCTGTTTTATCTCCCGCTCTCAAGGCTTGATTTCAGCGCTTCCACCTTTTCCAGGTAATACGGTTCCGTATCCGCTGGGAACTGCGCCAATATCGTTCGGGCAGTAGCTATGTCTCCTTTTCGGTGGAAGGTCAGCACCAGGTCCCAGCGTAGCTTGGCAGGATTGCGATAGATCAGAGGAAGTTTCCCGCGCTTTATCTCGTCTTCGAGGAAAGACCGGAAAATCGCCGCAGCCGCGTCGTACTCTCCAATCATGTACCGGGCATACCCCAGCAAATATTCGGCCTCGAAGCGCCGGGGATCATCGGTGCGAACGATCGCCGTCAATTGATCGGCGGCCGCAGCGTAATCCTGCTTGACGTTGAAGGTGTTGGCTGCTTTCTTAAAGTCCGCATCCCGATCTTCCGCTCCCAGGTTAAAATTGGCTTCGGGTAGTTCAATAGCCACTAAGTCCGCATCCGGGTCTTCCGCTCCCAGGTAAAGATCACTTCCGGGTCGTTCGATATCATTATGAGCGACCGGGGACGAAGTCGTAGGCGCTGATTCGGCAGCGTCGCCCTGCATCTGATATAGCCACCATACCGCCAGGAGCACCAGGATGGCGGCGGCAGTAAGCAGCAACCATCTCAATAAGAGGTCAGGACGGGCGGGCTTAGCCTCGGGAACAAGTTCCGGCAAAGGCAGCGTTGGGTCATCGTCCACCTCTGAAAAAGAAACCGGACCGGAATGCTGTACAACCTTGTCCATTTCCATTCGGAGGTCGTCTTCCAGCGCTATCTCGACCGCTTTATCGGAAATGAGCTGCAACTGGTATTCCATTCGGAGGTCGGAATCGGCCTGCAGCGTACGCTCAAATCGAGCGTGCGCTTCTGCCGACAGCTTTCGGGTGCGGTAGGCTTTAATCTGCCTTTGAAAACTTTTGGGGTTCATATTTATTTGTTGAACAGTTCTTTAATCACGGGATCGTTTAACAGGACAACCCTGAGGTTGTCGCGGGCGCGCTGGCCCGTTGCTTTCGCGGAATCCGCGTTCTTATACCCCATCAGCCCGGCGATGGACCTGAACGATTTTCCGGCCATTCGCCATTTGAGCACCTCCTGATGCTGGGGAGGCAATTGAGCCATCGCGTCTCTCAGCGCCGTCATTTTTTCCTCCTCAAACAGCTGGTGTAAGACATTCGTGGGGTCGGGCTCCTCCAGCAGGTCGTCGACCAGGTCGATGTCGGTTATTTCCCGGTCGGTCTTCCGGCCGTAGTTCAGGCAGGTAAATCTGCAAATACCGCTGAAATATCCCACCAGCGACCGGCCCTCAGCATAGTTTCCAACCAGAATGCTGCTGATGAATTTGATAATGATGTCCGTATACAAATCCCTGCGGTCTTCTTCCGTAAGCTTACTGAACCGCCGAAAAATGCGTCGTGCCGCATTTTGAAATTCCGCACTTTCATAGATATAGGCCATCGCCGCACGCTTCGTCTCCGGGCTTTTCCTGACCGCCCTAACCAGGCGGATATCCCGGCAGATATCTTTGAAAGCATCTGCCAGGAAAGTATTTTCCGGATAGCTGCCCAGACTGACGTTTTGTCTCAACCAAACAAAAGCCTCTTCGTAAACCGAACGCCAGGGCGGCGATCCCAGGCGGGCCAGCTTCTCCTCTTCCGGGCCACGCGCTATTTTTTCAAACACTTCCTGTGTTTTCAAATGCTCCAGGGCCCGCCATTGCGGCCTTCCTTCCCGGCTCATAGCGCGCAAGAGGCAAATATCCCGGCAGATGGCTTCAAAAAAGGACAACAGCGGTTCTTTTCGGGGATGCGCCTCAGCGGTGATTTTTTCGACCATCCATTCCATGGCTTCTGCATAAACCGGCTCCCAGGCATCCGGCTCAAGGAACGCCAACTGGCGTTGCACAACCGTCCTGGCCCTATCCCGGAAATCGGCCTGTCCTTTTAAATAGACCATCGCATCCGTTTGTTTTTCAGCTTTTCCGAACGCTTTGATCAGACAAACATCCCGATTGATCATTTCAAAAGGCGCCAGCAGGGTTTCCGATTTACTCGGAAGATCCTGCCCGATTTGCTGCGCCAGTCGTTCCAGGCTTTCCCGGAATACGACCCGCCAGGGAGGGAGCTCCAGATGGCTCAGGTGGTTCTCGACCATAGTCTTTGTCAGGCGCTGAAAATCCCTGTGCTTCAGTAACTGAGCAATAGCGCCAGCCTTAGCTTTATCGCCCCGGCGGAATGCTCCGATGATTTGTTCATTTGTCATTTATTACGAGGGGTCATTTAATTATTACCAAATAAAGAAAAAAGGTATACGACTCTTCGATGTTTTTTTCCATCGCTGAGTACTCTGTATCGGTATTTTGATGTTTTGGTGCGGGTATTTTCGTTTCCACCACAGAGCGCCCGGAACGGACTGATCAAGGCGAGGCCATGATGCAGAGTGGGGCAAAAAGACACCGCCAAAACGCAAAAGAATTTATTTCACCGAGTACTGAAATCATTCATGGTTACTCGAGTTCTATCCGATTCCTATCCAGCCGATTCCGATCCAGGAATGGAGAAGCAAGTACAGCGACTTGCCGATTTAACCCGGATTATTCATGGGCTAAGAGCTTGTTTGGAGGTAGTCATTTTGGCTGCAAAACCCAGCTTTTGGA
>CAYQQU010000044.1:0-49383 GCA_964419545.1 uncultured Saprospiraceae bacterium | reverse complement strand
ATCGAATATGGCCAACCCATTCAATTGGAAATAAGTATAAAAGAATCCGCACCCTTCTCCTTCAACTCAGAGTTGCGAAGTTCAGACGGAATGAGCGATTATTCCTCTTTCGGTAATTTGTTAGAAATTTGGTTTGAAGAGCAGGCTCAGTCGGTACAAATTAGAGGAAATACAAAAAGAATGTTGATCTATAACGAAATTAGACTTCCTTTTTTTGACGAAGATGGAAATTATTACTCGGTGAGTAAGTTCAAAAAAAAATTGGAACGCTATTTCAGAAAATTTCGGCTTATCGATCAACCGGATCATGAGATTTCACTTGAGGAAGCAAAGATCGGAAATACACTTTACTTGAAAATCTTTTAATTGAATGGTGTGTAACAAAAATTTTTGCTGATCCTTTCTTGAAAGGAAACGCTTTTAATTACTGAAAATCAACTTTTTAAATTGAGCACTCAGCAAAAATTTTTACAAGGAACTTGTGTTACACACCATTGAACCCATTACGGGTTTATTGAGTTGTACTTTTTTGATTGATCAGTACACAAGTTCTTTAAAGGAGGTCGCCTCAAAATCGTTTTCTTCTAACCTCTCGCATAAGGATTTTTGGAAAAAGCGAAGATCAATCACATTCTCTTTTGTAGAGTATCTGTATCATTGTCATCGGTATTTGAAAAACATATTCCGGACAACATCTCGAGATAACGATCTCTCACCTCGTAAAACGCCGGCAGATCCTCCTCCGGCAGCGGCTCCGGCGGCGGGAAGCTCAGTCGCAGGTGATTGATCTGGCGGCCGTTTTTCCAGAACCGGAAACACACGTGCGGGCCGGTGGCCAATCCGGTAGAGCCGACGTAGCCGATCACCTGGCCCTGTTTGACGTGTACGCCGGCGCGGATGCCCTTAGCGAAGCTCCGCATATGCAGGTACTGGGTCTGGTAGGTGTCGTCGTGTTTGATCTTGACGAAGTTGCCGTTGCCGTTGGTGTAGGAAGCGGCCACCACCACGCCGTCGCCCACTGCGTAGATGGGCGTACCGTAGGGCGCGGCGTAATCGGTGCCGAGGTGCGGCCGGCGGCGCTTGAGGATGGGGTGGAAGCGGTTGAGGTTGTAGTAAGACGAAATGCGGGAGTATTTCACCGGCGATTTCAGGAAAAACTTCTTCATCGGGCGGCCTTCCAGGTCGTAGTAGCCCTGGTGTTCGCCGTTATCGAAATAGATGGCGTGGAATTCGTTGTCGTAGTTCTTGTAATACGCTGCATACACCTGGCCGACGCCGACCTGCTTCCCGTCTATGAACTCCTGGTCGTATACCAGCTTGAATTGGTCGCCTTTCTGGATGTGGTGAAAGTCGATCGACCATTGCAGGGCGTCCTCCATCCTGGCGGTCAGGTCAAAGCTCATGCCGTTGTCGACCATCGCGTTCCAGAGGGACGATTCGATGGCGCCGCCGCTTTTGCGCAGCTCGCGCGTCACCGGACGCTTGTGGCGGTGCACCTTCAGGTCACCTTTGAGGTCGAAGACGACGTATTCGTAGACGCTGGGTTCGTAAACCAGGTGGTCCGGCCCCTGGCTGGTATCGCGCGTCAGGAGGGTAAAAGGTTTGCCGACGCGCAGGTGGCGAACGTCGAAGACGTCTATGGCATTGCGAACCAACTGGTCGATATCGGCGTATTCCAAGCCGTGGCCCATGAGAATATCGGCCAGGAACTGCCCGGTTTCAATAGTGGCGGTGCTGACTTGTTGAAAGGTGTCGAGCGCAAATCCGTACTTGACGTGCGGGACCGCGATGGGAAAAGCGCCGATCTCCGTCGCCTTGGCGGAAGCCAGGGAAGCTTTCAGGTTTTTGGTCGATTCGTTATTCAGGAAAAAGGCCCCGCCGAGTATCAGGACCGAGCCGATGAGGGCGCCGAGTCCGAAAAATTGTCTGGGGGTAAATTTGTCAAGTAGTTTTGTAAAAGACTCCGGTAGATCCACTGTTGTTTTTTTTGGTTAAAAAATCCAATAGCCATTGGCTTTTGGGGGGGTAGGGTTGATAGAATCACGGGATCGAGAAGGGCGGAAGTCATAGGATTACGCGCAAATATAGAACAGATGACCCAACTGACCTAGCGTTTTGTGTTAAAACTGCTACCTTTGGCCCAAAAGGGTCAAGTATGCAGAAGTACGAAAAGCGGGGTGTTTCGGCGACCAAAGCGGAAGTGCACGCCGCCGTCAGCCGCCTCGATAAGGGGCTCTACCCCAACGCCTTTTGTAAGATCCTGCCGGATTTCGCCGGCGGCGATCCCCAGTATTGCAACATTATGCACGCCGATACGGCCGGCACCAAAACGAGCCTGGCTTACCTTTACTGGCGCGAAACGGGCGACCTCAGCGTCTGGAAAGGCATCGCCCAGGATGCGATCGTGATGAACCTCGACGATATGGCCTGCGTGGGCTGTGTCGACAATATGCTGCTTTCTTCCACCATCGGCCGCAACAAAAAACAGATCCCCGGGGAGGTGATCGCCACCCTGATCGCCGCTACCACCGAGTTCGCGGAAAAAATGGCGGAATTCGATATCGTCATCAGCCTGGCGGGCGGCGAAACGGCTGACGTGGGCGATATCGTGCGCACCATCGACGTAGGTTATACGGCTTTCGGGCGGCTGCCCCGCCGCGAACTGATCGTCAATGATATTCGGGAAGGAGATGTTATCGTAGGATTGGCGTCCTACGGCAGGGCGACCTACGAAGCCTCCTACAACGGCGGCATGGGCAGCAACGGCCTGACCTCCGCCCGCCACGACGTCCTCGCCGGAGCGTACGCCCGCAAATATCCCGAAAGCTTCGACCCGGCCGTCGACCCGGAGCTGGTCTATTCCGGAACGCGGCGCCTGACCGAGCCCGTCGAGGCCGGCGGTGAAAAGCTGGATGTCGGCAAATTGCTCCTGTCGCCGACGCGCACCTACCTTCCGGTCATCAAAACTTTCCTGGAGGAACATCGCGCCGGCGTCCACGGCATCATCCACTGCACCGGCGGGGGGCAGACCAAGGTGCTCAAATTCGTGGAAGGCAAGCGCATCGTAAAAGACCGGTTATTTCCCCTGCCGCCCTTGTTCCGGCTCATCCGCGAGGAGTCGGGCACGGAGTGGAAAGAAATGTATCAGGTTTTTAACATGGGCCACCGGCTGGAGTTCTACCTGCCGGAATCCCTGGCGCCGGCTCTGATCGAACAGGCCGCGCAGTTCGGCGTGGAGGCCGCGATCGTGGGTCGGGTGGAAGCGGCCGATCGCACCGAGCTGCGCATCGACAGCCCCTATGGTTCTTTCGAATATACTGCATGAAAAAATTAACCCGTAAAGAAAAAGCGACTGCTATCGCGGCGATACTGGATGAGCTGTATCCCACCACGCCCATCCCGCTCGATCATCGGGACCCTTACACGCTTCTCGTCGCCGTACTGCTCTCGGCGCAGTGCACCGACGAGCGGGTCAACCGGGTAACGCCCCTATTGTTCGAACGGGCGGCGAGCCCCGGAGCAATGGTGAAGCTCGAGGTCGAAGAAATCAGGGAAATCATTCGCCCCTGCGGCCTGGCGCCCCGCAAATCACAGGCGATCCACCGCCTTTCGGAAATTTTGCTGGAAAAATTCGAGGGCGAGGTGCCGGCCGATTTTGATCAGTTGGAAGCCTTGCCCGGAGTAGGCCATAAAACCGCTTCGGTGGTCATGAGCCAGGCGTTCGGCGTCCCCGCGTTTCCGGTCGATACCCACATCCATCGCCTCGCCTATCGCTGGACGCTCAGCACCGGCAAGAGTGTGGAGAAGACCGAGGCCGACCTGAAAAAGGTATTTCCCCGCGAAACGTGGAACAAACTGCACCTGCAAATCATCTTCTTCGGCCGGGAATACTGCCCGGCGCGGGGGCACGATCCATACCGGTGCCCCATTTGCAGCAAATACGGCAGGAAGGCGCTGTTTAAATGAGTTTTGCTATAAATAATCCGGGCTAAAAAGGATAGCCGAGACCGAGGTTGAGGTTGAGGTCCTTGAGTTGAAAACCGCGGTTGTCGCCGCGGAAGTCGTGCAGCCAGAAGTAGCGTTCGGCGCGGGAGGCCGGCGGCTCGCCCTTCAGGGCGAAAGGAAAAGGATAGCGCAGCGGCAGGCCCAGGTCGACCCGAAAAACGAAGTAAGTGAAATCGAAGCGAAAGCCGAAGCCCGAGCCGACGGCAAGCTGGCGATAGAAAGCGTCGTTGACTACCGACAAGCCGTTTTCGTCGACGAAGGTCTTGGGGCTGAGAAGAAACTGCGAGCCTGGGCGGGCGTCGTCGCGGCGCCAGGTCCAGACGTTGCCGGCGTCCAGGAAAAGCGCTCCTTTGAGGCGCCAGAAAATCTCGAAGCGGTATTCCAGGTTGAGCTCCAGCTTGATGTCGCCCGTTTGGTAGAGCAGCAACCGGTTGTCGGGATCCTGGGTGAGCGGATCTTCGTAGCCTCCCGGGCCCAGCCCGCGGGCCGGCCAGGCGCGGATGCTGTTGGGGCCGCCGACGAAGAACTGTTTTACGTAGGGGACGTCGGTAGTGAAACCGAAAGGCCTGGCGATGCCCAGGTTGATGCGCGCGGCCAGGCTGCGCTCGGTAGTATATTGTTTGTAATAGCGGGCGTCGAACTCACTAAGAAAATACTGGGAAAAGTCGATCGTACTATTTAAAAACCGCACCTGCAGGGTGTCGGGCTGCAGCGCAAAAGCGTTGTAGATGGCGTTGCCCGCCCAGATCTCGGCGCCGGCCATCTCGAAGCTGGCCT
Source organism: uncultured Saprospiraceae bacterium (assembly GCA_964419545.1). Classification (GTDB taxonomy): domain Bacteria; phylum Bacteroidota; class Bacteroidia; order Chitinophagales; family Saprospiraceae; genus CAYQQU01. The sequence goes on along the minus strand of CAYQQU010000044.1, from coordinate 44,601 downwards.
GAAGGAAATGGGACTCGTTGCGCCGGTTGGGCCGGCTGTTCCAGACGAAGGTAAAATCCCGGAACAGGAGGCTGACGAATAACTGCGATCCGAAGCTGCGTTCCAGGAACGGGTTGCTCGCCTGGATGGCGGTAAACAGGCTGTCGGAAGAGGATAAGAGCACGTCGATGCCCAGGTGGTTGAAGATGTAGCGATGGGTGTTGGACCGCTGCACGTCGAAGCCGTAGGTGGCGTTGAACGAGTTGATATCGTAATACTGGAGCAGCTTCAGAAAGTTGTAACGCACCGATACGCGGCTCGCCGCTTTTTCCGTCAGCAGGCGGTAGAAATCTTCGTCGAGCAAGCGGCTGTTCTTGCCGATTTGGGTGCGGTACAGCCCCCGGTAGATGCCCAGGTAGTCCAGAAACTTCGGGAAAAAAAGATCGGTCTGCAGTCCGATGTCCACCGTATTGAAAAAGCGGCTGGTGTTGTCGACCTGGCTGATGTCGACTTCCGTACCGGCCGAGAGGTCGCTGACCATCTGCTCGGCGCCGTGGAAGGCGTTGCGGTTGCGCAGGTACGGGCTGGTGGAGATGCCGATGAGGTTGCCGGTATTGGTGCTGCGGTCGGTGTAATTGAGTTCCAGGTCGATACCGAATTCCATGCGTTTGTTGAGGGTCAGCTCGATGCGAAAGTTGAGCTTGTTGGCGAAAACGCTGTCCTGCACCTGTTTCACCCTGATGAATTTATAGATGCCGAAGGTAGAGAGTTGCTGGTTGGTCTTATCGAAATCGTCCTGATTGAAGCGCTCGCCGGGCCGCAGATAGATGCCGTTGATGATCGTCTGCGGTTTTACTTCCATCTGCCGGTCAACCATCCGGAAATGAAAGCCGTCGATGAGGGTGTCGATCAGGTTTTCCGGAGGAACGGTCGGATCATAATCGGGGAAGATGGTGATATCGCCGACGTACGACACCTGGTGTATCGAGTCTTCGAAAGGTTTGCGCACCTCCAGGTGGACGTCCACGCGGTTCGATATTTTTTCCTTGCGGTAGGCTTCCAGCGGAGCCACGAAAGTAGGGTAGAAGGAGGCGTAGCCGTTATTGCGCAGGTAGTTGGTGATGCGTTTTTTTTCCATCTCATAGCGCTGTCCGCTGAGCGGCGCTCCCTGGCTCAGGGCCGTCCGGGGGCTGATCTCCTGTAGGATCTGGTGTACTTCCGGGTCGGGGCTGCTGAAAGAGACGCTATCGATGGTGTACAAAGGCCCCGGATTGACGTAATAGGTCAGAGCGATCTTTTTGCCGCGAATGCGGTCTTCTGATTCGACCCGGGCCTCGTGATAGCCCTGCGTCTTGAGGTAATTGGCCATGGCCTCTTCCGTAGCGCGGGTCAGTTCCGGATCCCAGACGGCGGGCTGTTCTGCGAGCACGCGTAGTTTCCAGCGATCGAATTTGGTGGTGTCGTCGGGGTCCTGGGCCTTAAAGTAGATCCATTCCCGGGGGATAAAGAAAAAATTGGAGTTGGGCTCCTGTTTGTAAAGCGTCGACAACTCGTACTTCAACGACCGCTTGTCTTCGATTTTTTTGGATTGTTCAAATTTGATATCATTGTCGGTCAGCAGGAACTGTTCTACTTCCAGGAACTTGGTGGTGTTGCAGGAAGTAAGCGCCGCTATCCACCAGAAGCCGGCCAACAGTCGGATACCAATTTTTTTGATAATCGGGCTCAATGCGATCGAATGTCAATCTCGAAAAATAAAATCAAATACCTGCGGTCACTTCAGCAAAAGAAGTTCAGGCTAAAGTATAACATTTTTACGGTTGAAGGCCATAAAATAGCCCTGGAAACCCTGGGCAGCCCGGAGGCCCTCATCGAGGGGGTTTACGCCCTGCCGGAGTGGATCGAGGCCCATCGCTCTGCGATCCATTTGCCGGAGGATCGCCTATTCCGGGTTACGGCAGACGAGCTGAAGCAGGTTTCTGCTCTGCGAACGCCCAACCAGGTGATGCTCGTTCTGCGTATGTTGCCGTCAACCTTTGACGCCCGGCGACTGGGGCGGGAATACGCGCTCTACCTCGACGGCATCCGCGACCCCGGCAATTTCGGGGCCATTCTGCGGATCGCCGACTGGTTCGGGCTGCCTTATGTCTTTTGTTCGCCGGATTCCGTCGATCTGTACAATCCCAAAGTACTGCAGGCGACCATGGGGGCCTTTCTCCGCGTTCCGGTCATTCCGCTGTCCCTGCCGGAATTAATTGCACGCTGCCCGGGGCTGCCGGTGCTGGGCGCGGTGCTTGCCGGGGACAATCTTTTCACGGAATCCTTCCCGGCGGCCGGCCTGATCGTGGTCGGCAACGAGAGCGAAGGCATCCGTCCGCCGGCGAACTCCCTACTCACCCATCGCCTGACCATCCCGCGCGGCGGGAAAGGCGGCGCCGAATCATTGAACGCCGCGGTGGCCACGGGAATTGTCTGTGCCGTTCTACAGCACCGCGCCGCGCCGATCGATCCCGGTCAGAGCAACTTCTGAAGTTCCTGCTCGATCATGGCGGCCCCGCGCACGCCCACGGCGGCGATCTTTCCTTCGCGGTCGATGAGGAACGCTTTGGGAATGCTGCGTACGCCGTACAATGCCGCCGGCTGGGATTCCCATTTTTTGAGATCACTGACGTGGTAATCCCAGATCAGGTTATCCTGATCGATAGCTTGTTCCCAGCGCTGCTTGGAAATATTCTTCATCTGTTCGGCTTTCTCGGCGTCGCCGCCCATGCGGGCGAGGGTGCGCGAGTCGACGCCGTCGAGCGAAACGCTGAACACGGTGAACCCCTGGTCGCGGTATTTTTTATACACCTCGACGACGTTGGGATTTTCCCGGCGGCAGGGGCCGCACCAGCTGGCCCAGAAGTCGAGCAAAACAATTTTGCCTTTCAGGTCGGAAAGGGAGTATTCTTTGCCGTCGGGGTCGGGCAGGGAAATATCGGGGGCCGGCTGGCCTACTTTTATCTTTTCCTGGGCCTGGCGTGAGAGGTACTGCTGCTCGATAAAACCGATGTATTTACCGTATTCCGCGGCCATTTCCGAGCCGGGATCGGCCTGCGCCAGTTTTTTCTGGGCGGTCTTCTGGATGTCCAGGAATTGGTAGTTGCCGCCCAGGGAGCGGTAAGCGACGTAGGCGCCGAGGGTGGGATTGCTCGTGGTATCGACGAAGGTACGGATATTATCGGCGGAATACCGGCGTTCCACCAGGCCGCGCATCAGCTCCGCGAAAGTCCGGCTGTCGGCTGATCCGGATACCTGAAAATCGTAGCGTTCCAGGTTGCCTAGTTCGCCCTGGATGTCGACTACTTCTTCGGCGCCGTCCAGCACCAGGTTGGCCTTTTTGGCGCCGATGCGCAGGTTGTAGACGCCGGGTTCCAGTCCTTCCGGGAATTCGAGGCGGAAACTGCCGTCACTGCCGATGGCGGCTTTGGAAAGTACGGCGTTGGCTTTGCCGATGACGACCCGGTCGAGGTATACCTGTAGATTTTCGGCGCCTTTGACGACACCCGTGATATGGGTTCCTTCTACTTGCGATGTACAGTTCCAGGCGGCGACTGCCAGGGCGAGTACTAAGGAGAAAGAAAGTAAATGTTTCATGTCCGATAGGATTTTATTTTAGCAGATGGTTGGCAATGCGGTGTTTATCTATCAATCGGTTGTGGCGCTCATTTTCTCCGCCAGCAACTGGTCGTAATTCGCTTTCCAGCTGTCTATGCCGCCGAAGTCCTCCGCGTCGATCTGCAGCCGGGCCTCGGTCACTTCTCCCAACCTAGTAAAGGAAACGTTGTTGGAATTCAGATAGTTGATCATAGCATCCTCCTTTTCTCCGGCTACCGAAATAACGATACGGCTTTGTCCTTCGCCGAACAAATAGGCGTCTTTGCGGAAGTGCACGTCGGTTTCGATATCGAAACCGAGCTCGTTGACCATGGCGCTTTCCAGCAGGGTGAGAAACAGCCCGCCTTCGGAGACGTCGTGCGCCGAAGCGATCAGTCCTTCCCGGATCAGTCCTTTCAGTTTGAGCTGCAGCAGGTGCTCCTCCTCCAGGTCGAACGCAGGGGCCGGCGAATGGGCTACGCCGTGGATAAAACGCAGGTATTCCGAGCTGCCCAGGTCGTTGCTCGGCGATCCGATCATGTAGATCTGATGGCCGGCCGCCTTGAAGTCGAGCGTGGTATGGTGCGACAAGTTGTCGATGACGCCCAGCATGCCGATGGTAGGCGTGGGGTTGACCGGTTCGGTGCGGTCTTTGAATACCGACTGGTTGTAAAAGCTGACGTTGCCTCCGGTGACGGGGGTGTCGAATTTGCGGCAGGCTTCGCCCATGCCTTTGATGGCGTTGACGAACTGCCAGTAAACGCCGGGCTGGTAGGGGTTGCCGAAATTCAGGCAATTGGTGATGGCCACCGGTTCGCCGCCGGTGCAGACGATGTTGCGGGCGGCTTCGGCCACGGCGATCATGGCGCCGACGTAAGGATCGGCATAGACATAAGCCGAGTTGCAGTCGGTTGTCAGCACCAGGGCTTTCTGCGAATCCTTGACCCGCACGACGGCGGCGTCGGAGGGCGCATTGGTGGTCATGGTATTGGTGCGCACCATGCTGTCGTACTGTTCGTAGACCCAGCGCCTGGACACGAGGTTGGGAGAGCTGCACAACTGCCGCGCCGTTGCCGGATAGTCGTCCGGTTCCGGAATGGCCTGCGGGTCGAACGCCGCAATTTTATCCTGGTAGGCCGGGCGTTGGTAGTCGCGTTGGTATACGGGAGCGCCGCCGCCCAGCACCAGCGGTTCGGCGGCGAGGTCGGCTACGAGCTCACCGTTCTGGAAAAATTCCAGGCGTCCGGTATCTGTCACTTCGCCGATGGGTTCGCACACGAGGTCCCATTTTTCGAAAACGGCTTTGAGCACCGCTTCCTGTCCCTTTTTGCCGACGATCAGCATGCGTTCCTGGCTTTCGGACAGCAGGATCTCCCAGCCCTGCATATTGAGCTGCCGGGTGGGCACTTTGTCGAGGTCGATCCGCATTCCGGTGCCACTGCGGGCGCTCATCTCCGAGGTGGAACACGCGATGCCGGCGGCGCCCATGTCCTGCATGCCGACGATGGCGTCGGTGCGGATAGCTTCCAGGGTAGCTTCGAGCAACAGCTTTTCCTGGAAGGGGTCGCCCACCTGTACGGCAGGCAGGTCTTCGCTGGAATCCTCCGTCAGGTCAGCCGAAGCAAAAGTAGCGCCGTGGATGCCGTCCTTTCCGGTTGCCGAGCCCACGATGAAGACCGGATTGCCGGGGCCGTCGGCCCGCGCGGAGACCGTTTCACCTACCCGGACGGTGCCCACCGACATGGCGTTGACCAGGATGTTCTGGTTGTAGCTGGGATGGAAGTAGACCTCGCCGCCGACGGTAGGGACGCCGAAGCAATTGCCGTAGTCGCCGATGCCGCGCACCACGCCCTGCACGAGGTGGCGCATGTGCGGAATGTCGATATCGCCGAAGCGCAGCGAGTTGAGCGCAGCGATCGGACGGGCTCCCATCGTGAAGATGTCGCGATGGATGCCGCCCACACCCGTAGCGGCGCCCTGATAGGGCTCCAGCGCCGAAGGGTGGTTGTGCGACTCTATCTTGAAGGCGCAGGCCAGCCCGTCGCCGATGTCGACCAGCCCGGCGTTTTCTTCCCCGGCGCCGACCAGCAGCCGGCCGCCTTCGCGGGGCAGGGTCTTGAGCCAGTAAATGGAGTTTTTGTAAGAGCAATGTTCAGACCACATGACCGAATAAACGCTCAGTTCGGTAAAGTTGGGCGTTCGACCCATGATCTGGATGATCTGTTCAAATTCTTCGGCGGTAAGGCCCAGCGCTTTCGCGGTTTCTACAGTTACCTGCACTTCGGTGGTTGCCATCGGCAGAGGGTAGTTTTAGACACTCCGGTCGGATTGTAAAGCCACAAAGATAATACCTGTGCAGCAACTAAACTAGGTGCAACCGAGCTCGCTTTTTTTAGCGCAACAGGTAATTGATCCAGAAGAAGAGGACGAGGTAGACCCAGAGGCCGTCCAGGAAATGCCAGTAAATGGTGAGCAGCCGCAATTTCAGCCGTTTTTCGGGATCGGAAAAATAGACCAGTACGCTGACCGGCTCCCGCATGTCTTTGCGCGCCCGCCACAGGAAGAGCCCCAGAAATGGCAATCCGGCAATGACGTGGGCGAAGTGCAGGCCGGAGATGACGTACAGATAACCGGCCGAGTTGTCGGTGTTGATGTAGATCTGTCGGGCAAAGAGGTGCTGCCAGCCGATAAACTGCGCCGCCATAAACACCAGCGAAAGAATGATGGTGGCCCAGAGCGCCCGCTGGTAATTTCTGGTCTGATCCGTCTGGTAAGCGCGTTTGGCCCAAACCATTGTCGCACTGCTGGCCAGCAAGATCAGCGTATTGAACAAAAAGATATTGGGCAGGCGCAAAGGCGGAAGGTCGCTTTGTACGCGGGTGTAAATGAAGGCCGCCGAAAAAGCGAGAAATAAGGCTGTAATGCTGAACAAAACCAAAATCAGCAATACGTTATAGGGGTGGAACGCAAAGTTCTCGTATTCGTTAAATTCTTGGTCCTGACTTGATTCTCCGCTCACGGAATTCATTGTTTTTCGATTTCAGGGAAGCTAACCTGGTACGCATTCCCGGCGCGTGCTTCCCGTCGGCACCGCCGGCTGCAGTATTTCACTTCCTCCCACACTTTTTCCCATTTTTTCCGCCAGGTGAAAGGCCGGCCGCACTGCACGCAGGTTTTGGCCGGTAAATCTCTTTTTTTTCTTTGTTTACCCATGATGTATTTCGAACAACAAGGAAGCCGCTAATTGGTTCATCTACCGGATAACGTTCATAATTTCTTATTTTTCGGGGTCATGAAATGCGTCAATTGTCAGACCGAACTACCGCCGGGCGCCCGCTTTTGTTTCCATTGCGGGGTCAAACAACCGCCGGAGCCTCCGCCCCGGCCGGCGGAAGCCCCTCGCCTCGATCTGCGCGGCAATGTGGAGCAGCAGGTCGTGGATCAGTTTTTCGAGGCCCTGCGCCGGCGCCTGGAACAGGAACACGACCCGGAGCGCTACCCGGAGTACGCCGAAAGGTTGTACGCCTCGGGCTTTCGCGATATGCTGCAACGCCGCGCCGAACAGCTGGCCGCCCACCTGGCGCGCCTCGAAGCGCCCGAAGGCCGCACCGTCAACCAGCGGCTGGAGGCGACCAATGACGAATTGCTCGATTATTTTATCATTCATCATTGTCAGGACCTCAATCCTATCCCGCTGCCGGAAGCCATTCTGAAATACCAACAGGCGGAATGGGAAACCGTCGACCTGTATCAGATGGTGCTCGACTACCTGCAGTTGGACAAAGAAGAAGAAACTTATTATACCGATTTTCTGAAAATGCCCATCGACATGTTGCGCAATGCCGGCAAATCGTTTTTGTTCCCCGACAAAAACGAACGCATTTTGTTGATCTGCGACCAGACGCTTTTCGGCACCGGAAAAGATGGCTTCGCATTTACCGAACGGGCCATATACTGGAAAGCGCAGCTGGAAAAAGCCCGCGAGGTGGAATTTTTTGCTTTGCGGGAGATCCTGCGCAAAGAAGACTGGATTACGATCAACGGCTACTTCTTCAACGTCAATCCTTCGTTGAATCTCAAAATACTCAAACTGCTCAGGCGCATCCGGTCGATGATGCTCGAACTGTGATCATCCGTCTTCGACTTTTTTGCCCAACCGCCATACGACCGTGAAAAGTACGCCGAGGCCGATCAGCAGCAGTAGGAAGCTGATCAGCCATCCGCCGCCCAGGTAGGTGGAAAGGCCGCCTGCGATCAGACTCACGGCGCCTACCGTCAAGGCATACGGCAGCTGGGTGCGCACGTGATCGATGTGGTGACAATCGGATGCCAGCGAACTGAGGATGGTGGTATCGGAGATGGGCGAGCAATGGTCGCCCAGCACCGATGCGGCCAGCACGGTAGCGATTACGTTCAGCAGCAGCTCCAGGCTCAGGTCGGGATCGAAGCCCTGGGATTGGCAGATGGCCCAGGTAGTCGGGATCGCGATGGGGTAGAGGATAGCCATGGTGCTCCAGCTGGAGCCCGTGGAAAAAGAAATGGCGGCGGCCAGTACAAATACGATGGGGGGCATGAAATACGGGTTGATGCTGCCCTGCAGGGCCGAGGTCAGATAGACGGCGGTGTGCAGTTCCTCCGTCGTGGCGGCCAAAGACCAGGCCAGGGTGAGGATGAGCAGTGCCGGGAGCATGGTCTTGAAACCAGTGACCATAGTGCCGATGGTGTCGTTGAGCCGCATGATCCTGCCGCCGATCGTCAGCAGGATGGCGGCCGCCGTACCGGTCAGCGACGCCCATAATAAAGCCACGTAAGAGTCGGCGCTGCCGATCAATACTCCTATTTTCATGAAAAAAGAAGGCCGGTCGGCCGTAAGACCGCCCAGAGCGGCCCAGGTATCACCCCAGCTTTGACTGGCGGGTGGGGTTCCGGTTTCCAGCAGGCGCCCGTAACAGGCGGCCATCCCGCTATCGATAAGGCCGAAAATGGTCATTAAGATGACCAGGGCGACGGGGATAAAGGCGTTGTACCATTTCAGGGGGGCGCCGGGCACGGGATCGAGGTCTTCAACCTCAGAGTTGACGGCCGCCTCGGTCGGCTGGCGGTAGACCTGTCCTTTGTGTCGGGCCCGGAACTCCGCCTGGTGCATCGGGCCGTAGTCGCGGCGGGTGTAGACGAGCATCAGGATAAAGATCAGGGTGAAAACCGGATAAAAAGAATATTTCAAGGAAGCCAGAAAGATGCCGTAAGGGGTGAGGCCGGTATCAAAACCTTCCAGCAGGCGGATGCCGTCGTCGATGTAGCCGAGCTCCGCACCGATCCAGGTCGTGATGAACGCCACCGCCGATACCGGCGCTGCGGTGCTGTCGACGATATACGCCAGTTTTTCGCGGGAAACCCGAAAGCGGTCGGTCACCGAGCGCATGGTATTGCCTACGATCAGCGTGTTGGCGTAGTCATCGAAAAAGATGGCGACGCCCAGCAGCCAGGTGATGAACTGGGCGCTGCGCGGCGATCGGGCGTAGCGCGACAGAGCCTGGACGATGCCGGCCATGCCGCCGTTGCGGGAGATGATGGCCACCATGCCGCCAATGAGTATGGAAAAGACAATAACCGCCAGGTGACCGCTATCGTTGAGCGCCTGGATCACGTAGCGCTCCACTGCTTGCCAGAAGCTGAGCAGGAAATAGTACGGGGAGTCGATCCGCATGCCGCCGGCGATAAATGCGCCGGTCCAGACGCCTACGAAAAGGGAGACGACTACCTCCTTGGCGATCAGCGCTAAAAAAATGGCGATCAGCGGAGGCGCCACCGACAGCCACATGGGAATGCGGCGCAGCCGGGGCGTCCCTTCGTTATTGGTCGAAAGGTGAAAAAGCCGGTAACTGCGCTCCGAAGGGTTGTTGATCAGCAGCAGCTCGCCGGCCGGCGAAGCCTCCCGGTCGAGATATGCCCGCCCGTCGCTGAATGGTAAGTTCTGTTCTGCGCCGTTGATGGTGAGGCGGGCGAGGCCGTCTTCCGTCTCACTGCTGAAAACGAGCCGGCCGCGTTCGGCAGTGAGGGTGTATTCCGGAAGCGGAATGGGGGAAGCAACGATGGCGAGGGAATCAGACTGCCCGCCGGCGTATAGAAAGGAGATACAAACCAACAGAAAGGAAAGGAGGTGACGGATTTTCATCTTCGCTTTTTATACCTTTGAAATCATATGGAAACCCCGATAGCCGGTCAATAAACAAAGAAATCAACTATTCACCAAACTTCCTTTTGTGAAAATGCCCAAGCGAATTAGCCTCTTTCTCCTGTCGCTGCTTTTGTGCAATTATCTGTCGAGCCAACAGCTGGACCGAATGGCGGCGCCTTTTTTCATCGACGGTCAGCCGCTGGCCAACCCGCTTGCCGGCGGCCTCAACGGACCGCAGTTCTCCAGCGCCGACCTCAATAACGACGGTCAGCCGGATCTGTACGTTTTCGACCGGCTGGGCGGCGTCCACCTGCCTTTTCTGCATAGCGGCGAACCCAATACCACCGAATACACCTACGCTCCGGAACTGGCGGCCAACTTCCCGGAAGTGGACGAATGGGTGCTCTTGCGCGATTATAACGGCGACGGTGTCATGGACCTCTTCGGCTTTTCCGACGCGCCGGCTTTCGGGATCATGGCCTATCGCGGCTATTGGGACGATAACGACCGACTGGCGTTCGAGCGGGTGACTTTCGATAAGCCGTTCAATTTGCTCTACTTTCCGCTGACTTCCGGAGGGGAAACGCCCATCTACATCTCCAATATCGATTATCCGGCCCTGGATGATCTGGACTGCGACGGCGACCTCGATATTCTTACTTTCGCCAGCAACGGCGGCTTCCTGGAGTTCTACGCCAACCAATCGGTGGAGATGGGGTACGAGCGCGACAGCCTGATCTTCGTCCTGGAAGACGATTGTTGGGGCGGGATCTACGAAAGCGGCCTCAGCGAGGTCATCGACCTGGCGGCGGCTCCTTCGGAATGTGCACAGGGGTTTACCGACCCGCCCGACCAACGGGGCCCGCGGCACGTCGGCTCTACGGTGCTGACTTTTGACGCCAATAATGACGGCCCCCGCGAGCTGGTGCTCGGAGATATCTCTTTCACCAATCTTTCTTTCCTGTCTAACGGCGGTTCCTGCTCCCAGCCCTGGCTGAACGACCAGGACAATTATTTCCCCGCTTACGATTTCTCCGTCGACATACCGGTTTTTCCAGCGGCTTTTTACCTGGATCTCAACAATGACGGCAAGCGCGATTTTCTGGCCTCGCCCAATGAACCCGACAACGGAGCGAGCTACGCGGTAGCCTGGTACTACCAGAATGTCAATACGGACGAAATTCCCGTTTTCGAGTTCGTGCAGGACGATTTCCTGGTTGAACAGATGGTCGACCTGGGGCACGGCGCTCAGCCGGCTGTCGCCGATGTGAACGGAGACGGGCTGCCGGATATCGTAGCGGGCAATTATTCGGGATTCGTGCCGGGCGGGGCCAGCGATCCCCGGCTCTTTTTATTCCTGAACGTGGGGTCGGCGAACGCCCCGGCATTCGAACAGGTCGATGACGATTGGCTGGGGATGAACCAGTTCAGCACCACTTCTTTCGCTTTTGCCCCGGCTTTCGGAGATCTGGACGCCGACGGCGACCTCGATATTCTGGTCGGTGAGAATTACGGCAAGCTGTTTTTCGCCGAAAATACCGCCGGCCCGGGCAATCCCATGGCCTTCGGCCCCTGGCAATACGCCTGGCAGGACATCGACGTAGGCCTGGCCAGTACGCCGGCGATCGTGGATATCGACCGGGACGGGCTGCCGGACCTGGCCATCGGCGAGCGCAACGGCAACGTCAATTTTTTTAAAAATACCGGTTCTGCTTCGGCGCCCGCCTTCAACGGCGATCCCGAAGCAGCGCCCAACAACTTCTTCCTCGGCTCGGTAGACGCCCGCGTCTCGGGATCGAGCATCGGCTACAGCGTCCCTGCTTTTTTCGAGCAGGCAGGGGAATGGCGCATGATCCTGGGGACGCGCTTCGGGCGACTGGAACTGTACGGGGATATCGAGTCCAATATTTACGATTCCTTTACCCTACTCAACGAATACATCGACGGCGTCAGAGTCGGCGAGCGCTCTTATCCGGCGCCGGGCGATCTGAACCAGGATGGCTACCTCGACCTCGTCGTGGGCAACGCCCGGGGCGGTTTTTCCATCTACACTACCGACCTCGTCATCGACCCCGCGCTTCCGACCGTGGAGCCGAAAGCTGCTGCTCGCTTTGCGATATTTCCCAATCCCGCCACTGATCAGGTGCGGGTGCAAATCGATCCGTCCGGCGCCGGCTCAACCCGGGTGCTGGAATTGTTCGACGCGGCGGGGCGCCGGCTGCAAAGGCGGGAGTGGCGCGGAGAAAACATCACCTTCCCGGTAGCCGGACTGCCGCGCGGCCTGTATTTCGTACGATTGAAGAGCGGCGGGGCGGCGGCGACCAAAAAGCTGATCCTGAACTGATTGTTTTGGCTAATCCCGTGGTCCGAAGATCAGGCTGCCGATACGCACCATGGTGCTGCCTTCCGAGAGTGCGATTAGGTAGTCGTTGGACATGCCCATGGAAATTTCCCGGAAATGATCGGCTTCCGGGAAGAAAGTGTCCTTCAATTCCGAAAAGATGGCGCGGAGCTTCCGGAATTCGCTGCGCACCTGTGCTTCGTTATCGGTAAAGGTCGCCATGCCCATCACGCCGAGGAGGCGGATATTTTTCAATTCGGCGAAAGCCGGATCGCTCAGCATTTGCCGCACGGTAGCCGGGTCGAAGCCGTATTTGGTGTCTTCGGCGGCAATTTTAAACTGCAGCAGGCAATCGATCGTCCGGTCGTTTTTGGCGGCTTCCTTGTTGATCTCCCGCAGCAGCCGGTAGCTGTCGACCGAATGGACGAGGTGCACAAAAGGAGCGATCAGCTTGACTTTATTGCGTTGCAGGTGCCCGATGAAGTGCCATTCGATATCTTTGGGGAGCTGTTCGTATTTTTCGGCCATTTCGGGCGCGCGATTTTCTCCGAACTGCCGGTGGCCCGCGTCGTACAACTGCCGGATCTGCTCAACGGGCTTGGTTTTGGAGACTGCTACGAGCGTCGTTCCCGCCGGAGCCAGTTCGCTGCGTATTTGTTCGAGCATGGTGCGTTAATGTTTTAATAATTAATGGAGCAAGGCGGGCAAAGGTTTTAATAACTATTTAACCGGCCGGCCGGAAATATCCCGAAAACGGCCGTCGTTACTAGAAAGAACAAAATCCCCACCGGTATGCAAAACTATCATTTTGAAAGAGCGGCCCGCACCCGGCGGGCCACGGCCTTGTTCCTTGCGGTAAGCTTCCACCTCGTTTTGGCGGGAGCGCTGCTGTACGGCGGCGAAGCAGAGCTGGACGAATATCTGCCGGAAGTCGTCAAAGAATGGTTCGATACAGAAAAAAAGGCGGAGGATATCGCGGATACCGCGCGACCGTAGGTTTTGCAGCTGCCGGGGGAGCTATCCGGCGACGGCCGGCCGGGTCGTAAAACTTTTGCAGTACGGTAGGCGCTAAAACAAGCCGTGCAGTTCTGCGCGGACCATATCCACCACTTTTCCCAGATCTTCGGGTTCGTTTTTAAAATCGACGTCATCGGCGGGAATGATGAGCAGCCGGCCGATATCGTAGCCTCCGATCCAGGCTTCGTAGCGTTCGTTGAGGCGCCGCAGATAGTCGAGGCTCATACTGCCCTCGTAGTCGCGGCCCCGCGACTGGATGTGGTCGACGAGGGTAGGAATGCTGGCGCGCAGGTAGATCAGCAGATCGGGCGGCTGGATCTGTGACGACATCGTTTTGAACAAGCTGATGTAATTTTCGAAATCGCGGGTCGACATCAGGCCCATGTCGTGCAGGTTCGGCGCAAAGATGTAGGCGTCTTCGTAGATGGTGCGGTCCTGCACTACCGTCTTGTCGCCGGAGAGGATCTTGAGCACCTGCTGGTAGCGGCTGTTGAGAAAATAAATCTGAAGATTGAAAGACCAGCGGCGCATGTCGTGATAAAAATCACTGAGGTACGGGTTATTTTCCGTGGATTCGTAGTGCACTTCCCAGCCGAAATTCTTACCTAGCTGTTCGCTAAGCGTCGTTTTTCCGGCGCCGATGTTCCCGGCAATGGCAATATGCTTTATTTTTGGCGTGTCACTCATGATGGTTTCGGCCTGCTTTATGGCGCGAACGGCCTCCGGGGCACGAAAATACAACTCCCCGCCATATTGGCGAAATTTTTTCGCTCCGGGAAAAAGCGACATTGGCCGACTAAAGGGATACGAACTTCTAATTTATTGCGATGCAGATAGACCGCGACTTAATTTTAAAGCTGGAACAACTCACCCGCCTGCAATTGTCGGAATCCGAAAGGGAGCGCCTGGCGGCGGACCTCAACGAGATCCTCGCCATGGTCGAACGCTTGCAGGAAGTCGACACCGAGGGCGTGGCGCCCCTGGTTTACGTCAATGAGCCCGAAGACGACCGGTCGCGCCCCGACCGGGTGAGCGGGCAGGTAAGCCGGGAGGCGGCCCTGCAAAACGCGCCGGCGCAGGACGGGCAGTTTTTCCGCGTTCCGAAAGTTATTGATCTGAAAAAATGATTATGGAGTCAGTTATCCGCGTCGAAGATTTGCGAAAAATTTACACCATGGGGGCCACCAAGGTGCACGCCCTGCAGGGCATCGACCTGGAAATCGGTCGCAACGAATACGTCGCCCTCATGGGCCCCTCGGGCTCCGGCAAGTCGACCCTGATGAACCTCATCGGCTGCCTCGACACCCCGACCAGCGGCAACTACTGGCTCAGCGGCATCAACGTCAGCACCATGACTGACGGCGAACTCGCCGAAGTGCGCAACAAAGAGATCGGCTTCGTCTTCCAGACCTTCAACCTGCTGCCCCGCATGACCGCCCTGGATAACGTGGCCCTGCCACTGGTGTACGGCGGCATGAGCAAGAGCCGGCGCAATGACCGCGCCCGCGAAGTACTCGACGCCGTCGGCCTGGGCGATCGCGTCGACCACAAACCCAATGAACTCTCCGGAGGGCAGCGCCAGCGGGTCGCCATCGCCCGCGCACTGGTCAACGACCCTTCCATCATCCTCGCGGACGAACCTACCGGCAACCTGGACACCAAGACTTCCATCGAGATTATGGGCATCTTCGAAGAGATCCACAAAAACGGCAATACCGTAATTCTGGTTACCCACGAACCGGATATCTCCGAACACGCTCATCGCATCGTACGCCTGCGCGACGGCCGCGTGGAAACCGATGTGCTCAACGAAAACATAGCCAGCGCTTTTGATCCTACGCATCGCTACCGCCGCGACTGAGCGCCCGGTTTGAAGGTTGTCATTTCGGTCTTGAACCTTGGTTTTCGCCTCAAAAGTTGCCGGCCGGATCGTACTTTTGCGAAAAAGATAACGACATGTCATTCAAAATCTACACCCGCACCGGCGACGCAGGGGAAACTTCACTGTTCGGCGGCAGGCGCCTGCCGAAATACCACCGGCGCATCGAAGCTTACGGCACCGTTGACGAGCTGAACGCCCAGGTCGGGATGGTGCGCGATCTGGCGCCGGACGAAGCCGTTCGCGCCCTGCTCAAACATATTCAGGACGCTCTGTTCACCATCGGTTCCAATCTGGCCAGCGATCCGGAAAAGGAACTGCCGGTGCCCGATATCCGGGAGTCGGATGTCGAACAACTGGAAAAAGCCATGGACCAGATGAATGAGGTCCTTCCCGAGTTGCGCAACTTTATCCTGCCCGGAGGGCACCCCACCGTTTCTCACTGCCACCTGGCCCGTTGCGTTTGCCGGCGGGCGGAGCGCCTCGTCGTAGCGCTGGCGGAGGAAGAACCGGTGGAACCCATCGTGATCCGTTACCTCAATCGCCTGTCCGATTACTTTTTCGTGCTGGCCCGCTACCTGGCCCGCGAGCTGAAAGCCGGGGAGGTCACCTGGGCGCCGCGAAAGTGAGTATATTTGTCGGTATGAGTATCAAATGGAGGAACGCGATCGATAGCTTGCCCAATTTGCTGAAATACCTGTTGGTGTTGGGGGTGGTGGTCTTTATCAGTTTTTTGTTTCCCAATAACGTCAAGTTCAAATACCAGTTCGAACAAGGGCAGACCTGGCGGTACGAAGACCTGGTAGCGCCTTTCGACTTTGCCATCCGCAAAACGGATGAGCAACTGCAGACGGAGATCCAGGAGCTGGACAAAGATTTTTCTCCTTATTACGAGCTGGACGAGGATATGCTGGAGCAGCAGCAGGAACAATTCGAAAACGATTTTAATCAACAGCTCGACCAGGTGCGGGAAGGAGACCAGTTCCAGGAGGTGCTGCAAAAACCGCAACGCTACATCGACTACGGCGAAGCCTTCCTGGCTCGCCTCTACCGGCGCGGCGTCATCGAGCCGGCGGAGCCGCATCGCGGAAAGGGTAAAGATTTCGTCATTAATATTTTGCAGGGCAATACCACCCAGCAACAAACCCTGGAGAATCTGTACACGGTCGCCTCGGCCCGTGCGATGCTCGGCGACTCTCTGCCGGCCAGTTCGCTGGCCGAGCCCGAGTTTCTGTATCCGCTTTTGGAGAACCTGATACAGCCTAATCTGACCTATAACGATACATTAACCGAAAAATTCCGCCGGGACGTGCTGGCCACCATCTCCACCTCCCGCGGGATGGTCCGCAAAGGGGACACCATCGTTTCCAAAGGCGGCATCATCACCGATGAAGTCCATCAGAAACTGGTTTCCTTTAAACGGCAATACGAGGATCAGGTGATCGCCAACAAATCCCGGATGGGCGTTTTCGTGGGCTATTTTCTGCTGACCAGTTTGATCATCGGCGTCTTCGTGATCTACCTCCGCTATTTCGCCAAAGAGGTGCTGGGATCGATCAACCAGCTGGTGTTCATCTTCTTCTGGCTGATCGTTTACAGTTACCTGGTTTATGCGGTGGAAAGCACGGACATCCTCAGCGCATATCTGATCCCTTTTTGTATCGTGCCCATCGTCATTAAGAATTTTTACGACGGCCGGCTGGCGCTTTTCACGCACATCGTCGTGGTGCTTATCGCCAGCTTTCTGTCGTCCAAAGGCTATGAATTTACTTTCCTGCAGATACTGGCCGGCATTGTCGTGTTGCTCAGTGACGTCGATACCCGGGAATGGTCGCGTTTTTTCAATTCCATTTTTTCCATATTCATGGTTTACGCGTTGGCGTATCTCGGTCTTTCCCTTATCCAGGAAGGCAACCTGATGGAAGTGGACCGCGTGGTTTTCCTGTGGTTATTCCTGAACGTGTTCCTCACCTTGCTGGCTTATCCGCTGATCCCCCTGCTGGAACGCTTGTTCGGTTTTACGTCTTCCATTACGCTGGTCGAACTGTCGGATATGAACCGCCCGCTATTGCGCGAACTGGCGATCGAAGCGCCGGGTACCTTGCAGCATTCCCTGCAGGTGGCCAACCTCTCCGAAGCGGCGGCGGCCGAGATCGGCGCCAACCCCCTGCTGGTGAAGGTTGCCGCATTGTACCACGATATCGGAAAGACGACCAACCCTACGTTTTTTATCGAAAATCAGGATGGACTGAATCCGCATGACGATAAGACCGACCTGGAAAGCGCCCGCATCATCATCAGTCACGTCGAGGAAGGGGTCAAAAAAGCCAAAAAAGCCAGGCTGCCCAGGGTGCTGACCAATTTCATCAAAACGCATCACGGTACGACGCGCGTGGAGTACTTCTACCGAAACTACCTCAAGGATAGGGACGAATCGGAAGTTGATGAAAGCCTTTTCCGCTATCCCGGGCCGCGACCCAAAACAAAAGAAGAGACCATCCTGATGATGGCCGATTCAATCGAAGCAGCCTGCCGGAGCCTGAAAAACCCTACCGAGGTAAGGCTCGGCGAACTGATCGATAAGATCATTTCCGGAAAAATCACTCAGGGGCAGCTGGACCATTCCGGAATGACTTTTCAGGAACTGGAGCGCTGCAAGCTCGTCTTCAAAAAGGTGATGAAATCCATGCACCACGGCCGCATCGAATATCCCGAGCAGGAGGAAGCCGAAAATAAAAAGTAAGCTCCGGTTGTTGTTCGCTAGGCCTTAGCCGGCCGCAACTGCGGATAGCGGATCGACAACAGGTAGAACGAACCGAAGAGGGCGCTGGTGTAAAAGAGGTCGCCCGCCAGGGTGTTCCAGAAAAACGGCACGGCCGCCGTGTAGCAGCTCAACAGTCCGGGGAACGTCGGCGGATAAAGCCCCGAGGACAGCCATACCCCGAAATTCGTTACCAGGAAGAAAAGGACGGAAGCCGATAAACTGGCGCCCAACAGGCGGGGCCAGCGCACTTGCTGGAGCCAGCCGAAGCCCAGCAGCACGATCAGGCTGAAGCTGAGGTACACCCATCCGTTCCCGAACCAGGCGAAACCGCTGGAATAATCGGGATACAGCTGAGCGTAGACCAGGTTGTTGAGAAAGAGGTCGCTCAGCCACATGGCGGCGAAAGGAACGATAAAAGCCAGGTAGCGGCGTGAAAAATAGGCAGCGCCGAACAGCGCCATGCCGCCGATGGGCGTAAAGTTATGGGGATGGGGCAGCAACCGGCTCATTGCCGCCGCTGCAACCATAAGGAGAAGCACACCAAATCTAATGTTGAACTTTTTGTTCATTTAGGGTTTGTTTTGGTTAAGTTTGCACGCAAAATTAATCTATTTATCGGGGAAATGCCAAAATATCCGGCGCTTCGACTCCCGGAAGATGCTTTTTATTATGTGGAAAATATCCGGTGCGGCCGCAGCCTTGCTACTCGGCGGTTTTACAGTAGCGTGTAACGGCGGATCAGGGGGCGATCAAAAGCAAAAAGAGCAAGCTCCGATCGTTGTCGATCTGTTGACTTCCCGCTATTTCCAGGAAGACCAGGCGCTTTTCGATCAATACGCCGAAAGGACGGGACTGGTCTTTAACGTGACTCGTACGACCGGCGATTCGCTGGCCGATTTTTTTGAGCCCGGCCGGACCGACCTGGTGATCGCCCGCAGCGTGGCCGATCTCAACGAACTCCGCGCCGACGGGCGTCTGGCGGTATTCTCCACGCCCGGGCTCGACGAAAATATCGGCAGTTATTACTACCGGGATAAAGACGGCTACTGGGTGGGGCTCACCCGCCGGGCGGCCGCTTTCGTCTACCGCCGCGATGCCGTTGATCCCGGAACGATCGCCGGGTATCAGGCTTTAACGGACGATCGCTGGCAGGGAGAATTGATAGCCTCCGCGGCGCCCGGATCGCCGGCCGTTTTTATTACCGCCGCTTTGCTGGCCGACGGGAAAACCGACGCCGCCCGCGCCTGGGCGGCCGGACTGGCGGCGAACCGCCGTCCCGACAGCCCCGATGACGATATGGAGATCATCCGCGCGGTGGCCGGCGGCGCCGGAAAAGTAGGGCTCATCTTCGCGCCGAGTCACATTTTGCTGCATATGTCCGGCAATCCCGAATCCTTCCGGATTGGAGAAAATACCGGCGTCGTCTTTCCGGTAAACCGAGAGGGCATGACCTATACCGATCTCAGCTGCGCGGCCCTGGCCGAGGGTACGCCGGTGCGCAAGGAGGTGCTGGCGTTCCTCGAATTCCTGACCAGCACCACCGGCCAGGAGCCCTACGCCCGCACCGTGCACGAATACCCCGTTAACGCCCTGGTGCTGCCGTCCGATTTTACCATCAACCTCGGAGGATACCGGGAAGCCCGGGTCGAGCCCTTTCGCGTCGCCGGCCAATACCCGGCCGCCCGCGATCTGCTGCAATCGGAAGGATACACCGTACCGGAGAACATAGATCAATGATTTTTTAAATAACACGATAGATTGCGAATGAGAAAGTATGCGCTGATTGGGGTGCTGACCGTATTATCACTGGGTTTAAACGCGCAGCCGGATCGCTGGCAGCAGCGGGTGCGCTACGATATGGAGATCGACTTTTCGGTAGCCCGGCACCAGTTTGACGGAAAACAACGCCTCGTTTATTACAATAATTCTCCCGATTCACTCGACGAGGTGTTTTACCATTTGTATTTCAATGCTTTTCAGCCCGGCAGCATGATGGACATCCGCTCGCGGACCATCGCCGATCCCGACCCCCGGGTGCGCGACCGCATTTCCCGCCTGGGGGCTTCAGAAATCGGCTATTTGCGGGTGGAATCGCTCTTGCAGGACGGCCGGGAGGTAGCTTTCGAAACCGTCGGTACGATCCTGGAAGTGACGCTGGCCGAACCGATTGCCCCCGGCGATTCCACCGTCTTCGATATGGCCTTCGCCGGCCAGGCGCCCTTGCAGATCCGGCGCAGCGGGCGCGACAATCGCGAGGGCATCGCCTATTCCATGTCCCAGTGGTACCCCAAAATGTGCGAATACGACTATCAGGGCTGGCACGCCAACCCCTACGTAGGTCGTGAGTTTTACGGCGTCTGGGGCGATTTTGACGTCACCATCCGCATCGACCAGGCCTACACCGTGGCCGCTACCGGCTACCTGCAGAATCCCGAAGCCATAGGGCATGGATATGCCGACGCGGCCCGGCCTGAGGTAGACGATGACGGCCGCCTCAGCTGGCATTTCTTTGCCCCCAATGTGCACGACTTTGTGTGGGCGGCCGATCCGGATTACCGGCACAAGACCCTGGAGCGCAAAGACGGAACGGTGCTGCACTTTTTCTACCAGCCCGGCGAAGCCACTACCGAAAACTGGGAAATGCTCCCTCCGGTCATGGATCGCGCCTTCGATTACATCAATGAGCATTTCGGGCAATACCCATACCGGCAGTATTCCTTTATCCAGGGAGGAGACGGTGGAATGGAATATCCCATGGCGACGCTGATCACCGGCGAACGGGTTTTTTCCAGCCTGGTCGGGGTCTGTTTACACGAGCTGATGCACAGCTGGTACCAGATGATGCTCGGCACCAACGAAAGCCTTTATCCCTGGATGGATGAGGGTTTTACCAATTATGCAGAAGCAGAAGTAGACAATTTCCTGCGTCGCGAAAAAGTGATCCCGGGCAAACCCCAGGAAAACCCGCAGGCCGGGTCCTATGCCGGCTATTTCGCCCTGGTAGAAAGCGGGCTGGAAGAACCCATGTCGACGCATGCCGACCACTATGTTACCAATTTCGCCTATGGCCGGGCGGCCTACAGCAAAGGGGCGGTTTTTCTCCGGCAGCTGGGGTATATCGTCGGCCGGCCGGTGCTCGACCGGATATTGCTGAAGTACTACGACACCTGGCGTTTCAAGCACCCCAATTCCAACGATTTTATCCGGATCGCGGAAAAGGAATCGAACCTGGAGCTCGACTGGTACCGGGAATACTGGGTCAATACTACGCACACCATTGATTACGCCGTGCAGGCCCTGCGGGAAGAAGAGTCGGGACAAACCGAAATCCTGCTGACCAAACAAGGGGTAATGCCGATGCCGGTCGATCTTTTGATAACCTACCGCGACGGCAGGGAAGAGATGATCAATATCCCGCTGCGGATCATGCGGGGGGCAAAACAAGCTGAAACGACCGGGCGGCCGTTTACCGTCGCCCGCGACTGGCCGTGGACGCATCCCTATTACGCCCTGGTCCTGCCGGTGGCGCCGGAGGAGATCGCCCGGGTGGCAATCGACCCGAGCGGCCGCATGGCGGATATCGATCCCGAGAATAATATATACGAAAACAAGTAGTGGAAATAAGCAAGCGGCTATGATCATCAGAAAAGTAACCGACGCCCCGGCTTTCACCGCCGGGGATAATACCGAAATCCGGGAGATCCTGCACCCGAAGAACGATCCGGTTTCGCTGAATTACAGCCTGGCTCACGCTTCCCTGCAACCCGGTGAGGCCTCGCTGCCGCACGTCTTGCGGGAGCGCTCGGAAGTCTATTTTATCCTGGCCGGCAAGGGCCGCGTCCATATCGACGGCGAGGAACGAGGTCTCGAAACCGGCGAACTCGTATTTATTCCGGCCGGCGCCGAACAGTTTATCGAAAATACCGGCGCCGACCGCCTGGATTTTTTGTGCATCGTTTCGCCGCCCTGGGCGCCGGAGGACGAATTCGTCGGAGCCCATGACCGTTGATCGTTGCGTTCCGCCCGGCGCGCACTTTCCGGAGGCGGCATGCCCGCAGTCCGGGCAAAATGAACTATTTTTCGGCCGGCCGGATCGTTTCGAGCAAAAAAGAGCCCATGAAGATACTGCTGTTGTGTAAAAAATTTCCCTATCCTTTGAAGGACGGGGAATCGATAGCCGTCCACAACCTGAGTAAAGCCTTGCACGAATTGGGATGTAAGGTGACCTTGCTGGCCATGAACACCCGCAAACACTTTTTCGACACCCGCCGTCTGCCTGCTTCCGCTCAGCATTTTGAGCGCATTTATACGGCGCCAGTCGACAACCGGGTGAAGCCTCTCGGCGCTTTCCTGAATCTCTTTTCGAAGGAATCTTACCACATCAGCCGGTTTATTTCTCCGGAGTTCAAGCGCCAGCTCACCGGGCTGCTGCGTACGCAGTCATTTGATCTGGTGCAGCTGGAAACGCTCTACCTGGCGCCGTATATTCCGGTGATCCGGGCGGGTTCTGACGCTGCCATAGCCATGCGCGCCCACAACGTGGAGTACGAAATATGGGAGCGCATCGCGGCCAATACTTCGTGGTTTCCCAAAAAGCGCTACCTGGAGCACCTCAGCGCGAAGCTCAGGCGCTACGAGTTGTCGCAGTTCGATCAATACGATCTCCTTGCGCCGATCACGGAGCGCGATTTAAGGACTTTTCGCAGCCAGGGTTGCCGGACGGCTGCGGTGGTTACGCCGATCGGCATCGACAGCCGGACTTACCGCCCGGACTACGACAGTTACCAGCAGCCGCTGACCCTTTCTTTTATCGGTTCGCTCGATTGGATGCCCAACCTGGAAGGGTTGATGTGGTTTCTGCGGGAGGTATGGCCGCAGGTGAATCGCCGGCATCCGGACCTGGAGCTGCACGTGGCCGGCCGCAATACGCCGGATTGGCTCTTCCGTACGGCCGGGCAAAAGGTGATCGTACACGGCGAGGTGGCGAGCGCGGCAGATTTTGTCAACGCCCACAGTCTCATGGTGGCGCCCTTGCTTTCGGGGAGCGGCATGCGGGCCAAGATACTCGAAGGCATGGCGCTCGGGAAAGTCGTACTGACCACCAGCATGGGGATAGAAGGGATTACCGCGAAGCATCAGCAGGAGGTCCTTATCGCCGACTGCCCCCGGGAGCTGGCGCAGGCCATTGATTTTTGCGTCGAAAACCGGGAACAGCTGGAAGGGATGGGGCGGCGGGCCCGTGAATTTGTCAGCCGGCATTACGACAGCCGGACAATCGCCCGCCGGCTGGTGGACGCCTACGCCGCGCTGACTGTCGAAGTCTAGATCGAAAACTCATGAATAGTTTGCTCCAGTTGTTATTTTGGATAAGCGTTTTGGGGCTGGCCCACTCTTATCTGTTTTATCCCTGGCTGCTGCAGTGGCTGGGTCGGGGGCGCAAGCCGGACCGGCCGGTTTACGAGGGCGAGGACGCAGACTGGCCTTTCGTTTCGATCATCATGTCGGTATACAATGAGGAGGCCGTGATCCGGGATAAGCTGGACAGCCTCGCGGCGCTGGAGTATCCGGAAGAGCGGTTGCAGATCCTGATCGGTTCGGATTGTTCCGATGACGGGACCAACGAGATCGTCGAGCAGTTTGCAGCGATCCATTCGCGGATGCGTTTTTTTTCTTTTCCGCAAAGGAGAGGTAAGCCGCCTGTAATTAATGAGTTGATCGCCATTGCCGGCCGCTCGCAGCCGTTGGATGCGCATCACGTCTTGCTGATCACCGACGCCAGCGTCCTGCTCACTCCGGGGGTGGCCCGGCGCCTGGCTAAGCATTTCCGGGATGAGCGCATCGTCGTAGTCGATGCGCGAATGGTGCATACCGGCATGCGTGGCCCGGGCATCTCGCGTTCCGAGAACCAGTACATTTCCCGGGAGGGAATGATCAAATACCTGGAAGGGCTGGTGTGGGGCAAAATGGTCGGCCCTTTCGGCGGCTGTTATGCTTTGCGGGCGGATCGCTTTTCAGAAGTGCCGGCCAATTTCCTGGTCGACGATTTCTACCTGACGATGCGCGCGCTGGAGGAAGGGGGCGACGCGATCAGCGAACCGAAAGCGGTGTGTTATGAGCCGGTATCGCACAACCTCTCCGAAGAATATCGTCGCAAAGCCCGCATTTCCGCTGGCAACTTTCAGAACCTGGTTCGGTTCCGGCATCTCTGGTGGCCGCCCTTGCGCCCGCTGGCTTTTGCCTTCTTTTCCCATAAGGTGCTGCGTTGGATTGGCCCTTTTTTCTTGCTGGCCATACCTTTGTGCAGCGCGGCGTTAGCTTGGAACGGAAACCTATTTTTTCGATTTTTGTTTTTGATACTGACGGGAGGCGCCATTTTGGTGATCGCGCTGGACCTGTTGCTCAGGTGGCTGGGGCTGCATTTTCTGCCGCTGCGCAGTCTTCGTTATTTTCTGGCGATGAACCTGGCGCTCCTTCAGGGTTTTGTAAAATTTCTTAAAGGAATACGAAGTAATGTCTGGGAACCAACCAAGCGAAATCAGTAATATCCGTTTGAATACCATCGAAGAAGCGATTGCCGACATCAAGGCGGGGAAAGTGGTGATCGTCGTCGATGACGAAGACCGCGAAAATGAAGGCGATTTCATCTGTGCGGCCGAATGTATTACCCCCGAGATCATCAACTTCATGGCGACTTACGGGC
The DNA here is from genome assembly GCA_964419545.1 of uncultured Saprospiraceae bacterium. Lineage (GTDB taxonomy): Bacteria > Bacteroidota > Bacteroidia > Chitinophagales > Saprospiraceae > CAYQQU01. The sequence goes on along the minus strand of CAYQQU010000044.1, from coordinate 20,107 downwards.
GTGGATTGATCTGCACTCCCCTCGATGAACGGCGCGCTGACGAGTTGGGGCTCGACCTGATGGTTTCCTCGAATACGGCATTACACGAAACCGCTTTCACCGTTTCCATCGACCTGATCGGCCACGGTTGCACCACCGGGATCTCTGCTTACGACCGCGCTACTACGGTCAAAGCGCTGGTGGATTCCAGGATGTCGGCCCACGACTTTGCCCGCCCCGGTCACATCTTCCCGCTGCGCGCAAAAACGGGCGGGGTCCTTCGCCGTACCGGCCATACAGAAGCGACCATCGACCTGGCGCGACTGGCCGGGTTCTATCCGGCCGGCGTGCTGGTGGAAATATTGAACGAGGACGGCTCCATGGCGCGCCTGCCCCAGTTAATGGAGATCGCCCGCCGGCACGATTTGAAAATCATCGCTATCAAAGACCTGGTGGAATACCGCATGCGCAACGAGCGGATCGTCAAAAGAGAGATCGCCGTGCGCATGGACACGCCTTACGGCGAATTTGAGGTGATCGCCTATAAACAGCTGACTACCAATGATACGCATCTCGCTATCTGCAAGGGCTCCTGGAATCAGGGCGATCCGGTGCTGGTGCGGGTGCACTCTTCGACGGAGACCGGCGAGATACTCGGCTCTTTATTCGAAGACTACGGAGTGCTGTTACAGCAGTCGGTGGAGATGATCTCCCGCGAAGGCAAGGGCGTCTTGCTTTACATGCGGCACGGAGAAAAAGGAGACGCCATTCTGCACCGCCTGCGCGCCTGCCTGCAAAAGCAGGACCAGAACGGCACGGTAAAATTCGAAAACCCTTCGGAGATGACGCAGCGCGACTTCGGGGTGGGGGCTCAGATCTTACGCGATCTTGGCATCTCTAAAATACGCCTGTTGACGCGCAGCACCCGTCGCCGCATCGGCCTTACGGGTTATGGTCTGGAAATTGTGGAGAACGTGGCGCTGTAGTATCAAAATTTCGGGCATAGCACCGTTTCGTTGATGTACTGTCCGAGATAAGCGATCGAGATCTCCAGCGCGCCCTGATTTCTTTGGTTCAGGTTGAGTTGATCGAATGTAAAATCGTAGCTGAAGCCGAGCAGGAAGTTGTTGTATTCGAAGCCGACCATAGCGACCCCCGCGTCGAAATCGACGGTCTGTTCTGCGGATTCATCCGCGGGGCGGGCCCAGCGGACCCAGCCGCCGGTATGCAGGGCGACGCCGTTGATTTCGTTGAGAAGAAAGCGAAAGTTGGCGCCTCCGATCAGCGCCATATGCGGGCCTTGCAGGTAGCCGAGAAAGCGGGGATCTATCCGCACGCCTTTGCCCAGCGGCAGGCTCATGGCGAAGTGCGCGGTGTATTTACGGAACAGCTTGCTGTCTCTGATCTCCAGCGGGCTGCCTTCGTTTTCTTCCCGGCTGGCGAAGAAGCTCATCTGGGGCTCCAGCAGGTGATGGATAGCGGCCCCGGCATAGATGGCGGTGCTGTTGTCGGGCGCATAGGAGTAGTTGAGGCCGACGCCAAAGTCTGCGAATCCGAAGTTGTTTTCGGGCAGCACTTCGGCGGTGGGGTCGGTATAGCCATCCGAACCGTTAAACTGATCGCCGAAGGAAGCGCCTTCGTAGTTGATGCTTCGCTGAGACAGTCCCCCCTGGAACCCTAAAGTGAGAAACTGGTCGTCGCTGAGGTATTTGTGATAAGCCAGCAGAACGTTGATCTGGTTGGTGGTGAAGTTGGTGGCGCCTACCCGGTCGTTATAGAACAGGACGCCGGCGCCGACGCGGTCTTTGGTGTTGCGACCCCGCCATTTCATGCCGAAGCGAAAGTCAACCGCCGCGGAGAAAGTGCGGAAAGGGTTGTCCAGCACCGAGCGCCACTGATCGCGGTAGATGAACGACATGCGGTATTTACCGTTGAAGGCGCCGGCCAGGGCCGGGTTCAGCGTCATGGGAGAGGCGAAAAACTGGCTGAAGTGCTGATCCTGGGAAAAGGCGCCGCTGGTAAACGCCAGCAAGAGCGTGAAGGTGATCGTTAAGTTTTTTTTCATAGCTTCGGATTGCGCTAAATCGGGCCAAAGGTAAGTTTATTTGCCAGGAAAATAACGGACTTGGTTAGATATTTATTATTTTTGATAGTATAACCTTAACAGTTGGACGAGGGTAGATTTGGCGGTTTTCGGAGGTCCACAAAAGCAGGATAGATGTCCTACGGTATTTGCCCGCTCAGTTCGGTTCCCATTCGCAGTTCTACTGCTCACAAGAGCGAGATGATCTCCCAGCTGTTATTCGGAGAATTGTTCGAGGTCTTGGAGCGCAAAGGCCGGCAATGGCTGCGTATCCGGTGCGAGGGCGACAACTTTGTCGGCTGGGTGGCCACCGAGCAGATAATGCCCATCACGCCGAGCGAGTTTGCGGAGTTTCGGCGGCATTTTTCCATCTCTCTCGACCTCATGCACCCGGTGATGGCGGCCGATCACTGCATTCCCATCGGTCTGGGCGCGCAGCTGCCGCTTTTCGACGGGTTGCGCTTCCGCCTGGGCGAGCATTTTTACACCTTCAGCGGGCAGGCGGTGGCGCCGGAGCACATTGAACCGTCGGTCGAATTCGTCCTCAAAATCGCCCGCAAATACCTGCACGCGCCCTACCTGTGGGGCGGGCGCTCTCCTTTCGGCATCGACAGCTCCGGACTGGTGCAGATGGTGTACAAGATGGCCGGCTATAACCTGCCGCGTGAGCCCTTTCAGCAGGTTTATCTCGGGCAGGCCATTGATTTCGTAGAGCAGGCCCTGCCCGGCGATCTGGCGTTCTTTGAAAACCACAACGAACGCATCACCCACGTGGGCATCATTTTCCCCGATCAAAATATCCTGCACGCCTACGGACAAGTGCGGATCGATTCACTCGACCACTTCGGCGTCTTCGACCACGAAAAGAAGCGGTATACTTTCAGGCTCCGGGTGATCAAGCGATTGCTGCCGGCCGGCGCCCAGCCCGCCAAGAGCGAAGTGGCCGGCGAGAATCCTCAGCGCCGGAAGGTGGAGCTCTCTAAGTAAGCCCGAAATGACTTTTTAAATCGTCTGTTCATGAGATACCTTCTACTGACCATTCCCTTCTTTTTGAGTCCCGTAATCAATCTATCTGCTCAGAGCTGGTCGCTGGACACTCTCGTTTTCGACGACCGGCTGGAGATCGCCATCGAAGCGGAACTGGCTGACCGATTGACGCTGGAAGTACTCGACCGGTGGGGACAAACCATCCTGACAATGCTGGATTCTTTTGAGGTGCGAAGAGGGGAAACCTTCCTGTACGAATTTGACCAGGCCGCTTCCCTGGTATTCTTCCTTTTTTCTTCCGGTGAGGGCAGGCAGATAGAAAAGGTCGTAAAGATGAACGACGCCACTGCGCAGATCACCGTGAACATCCAACTCCTGGATTCCGGATTGCGATCAGGCGAAATGTCGCTTTATCCCAATCCGGTAGCCGACGACCTATTGAACCTGCAATATGTCGATGAGGCCGATTCTTATCGCCTGGACCTTTTCGATGAAGCCGGCCGGTTGTGGCGCCAGGAAAAAGGGGAGAAGCCCTTTCTGCTCACCAGGGAACTCGACCTAAGCGCGCTTCCCGCCGGCGTCTATTTCATTCGCCTGACCGCCGGCGGCCGCGAGCTGACGGAGAAATTTATTAAGCACTAACCCGGATCAAACAACCTTACACCGCCTGCAGCAGATCGTATTGGGTGATGATGTGTCGGATGCCCGCCTTATCGCGCGTCACCACGGCGGGGATCTGCCGGCTGATGTATTTGCCCAGCTGGCTCAGGGGCGTTTCTTCGCTGACTTCCGGGAAAGGGTCGCCCATGATGTCCCGGATGTTTTTGCTGCGATGATCGCCTGAGTTATCCATGAGGTAGGCCAGTACCGAACCTTCGGTGATGGCGCCGACGATGTCGCCATTGTCCATCACCGGCATCTGGGAGATATCGTGGTTCCGCATTTTTTCGAAAACCTTGCCCACCGTATCGGCCACGTTGGCCGCGTAGAACTCCTTACTGTTTTTGTGGCGGATCAGGTCGCTGACCCGCAATTCCGCGTCGAGGAAGCCGCGTTCGCGCATCCAGTCGTCGTTGTAAATTTTGCCCACGTAGCGGCTGCCATGATCGTGGATAACGATGACGACCACGTCCCCGGGCGTCAGCTGGTCTTTCAGTTGCAGCAGGCCCTGTACGGCGGAACCGGCGGAATACCCCAGCAACATACCTTCCTCGCGCGCCAGGCGGCGGGCCATGAGGGCGCCGTCTTTATCGGTGACCTTTTCGAACAGGTCGATCACTTCGAAATCGACGTTTTTGGGCAGGATATCCTCGCCGATCCCTTCGGTGACGTAGGGGTAGATCTCATTGGTGTCGAAGACGCCGGTTTCGTGGTATTTTTTGAAAACGGAGCCGTAGGTGTCGATGCCCCATACCTTGATATCCGGGTTTTGCTCCTTGAGGTATTTTCCGGTGCCCGAAACGGTGCCTCCGGTGCCGACGCCGACCACGAGGTGGGTGACTTTGCCGTCTGTCTGGCGCCAGATTTCGGGGCCGGTGCTCTCGTAGTGCGCCTGTCGGTTAGACAGGTTGTCGTACTGGTTGAACCAGAAAGAGTTGGGAATCTCCTTACTCAGCCGTTCGGCCACGGAATAGTAGGAGCGGGGGTCTTTGGGTTCGACGTTGGTGGGGCAAACGATAACTTCGGCGCCTACGGCTTTGAGCAGGTCGATTTTTTCTTTGCTTTGTTTATCGCTGGTGGTGAAGATACAGTGGTATCCCTTGACGGCCGCGGCCAGCGCCAGGCCCATGCCCGTATTGCCGGACGTACATTCGATGATGGTGCCTCCCGGTTTGAGGTCGCCGCTGGCTTCGGCGTCCAGCAGCATTTTGAGCGCCATGCGGTCTTTGATGGAATGACCGGGATTAAAGGTCTCTACCTTGATCAACAGGGTGGCGGGAATGTCGGCGCCGATCCGGTTGAGTTTGACCAGCGGCGTATTGCCGATCGTAGAGAGGATATTTTCGTGGTATTGCATAAAGGATTTTTTTAATATAGATAGTGCAGGCGAACGAAAAAGCGGGGATCTACCGCGCCGAGCAGTTTGGCGGCCAGGGGCGAAAGGACCACCACGACGTTGTCGCCGTAGGCGGCTGCGGGGATGCGCCCTATCACTTTAGCATAAACCTTTCGGCGGGTCATTGGGTTCGTCACTTCAATGATCGAATTGATCTTTGCTTTACGGTGCAGCGCGAACAGGTCGAGGTTGTCCTTGCTGTCGCGGTGCCAATAAGCAACGCCCTGTCCTTCAGCGGTTCGCAGTTCCTGGCGTTGACCGTGAAACAAACGCTCCAGCTCCCGGTTGCGTTCCGAGAAGGGGCCGCCCGAGCCGTTGCGGTAAGATTCGGGAATGCCCCGGACGTTCATCCAGCCGACGTGCAGCAGCTGGCCGGTGCGCAGGTCGTCGGAAAAGAGCCGGTTGCGTTGCCGGATCGTGTCGGCGGGCATTTTGAAGTAATGTTTGGAAATGCGATACATGGTGTCGCCTTTTTTGACGACGTAATAAACCGGGACGTAAGCGCCGTTTTCCGTGGCTTCGTTAAAATAGCGTTTGATGGCCCGGTTGGGGATCGGGACCCGCACCCCTTCCCCGACGCTGGGATCTCTTTGTTCCAGTTCCGGGTTGTAGAGGTAGAGCTCGGGCAGGCTCAGGCCGTAGAATTTGGCCATTGAAAAGACGGTTTGCTTGGGCGCCAGCCGGTGCTCAAAGATCTTTTGGCCGAAAGGATCGATGGATAGAAAAATGGTATCTTTAGCCGTGAGGTAGTGAATACTGTCGCCCGTCGCCAGCCCGCGGTTTCCCAGAAAGATAATCGGCAAAAGAAGGTAGATCGCCCGTCGCATAGTGCTCACAGGTTATGAATGGTGCAAAAATATGAAAACTCTAGGTATTATCCCGGCCCGATTCGCTTCTACCCGCTTTCCGGGCAAGCCGTTGGCTGTATTAGGGGGAAAAACGATCATCCGGCGCGTTTACGAGCGGGCCGCCGCCTCGGCTGCGCTCAACCGGGTAGTGGTCGCCACCGACGATGACCGCATTGCCGGGCACGTCAGGACCTTCGGGGGGGAGGTTATGCTGACTGATCCGGGGCATCCCAGCGGTACGGACCGCTGCGCTGAAGTGGCCCGTCAACTAAATGGATTCGATTTGGTTGTAAATATCCAGGGGGACGAACCTTTTGTCGAGCCCGGTCAGATCGGTTTGATCGTCCGTATGTTGCAAAGCGCCGAGCAGCCGATCGCTACGCTGGCGAAGCGCATTGAGAAAATCACCGACCTCGATAATCCTAACGTAGTCAAGGTGGTGTTTAGTTCCGAACGAGGGGCGCTTTACTTCAGCCGGAGCGCCATTCCGCATCTGCGGGGCGTACCGAGAGCCGAACAGCTGGCTACCGGCGCCTTGTACAAGCACATCGGGCTGTACGGCTTCCGGAGGGCAGCTTTGCTGGCCGTTACGGCCCTGGCGCCCGGCGCGTACGAACGGTGGGAGTCGCTGGAACAGTTGCGGTGGCTGGAAAACGGTTACGAAATCGCCGTCGCGGTGACCGACCGGGAAACCATCGGCATCGACACTCCGGAAGATTTAAAACGAGCCGAAAAGTATCTCCAACATGAATAAATACTACCGGCGGTGGCTGATCCGCGCGCCGCTTGGCCTGACGCTTACCGGCTTCGGCGCTTCCCTGATCGCGGAAGCCGCCATGACCAAATACGGCGGCGCGCCCACCTGGTCGTGGGTGCTTTACGGTACGGCAGCCCTGATCGTTTTTAACAGCGGGCTGAGCATCTTCGGGGACGCCGTCCTGCAGCGGGTGCGCTACGAGCGAGAACAGGAAGGGAACCAACCGAAAAGATGAGGCATGAACTTTTGTAGCCATTGCGGTTCGGACAAGTTGTCGTTTACCATTCCCCGGCACGACAACCGCTACCGGTACGTTTGCGATAACTGCGCCACCATTCATTATTCCAACCCGAAGATCGTGGCCGGGTGCCTGCCCATCTGGGAGGATAAAGTGCTGCTCTGCAAACGGGCGATACCGCCGCGTTACGGCTTTTGGAACGTTCCCGGAGGATATCTCGAAAATGGAGAAACCGTAGAAGAAGGCGCCAGGCGGGAAGTGCGGGAAGAAGCCCTGACCGAAGTAGAGATCACCGGCTTGCACGCCATTTTCAGTATTCCGCAGATCAACCAGGTATATATTCACTTTTTGGGACGCCTGCGCCAGCTTCAGTTTGGGGAGGGAGAAGAAAGCCTGGAGGTGCGGTTGTTTTCCGAAGAAGAAATTCCGTGGCCGGAAATAGCATTCGCTTCTTCCGTTTTCACCTTACAAAATTATTTTGAAGACCGGTCCCGGAAAAGCCGCCAGGTTCACCTCGGCGCGATGCCCGACAGCGAGCGCCGCGGGGGTTACAAGTAGCTGCCGTTGAAAGAGAGGGGTAGGAGGTCCTGTCCTTTTTCCAGTCGATAGATGGGGCCCGTCTCGCCGCGCAGCAGAATGGCGATCGGCGCCTGCTGTCGTTCTTCGAATTCGCAGATGATCTGCCGGCAGGAGCCGCAGGGCGATACCGGGCGGTCTACGGTCCCGTTGCGGCTTTTGACGGTAACCGCCAGGCAGGTGATGAGCTGACCGGGGTGTTGGCCGTTGACGGTGCTCAGCACTGCCTGCTCGGCGCAGGTGCACATGGGGTACGAAGCGTTTTCCAGGTTGGCGCCGGCTACCATTTCCCCGTTCCCCAGGCGGGCGGCGGCTCCGACCCGAAAGCCGGAATAGGGCGCATAGCTATGGTGCAGCGCCCCGGCGGCTTTTTCCAGCAGGGCCCGCTCCGGGGCCGGCAGTTCGGCCGGCGTATCCACCGTGCTTATCTGGATTTCGATCTTGATTTTCTTCATGTTCAGGTAATTGTTCGTCGCCGTCATCGAGGTTTTAATCTTCGGTCGAAAATCTTATCTTGCGGCCAAAATCAGCAACCCTGACCAGCCCTTGCAAATTATTGGATATTGTCCAATATAAAAATAATTGGACCGGGCGGAGCGGAAGAATTTCCGAGCTTTTCTTTTCTGGCTGAAAAATGCCAAAACAAATCGCATCCGGCTTATCGCGCGGTGAAAAAATAAGTTGATATGAAAGGTATTTTAATCATTGGCGCCGGCCGTTCGTCGACCGCCCTCATCAACTACGTTCTCGACAAGGCAGTGGAATACGGCTGGTCGGTGGTGGTGGCCGATGCTGATCCCGGACTGGCCGAAGCCAAAGTGGCGGGTCATCCCAACGGTCGCGGCACCTGGCTGGACGTGACCAAAGCCAACGACCGGCGAGAGCTCATCGGACGCGCCGATGTGGTGGTCTCGTTATTGCCGGCTCATCTTCACCTGGAAGTGGCCCACGATTGCATCAAATTGAAAAAACACCTCATCACTGCTTCTTACGTTTCCCAGGAGATGTGGCGGCTGGGTGATGAGGCGCGCAACCGGGAGTTGATCTTCATGGGAGAGATGGGCCTCGACCCGGGCATCGACCACATGTCGGCCATGCAAAGCATTGACGCCATTAAAGCCAAGGGCGGCAAGCTGACCGCTTTTCGTTCGTATACCGGCGGGCTGGTGGCGCCGGAAAGCGACACCAATCCCTGGCACTACAAATTCACCTGGAACCCGCGCAATGTCGTACTGGCGGGGCAAGGCACCGCGCAGTACCTGGAAGACGGAAAGTTCAAATACATTCCCTACAACCGGCTTTTCAAAGAGTACCGGCTGATCGATATTCCCGGATACGGCAAGTTTGAAGTCTACGCCAACCGCGATTCTCTGTTGTACCGAGATGTCTACGGCCTCAACGGCATTCCGAACATCATGCGGGGCACCATTCGCTACCGCGGGTTTTGCGACGCCTGGAACGCTCTGGTAAAGATCGGCCTCACCGATGGCTCGTACCCGATCCTGGATTCGGGCAGCCTTTCCTATCACGAGCTGATGGAGGCTTATCTCAGCAATCAGAATACCGCCGGTTCGGTAAAAGAGCGCATCGCGGAATTGATCGGGGAGCCCCTCGATTCGGAGGTCATGAAAAAGCTGGAGTGGCTGGGGTTGTTCCGCAAAAAGAAGATCCGCCTGCCCAATGCGTCGCCGGCGCTCATCCTGGAAAACCTCCTGCTCGACAAGTGGCCCCTGGAGAAGGGGGATCGCGATATGATCATCATGCAGCACGAGTTCGAATACGAGCTGGCCGGCGAGAACCGCCTGCTCACCTCGACGATGATCATGAAGGGCAAGGATGAAATAGATACCGCGATGTCGCGACTGGTGGGGCTGCCTATGGGCATCTTCGTGCGATTGGTGCTGGAAGAGCGCATCACTTCGATGGGCGTAAATATTCCGGTGCTGCCGGAAGTCTATGAACCGGTGCTGTCCGAACTTCGGGAATACGACGTCGTCTTTGAGGAACGCGAAGAAGTACTGGTGGCCTGACCGGCGGCCGGCGGGGCAAGCGCAGGGCGATGCAAAAAAAATGGATAGCGTACCTGACCAATGTCAATGCCCTGCAGTTGTTTCAGCTGCTGCGGCAGAGCGGCGTCATCCTGACCGCGATCCTGCTGGCGAAGAGCCGGTTGGGCGTCTCGGAAATCGGCGTTTACGAGATGCTGCTCTTCGTGGGGTATACCCTGAGCTTCTTTTGGGTATCCGGCCTGGTGCAGGGGTTGCTCACTACTTTTCCCAAACAAAAGGAAGGCGCAAAAAAGGTGTTGATCTTCAACGCTTTTTTGGTTTTTTGTATCCTCAGCGCTACGGTTTTTCTATTGCTCTGGTGGGGGCAGCGGGTTGTTTTACCTCTGCTTACCGGACGGCCGGAGTTGCCTTATTTTAAGGCTTTCCTGTTTTTTCTGTTGTTCAATCTGCCTTGTCACCTGCTCGAACATTTTTACTTACTGCTTCACCGGCCGGGCCGGATACTGGCTTTCGGCCTGTTTTCCGCACTGGGGCAACTTACGGCGGTCGTACTGCCGGTTTTCATGGGGTGGGGCCTGTATTACAGCGTGCTGGGGATGGTGATCATCGGGGCGCTGAAATTCAGCTGGCTGTTGCATTTCGTCTGGCGACAGGGGCGTTGGGAATTCCGGGCGAAGATGATCCGGCCCTGGCTCGTCCTGTCCTTCCCGCTGGTCTTGTACACCCTCTCCGCTGGTTTCAATCATACTTTCGACAGTTGGCTGGTCAACTTCGCCTTCGCGGGAGACCCCACCCGTTTCGCCGTTTTCCGGTACGGCGCCCGGGAGTTGCCGTTTGTGATGGCCTTGGCCAACGCCCTGAGCACCGCTCTGCTGCCGGAAGTAGCGGCCGATCTTTCCCGGGGGTTACAACAGCTGAAAGTACAATCCCGCCGGCTTTTCCATTTTTTGTTCCCGACCTCCATCGTCCTCCTACTCACCAGTCATTGGTGGTTTCCGCTCGTTTTCAGCGAGGCCTTCGAAGAAAGCATACTCATTTTCAACATCTTTCTGCTCATCATCATCAGCCGGTTGATCTTTTCCCGCACCGTGCTGGTAGGGTTAAACGACAACCGGGTCATCCTGGGGATTTCCCTGCTGGAGTTGCTCGCCAACGTGCTTTTCAGTTTTCTGTTGTTGCCTGCATTAGGACTGGCCGGGATCGCCCTGGGCACCGTGCTGGCCCATTTCGTTGAGAAAGTACTGATATGTCTGCATTTATACCGGCGCTTTGGCATCGGGGTAGGGGCGTATACGGACCTCCGGTGGTATCTGGCCTATTCTTTATGCCTGGCGGCGGGTTTTTTATGGACCATCAGTTGAGCCCGTAGCGTTATTTTTTGGAAACAGTGTTAAAACTGCCGGCGATATTGTTATGCAAAATCAGTACTTTTGCCGACCATAAAAAGGGAAGAAGCTATGTCGAAAGTGTTGATCATCGGAGCTGGCGGGGTCGGTCGCGTAGTCGCGTACAAATGCGCTTCCCGCCCGGAAGTGTTTTCGGAAATCATGCTGGCCAGTCGCACCGTATCCAAGTGCGAAGCGATCGCCGGGGATGTGGAAAGAGATACGGGGCGGAAGATCCGCACGGCCGCCGTGGACGCCGAAAACGTACCGCAGCTGGTGGAGCTGATCCGCGCTTTCGGGCCGGCCCTGGTGCTGCACGTCGCCCTGCCATACCAGGACCTTACCATTATGGACGCCTGCCTGGAGACGGGCGTTCATTACCTCGATACTGCCAATTACGAACCTAAGGACGAAGCCAAGTTCGAATACAGCTGGCAATGGGCCTATCAGGATCGCTTTCGCGATAAGGGCCTTACTGCTGTGCTCGGTTGCGGCTTCGATCCCGGCGTCACCGGCGTTTTCACCGCTCACGCCGCCAAGCATCATTTCGATGAGATCCACTACCTCGATATCGTGGATTGCAACGCCGGCGACCACGGCAAGGCTTTCGCCACTAATTTCAACCCCGAGATCAATATCCGGGAAATCACCCAGAAGGGCCGTTACTACGAAAACGGAAATTGGGTGGAAACCGAACCGCACGAGATCTCGGCCATGCTTACTTATCCCGACATCGGGCCGCGCAAATCCTATCTCATCTACCACGAAGAACTGGAGTCGCTGGTCAAGCATTTCCCGACCCTGAAGCGAGCGCGTTTCTGGATGACTTTCGGCGACGAATACCTCACCCATCTGCGCGTGATCCAGAATATCGGGATGGCCGGCATCGAACCGGTCAAATACAAGGGGATGGATATTGTGCCCCTGGAGTTTCTCAAGGCCGTGCTGCCCGACCCCGGGGAACTGGGTGAAAATTACACGGGAGAAACCTCCATCGGCTGCCGCATCCGGGGGCTGAAAGACGGCCGGGAGCAGACGTACTACATCTGGAATAATTGCAGCCACGCAGCGGCTTATCAGGAGACGGGCGCTCAGGGCGTTTCCTACACCACCGGCGTACCGGCCATGCTCGGTGCGGAGATGGTGCTCAGCGGGCGCTGGTCCGGCGCCGGCGTATTCAACGTAGAACAGTTTGATCCCGATCCTTTCCTGGCCAAGCTGGGCGATTACGGCCTGCCCTGGCAGGAAGAAGTGGGCGTGGATCTGGAATTGTAAATCACCATACTGGATGTCTGTTGACCTTTCTCAGGCGCCCCTGCCGGCCTTCATCCTCGAAGAACGCCGGTTGCGCGCCAATCTCGAACTTATGCAGCGCGTACAGCGGGAAGCCGGGGTGTCCATCATTCTGGCGCTCAAAGGCTTCGCCATGTGGCGGGTCTTTCCGATGGTAGGGCGGTATCTCGACGGGGCAACCGCCAGTTCTCTGCACGAAGCGCGATTGATCTTTGAAGAAATGGGCGTGCCGGCGCATACCTATGCGCCTGCTTTTTCACCGGCGGAGTTCGACGACATCATGCGGTACAGCAGCCACATCACTTTCAACTCTCTGACCCAGTACGAGCGCTACCGGGGGGTGCTGGATAAAGCGGAAAAGAAAATTTCTGCAGGCCTGCGTGTCAACCCGGAGCATTCCGGGGTCGCCGTCGATCTCTACAATCCGGGGTCGCCCGGCTCCAGGCTGGGCGAGGCGCCGGACAAGCTGGCGGGCGGCTTGCCGCCGGGCATCGAGGGCCTGCATTTTCACGTGCTTTGCGAATCATCGGCGCAGGATCTGGCGGACGTGCTGGCGGTCTTCGAAAAACATTTCGGGCGCTTTTTTCCACAATTGAAATGGGTCAATTTCGGAGGCGGCCACCTCATGACGCGCGCCGGTTACGACGTGGATCACCTGGTGCAGTTGCTGCGGGACTTTCGGCGCCGCCATCAGCTCGACATTATCCTGGAGCCCGGAAGTGCAGTGGCCTGGGATGCCGGACCATTGGCGGCGACGGTGCTCGATATCATCGAGAACCGGGGGGTGCGCACCGCGATCCTCGACGTCAGTTTTACCGCACATATGCCCGACACGCTGGAGATGCCCTACCGGCCGCGCGTCCGGGGCGCTACCGACCCTCCGGCGCCGGGGCGCCCGGCCTACCGGCTCGGAGGTGTAAGTTGCCTGGCGGGGGATTACCTCGCCGAATACAGCTTCGACCGCGAACTGCAAGCGGGCGATATCGTCATTTTCGAGGATATGATCCATTACACTATGGTCAAGACGACCACTTTCAACGGCGTGCGGCATCCGAGTATCTGCATCCAACGGGAGGACGGCGCCCTGGAAGTGGTCCGGCAGTTTGGATACGAAGATTTTAAAAATCGCCTTTCCTGATGACCATCCGCGAGGCGCACCGGCTGTTGATCTCGAACCTGGCTACGGTTTATGAGGCCGGTGAAGCCCGTAGTATTGCCCGTATTGTTTTTGAGGATGCCTTTGGGGTGCGCAACTTCCAGCGCTCCGATCGCCTGGCGCCTGTTCAGCTTACCCGGCTCAGGACTATGCAGTCCCGCCTGCTGGCTATGGAGCCGGTGCAGTATGTGGTCGGCCAGGCCGATTTTTTCGGTATGACGCTTAAAGTGGATAATCGCGTGCTCATCCCCCGCCAGGAAACCGAGGAACTGGTGGAGTGGATCCTAGCGACCCAAAAAATACCCGCGGCCGCTGCGGTACTGGATATCGGCGCCGGCAGCGGTTGTATTGCGCTGGCCCTCAAAAAGCATCGCCCGGCTTGGGAAGTGGAGGCCCTGGATCGAAGCAGCGAAGCTTTGTCGTTGGCCCGGGAAAATGCCGGCGCACTGGATTTAGAGGTCAGTTTCAGGGAATGGGATATTCTGGATCGCCAAAAGTGGCCGCAATTGCCGCGTTTTGATCTCATCGTCAGCAATCCGCCTTATATAGCCCGTGAGGAAGAGGCGCTGGTAGGAAAAAACGTCCTGGACCACGAGCCGGAGATGGCGTTATTTGTTGAGGGAGAAGACCCGCTCTTGTTTTACCGGGCGATCGCCGGTTTCGGGCGCCGCCGCCTGACGGAGGGGGGATACTTGTTTTTCGAGCTGAATGCGTTTAATGCCGACCGGGTCGCGGCTCTGGTCGCCGGCCAGGGTTTCGCCGACGTAGCGGTAAGAAAAGACCTGAACGGCAAGCAAAGAATGCTGCGCGCCCGGTGGTCATGAAGATATGGCGGGCACTGGAAACAGAAGTGATAGCTTGGGGCTTTCCGGAAAAATTAGTTTACCGGGACCCTAACCCACAAACAAAATCGGTATTTTCACCTTTATCCTGTAAAGTGGTTTGCAAATAATCTTTTCGATTTTAAAACAATCCAAATCAGCCTAAATTATGAAAAACCTATTCCTTCCATTGTGGGTGCTGCTGCTATTCGCAGGAGTGGCCTGCAACAATGCACCGGCCGGCGATCAGGCCGCCGAAGAAGAAACGACTACCGAAGAGATGGCCGCAGAGAATGCGGATACGGAAGAAGAACCCGCCGAGGATAAATCCCAGCGGAAGAGCCCGCCCCGGGCCATTTCCGGCAAGATCGGCGATGTCGATGTGACCATCAATTACGGCAGCCCTTCCGTACGGGACCGCGAGATCTGGGGCAGCCTGGTGCCTTACGGTCAGGTATGGCGCACGGGCGCCAATGAAGCGACCACGGTCGAATTTTCCGATGACGTAGTAGTAGAAGGCCAGCCGCTTGCCGCCGGACGCTACAGCCTCTTTACGATTCCGGCCAAAGGCGACTGGACGGTGATCTTCAATAAGGTAGCCGATCAGTGGGGCGCCTACGAGTACAAAGAATCGGAAGACGCACTGCGGGTGGACGTCACGCCCAAGCCGCGCGACGAAAATATGGAGGAGCTGACCTTCACCCTGGAAGAGGGCCGGATGGTGCTGCACTGGGAAAAACTGATGGTGCCGGTAAGCGTGGCGCCGGCCAGCTGACCTGTATGTTGCGCCAATCCTGAAAATTATACGGCCGGCGTTTGGCGAAACGGAATGCTGAACGCCGGCTGCTTAACTCGGGTGAACTCTCAAGGGGGCAGGTGCTGTCTAAGCCTCCCCCAGGGCATCTACGATCCCGATAATCACCTGGTTGAGTTGTTCGATGGCGGCGGGGACATTCCAGTTTTCCCGTTGCCGGGGGGTGACGTAGTTGGACAGGGCGCGCACCGCCAGAAAAGGCACTTCTTCCGTCAGGCAGGCCAGGAAAAATGCGGCGCTTTCCATGGTTTCGATCTCCGCCTCGGGAAAGCGGTTTCGGATCTGGTCGATGCTCGCCGCGTGGCCGTGAACGCGATTGACGGTGAGGCCTTTGGCGCGGGGTAAAAATTCAAAGCTCCCGGGGCCTTCGTTGACTAAAAGGCCGTTCCGGAAGGGGGGCGAATTGCTGCCGATCAGGTCGAGCTCGAAAATGCTCGTAAATGATCCGTCCGCTTCCTCGACGCCCAGGTCGGCAAATTGATCTTCCACCACCTGCACCACCTTCCCCAACGGCCAATCCATATTGAAACAACCCGCAATTCCGGCGTTGACGGCCAACTGGTGTCGGTCCTGGCGGAGTATCTTTCCCAGAGCATGAGCGGTCAGCGCCTGTCCGACCCCCGTGATGAGCACCTGGACGCCCACCGAGCCCCACTGGTAATGAAAAGGGCGCCTTTCGATGTATTTTTCGCGCAGGTGCTGCAAGGTGGGCTGAATTTCCAGAGCGGTGGCGCTGACTAACAGAATTTCCATGGTCAGGGTTTGCAATAAGTGACGCTGATAGCCGGCGTGAGCCCCAGTTGCTGGTGGTAATAGGCGCCGAAATCGATGGTGAGTTGCGAACCGACGGCATAGCCGGCGCCAAAAGTAAAAATGGCCGGGGCGGTTGCAAATCCTACCCGGAGCGCCAGCGGCTCGACGAGTTGGTATTCGATGCCTCCTTTGGTGCGGGTAGGGAAATCGATGTCTTTTTCTACTTCAAAAGCCAGCAACACCTGTTCCGAAGGCCGGTAAGAAGCGCCGACGCGCAGGATGCTGGGCAGGTACTCGCCTTCCAGGGTCTCCACGCGCAGGGGGCTGTACACGTGAGCGCCGATCGTGACCTCGGGCAGCAGCTCTGCCTGCAGGCCCAGCTCAAAGGTGAGGCTGGTCTGGTTGCCGTATTCCGGTATGCGGGTGTTCAGCACCACAAATTGTCCGCCGATGGCGATCAGGTCCGACAGTTTACGGGCGTAGGCCAGGCCTGCCTTTTGTTCGTTGTAATCGTCGAAGCCGTAATATTGCAATGTCAGTCCGAAGGCGCCCGACCCAGTAGGCAGGGCGGCGGCGGCGGCAAAATTGCGGACTTCCGCGAGGCCGAAGCGCTGTTCGCCGGTTACGGTGGCGGCCAGGGAACTCAGTTGGGCCAGCCCCGACTGGTTGGCGAAGGCGCTGTTGATATCGGTGAAGTTGAGAGCGGCGAATCCCATGCCCGCGCCGCGTGCGCCGAAAAGGGCAGGGGCGCCGCGCTGGGCCCACAGGGGGAGGGATAGCGCGAATGACAGGGCGAGAAGAGTGAGGATGCGCATGGTGCAAACATTGGGTTTTTTATACATCGACGGCATTATCTTGGCAAACCTGAGCGTAAAATAGTCCGGCGCTGGTCATGGTTCTTTCTTTGGTATGGAGGTTGACCCGCACCAATCCGAAGCGGTAAGTGGGGCCGAGGCGCCACTCGAAATTGTCCCAGGTGCTCCAGTGGAGGTATCCCCGCAGGTCGACGCCGTCCTCGATGGCGGCATGGCACTCCTGCAAATAGGCTTTGATGCTTTCGATACGGCGTTGCGGGTCGTCGGTACAAATGCCGTTCTCTACGAGGAAAAGGGGGCGCCGGTAGCGTTTGCGGAAGCGCCGCAACATTTTGCCCAACCCTTCCGGCCGGTATCCCCACATTCGGTCATGAGGAACGTTCATGCGGTCGAGCCGGCCCGGGTTGTTGATCTCCGTAACCGGAAAAGGCGCAAAAGGCACGTGGGCGTAATAGCTCAGGCCCCAGTAATCTACCTTCCGGAAGGGACGCGCGGCGCGCCGGTGAAACCACCAATCGGTAAAAATCGCCGGGATGGCGCCCAGCGGGGAGGCCGCAACGAAACTTGCCGTATTCAGCGAGATCGACACTTCATGATCGGGATGTCGCCGCTTGATCAGGTCGTAGGCCACGTCGTGCGCCCTGCCCATATTGCGGAGGGCGCGGTTGGCGAGGCCGAGGCGTTTTTTGCGCCGGGGCGGAAATTCCCCCAGAATAAAGGCATTGAGGGCGTAGACGTTGGGTTCGTTGAAGGTGTTCCAGTTGAAGATGTAGGCGCCGAAGTGCTCGATGCACCGAACGACAAAATCCACGAAAGCCGATACATTGTCTTCTTTCAGCCAGCCGCCGGCTTCTTCGAACCACCGCGGATGCGCAAAATGGTGCAGAACGAAGAGTATCCGGACGCCGTTTGCATTGAGTTGTTCGAAAAAATCCTGATACTCTGCTGTGGTATCCTCATCGAAAGGCGCGAACGGTTCCCGTTGCAGGCGCGACCAATCGACGCTACAGCGATAGACCGTGCCGAATTGCCGGATCAGCTCCAGGTCTTCGCCGCGGCGTTGCTCGTGGTCGGTCGTGCGGTCGAGCGCATAACCGTCTCTGGCACGGCAACCTTTCCACTGGTGGTCGAAAGCCGTTTCGATTTGCGCCGCCGAGGTGGAGGTGCCCCAAAGAAAATGAGGAGGAAAACGCAGTACCATGGTTTAGCCCACTTTAGGGCAAAAGATACAACAAAATTCTGTTACTCCTGCCAATCCGCCAGGAAGAGGTTGGTGTCGCGAGTGCCGCCGTTATTGCGGTTGGACGAGAAGACGAGCATGGTCCCGTCGTTCGAGAACATGGGGAAAGCATCGAATGCATCGTCGAAGGTGACTTGTTCGAGCCCGCTGCCGTCGAGGTTGATCGAAAAAATGTTGAATTGCCGGCCTCCTTCGACGTGGTGGTTTGAGGAAAACAGCACTTTTTCGCCCGAGGGGTGAAAGAAAGGGGCCCAGTTGGCGCCGCCCAGGTCGGTAAGCTGGCGCCTGTCGCTGCCGTCGGCATTGGCGATGTACAGCTCCATGTCCGAGGGCTGAACGAGGCCCTGGCTGAGGAGTTGGCGGTAGGTGTTTACTTCTTCCTCCTTTTTTGGGCGGGAAGCGCGCCAGATGAGCTTGGCGCCGTCCGGCGAAAAGAATGCGCCGCCGTCGTATCCCAGTTCGTCAGTAATCTGGGTTACTTCCGAACCGTCGATATTCATGGTGTAGAGCTCGAGGTCGCCCGAGCGCATCGAGGTGAACACGATCTTATCACCGGTTGGCGAAACGGTTGCTTCGGCATCGTAGCCGGGATGGTCGGTGAGCCGGCGCAGGATGTTGCCATCCAGGTCAGCTACGAAAATGTCGAAGGATTCATAGATGGGCCAGACGTATTTCCCTTGCACCGTGCGCGGCGTTTCGGGGCAGTTCTCGTCGGCCAGGTGCGTGGAGGCGTAGAGGATGGTCGTATCGCCGGGCAGGAAGTAGGAACAGGTGGTGCGCCCCATGCCCGTGCTTACCATGGGCGGCTGGGCGCCGGAATAGCCGGTGATGGGCATGTAAAAGATCTGATCGCAGTCGGCGCCCCAATCTTCGTTGCTCGCCTGGAATACCAGGTAGCGGTCGTCAAAGCTGAAGTAAGCTTCGGCATTGTCTCCGCCGAAGGTCAGCTGACGGATATTTTTCAGGTGGCGTTCCCCTTCGTAGCGGAGGGTGTCGGTGACTTGGGTTTGCTGTTCCTGTTCAGGAGCCGGTGTTTCTCCGCAGGCAGCGAAAAGCAACAGGCATAAGAAGAAAAGAGCTAGCCTCATTTTTTTTGACCGCAAAAATAAACCCTGCTTCCGGAAAGGGAAGGGATAGAAAATAATATTTTCGTCAATTTCCGGGCTCGGCGCTGTCATTGACGTCGCCGGTTTTCCTGCCTTCTACGGTCAGCGGCCCGCCTTCGCTCATATTGATGCGGAGGTTCGCCTCGCCGTTGGTGAAGGGCGGGAAGGGATTGTCGGTCGGAAAAGGAAAGCCGGCCTCGTAGAAAATCCAGGGCGGGCCGTCCGGCAATTCGTAATTGGAAAATAAGATCAGGCGCCGCAGTTGGATCAGGTCGGCCGTAGAAACATGGCCGGAACGATTGGCGTCGGCGGCCAGTCGCTCGGTGGGGTCGAGTTCGGTGATGCCCAGGATCTGCTTCTGGATGCGGATGAGGTCGAGGGTCGTCACGCCGTCGGGCCCGCCCTCATGCTTGGTCGCCATTGCGTAATAGTCGCGGTTGGGCATCAGGCGGGCGGTCCACGCAAATTGTCCGGCGGCGTCGGTGGTGTCGGAATAGGACAGGCCGGCAAAGCCGGCGAGGGTGACGGCGACGTTCGGAATCCCCACGCCTGAGGGCGTTTGCACGGCGCCGGAAAGGGCGTATTCTTGCGGCGTTACGGCTCCGGCCCCGGCGAGGGCCTGGTCGACTGCGTCGATGACGGCCTGCGGGTTGCCTCCGCCGCCGATCAGGCTGACCTCGCCGTCGGGAGCGATCACTGCGAAGGTAGGCGTCCCGAAAAACGGTCCGAAGTCGCCCGCGAGATAAGGCGCCACGGCATCGGTGCTGCCGCCGTCGCTGCCCGCCCCGGGAAAGGTCTGGCCGTATTGATCCTTGTAGGTCGCGACATCGGCATTGTCATCAAAGTTCTGAATGCTGAGGCTAAGAAATTCGACATCGCCCTGGCCGCCGCCCCAGTCCTGATAAAAAGGCTCCATCAACGGGGCCATGGCGTTGCAGGGCGGGCAAGTGGTAAAGAAGAACTTGATGAGCACTGTTTTGCCTTCGTTCAGATAGTCGGCGTAAAGGCTCCTTTGTACGGTATCGGTGGTGGTGATGGTAAAATCAGGGGCTGTATTTTGAGCGATCGCGATGGGGTGCGCCAGCAGTAGGGCGACGAACGCAGATAGAAGCGATTTCATGCTATTCTGTTTTTTTACGTAACTATTTAGGTCAATTTGCAACTCTGCTGCGCTTGGCTTATCGCTAAATG
>CAYQQU010000043.1:0-50252 GCA_964419545.1 uncultured Saprospiraceae bacterium | reverse complement strand
TCCAAAAGCTGGGTTTTGCAGCCAAAATGACTACCTCCAAACAAGCTCTCAGGGCAATCCCGCTCCCACCGAAATATCCCGCCGCGCCACCATCGGCAGAATAACGAAGGTAGAGGCCACTTCTACGAAATTGACGGCTAACAGCACCAAATACGTGGGTTCCGGAGAAAAAGTAGCAAAACCGAAGGGCAGCGACGCAAAGAAAATGAAGACGACCAGCGAAAGCAACTGCTTAAAAATAACGCTATCACTGGCTTTGGTCGACCGGATGATATCTATGAGCAAAAGGACGAGTGAAAAACAAATGATCACGTAACTGTTGGTCAGAAGCATACGCTCACCGGACGGCAATGGTACTGCAAAGCGGAAAGGCGCCTCCCAAACCGCATCACTCGAAAAGTAAGAGACAACGTAGTAAAAGCCCCAAATAAAGATAAGCAACGGTGGAAGACGCAGGTTGGACATGGCTTTGAGGTTTTATTTGGTTTTGTAATGGTTACTTTTTACCACAATAAAAGTTACGCTGGTGTTTGATAAACTGTAAATGACTTTTGTCATGCCGATCCCTGATTTTTTTACGCCGCTCCCGCGCCTTTCTCCACCGGTCGCCTGCGCAATGTGCAGGCTGGCCGAAAAAGGTAGGGGCGCCGGTTTTCCGGCTGCCGTTTTGAGTCACCGCCAATAAGTCGAAAAAAAGCAATACTGCATATAGGAATTTAATGGAAGAATGCCTATATTGCGATCAATACTACAAACAGGAATAAAATAGCGATCATTTCACAGATAAAGGTTCGATGAAAAAGTACCCACTGGGCGAATTCGAAGAAATCGTACTGCTGACCGTAGGCATTCTCTACGACGAAGCCTACGGCGTCGCCATCAAAGACGAGATTGAAGAACGCCTCGAACGCAAAGTGAGCGTGGGCGCGCTGCAGTCGGCCCTGCGGCGCATGGAACAGAAAGGCTTCCTCGCTTCCCGCCTCGGGGAAAAATCCAACGAGCGCGGCGGCAAGCGCAAGCGCTTTTTTACCATCACCACCCACGGAAAGGAAGCGCTCGAATACAACCGGGAGGTGCGCAACCGCCTTTGGAATGATATTCCACGGACGGCCTTCCTCTTTGGCTAGCTACTTGAAAAGAAGAAAGAAAATAATCTACAACTGCTTTACTCGCCGACTTCTGGAAGAGACAGGCGGGCATCATCCCGGGAATCCCCGGCCTAACCCGGATAAATTCACGAATTGTCCGGGTTGAGCAGGTCCTGTAAATCCCGGTCAAACACCCGACGCACGTGATCAAACGACTGGCAGAGCGTTTTTTTGAATGGTACTGCAATCCCGACTTTCACGAGAATATTCTGGGTGACCTGAACGAGCTGTTTCACCGGCGGCTGGCCGCGCATTCGCAGCGGTCGTCCGAATGGCGATTTACCCTCGAAGTGCTGCTGCTCTTTCGGCCTGCCATCATTCGCCCCCTCGGTCATTGGCGCGTGTCTAACACCTATGACATGTTTCGCAACTTTTTAACCATCGGCCTGCGCAACCTGCGCAAACACCCGGCTTACACCCTGATCCACGTCTTCGGACTGGCGCTGGGGCTGACGGCCTTTCTCTTTATCAACCACTACGCCGCGTTCGAGCGCAATTATGACGCTTTCCTTCCGGCCGCGGATCGCCTCTACCGCGTCACCACCGATCAGGTGGTGGAAGGCAAGATCACCACGCGCGACGCCATGTCTTTCGCGCCTTCCGGACCGGTATTGCGCGATGAACTGCCGGAGGTGGAAAACTATACGACCACGCTCAAACCCGACCGGCTGATCCTGAAAAAAGGCGAGGAGGTCTTGGAAGAAAAAATGGTCGTAGCGGCGGATACCAATTTTCTGGACTTGTTCGGCTATCCCGTCCTGGCCGGCGATCCCGCAACCATGCTGCGCGAACCGTACAGCCTGGTGCTGACGCCTGCTCAGGCAAGGAAGTACTTTGGCGGCGCGGATCCGATCGGGCAGACCATCGAAGTGCGCGGCCAGTTCAACCGCCCGTTCACCGTTACCGGATTGATCGAAGAACCGCCCGAGCAAACGCATTATAAATTCAACACCCTCGTGTCGCTGGGAACTTACCGCGAACAGATCGAACGCGACAGCTGGAGCGGCTACAATTATTACACCTACCTCCGGCTGGCCCCCGGCGCCGACCCGGAGCAGGTGCGGTCTGAGCTGCCGGCCCTCTCCCTGAAACACATCGGTGAAGAGGCCAGGCTGGAATTCCACCTGCAACCGGTGCTCGACATTCACCTCTATTCCGATTTCACCTTCGAGCCCGAGACGCACGGCAGCGCCAAAGCGGTTTATTTCCTGAGCCTCATCTCCGTCTTCATCCTGCTGATCGCCTGGGTCAATTACATTAACCTGTCGACCGCCCGCGCCATCGAGCGGGCGCAGGAAGTGGGGCTGCGCAAAGTGGTAGGGGCGAAAAAAGGACAATTGATCGGCCAGTTCCTGGTGGAATCGCTGCTCATCAATCTGATGGGCGCCCTGCTGGCCCTGACGCTGGCGCAGTTGCTGATTCCCTATTTCAACCAGCTGGTGGGCAAAACCATCCTCACCAACCTGTGGAACCACCCGGATTTTCTCATCCAACTGGGCGTTTTCTTTCTACTGGGCGCCCTGGTCACGGACTGCTATCCGGCTTTCGTCCTTTCCTCCTTCCGGCCCATCGGAGTGATCAAAGGCGTCTACGGCAAATCCCGACAAGGGGCCTGGCTGCGCAAAGCGTTGGTGGTGGTGCAGTTTGCGGTATCGCTGATCCTCATTACCAGCACCGTCATCGTCTACCAACAATTGCGCTTTATGACCGGCCGGGACTACGGCATCAACACCGACCGGGTGATCGGCTTTACCAATCCCGACCTCGAGGGCGAGGATACCGAAGAATACCAGTCTCAATACCGGGCCTTCACCGAAGAAGTGAGCAAACTGGCCGGCGTCGACCGGGTCGGCGGGATTTCCAATATCCCCGGCGGGGGCAGCTCGGATATCAGCTCGGCCAGCGGCGGCGTGCGCATCGTCGGCAAAACGGAACTGGTGCGCGCCACCGTCTACCTCCTCTCCATGACCGACCGGCTGCAGCCTACCCTGGGATTCGAACTGATCAGCGGCCGCAACTTCGACGCACAACGCGCTTCGGACACCAGCGCCGTGATCATCAACCAGGCAATGCTCGACCTGATGAATATACCCGATCCGGAAGAAGTGATCAACGAATACATCCAGTTCGGCAGCGACCCCAATAACGACCGTTTCCTGATCGTCGGCGTAATCGACGACTACAACCGCTCTTCCCTGAAAACGGCCGTCGAGCCCAGCGTCTTATTCCACTACGCATCGCCTACCTGCACCGTCGTCAAACTGAGCGATGCCGACCTGTCCGGCGCCATCGATCGCGTAAAAGGGGTCTGGAACCGGTTCTTCCCCGACAGCCCCTTCACCTACGCTTTCGTCGACGAACGCTTCGATCAGCTTTACCGGGCCGACAAGCAATTCGGGCTTATCTTCCTCAACTTCGCCCTGTTGGCCATCTTTGTAGGCAGCATCGGCCTGTTTGGGCTATCGTCCTACCTGGCGTTGCAGCGCACCAAAGAGGTGGGCGTCCGCAAAGTGCTGGGGGCGTCTGCCGGGCAGATCGTCATGCTCTTCTTCAAAGACTTCCTGCTGCTTATCGGCCTCGCCGTACTCATCGGCCTGCCCCTCATCTACCTGGGCATGAGCGACTGGCTGGCGAGCTACGCCTACCGCATCGATTTTCCGTGGTGGGTGCTGCCGGCAACGGTCGCCCTGGTGGTGCTGCTCGCCTTCGTGACGGTGAGCGCGCAGGCGTGGCGGCTGGCCTTGCTGAATCCGGCCCGGGTGATCCGGCAGGAGTGATGGGGGTATAAGTGGATTTTGAAACTTCTTAACCTGGGTTATTTATAGATTCATCTATTGCCGGCCGCCATTCTGCCCCATTAAAGCCGATTGAATGATCCGGGTCAAAACAAAAAAAGCCGGTCTGAATGACCGGCTTTAGTGCCCAGAACAGGACTCGAACCTGCACGCCCGTGAGGACACTACCCCCTCAAGGTAGCGCGTCTACCAATTCCGCCATCTGGGCTTCTTGGAAAAGTGGGGCAAAGATAATGGGTTTGGCAGTAAAGTAAAAGCCTGAAAGTCAATTTTTGAAAGCGGCCGGCCGAATTTCGGGGCCAGCCGGTTATTCCCGGCCCTGCTCCTGTTTTTGCAGTGCGGCCTGGCGCAGGCGCTGCAGGAAGGGGGAGGCGAAGATGAAGTCCTGCAACACTTCGTTGTCGCTGCGCAGCACGCCTGTCTTATCGCCGCGCCAGGCGACCTCGCCCTTAAAGAGCAGGATGGTGTTCTCGCCGATCTCCATCACCGAGTTCATGTCGTGGGTGTTGATCACCGTAGTGATGTTCTGTTCCCTGGTGATGTCCTGGATGAGCTCGTCGATCAGGATGGCCGTTTTGGGGTCGAGGCCGGAGTTGGGTTCGTCGCAGAAAAGGTATTGGGGCTTCATCACGATGGCGCGGGCGATGCCCACGCGCTTCTGCATGCCGCCGCTGATCTCGCTGGGGTATTTGTCGTTTACGCCCGGCAGGTTGACGCGCTCCAGGCAATAGTTGACGCGGTTTTGCTTTTCCTTGAACGTCATCGGAGTGAACATATCGAGCGGGAAGCGGATGTTCTCTTCCACCGTCATCGAATCGAACAGGGCGGAGGCCTGGAAGAGCATACCTACCTTCATGCGCAACGCGCGCTTGCCCTTGCGGTTGAGCTGGTAAAAATTGACGTCGTCGTACCAGACGGCGCCCTCCGTCGGTTCCAGCAAACCCACCAGTAGTTTCAGCAATACCGTTTTACCGGCGCCGCTCCGGCCGATGATGAGGTTGGTCTTCCCCCGGTAGAACTCGGTGGTGATGCCTTTGAGCACTTCCGTACCGTCGAATGATTTATGTAAGTTCTCCGCTTTTATCATGGTGAGGTCGCGTTTATTGGGTGAGCAGTGCGGCAATGAGGTAATCGGCCAGCAGGATCAGAATATCGCTGAATACCACCGCGTTGGTGCTGGCTTTACCCAACTCGATGCTGCCGCCTGTCACGTGATATCCCTGAAAACAAGGAACACTGGTAAGGATAAAGGCAAAAACCAAGGCCTTGACGAACATCATGGTAACGTTGAACGGATCGAAGAAAGAGCGAACGCCTTGGATGTATTCGGCATCGGACATCAATCCGGCGGGTACCGAAGCGATGTAACCACCCAGGATGCTCACGAAGGCGCCGATGGCTACCAGCATGGGAATGACGATCAGCGCCGCCAGGATCTTTGGGGTCACCAGGTAGGCCGCCGTATTCACGCCCATGATCTCCATGGCGTCGATGTGCTCTTTCTGACGCATCCCGCCGATCTCGGCCGCCATGTTGGAACCTACCTTGCCGGCCAGGACGAGGCAGGTGATCGTCGGCGCCAGCTCAATGATCGTGGAATCGCGCACGATGTAACCGATGTAGTATACCGGCACCAGCGTGCCGTCGAGCTGATAAGCGAACTGTACGGCCGTTACCGCACCGATAAATACGGCGATGAGGCAAACGATGACGATGGAGCCTACGCCGATGTCGTTCATCTGCCGCATCGTCTCTTTGTAGTACATCGAGAGTTTTTCGGGCCGCGAAATAGCCTGGCCCAGAAAGATGACGTAGCGGCCGAAATTTTCCAAAAGTCTGAGGATGATCATGGTGTCCTTTTTTCCCTGTGCAGGGGGTAGTGGGATATCCGGGCATGGTTTCGGAGCGGAATGCAAACTTCCGAACCTGCTCTCGATCCCGACGGACGGCAAAAATAGCGCAAAATTGATAAAACGCCTCGCCCTGCTTCACAATCCTCAAAACACGCAAAACAATCGGCAGGTTGCGCCCACCGCCAACAGCAGGGCTTTTTTCTTACCTTTGTGCGCAAAAAAATGCAGTTTATCATCACCGGCGCCAGCCGGGGTATCGGCTTCGACACTGCCCTCCGACTGGCCGCCAATCACCAGGTGCTGGCGCTTTCCCGCAACGAACAACGCCTGCGGGAACTCGCCGACCAAGCCCGCTCCCAACACCGGAACGATCACCTCCAGCACCTGGCTTTTGACCTTACCGACCCCAACTGGTCGGCCCTGGATCGCGCCGTCGAACAGCTGGGCGGCCTCGACGGCCTGATCCACAACGCGGGCCTGCTGGTCAACAAACCTTTTGTTGAGCTGGATCACAGCGACTGGCGGCAGCTCTTTGCCGTTAATTTTTTCGGACCGGTGCACCTGACGCGCCACCTGTATCCGCAACTGCGAAAAAATGCGGCCGCACATGTGCTCAACATCAGCAGCATGGGCGGCTTCCAGGGGAGCGCCAAATTTCCGGGCCTCTCCGGCTACAGCGCCGCCAAAGCGGCCCTGGCCAGCCTCACCGAATGCCTCGCCGAGGAGTGGAAAGGGGATAGTATTGCCGTCAACTGCCTGGCCCTCGGCGCCGTGCAGACGGAAATGCTGGAAACGGCTTTTCCGGGCATGCAGGCGCCTCTTTCCGCCACCGAGATGGGGGAATTCGTGGCCTGGTTCGCCGTCAACGGCCATCGCTTTTTCAACGGAAAGATCCTGCCGGTTTCGGTATCGACGCCCTGAGCATTGGAATCGAAATGACTGCCTCCGAATAGTTAGAGCAGCGGGGCCGGGACCGACGGAAGTCGGGCCTCCGATAAGAAAGGCTCCAAAAAGAGCTCATCCCGGGGCGCTTAAGTAAGGGGAACGTCCGGAAAGGAAACAAATTTGTTGTCAAGTGCGCCCGCGGGATGCAGCTCTCTCTGGAGATATATGTCATGCCCGGCAAAAGCCGCGCCGTTTAGTCTGCTTTGACAAAACAACAATAGAACGGGTGATTTCCTGGTGATGGGGGAGAATACCGGCCAAACCTCAAGCACAAGCGCATTTGTCGCATTTAGGCCGGGTTAAAACCAGGAATTGCATTTGGGTTGAATGATCGGGTAAACGGGTTTGGAAGGTAAGCGCGTTCTCTACAAATGTAGCGGCATTTTCCGAATTAAACCAGCTCTGAAATCGGTTTTTCTGAAAAAACGCGGAATCGCAATAGGGGGAAGCAGAGAAAAGTGTCCCCGCAGCGTCCTTTTAAATTTGCCGCAAGGTTGTATTTTGGGCCTTGTTTTGGTGAAGCCCATTTGCATTCAACGGCGCGCCGGCGCATGAGCCGGTGGAGGCCGGGAAAAAATCAGGTCCATCATGGGAGAAGAAAAGCCCGAATTCGTTCCCTACAAAGGAATACGCTATCCGAAAGCGGAAATGCTGCAGCGCAGCCGCGAATTTTACCAGTTTATGGACCGGCGCCGGTCAGTGCGCGGGTTTTCCGATAAAGCCATTCCCCGCGAGATCATCGAAAATATCGTCATGGCGGCTTCCACTTCGCCTTCGGGGGCGCACAAGCAGCCCTGGTCGTTTTGCGTCGTTTCCGATCCGGGGCTGAAACGCGACATCCGGATCGCCGCCGAAAAGGAAGAATACGAGAATTACCACGGGCGCATGTCCGATGACTGGCTGGAAGACCTCCAGCCTTTCGGGACCGACTGGAAGAAACCTTTCCTGGAAATTGCGCCCTACCTGATCATCGTCTTCAAAAAGGCCTACGACCTGATCGACGGTGAGAAGCACAAAAATTATTACGTCAACGAATCGGTCGGCCTGGCTGCCGGCATTTTGCTGGCCGCCATCCATAACGCGGGCCTGGTTTCGCTGACCCATACTCCCAGCCCCATGAACTTTTTGCAGAAAATCCTCGATCGTCCCGAAAACGAACGGCCTTTTCTGCTCATTCCGGTGGGATATCCGGCAGATGAAGTGCAGGTGCCGGACCTGAAACGCAAAGGTCCCGATGAGGTGATGTTTTTTTACGAATAAAACTATTGACCCCCAGGCATTGTATTTTCACCGAAACGCCTGCCAAATGCCAGCTTCTGCCGACTACGTTAACCCGGATTATTCATGGGTTCTTCGTAATAGGTCAATTCATGAATAATCCGGGTTAACTGAAAATCCAAATTGCAACGAGCTATATGTGTACCGTGACCTATCTGCCGCAAGGGCGCGACGGTTTCGTGCTGACGTCCAACCGCGATGAAGCGCCGGCCCGTTCGCCGCGCAACCTGACGCTGGAACGCCGCGACGGCAAAACCCTGGTTTTTCCCCGCGATGAAGCCGCCGGCGGAACCTGGCTGGCCGTCAGCAGCCGCAACCGCCTGGCGTGCCTCCTCAACGGCGCTTTCGGCAAACACGACCGCCAACCACCCTACCGGATGAGCCGGGGGCTCATGGTGCTCGAATATTTTGAATACGAAGACAACGACGACTTCTTCCGGCATTTCGATTTCCGGCGCATGGAACCTTTTACCATGATCCTCTGTGACCGGGGCCGGCTCCACGAACTGAAATGGGACGAGCAACAAACCCACATTCGCGAACTCGACCCACGGGGCCGCTACATCTGGGCTTCCGCGCGCCTCTTCGGCGAAGAAGCCCAAACCAAGCGCGAAGACTGGTTCGCCGATTGGCTGAAACGCCATCCCGAACCCACCCGGGAAGCCATCCTCGACTTTCACCGCTATACCGGCGACGGCGATTCCTGGAACGACCTGGTCATGAACCGCGACAACCTCGTGCGTACGGTCAGCATCTCCAGCATCCTCAAATCGTCCGGCCATATTCATTTTCTGTACGAAGATCTCCTGCGCGACCAACGCAAAGAAGCCAAAATCAACCTGGAAGGTGAAGTGGTGGGCTCGCATTAAACGCCGTCCTTTTTTCATCAAGCTGCGGCAGTGGGAGTACTGGCCTTCCCTGGCTTTCTACTGGCCGCTGATCTTCTACCTGCCCTGGCTGGCGCTGCGGGCGCGGCATCCGGCTTTTTTTACAGCGGCGAATCCCGGCATCTATTCCGGAGGACTGGGGCTCGAATCTAAATTCGAAACGGTGCAAATGCTGCCCGCTCATCTTCGCCCCCGCACCATTCGGGTGCGTCCGGCTACTCCTCTGCCCGCAGTCATGAGCCGCCTCGACTCGGCCGGCATCGGGTTTCCGCTGATCGCCAAACCGGACGTCGGCTTCCGCGGGCTGCTGGTGAAAAAAATCAAGACCCGGGAAGAACTGGCCGCGTACCTCGAACGGTATCCTGCCGATTTTCTGCTCCAGGAATTCCTGACCGCACCCGGGGAATTCGGCGTGCTCTACTACCGCCTGCCGGGAACTGAACGGGGCCGCATCACTTCCCTTACCCTCAAATCTTTCCTTGCAGTGACGGGCGACGGACGGTCGACCGTGCGGGAACTGGTGGAGACGAACGACCGCGCTTTGTTGCAGCTCGATCGCCTCATGCGCGATTTGCCGGACCTGCTCGACCACATCCCCGCCGCGGGCGTACGCGTACCGCTCGGCCAGGTGGGCAACCATTCCAAAGGCACCCGCTTCATCGACGGCGGCCACCTCATCGACGAAACGCTCGAACGTACTTTCGATAATATCGCCGGGCAGATCGACGGCTACTACTACGGCCGCTTTGACGTGAAGTGCAACAGCCTCGCCGACCTGAAAGCGGGCCGCAACCTAAGCATCATCGAACTGAACGGTATCTGCTCGGAGCCCACCCACCTCTACGATCCCGACGGCAGCTACTGGAACAGTCTGGCCGCTATCCTCAAACACTGGCGGCTCATCTGGCGGATCGCGACCGCCAACCACCGCCGGGGCGCCGCCTACGGCAACCCCCGGGAAGTCCTGAGCGGACTCTTCCGGGTAATGCGTCATAACCGCCGGCTGGAAAAGTACTGACCCGGGCTTCAGTTCTGCTGTTCTTCCGTTTTTTCGAATCGGGGGGATTCCGGATTCACCTCACAAGACTGACGGCCCCGATATACGCCACCACTACCTCGTCCAGGAAGCGCACCCTCGCCACGTAGGTATAGACTCCCGCCGGCAGGGGTGCTCCTCCTGCGCTGCCGTCCCAGCCGGTCAGCGGCGCGCCGGGCGTCAGCCCTTTGCCTTCGTAGACGAGCCCGCCCCAGCGGTCGTAAACCGCCAGTTGATCGATCTGCTGAATAGCCGACGCCCTGCCGTAGATGGTAAAATAATCGTTGACGCCGTCGAAGTTGGGCGAAAAAGCGTTGGGGATGTAGATGTTTCTCGTTTTGATCACTTCGACGAAAATGGAATCGGTGGCTAAGCACGCTTGCTCGGAAGTCACGGTAAGGGATAAGGAGACCGACTGGGCCGGCGTCCATTCCACTACGGAGCAATCCATTGTGCAATCGATCAGTCCGGGCGGCGACCAGTCGTAGGCGATCGCCGGCAGGTTGGTCACCGGTCGGATAGTCATGGTTTCGCCCAGTTCCAGTACCTGGTTCGTCCCCAGGTCCAGGGTGAAAGGGGCCTGGCTGATGAGGTTGATCGTGGTATCGAGATCACAACCGAAGCGGTCTTCGATCCGAAAGGAATAGTCGCCGCTGTTGAGGTCGCTGACGCTTGCAGCGCCGGGCAGCAGTTCGCCTTCAAAAAAGACGGCGTAAGGCGGGGCGCCGTTGCGGATGGTGTCGAGCGCGATGTATCCGTCGGTGGTGTAGGAACACCTGGGGCCTTCGTAGGAAAAGTCGGCGATGATGCCGGCGTCCGGAACGATGGTCAGGTCGAGGGTAACGATGCTGTCGCAGCCGATGGAGGAGATCAGGCTGTCCACATAAACGCCGGTCTCCTTGAGGTCGGCGCCCCCGAACGAGTAGCTCAGCCCGGCGCAGAGCGTATCGGCGATATCGTAAAACTTGGGCGCCACGTGTACGACCTTGATGTTGGAAACGACCCGGCATTTGGCGTTCTGTAAGTTCTGAGGGTTGTTGGACAGCAGGTAGCGGTAGAAGTAAAATCCGGCGGACAGGTTGGTATGGGTGTAAACGGCGCCTGTTTCGCCCTCGATATCCGACCAGGTGAGGCCTTCATTGAAACTTTGCTGCCACTGCACGTAGGTCGTGTCGTATTGATCGCCCAGAATGGTGGCTTCCAGATCGATGGGCGATCCGTCCTCGCAGATGTTTGCGATGGTCATGGGCAGGATCAACGCTTCCGGCCCGCACGGCCGGAAAGTGATGTTGTCGAGCGCCAGGTCGTTACCTGTTCCGCCGGGCGCGTTATTGCGCAGCGAAAGGGTGACAGTAGTTTGTCCCGGATTGGTGGAAAAAGTGAAGCCGTAAGTGTTCCACTGTCGGTTCTCCGGGATATCTCCGGAGCTGTACACTTCCTCTCCGTCGATCAGGAAAGAAACGTTGGGACGAATGAGGTTGCTGCCGGGAGGGATCAGGTTGTACACGTCGGCCGAGAACACGTATTCGGTATTTTCACACAACCCGGTCACCTCCTGTTCGTAAAAAAGACCGGGCGTATAGCTGGCGTTGACCACCATCATATAGCCGTCGGGATCGTCGCTATTATCCGAAATTTCCAGCCAATTGAAGTTATTGGCCCATTGCGTCATGTCATTGGTCAGCAGGTACCAGCCGTCATTAGGGGGAGGGATAGTGGTGTAGAGATATCCCGGAGCGATCTGTGGGTCGGTGGCGAGAATGTTGGCCGCCCCGGAACCGAAATCGCCCTCGGCAAAGATATTCTCACCGAGGTTGCCATCGCAGATCTGGGCGGGAAGACCAAGGGCTGTTCCGATCAATAGAGCCAGCAGGTAAAGTTCTTTTGTCACCGGAGCTTTGTTTATTTGCGGATTTTCAATGTAGCCGGATAGGATAAACAGTGAACTGATCCACAAATTAGAAGTTTTTTTCTGTTTTCTTCTGACTGCCTCTTTACATTATCGCGTTTTGCGAACGAGGAAGGGGGCGGGCGCGTATGAAGGAAAAGAGGCTTTTTGGGGCATTTGGCGAAGGCCGGAGCGTTCGGAAAGTCCTTTGCTGAAGAAAGGCGTCGGAAGGGGCTACCTGCCCCAGTCGATGTGCATGGTCACTGTAGCCTGCCGGGGGCGCCAGATCTCGCCCGTTTCGTTGTTGATCACCAGGGTAGTGACCAGATCAAAGACATATTCTCCTTTAATGCCTTCATCGTACAGCAATCCGCGTGGGTAGACC
This sequence comes from uncultured Saprospiraceae bacterium, assembly GCA_964419545.1. Taxonomy (GTDB): domain Bacteria; phylum Bacteroidota; class Bacteroidia; order Chitinophagales; family Saprospiraceae; genus CAYQQU01. The sequence continues at coordinate 38,037 of CAYQQU010000043.1, read as the reverse complement.
TCCGAATGGCAGACCGGCACCCGGTCGTCGTATTCGTTTTCGTCGTCGGGGCCGCCGTCTTTGTCGTACAGCGTGAACCACAGCAAGTTGGGGATGGCCAGTCCGCCGGGGAATTCGAATACATAAGTACCGGTGCTGTCGGCATTGGGGTATTCAGTGGGCCAGGTAATTTTTTCCGACCCCGCCTGTCCGTAGACGTTCTCCGTAACCAGGTAGAGGTCCGGGCCGTTTTCCGGATCGAGTGGGGTGCGGCTGCCGCGCACATGCGGGACGTTGGTAAAAACCAGTCGTTCCAGGTAAATCGTGTCGGGGAGGTCTTCCTGATCGCAAAAGGGACCGGTCCAGCCCTTTTCGCAAACGCAGGATCCGTCTTCGCAGAATCCGTTTTGGTTGCAGTAGACCCCCACACAAGCATCTTCCGGGGAGTCGCAGGCATAGAAGAAGAGCGAGCAGAAAAACAGAGAGAGTACGTGCCAATTTTTCATACGTCCAAAACTTTTTTAATTGACAAAATTGCTTTCTCTCTTCTATACCTGCGAAAAGGGAATTACCCCTAAAAGGTCGAAAAAAAGTTTTCATTCGGCCGGGGCGCGCCTGGCCTTATTTTATCTGGGATTACCTCGGGAAACGGAACAGGCAGGCGGCTGGAGCGCCGGCAAGTTTTGGCGTTCCAAAAGCTCGACTGGCCGACAAGAACAAAGAAAGGACCACTGGGCGGATGAATCAAATCCGGCCGTCGGTTTAAAGAAAGTTTAGCTTTTCGGACGAAAATTGTTAATTTTGTTTTTCTTCTAATTGTTTGATTATCAATTTATTTGTTGAGGTGTTAAAACTAGGCGCCGCGCTTCTTAAAGATTTTAACAATTGTGAAACGCCATTAATCGCTCATGTCCAAATCCCATCCTTCCGACCGGACCCAGCCCAAAGTAAAACCGGGGAAGACTTCGCCCGGAAGCCTCAACCCGCAGCTGCCCAGGCGAATGAGCCGCCGCCAATTGTCGGTTTCCGATTACGTGGCCGGTATTCGCGGTGGCGACCGGGTGGTGCTGAGCCGGGCCATCACCTTGATCGAGAGCACGCGTCCCGAGCATCAGGCCCTGGGGCAGCAGGTGATCGAAGCTTGTCTGCCGCACCGCGTCGAGTCTTTGCGCATCGGCATTACCGGGACGCCCGGCGTGGGGAAAAGCACCTTCATCGAGGCTTTCGGCCGGCAACTGATCGGGGAGGGGCGGAAGGTGGCCGTACTGACCATCGATCCCACCAGCCAGGTGAGCCGCGGCAGCATCCTGGGCGACAAGACCCGGATGCCCAAACTGGCGGCCAGTGAGCAGGCTTTTATCCGCCCGTCGCCGGCGGGCGATTCGCTGGGCGGCGTAGCCCGCAAAACGCGGGAGACCATCCTGCTGTGTGAAGCGGCCGGCTACGGCGCCGTCATCGTGGAAACCGTCGGAGTAGGACAGTCGGAAGTGGCCGTTCATTCCATGGTCGACTTTTTCCTGCTGCTGCTCTTACCCGGGGCCGGCGACGAGCTGCAGGGCATCAAGCGGGGGATCGTGGAAATGGCCGACCTCATCGCCGTCAATAAAGCCGATGAGGAGCGTCTGCAGCCGGCTAAACGCGCCCGGCAGGAATACCGCAACGCCCTGCATCTGCTACCGCCGAAAGAAAGCCGCTGGCAACCGCAGGTCGTCATTTGTTCCGCGCTGTCCGGCATGGGAATCGACGAGGTCTGGCAACTGGCCCTCGACTTTCAGCGTTTTACCATCGAGAACGGTTATTTCCACCGGCAGCGGCGGGAACAGGCCCGTTTCTGGCTGCGGGAAACCATAGATCACCGCCTGCGACGGTTGTTCTACGAACATCCGGCCGTGCAGGCGCACCTGTCGGAAATAGAAGCGGCAGTGCTCGCCGGGCGGCAATCCTCTTTTCGCGGCGCGGAGCAATTGCTCGACTATTTTCTGCGAAACGATACTTCCGACGGGTAGGCGACCCCTGCAGCGCTTCCGTCGTTGAAAGCGGGCCGTTGACCGAAAAAATGCAACTAATTATTGACTAAAGCTTTTATAATCAAAACAAAACAATACTACTGATGAGATCACTGGTTACTGCTCTGGTGCTCGTCGGCGTGGGCTTGATCGTCTTCATGGCCGGCTGCAACAACTACAATTCCTTCGTCGATATGGAGGAAGATGTCGAAAATGCCTGGGGTAAGGTGCAAAGCGCTTACCAGCGTCGCGCCGACCTGATCCCGAACCTGGTCAATACGGTCAAAGGCGTGGCGAATTTCGAAAAGGAGACACTTACGAACGTCGTGGAGGCCCGCGCCAAAGCGACCAGCGTCAACATCGATCCGGCCAACATCACGCCCGAACAGCTCAAGAACTTCCAGCAAGCCCAGTCGGGCCTGTCCTCTTCCCTGGGGCGCCTGCTGGTCGTCGCGGAACGCTACCCGGAACTGAAAGCCAATCAGAGCTTCCTGGAGCTGCAGGCACAGCTGGAAGGCACCGAAAACCGCATCAAAGTGGAACGCGACAAGTTCAACGACGTGGTTACGGCCTACAATAAAAAGGTGCGCAAAATGCCGGGCGCCCTGTTTGCCGGCATCTTCGGTTTTGACCAGAAAGCCCAGTTCGAGGCGGAAGCCAGCGCTCAGGACGCGCCGAAAGTCGAATTCTGAGCAAAATGTCAAAAGGCCGCATCCCGGCGCGCACGGATCGCATCCCTGCCGCCGGGCGGCCCCATACGGTTGATTTGCTATGATAAAATTTTTTAAACCCGACGAAGAAAAACGCATCATCGAAGCCATCCAGGCGGCCGAAAATAATACTTCGGGAGAAATTCGGGTGCACCTCGACAACGACAGCAAACGCAATATCCTGGAGGAAGCGGCCCGCTTGTTCCGCAAGCTGGGCATGCACAAAACCGAAGCCCGCAACGGCGTCCTGATTCTGCTTTCCGTCAAAAGAAAAGAATTCGCCATCATTGGCGACGAAGGCATCGATCAGGTGACCGGCCCCGATTTTTGGAAGGAGGAACGCGACCTCATGCAGGCCTACTTCCGAAGGGGCGAGTTCTGCGAAGGTATCTGCCTGGCCGTCGAACAGGTCGGCGAAAAACTCAGGGAATTTTTTCCTTATCAGGACGACGATGTCAACGAACTGCCGGACGACATCTCCTACAGCTGACCCGGGCCCGGCGATCCGAATATTTTGTACCTATACCGATCATTCATGAAACATATTTTTTTCTGGTCCCTTTGTTCTCTCCTCTTCCTGGCTACCCCCCTGGCGGCGCAAAAACAACTGCCGGCTAAAACCGACCGGCTGGTCAACGACTTCGCCGATATCCTCGGGCGCAACGAAGAAGTTAGGCTCACCGTCAAGCTCAACCGCTACGCCAACGAAACGTCTACTCAGATCGCCATCGTCACGGAAACCTCCCTGCAGGGAGAAGACGCCTTCGACTATTCGAACCGCCTGGCGCGCGCCTGGGGCATCGGCGGCGGAGAAAATGACAACGGCGTACTGATCTACGTCGCTACGGAAGACCGCGAGGTGCGCATCCAAACGGGCTACGGCGCCGAAGGCTTCCTGCCCGACGCACTCTCCAAGCGCATCATCGAACAGATCATCATCCCCAGCTTCCGGGAGGGCAAATACTACGAGGGGCTCGACCGGGCGACCAGCACCATCATGGATCTGGGACGGGGAGAATACGAGGGCGAGGGCGTTCCCGGACAACAACAGCAGCAAGATAAACGCTCCAGGCGCGGCTTCCCCTTTATGGGTATCGTGATCTTCCTGGTGATCGTGATCATCATCCTCTCCAGATTCGGCGGTGATGACGATGACGGCGGCTATTACGGCGGCGGACGCTACGACGACCGGCGGCGCGGCTGGCGGCGCGGCGGCGGCTGGATCTTCTTGCCCGGACCCGGGAGCTTCGGCGGCTGGGGCGGCGGCGGCTCCGGCGGCGGCGGTGGCTTCGGCGGATTTGACGGCGGCGGCTTCGGCGGTTTCGGCGGCGGTGACTTCGGCGGCGGCGGCGCCGGCGGTTCGTGGTGACGCCATCCGCGCCTGATCTTGTCGCAAAGATGTGGCGATCGCCGATTTTTGCGTTATTTTTGGCTATTCCTTTGATCGACCCAATTTCCGCAAAATGAACCGTATCGCTTCGCTCTGCTGGTGCCTGTGCTTCGTCCTGTGGGGATGTACGCCTCAGCTGACTTCCCGCTTCGCTACTTTCGAAGACCTCGTTCTGAAGCCGGACTCCGACCAGTCCGAATCCTTTAACAAACGAAGGAACGACTGCCGCGATCCCCTCGCCTACGCACCCGATACCAATAACCTGGCCGCTACGCCGGTGAAATACATCCGGCTCAACGTGCATTTTATGAACTCCTCCGACAGTTCGAGCAACTACTACGGGCGCGAAGCGGAAAAATTCGCCTGGGGAATGGTGCAGACCGCCAATGAGACCATCGGCCGCAACAAAAAGATGCTGTTGCCCCCCGGCAACGATACGCCGGTGCTGCCGCCGCGCTACCAATACGTGCTCACCGGCCGACCGGGTGAGAAAGGCGTATACAGCCATTTCGATGACGAACTCTACTACTACGTTCACAAAGGCCAAAACGCCAACCTCTTCGACCGCCGCGTCATCGAGAAATACGGCGTACAGTTGGACTCCGTGCTGAATATTTTCATCATGCCCCACCACCCCGACAGCATCGCTTCGCCGACCTACAACGCCTACGGCGTGGGCGTAGCGCTCGGAAAGGCGATCAAACTGTCGGGCGTCTACGAAAACAAAAGCCCTTTCTGGACTTTCAAAGGACTGTTCAACCACGAGGTCGGCCATATTTTCGGGCTGGGCCATACCTGGGCCTTCAACGACGGCTGCGACGATACGCCCCGCCACCCCGGCTGCTGGGATCAGTACGGGCCTCCGCCCTGCGACAGCCTGGCTTCCAACAACCTCATGGACTACAACAACAGCCAGGGCGCCTGGACGCCCTGCCAGATCGGGAAAGTACACCAACGCATGGCCAACATCTTGTCCCGCCAGCGCAAATTCCTGGTCCCGACCTGGTGCGAATTGAAAGAGGAGGGCCACGTCTTTATCCGCGATACCGTTACGTGGAACGGCGCCAAAGATCTGGAAGGCCATCTCACCCTGGAACGCGATGCGCACCTGACCGTCCGCTGCCGCGTTTCTCTGCCCCGCAACGCCAAAATAACCGTAAAACCCGGCGCTACCCTGGTGCTCGACAACTGCCAGGTGCACAACGACTGCGGCGACGAATGGGAGGGCATCGAACTGCAACGGGAAGGAAAGCACGAAGGCCGGCTGATCTATATCGGCGCGCCCGCCGTCGAGAACGTCCGCCATCCGATTGCGCCGAAACCGTGAGCTGGATCAAAATTCGAGACTATGGAAAAAACAGCGCTCATCACCGGCGCCAATAAAGGCATCGGCTTCGAGGTCGCCCGCCGGCTGGGCCAAGAAGGATACCGCGTTTTTCTCAGCGCACGCAGCGCCGAACGGGGCCAACACGCCCACCGACAGCTCGCGGAAGCGGGCCTCCGCGTTTCTTTCGTGCAAATGGACGTCGGGGACGGGGAAAGTATCGCCGCGGCTTTTCGGGAAGTCAAGCGGCAGACCGACCGCCTGGACGTGCTGATCAATAACGCGGCTGTCTTGCTCGATCGGGGCGATGACCTCCTGTCTATGGCCGCGCAGCAAATTGAAGACACGATCCGCATCAACGCCCTGGGCGCCCTGTTCGTTACCCGCACTTTCGTTCCGCTGCTGGTATCCGGCAGCCGGGTAGTCAATGTGTCGAGCGGAGCCGGAGCGATCTGCCAGGGCATGGGCAGCTGGGCGCCGGTGTACAGTATTTCCAAAACGGCGATGAACGCCATTACCGTGCAGCTGGCGCATGCCCTGCGCAGCCGGGGCGTCACCGTCAACGCCGTCTGCCCCGGCTGGGTGCGCACCGATATGGGCGGCAGCGGGGCGAACCGCCCGGTTGAAAAAGGCGCCGAAACGCCCGTCTGGCTGGCCGCGGAGCCCGGCCTCGCGCATACCGGCAAATTTTTCCGGGATAAACGGGAAATTGCCTGGTAGGCGTCCGGCTAATCTTTAATTTCAGGTTGTAGTTGTAATCTGATGAAGTTGCGTGATCATTTGCCGGGAAAGGGATCGGAAAACCTGTCCGCAAGGTTCGTTTTTCCGCTCTTTTTATTGCTCGTCCACCTCTTTTACCGGCATACCTTCGACGCCGGCTTTGTCACCGATTTCACCGGTTTGCTGATGCGCATCGAGGGGCAGTCGATTGCGGGCGCATGGAATAGTTTCGGTTTTCCTTCCTTGCAGCCGTTGCTCAACCTCTTCCTTTTTCTGTTTGTCAAAGGCTTCGGAGTGACGCCCTGGCCCTGGCACCTCGTATTTACGACGATGCATGCCCTGAACGGATGGCTGTTGTTCCGGCTGGGGGAGCGGCTGATGACCCGTTTTGGCGTGAAAAGGGCGTTTGAGCCGGCCCTGGGCGGAGCATTGCTTTTTTTACTGTCGCCCTATGCTTCCGAGGTGCTGGTCTGGCGGGTTTGTTTCAACTTTTTGCTGTCGACGGCGCTGGTGCTGGGCGTCCTGTGGTATAGCGTGCGATGGCTGGAAACGCAAAGTACGGGACACTGGTGGGGCGCACAGGGGCTTTTGCTGGCCGGGCTCTTTTCATTTGAACTGGCGTTGGCGGCGCCGGTGATGCAGCTGTTCCTCCTGCTTTTTTGGCGGCGCAGCGAGCAGCATTTTCCTTCGGGGGCGTTCCGGCGATTGCATTTGCCGCAATGGCTCCTGGTTGCCTTTTTCTTCGGCCTCAGCCGCCTCATGCTGGGCGACTGGGTGGGGCATTACGGCGCGGAAGTACACCTGCGTCTGGTATGGCCGGAAATGCTGGGCAACGTTTTCCGGTACCTGGTCAAATACCTGGCTTTTGCCCGGTACTGGCCGCATCCGCAGAAAGAACTGGTCTTTCAGCTGATCGGCCGGCCGGCGGTAGCTTACGGCCTCACCGCCCTGGCGCTGGCGGCGCTGACGTGGGGATGGCGGTCTTTCAAAAAGCTGGCGCCCGCCGGCCGCTGCGCCGGGTTTTTCCTGTTGGTCGGCCTGGCCGCCTTGTTGCCGGTAATTACCCTCTATTTCAATTATTTGCAGTATATCGAGAACGATCGCTACGGCTACCTGTTCAGCGCTTTCTGGGGAATGGCGATATCGGCTTTTTTATTCCGGTCGTACCGGCCGGTCGGGCTGACCGTACTGGCGGCTTATCTCGTCATCTCCGGCGTATTGCTTTGGCGCACCAACGATTACTGGGCTCAGGCGACTACCGTCTACCGCGCATTGCTGGACCGGTTCGACTATTACGACGAACCGGAGATCTATGTCCTCAACCTGCCCGACAACTTGCAGGGCGCCGTCCTTTTTCGCGATTATTCCGGCGCTGACGGCGGGTTGCGCGACGCCCTGCGCTACGTCAAAGGCCGGCCTTACCGGGGCGTGCTGCAGGAAGTCGCCCAATACAATATGACCCGGGCGTCCGACGGCGTCACGGTCGAACGCGACGAGGCCGGGACGCTGGTCGTGACCTTCCGGCAGTGGGGCAACTGGTGGTGGCGACGCGGCCTGGGCGCCACCGACTACGAGACGGACGACTACGCTTTTTTCAATGAGGGGCAGGCTTATCGCCTCCGCCTGAAAGATACGACCCGGCTGCCGCTATTGCTGTACCAGGACGGCCCGGCCTGGAAAACGGTCGACTATTGAGCGGGGTGATGAGCGTAAAAGATATCAAAATTGTCTTAAATTAGGATTATGCCAACTGTTTCGTCTGTTCACCAAAATCCCTGAACCATGCTGGCGCGCACCATCCTTTTCGTTATCGTTATGGCCGTATACCTCTGGTTCCCCTGGAATATGATCCGGCAGCAGGAACGCATCCTGCGCCTGGGAACGCCCCTCAAGCTGGCCCTGGAGCCGGTAGACCCGTACGATGCTTTTCGGGGCCGTTACATTCAACTTTGGTACGGCCAATGGCGGACGCCCTACGCCGACGAGGCTCCTCAGTACTCGGAGGTAGCCTGGGTAACTTTCCGCCCGGATTCGCTGGGCTTTTACCGGCCGGATAGCATCCACCAGGAACCCCCGCTCAACCGGATCGCCATCCGGACGACGGTTAGCTATACCGATACCCACACCCAGGAGGTGATCCTGCTGACCCCGGAATCGCTGCGTTATTATTACCTCAACGACGAAATTGCGCCCCTCGCGGAATCGACCTTCCGCGACCTGACCATCCGGCCCGAAAACCACGATAAGGTCAATGCCTACGCCCTGGTGAAAGTACTGGGCGGTGAAGCGCGGATCGAAGAAGTGTATTTCCAGGACGTACCCGTGGGGGAATACGTCCGCGCCCAGATGAAGGAAAAAGAGTAGGCTCCCCCTTGCAAAGCAAAGCGCTTGCTCATAAGCAGCACCAGGTTCAAGTGCATGGACCACCGCGCCGCCACTTCTAGCGTGCCAAAATAGAAGGATCAGCCCATTTTCCCACGGCCCTGTTTATTTCCCCTTAAAAACCGGTTTCCGCTTCTCCAGAAAAGCCGCCACTCCTTCTTTGTAATCCTCGGTATTGGCGGCAAAAGACTGCAGTTGTTCCTCGATAGCGAGTTGGGTTTCCAGGTCGTTGGTCAGCGAGTAGTTCAGGGCGCGCTTGGTGAGGCCCAGCCCTACGGTCGGCATCTGGGCCAGGGTTTTGGCCAGCTGCATCGCTTCATCGGCGAAGGTGTCGTCGGGGAAGGTTTTGAAGATCAGGCCGATTGCTACCGCTTCTTCGGCGGAAAGCTTATCGCTGAGCATCATGAGGGCGGCGGCGCGCTGACGGCCCACCATGCGCGGCAGAAAATAGGTGCCTCCGCTGTCGGGGACGAGGCCGATCCTGGAAAAAGCCTGAACGAAGGTCGCCGAAGCAGCCGCGACCGTAATATCGCAGGCGATCGCGATATTGGCGCCGGCGCCGGCGGCGACGCCGTTGACGGCGCAGACGACCGGCTTTTCGATTTCCCGGATCTTTTTGACGATGGGATTGTAAGATTTCCCTACGATATTGTCGATGGGCGGGGCTTCTTCGTCCGTCACTTCCTGCAGGTCCTGCCCGGCGCAGAAGGCTTTCCCGGCGCCGGTGAGCAGCAGGGCCCGCACCTCTTCGTCTTCTTTGCATTGGTCGAGGTAGCCTTGCAGTAGTTTGGCCATTTCCTGGTTGAAGCTGTTGAAAACGTCGGGGCGGTTGAGCGTGAGCTTGGCGACGCCGGTGTCTTTCTCAAAAAGGATACTTTCCATAGTGGCGCTGACTTTTGGGCAAAGATAGCGAAATGATCAGTGACACTTGAAGTAATCGAAGGGTTCGCGGCATTCGTTGCACTGGTAAAGCGCTTTGCAGGCCGTCGACCCGAACTGGCTGACCATGCGCGTATCGGTGGCGCCGCAATGGGGGCACTCGATGTTCGTCTCTTCCGAGAAAAGGGCCCGCTTGTCGACGCTGCTGCCCTGAGGCGGCGCGATGCCGTAAGCCTTGAGCTTCCGCTTCCCTTCTTCGGAAAGCCAGTCGGTCGTCCAGGCCGGCCGCAGCACCGTGGTCACCTGCACTTTGTCGTACCCTTGCTCCTGAAGCACGGCCCGGATGTTGACTTCGATGGTGTTCATGGCCGGGCAGCCCGAATAGGTTGGCGTGATGACGACTTCCACGGTTTCGTCTTCGTGGATCTTAACGTCGCGAATGATGCCCATGTCGGTGACCGTGAGCACCGGTATTTCGGGGTCGGTGACCGCTGCGAGGTGGGTCCAGATGGTTTCGGTAGTTAAGCCCATAGAAAGGGATTGAGTGAAAAGTTAAAAATTTAACGTTTGAGAGGGGAGAAAAGTTAATCCGGGTTAGACCGGCGACAGGTCGAGGTTTCGCACCATGGTCAGGTAGGAGCGGGCAAAAGTCGGAAGCGAGCTGAAATCCAGCAGGTTGGCGGCCGGCTTGAGCCGGGGGTATTCGGAGGCGTACCGGTCGGCGATCTGCTCGATGGCGCGGCGGATCGCGCGTTTGTTCAGCTGTTGCTTCTGCTCGTCGAAATAGTGATTGGTAAAGCTCAGCGATCGGAAATAGTAGGCCTCGAAGATCTGGAAGTACAGGTGAAGCAGGTCGCGATCGGGGCCGGGCAAGGCGTAATTAAACTGACAATACCCGACGATGTAACCGGGGATGGCCAGCGCCACCGCCTGATATCCGTTTTCGGCGTACCAGTCCATATTGCCCAGCTCGCCGTCGATGAAGCTCACCAGGCGGTCGTGGTTGACGGGGGTAGTGATGCCGAACGTATGTGTGACCTGATACATTTCCTTGAAAAAATCCTCGCGGGGCCGGTCGAGTAGTGTTTGCAGCTCCCGGCAGAGTTGCTGGTTTTTCTGGACCGTCGTTTTATCGTCTTTGGCAAAATACAGGCGGTGAATGCGCTCGAGGGTTTCCATCATATACCCCTCCGGCTTGATGAGGTAGTCGAGCTTGTAGATCAGGTTGAGCAACAGGTACGCCATGCCGCCGGGGTACTGCTCGCGGTCCAGCGTACCGTTCTCGATCTCGTTGAGCACGGTTTTGATCTGGCGTTCGATGAAGTTGTACTTGGCTTTCTTTTCATCGGGCGCCAGTTCGCGCAGGTGGGATGTGTCGACGGGATCGAGCACCTTAAACTCGTCGAGCAGGAGGTCGTCCTGCTTATCGGCGTGCGTAGCTACTTCCCGCAGAGCGGAGTACAGTTTGTACGGCGAACCGTCGAGGGTATAGGTGTCGAAGACGATGGTGATGTTGTTGTCTTCGTCGAGGGCGAAGCGGCTGTATTGCAGGCTGTAGTTGTGCTCGATGAGGCGACGCAGGAAGCCGACGTTGGTTTCCTTGGTTTTGGCGATTTTGGCTTCGGCCATGAGTTTTTTCGTATTGGCGAAGCCGGTTATTTTTTTGGAACCCTGGTAGAATTCAAAGCGGATGCCCGATTCTACGTCCCAGCATTTGACGTTGTCCTCCTGCTCGTCGCGCAGGTAATGGAAAAACAGCCGGTAAGCTTCCAGAAAATCTTCTTCATCAAATTTGAGGATCGCCTTTTCCCATACTTCGTTTTTATCCATTTCTTTATAGGAATCGCTGTACCGTCCGAAGCGAATGTCGGGTTGGGGAACGGTTTTAGTGGAATTTCCGAAAAGGCGGTCGAAAAGCCCCATTTAATTGGTTTTGGTGAGGGAAGTTAGCAAGATCTATCAGATTTTTGTAATCTGAACCCCTTTTTTGGAAATGCATAACCGAGCAAGAATAAAAAAAGTTTCATGAAGTTCCGAACCGAGCTGAAGCCGCCGCTTCCTTCTTTTGTCATTCAATATACCGATCCTATCTTTTGCCTGGGGTCCTGCTTCGCCGAGCATATCGGTCTTCGCCTGGAAGACCGCAAATTTGCGACGCAGCTGAACCCCTTCGGTATCCTGTACAACCCGGTCTCCATCGCACAGGCGCTGGAGCGCCTCCGTTCCGGCGAGCCGTTCACCGCCTCGAAGCTTTTCGAACACCAGGGCCTCTGGCACAGCTTCGCCCACCACGGTCGCTTTTCGCATCCCGACCGGGACGCGGCCCTCAGCGGCATCCATGCAGCTTTCGGGGCGGCGCGGGATTTTCTGCCGACCGCTACCCGGATGATGCTTACCTTCGGCACGGCGCATGTATTTGAATGGAAAGAAACGGGCGAAGTGGTGGCCAATTGTCATAAGCTGCCGGGGGCGGCTTTCCGCCGGCGCCGGCTGCGGGTAGCGGAGATCGTCTACCGGCTGGCGCCCATCCTGGAGGAGCTGCATCGCAATCACCCGGATCTGCGCGTCATCGCCACGGTCAGCCCGGTGCGACACCTGCGGGACGGCCTGATTGAAAACCAGCGCAGCAAAGCGACGCTGCTCCTGGCGATCGCGGAACTGTGCGAAGCTTTCGATTTTTTGTACTACTTCCCCTCCTACGAATTGCTGCTGGACGATTTGCGCGACTATCGCTTTTACGCTCCGGACCTCGCCCATCCCAATGAGCAGGCAATTGCCTATATCTGGCGCCATTTTGCTGAGACCTTTTTCCGGCAGGATACCCTGGAGTTAATGGCGACAATAGAAAAGGTCGTTGCCGCCGCCCACCACCGGCCCCTCCATCCCGATACGCCTCAACATCAGCAATTCGTGACCAGCCAGCTGGGGAAAATGGTCGCGCTTGAACAAAAGTTTGGTTTTTTGGATTTTTCCAGAGAGAAAGCTGTACTTTCCGAAAAGCTGAAATAGTTTATTCGGGAACCAGCTTTTTGCAAAACAGCGAAATTTCCATTCATTGCAAAAGCTAAAAGTGAAATGATGAAAAAATCTACCCGCCTCCTGTTATTGCTTTCAACCTTTGTGCTGACGACCATCGGCCTGAACGCGCAGCAACTGATCGAGGTGATCCCCCGCGGCTCACGCAGCCTCCAGGTGATGAAGATCAAGTACGGCGACAACATGCAGTACGGAGTCAACCGCTACAAGATCGTATACGAAACCGTAAGTCCTGAAGGACAACCCGATACTGCCTCGGGCCTCTTGGTGGTGCCCGACGTCAACGGCCTGATCTTCCCTTTGCTGGCGTATCAGCACGGCACCGTGGTTTCCCGCAACGACGTGCCCTCCAACCTGGCGGGCGGCTACGAACTCGCCGAGGTCTTTGCCGGCCTGGGGTATGCGAGCTCCGCCGCCGATTATATCGGATTGGGCGACTCGCCGGGCAACCATCCCTACGTACATGCGGATTCGGAAGCCTGGGCGGCTGCCGACATGCTGCGGGCGGTCCGGGAATACTGCGCGGATAACGGCATCCTGCTCAACGATCAGCTTTTCATTACCGGCTATTCGCAGGGGGGGCACGCCTCGGCGGCCCTGCAACGTTACCTGGAGGCTGATTTTACGGACGAATTCCCGGTGACGGCCACCGCCCACCTCTCGGGGCCCTACAGCATATCCAAGGAAATGGTGGATTTTACCATCCGCGATATGCCTTATAATTTTCCGGGCTACCTCGGTAACGTTTTTCTTTCTTTCCGCCGCGTGTACGATTATTTCGACTACGAAGCCGACGAATTTTTTGTGGCGCCCTACGCAGGCTGGGTCGATGAGTTCGGTGCGGAAGAGATCGACCTTTTCTTGTTGTCGAGCCAGATGATCAGTCGCCTGACGCAGGACTACGGCGCGCCATTGGCCCGGCATATGCTGCAGGACAGCATCTACGACGCCATCCTCAACCAGCCCGATCATCCGGTGAGCCAGGCGCTGGCGGATAACGACCTGCTGGACTGGGCGCCCCAGGCGCCTACGCGCATCGTGTATTGCGAGGCCGACGATCAGGTGTACTACCGCAATGGCGTAGTTGCCGATTCCGTGCTCAACCTCAACGGCGCCGTCGACCTGGACGCAGTCAATATCGATCCGGATGCCGACCACGGCGGCTGCGTCGACCCGGCGGTCGCCTTCACCATCCTCTTCTTCAGCGCCTACCAGGATCTGGAAGTGGATACCGACGAGGCGCTGACAGCCGCCGCGTCCGACCTGAAGCCGGCGCCCAACCCGGCCGGCGACCATTGCTGGGTCGACGACCTTCCCCGCGAAGCAGAGGTTCAGCTGCTGGACAGCCAGGGACGTATCGTCCGCCGGTATACGCCCCAGGCAAGCCCCGCCCGCTTGGACCTCAGCGGGCTGAAGGCGGGCATCTACCTCATCCGGGTGGAAAGCGAGAACGGCAGCAGGACCGGGAAATTGATGAAGCAATAAGTTGGGGGGACTAATTAGCCCGTGAATAATCGGGGTTAAACCAGCCTTTTCATCCTCGTCTCCGGTTGCAGCCCTTGCTCCGGAGTCATATCGATGAGATTGAGGCCCGGCTTTTTGCCGGGTTCGATGCTGCCCAACTCGTCCTCAAACCCGAGTGCTTCCGCGCCGTTGAGGGTCGCCCAGCGAAGGATAGTGGGGAAGGGGACATAACTCTGGAAGCGCGCGATGGTTTTCATCTCTTCCAGGGTCGAAAGCTGCCAGTTGGAAGTCAGGCTGTCCGTGCCGATGGTCATCCTGGCGTTTGCGTCCAGGAAGTACCGGTAGTTGGGCAGCCGGTTCTCGATATACAGGTTGGCGTTGGGGCAGGTAGCCCAGTAAACGCGGTCGCTCCACCGGTGCGCTGCTTCGATGTCTTCCGGGCCCGAGAGGGTATTGTGGACGAAGAGCGTGCGGTTGTCCGGGTCGAGGTGCGCCAGGGCGTAGTGGATGGCGTTTTCTCCGGTGGCCTGAAAATTGTCGATCGGGATATTGAAGGCGCGGAAAAACTCCAGGAAGCCGCCCGTTTTGGTCAGGAAAAACTCGTTTTCGTGGGCCGTCTCCTGATTGTGGATGCTGATGGTGACGCCGGCCGGGTTCAGCTCGTTGATGCGGCGAAACAGTTCCCGGGAGACGGTGTACGGAGCGTGCGGGACGCCGCTTTTGCGATTGCGCTCGTTGGCGCTATGCCCGTCATAAACCGCTTTGTACTGATTAAAAGTGCGTTCGGCCCAGCTATCCTGCAGAAAGTCGAACATCTCCACGAAGGTATAATAACGCAGCGCGCTGCGGTCTTTGCAGGCGGCCGTATCCAGTTTATTGGAAATATCGCCCACGGCGACGATCCCGTTATCGTACATCTCCTGATCGGCCCGGTCGATCGCCGCAAAGATCTCTTCTTCCGGGATATCGCGGAAGTTGACCACCGTCTGCAAAAAAGGCAGGAGCCCGGCGCCGGTGGGCGCTACCCCTTTCATATGCGAAAGTTCGAGGTGGCAGTGGGCGTTGATGAAGCCGGGGGTCAGCACGCCGGCGTATTCTTCCAGCGTGGCGGGGTCGTGTTGTTCGCGGGGGGTGACCGCTTCGACGGTCCCGTCGGCGGCTATGATGACCACGCCTTTTTCAATAGGCTCGGAATGGATCGGGTAGACGATGTCGGCGGTTATCTTGCGCATTGGATGGTGGTTTTTTACAGGTTGTCCGGTCTGCAAAATTAACTTTACATTTCCATTTTCCTATTTTCCAGTCCCTGTACGATCAGCCCGTTCTTCATGCGCGGTTCGAACCAGGTCGATTTGGGCGGCAGCACCCGCCCGGCGTCGGCCAGTTTGAACAGGTCATCCAGGGAGATGGGATAGAGGCAGAACCCGATATGGCTCTCGCCGCGCACCGTCTTGCGGCGCAGCCCGTCGAGGCCGAGGGGCCCTTCTACGTAGTCGACGCGCCCGTCGGTGCGTTCGTCCTGGATATTCAGGATCTCCTTCAGCACTTTCTCGTTGAGCATGATGGTGTCGAGGACGACCGGCTGGTCGCGAAACTCTTCCAGGACATGGGCTTTCCAGCGCAGCCGGTACCATTCGCGGTTGATCAGCATCACCACTTCGTGTTTGGCGTGGGGCTTTTCGGGAGCGGAGAGGATCTCGATGTCGAAGAGCTGCGCGATACGCGCCATAAACCAGGTAGGCGAGCATTCGTCCAGTACTTCCACGACGCGGTTAAACTCCAGCACCTCGAGCTCATTGGACGGAAAAAGGGCGCAAAAGAGGCGGCTGTAGTCCTCGTGCGTCCGGTCGCCGAGGTGGCGCTCGTGCATCATGGCGAGGGTAGAGCTGCGGTGGTGGCCGTCGGCAATATACGTTTTGGCGACTTCGCAGTTAAAAAGTTCCTGCAGTTGAGCGATGCGCTCCGCGTCGCGCACTTCCCAGAAGCAGTGCGTTTGCCGCTTCCCGTTGAAGCTGATGGACATGAACGGGGAATGGCGCTCCGTAAACTGCCGGATCCAACGATCGATGCGTTCCACCTGCGGGTAGGCGAGGAGGATGGGTTTGACGGCGGCTCTGCGGCGCAGCAGCAGCTGCATTTGTTTCTGTTCCTGTTCCGGCAGGGTGTGTTCGTGCTTGCGGATGTGGCCTTCCAGGTAGTCGCGAATGTCGACGCAAGCCACCAGGCCGGTATAATAGCGGCGGGGAGTCTGGATCTGATAAATGTAAAACGCCTCGTGCCCGGCCTGTGCAAAGAACCCGCTCTGAAAATAATCGTTGTACTCTTCTTTGACGGAAGTGAAGAAGGATTCGGCGGAGGTAATAAATTCCTGCCGCAGATAAATGGCCTGAAACGGTTTGATGTGCATGGCTCCTAACCTGGTTAAGTGGCTTGCTCTTTGCCGGGCCAAGTTAGGAAATTCCCAAAAAAAGAAAAGCACAGCAGCCTAAGCTGCTGCACTCTCCAAAAAACTAAACCCCAGTTATGATCTTTGACGGCGCAGGGCCGAAATTTTCATTCTCGGTAACAATTGGCTAAAAAACGAAACTTTTCTGAGCCTTATTGTATTGGTAACACCGTGAAATTAAGAAAAAATTAAGAAAATTTTTGCGGGGGCCGCCCCGGCTTACGGCGATCGTATCGGGATTTGCGCCGGCCGGGCGCGGATCATTTCCCGCCGGCGCTGCCGGATTGCTGCGCGGACCGGGCGTTTTCGGCCAGCGCTGCGATCAGCTGTTTTCATCCAGGTGTTGCGGCCTTTTTATGGTAGGATGCCCTTTTGTTGTTAACCTTGCGCTGTATATTCGCGCTTGTCAAAAAAAATTACCATGACCGAACCGAAAAGGTACCTCGTTACTTCCGCCCTGCCGTACGCCAACGGCCCTTCGCACCTGGGGCACCTGGCCGGCGCTTACCTGCCCGCCGACATTTACGTGCGCTACCTGCGCCTGCGGGGGCGTGACGTGGTGTGGGTCTGCGGCTCCGACGAGAACGGCGCCGCCATCACCATGCGGGCGAAGAAGGAAGGGATCTCCCCCCAGGAAATTATCGATAAATACCACTTTCTGAATAAAGAAAGCTTCGAGCGGCTGGGCATTGCTTTCGACTATTACCACCGCACCAGCGCGCCGCTGCACCACGAAACGTCCCAGCAGTTCTTTCTGGAACTGTACGAGCAGGGCGATCAGTTCCTCGTCCAGGAGGTCGAGCAATACTACGATGAGCAATACGAACAGTTTCTGGCCGACCGCTATATCAAGGGGACCTGCCCGCGCTGCGGCTTCGAAGAAGCTTTCGGCGATCAGTGCGAAAACTGCGGCTCCGACCTGTCGCCCCTGGAGCTGATCAACCCGGTGTCTACCCTGAGCGGCAAAAAACCGATGCTGAAAAAGACCAAACACTGGTATTTCCGGCTGGATCAGCACGAAAGCTGGCTGCGCGAATGGATTCAAAAAGGCGTGCTCGACGGCCGGCAACACCACAACCCCAAAACCTGGCGAAACCACGTGTTGGGACAATGCCTCAGCTGGCTGGACAACGGCCTGCAACCCCGCTCGATCACGCGCGACCTCGACTGGGGCATCCCCGTGCCGCTGGATGGGGCGGAGGGCAAGGTGCTCTACGTCTGGTTCGACGCCCCCATCGGCTACATCTCTTCCACCCGCCAGTGGGCCGAAGTGCACGGCAAAGACTGGGAGACCTACTGGAAGGGCGGCGAAGAGACGCAGCTGATCCACTTCATCGGCAAAGACAATATCGTCTTCCACTGTATCGTCTTTCCGGCGATGCTCAAAGCCCACGGCGACTACAACCTGCCGGTCAACGTGCCCGCCAACCAGTTCCTCAATTTCGAGGGGCAGAAATTCTCCAAATCGCGGGGCTGGGGCATCGAACAGCACCAGTATCTGGAGGCGTTCAAGGATTTTCCCAACAAAGA
Organism: uncultured Saprospiraceae bacterium; assembly: GCA_964419545.1. Lineage (GTDB taxonomy): Bacteria > Bacteroidota > Bacteroidia > Chitinophagales > Saprospiraceae > CAYQQU01. The sequence goes on along the minus strand of CAYQQU010000043.1, from coordinate 20,171 downwards.
AGACGCCTTGCGCTACGCCCTCATCCGCAATATGCCGGAAAACCGCGACAGCGACTTCAAATGGGACGATTTCGTCGACTTCCACGACAAAGAACTGGCGGATAACCTCGGCAATTTCGCCAACCGGGTGGTCGTCCTGACGCATAAATACTTCGACGGACTCGTTCCCGAGGTGGACCTCGATTGGCCGGAGGTGCTGTTCGAGGTGCGCGAAACCATGCAGCGGCTGTGCAACAACTTGGAAGCGTTCAGTTTTAAAGCGGCCGCGCTGGACGTACTCGAAATATCGAGCTGGGGCAATTCCTACTTGCAGGAGCAAGCGCCCTGGGCGTTGTATAAAACGGAGCCCGACAGCCCCAAGATCAGGGCGTGTATGTTCGTCAGCCTGCAGGTGCTGGCGATCCTCAGTGTGATCGTTGAGCCTTTTATCCCTTTCACCTCGCCGCGCATGCGCAAGCTGCTGGGGCTGCCGCCCGTCACCGGCGGCGCATTGGAGGAATTGCTGGAAAAGCTGAACCGCGGCGAAGCGCCTGCGCCTTCCGGTCACCGTATCGGCGAACCCGCCATCCTTTTCGCCAAGATCAACGACCGCAAAGACCCGAGCCGGCAGGAGATCGTCGACCGGCAGCGCGAAAAGCTGGCCGCCATCCTGGCTGCCGAAAAAGGCGTCGAGCGCGAGCCGTTCAAACCTGAGATCCCATTCGACGATTTCACCAAAATCGACCTGCGCACCGGGACCATCATCGCCGCCGAAAAGGTCAAAAAAGCCGATAAGCTGTTGAAACTGACGGTCGATCTGGGAATGGAAGAGCGAACCGTCGTTTCGGGCATCGCCAAATTTTACGATCCCGAAAAGATCATCGGCCAGCCCGTGGTGCTGGTCGCCAACCTGGCGCCCCGCAAGCTGCGCGGCATCGAGAGCCAGGGCATGATCCTGATGGCGGAAGACAGCGAGGGCAAGCTGGTGTTCGTGAGCCCCGAAGCCGGCTTCGGCAACGGCTTCACCGTACGGTGAGATAGGGGCGCTCCCCGACAACCGTCAACAAAAAGTTAAGCCCCCGCAACTGTCGGCTATATTTTCTAAACTTGTGAAAAAACAAGCGATACTGGTTTGAAACGATCTGTCAAAATACCCTTGCTCATCGGTTTGGGGCTGATTGTCCTTGCGGTGGCCTACAATATGGACCAGCGCAGTGATGCGCAGTTGCTCTGGGGATACCGGCCCCTGGTGCTTTTTTCGGCGGCCTGGGCCCTGCTGATCCTGGCGCTCAGCGATCGTTTTTCCAGGCTTCCGCAAAACAAGCGCTTGCTGGGGCTGTCGACCCTTTCGGGACTGCTGCTGGCGGTCGGCTTTCCAGACCTGATCCCTTTCCCGCTGCTCATGTTCGTGGGCTTCGTCCCTTTGCTGATGGCGGAGCGCGAGATATCCGAGCAACGGCAGGGGGCGGCCCGCTGGCAGGTTTTCAAGTACAGCTACCATACTTTCGTCACCTGGAATATCATTACGACCTACTGGGTGGCGAATACGGCGCTGGTGGCCGGCATTGTGGCCATTCTGATGAATTCGGCCATCATGACCATCCCTTTTTTGCTGTTCCACCAGACGCGACAGGTGCTGCCGCGCCTGGGCTATGCGGCTTTCGTCGCCTACTGGCTCGTTTTCGAATACGTGCACATGCAGTGGGAACTCACCTGGCCGTGGCTCACGCTGGGCAACAGCTTCGCTGAATATCCCGCCGTCGTGCAATGGTACGAGTACACCGGCCACCTGGGCGGCTCTGTCTGGGCCCTGGCGGGCAACGTGCTGGCCCTGCACCTATACGACGCCTGGCGCAAAAAAGGAGGCTGGCCCTGGTCGCCCTTCCTGCGCCTGTCGGCCTGGGTGCTGCTGCCCGTCGGCTTTTCTCTCTGGCTCTATTTTTCCCACGAAGAAAAAGGCCCCGGCCTGGAAGTGGTGGTAGTGCAGCCCAATATGGAGCCGCATTACGAAAAGTTTTCCATCTCGGAAGCAGAACAGATAGAGCGCTTCCTCAAATTGGCCGGAGAAAAGGTCACGGAAAACACGGAATACGTCGTCTTTCCGGAGACGGCCTTCGGCTTTGTCAACCGAAAGCGCATCAATAGTTATCCGGTGATCCGGCGCATCCGCGAATACTTTGCCGATTATCCCGGGCTGAAGATCGTCACCGGCATCGAGGCCTACTACGATTACGAGCCGGGCTATCCGAAAAGCCGCGCCACCCGCGAGCGCCAGACGCGCGACGGGCGCACCATCTACTACGAGATCTACAACGCCGCCATTCAGATCACTATCGGCGAAGAGGCGGTGCCGTTCTATAAAAAATCGAAACTGGTGCCGGGGCCCGAGATCTTTCCCTATCCTCAGCTTTTCTTCTTTTTCAAGCCCGTCATCGACCGCCTGGAGGGCACGGTAGCCGGAGTGGCCACCCAGTCCGAACGCAGCGTACTGTCGAGCCCGGTGGGCGAGGTGGCGCCGGTGATCTGCTACGAGTCGGTCTTCGGTGAATACCACGCCGGCTACATCCGCAAAGGCGCTGACGCCATCTTCATCATGACGAATGACGGATGGTGGGATAACACGGCGGGCCACCGCCAGCACCTCTACTTTGCCAGCCTGCGCGCCATCGAGACGCGACGAGCCGTGGCCCGCTCGGCCAATACGGGCATCTCGGCTTTCCTCAATCAGCGCGGCGACATCTTTCAGCCCACGCAATACGACGAACCCGTGGCCATTCGCGCTACGATCCGGTTCAATGACGAGATCACGCTCTACGTGCGCTACGGAGACCTGGTGGCGCGAATCGCGCTATTTGTGAGTATTTTGCTTTTGTTGAATACGCTGGTGAAGCGGGTGACGGGAAAAGACGCGTGAGTTGTTCCGCTATTCCTTATCCCCGAAGAGGCGGGCGCCGTTCACAAAGACACCATCCGTTTGGTCGGACGACTGCTTAAAAACGCGTATTTTCGCCCCATGCTTTATACCCGCATCCGATTTGTATTGATCTTTTTGTTTCTGGGCCTGGGCATTCTGCTGCACGTGCAACTGGGGTGGCGCAGCGCCTGGTACCTCTATGCCGGGGCGGCCCTGCTGCTGATCACCTATTTTGCGTTCGGTCCCGTATGGCTGGCGTTCCGCATGCTGAGCCGCGGCTATACCGAGGAAGCCGACCGCCTGCTGCGGTCGGTGCGGCGCCCCGACTGGCTGATCCGGCGCAACCGGGCGTACTATTATTTTACCAAAGGGCTGTTGCACCTGCAGCGCAAAGAGCTGGGCGAAGGAGAAGCCGGCCTGCAGCAAAGCCTGGACCTGGGGCTGAGCCGCGACAAAGATGCCGCCCTGGCGCACCTCAACCTGGCGCATATCGCTTTCGTGCAACAGCGCTACGAGGAGGCGCGCCGCCGGCTGGAAGCCACCCGGGCCGTCCCTACCGACGACCTCATGCTCAAAGAAAAGGTAAAAGAGATGGAAGCCGCCCTCGCACGCTTGTCGTGACGCAAAAAGCTGCCAACTTTTCCCTACTTTTGCACTTGATCCAATTCGACGTTAACTTATGTTCAATATCAATATCTACCTGCGATTCGCCCTGATCGGCCTGACCCTGGTCGGCGGCATCGTGCTCAGTTTCGTGAAAGGCTTCGGCTTCTGGTACGCCCTGCCCTTTATCCTGATCGGCATCATCCTGCTGGTGGGCTATATCCTGCTCGGCACCGTTCAGTCGGCCGCCCAAATGGTGCAGGAAAGCCGCTTCGACGAGGCCGAAAAGCGGCTGAACCTCACCCTTTCGCCCCGCCTTCTCTACGCCACCAACCGGGCCTATTACTATATGATGAAAGGCACCATCGCCGTCGGTCAGCGCAAGACGGACGAGGGCGAAATGTGGCTGAAAAAAGCCCAGGAGGTCAACATCCCTACCGATAATGAAAAGGCCATGCTGGAACTGCAGCTCGCCAATATCGCCGCCAGCAAAGGCAAATGGCAACAGGCCCAGAACCACTTCCGCACCGCCAAAAAGCTCAAGGTCACCGAACCGGCCGTCAAGGAACAACTGGCGCAGCTCGAAAAGGCCCTCCAGAACCGCGGGCAGCTCAAAGCCGCCAACCGCGCCGGCTTCCGCGGTAACGTCCAGGGCGGCAAGAGCAAGCGGCGCCGGCCCCGGATGAAGTAAGGTAGCGGACCACATAAAGCCGCCACTGTAAACTTCCTCCGCCCGCCACCCCGGTCGAACAATATCTCGCTTCCGTCGAAGGCATTTTATTCCAACTTCCATTATCTTTAATCTTGCGAACAGTTGGGACGTATTTTTGCCTGGAACCTCGTGTCATGACCGACGAAAAACAAAGCATTATTCTGGCGCATCTGGAAGCCGGCCGCAAAGAGGCCTTGCGCGAGCTTTTCGATGCTTACTACCTGATGGTCTGCCAGACCATCCGTCGCCTCGTCCAGGATCCCGGCACCGTGGAAGACCTCGCCCAGGAAGTATTCATCCGGTTTTGGGAAAAGCGCAACCAGATCCAGGTGAACAGCAACCTGCCCGCCTACCTCCGCCGCATGGCCGTCAACGAAGCCCTGGCTTTCCTGCGCCGGCAACGCTATTTCGAAGAGGAAAGCGAAATACCCGCCGATACGGGCGATAATGTCGAAGAAGCCTTCCTCCATACCGAGCTCGAAGACAGCATCCGCACGGCCATCGACGAGCTGCCGCCACGCTGCCGCACCGTCTTCCAGCTCAGCCGTTTCGAAGAGCTCACGTATAACGAGATCGCCGATCAGATGGGGATCTCCGTAAAAACGGTCGAAAACCAAATGGGCAAAGCCCTCAAACACCTGCGCGAGCGGCTGCGCACCTACCTGGCCCCTTCGCTGGTCGGCCTCTTGTGCGGGATGATCGCGCTTTGGGGGTGATCGGACGGGGCGCTTTGCGGCAAGACCTGCCGTGTTCCTTTCTCTGTTTTTTCCAAAAGTGGAATGCAAAAAAAAATCCCGCCCCGATAGGGGGTAAACCGGGGATGCGTCATCCTATAAGCGGAAACGGATGAACAATGAATGAGTCAAAGGTGCTGGAATGGATCGGTAAGTATCTGGCGGGCGGACTGTCGCCCTCCGAAAAAGCCGCATTGATGGAATGGGTGGCGAAGAGCGCTGACAACCGGGCGTACTTCGAGGAACTGATCCAGCTGTGGGCGGTTTCCGGTAATTATGACGAACCCTTCGCGGCCGACAAAGAGGCGGCCTGGGCCAATATCGAAGCGCGATTGTCGGACGAAACAGCGGAGCCGCCTTCCAGGGACGGCCGAGTCGTCAGCCTTTGGCGGCGCCCCTTCCTGCGGATCGCGGCGGCCGTCTTGCTGGCCCTGCTGGCCGGTTATTTCTGGTGGGAAGGACCGGCGGAGGCGCCGATGGCGATCGTCGCGACCGGCCCCGACGAAACCACCAGCGTGGAACTGCCCGACGGTAGCGAAGTGTGGCTGAACGAAAACTCCACCTTGCAATATCCCGAGGCTTTCGCTGCCCGGGTAGTCGAACTCGACGGGGAAGCTTTTTTTGAAGTGGCGCACCGGGACGGCAACCCCTTCGTGGTGCGCAGCGGGCCGGCCAGGGCCGAAGTACTCGGCACCAGCTTCAACGTGCGGGCCTATCCGGCCGAATCGCGCATAGAAGTCACCGTAAAAACGGGCAAAGTAGCCCTGACGCCGCAAAAGAAGAAAGCAGAGCCCCTGCTGCTTACGCCTGGCATGTCGGGGGTTTACGACAAAAAGGAAAAGACGGTGGCGCCGGCCGAACAGCTTTCCAACGCTACGGCCTGGCGCGAACAGCGGCTTTCCTTCAACGATACGCCGTTGTCGGAAGTGCTGCGGGTACTGGAGCGTTACTTCGACGTGCAGTTCGAACTGGAGAACGAAGCCATTCGCCATTGTCGCTTCAGCGGGCCTTACGACGATCCCCAACTGGAGGACGTACTGATGACCATGGAGATCGCCATGAACCTGACCATTGAAAAAACGGACGAGGCCTATCGCATCTCAGGCGCCGGCTGCCGCCCGTCGAGTGATTAATGTCATTGCTAATTTGTTGATAATAAGAGAGATTGATTGTTACAAACTAGGTGAAATGAAAAAAGCCGGTTGGTTGTTATTGCTGCTTTTTACGGGGCTGGCGACGCTAAGTGCGCAATCGCTGAGCCGGCAGGTTTCCCTGCACTATGACAACGAACCGATCGACCTGATCCTGATCGACATCAGCCGGAAGTACGCCGTTCGGTTTATCTACAGCAGTGATTTTGTGCCTGTTCACGAACGGGCCAGCGTAGACGGCGAGGAGATCGAGCTGCGCGAGGCGCTTGACCAGTTATTCGCAAACACGCCCATCGTCTACGTCGACGTCAGCGGCAATATCGTCCTCAAAGCGGATCCGAAGAAGCAACCGCCGGGTATCGGACAGCGACCGACGCCTGTAGAGCCGGCGCCGCTGATCGAACCGCGCCCCCGGGATACGCGAATTACCTTCGGCCCACCCTTGGAACCGATCGGGCGCCCTGAGTTGCACGTACAATCCGGCGGCAGCTTCGTAAGGGAATGGGACCTGGAGAAATTCCGGCTGCCCACCGAAGCGGAAGTAGCGGCCGGCAAAAAACTCGAAACGTACCGGCGCCTGGCCCAGGTATCGCTGCTGCCCTATATCGGCACCAACGCCGAACGCAGCGACGAGATGACCAATAACTTCTCCTTCAACCTGTTGTGGGGCACCAACGGCGGGGTGGAAGGCATGGAGATCGGCGGCTTCGTCAACCACATCACGCAGAACGTCACCGGCGTGCAAGTCGCCGGCTTCGGCAACTTCGTGGAAGGCGAAATTACGGGCACCCAGGTTAGCGGCCTGTTCAATATCGGCAGCGGCCCCATGACGGGCGTACAGGTGGGCGGCCTCTTCAACCGCAGCGGCGCTACGCAGGCGGTGCAGGTAGCCGGCTTGTTCAACCTCTCGGACGATATTCACGGCGTACAGGTGAGTGCTTTGTTTAACGTGGCCCGCGGAGCGGCCGACGCCGTGCAGGCGGCCGGCCTGTTCAATGCGAGCAACGGCCCCACCAAAACCCAGATCAGCGGGTTGTTCAACCGCGCCGGGGACATATCCGTGGGCCAGGTCAGCCCCCTGCTTAATATCGCCAGGCGGGTGGAGGGTTTCCAGATCGGACTGATCAACGTGGCGGATACGATCCGGGGTACTCCCATCGGGCTGCTCAACCTCATCCGCCACGGCTATAACCGGGTAGAGCTCGGCAGCGGCGAAGCGCTGCACGCCAATCTCGGCTTGAAACTGGGAGCCTACACGTTTTACAATATTTTCCACTTCGGCCTGCGCTGGGAAGAACGATTGTCGGAAACCGAAGCGCTCAACCAACAAAACGCTTCCAAGAGCTGGGCCCTCGGCTACGGCCTGGGAACGACGATCGGCGTCGGGCCGCGCACCCTGATCAACGTGGAAGTAGTGAGCCTCCACGTCAACGAACGCGAAGGCTGGACGCGGGCGCTCAATCAGCTCAATCAGCTGCGCCTGACTTTTGACTGGCGCGCCGGTCAACGCACCAGCTTTTTTGCGGGGCCCACGGGCAACCTGATGCTCTCCAAACGCACCGACGCGGAGGGCGTGCTCATCGGCTCCACACTGGCGCCCTACGCGCTGCACGAAGGCGTGAAAGGCAAAACGCAAACGCAAATGTGGGTAGGGCTCAACGCCGGCGTCCGATTCTAAGAAACTAACCTCGACGCGCTGCGAGGCGGAGCGGCTGATCACTGCTTGCGCAACTGTTTTCGCGTGCTCGAGTATCTTATTTACGAACCAAAGCAATCTACATTAAAAATGAAATTCCCGATGAAAAAGCGTATTGGCATTATCGTTCTCGCCTTACTGGCTGCCTGGAACTTATCCGCACAACAAACTTTATTCGGCGACGCCCGCGTGGTCGGCGGCTTCGGCGGCCCCATCTTCGAATGGGGGCTGGGCAACGACCTGACGACCTCCGTCGGCGGCGGCGGCGGCGTGGTCATCGACAATGTGTTTATCGGTGGCTACGGTATGGGCAGCGTCGACTTCGACGCCCTGCTCGACGATGAAGAGATCGAGACCCTGGAAATCGGCCATGGCGGCTTGTGGCTGGGATACACCTTCCGCCCCCAAAGCGTCGTGCATATCTATTCGACCGCCCGCATCGGCTGGGGCGCCGTCAACGTGGAATTCGACCGCGTAGACGAATACTCGGACGTGGATAAGGTATTCGTCCTTACCCCCGAACTGGGCGCCGAGGTCAACCTCTTCCGCTGGTTTCGCGTAGCGGGCGCCATCGGCTACCGCTGGGTAGAAGGCGTTAACGAAAACCTGGGCTACCAGCAGGACGATTTTAACGGCGCCGTCGCTACCCTCACCATGCGCTTCGGCTGGTTCGGCCGCTGAGGAGTCAACGGTAACGTTTATTGAAATTTCCCCGAAAAGGGTCACTCGACCTTATTAACCCTTTCCTTTTTTAACAATCTGCGTTTTTTCTCCGCGAAGGCGCCCCGGAAGGGGCGCCCGCGGGGAAAGTTGAATGAAAAAGAGTATTAAGTCATGAAATTAAAATGGAGCATTTTGGCGCTGGCCGCCGCCCTGAGTTTTAGCGGCTGTATCATCGACATCGACGATGACGACGGATTTCCCGGCTGTACGGAAGGCGACGGGTCTTTCATCACCGAAGAGTTCGGCCTGCCGGCTTTCGAGGGGGTCAGCCTCCGCAATACGGTGGACGTATTCATTACCCAGGGCCCCAACCAGGAAGTGGTGGTCGAAGGCTTCGAAAACATCATCGACCGCCTGGAACTGGACGTAGATGACGGGATCCTGGAAATCGACTTCCGCGGCTGCGTACGCGATATCGGGGATATGAAGATCTTCATCACCATGCCGACGATCGTGGCGCTGGAAATTACCGGCACCGGCGATATCCGGGGCGAAAACCTCTTCGTCGTCAACGATATTGAACTGGACGTCACCGGCACCGGCGATATGGACCTGGCCCTGGAAGCCGACGATATCGACGCCCGCATCACCGGCACGGGCGATATCCGCCTGGAAGGCGTCGCCGATGAGCTGCGCGCCACCATCACCGGCACCGGCGACCTCGAAGCTTTTCAGCTGGAAACCCGATTCGCCGACATCACCGTTACCGGCACCGGCGACGCCGAGGTATTCGTTACCGAACAACTCCTCGGCCGCATCACCGGTACGGGCAATATCCGCTATATCGGCTTCCCCGACGTGATCGACGTGGAGGATACCGGTCCGGGCGATCTGATCGATGAGAATTGATGATTGGTTATTGGTCATTGGTCTTTAGTCTTTGGTTCTGCAGTGACCTACCAAAGACCAAAGACTAATGACCAAAGACCACCCCCCCCTTTGACAAAATCCGGGAAAGGTTTTTCTTTGCAGCAAAAAACAATGAATCGAGAAATTCACGGCTGGCACAGCCCGGCGCTCCACCAGCACATGGACTGCGCCGTATACGGCCATTACGGCTTCGCCCTGTTGCTGCTGCCTACCGCCGCGGCTGACTTCCTGGAGTACGAGCGCTTCCGGCTGATCGACGCCATCAAAGGCCCGATAGAAGCGGGAAAGGTGAAAGTTTTCTCGATCAACAGCATCAACAGCCAGAGCTGGCTGAATCCGGGCATGCATCCCCGGGATAAATCGATCCGGCACCAGCAATTTAACGAATACGTCTTCAACGAAGTGGCGCCGTTCATCAAGAACATGACAAGTGAGGAAACGCCCATCTACACTTGTGGGGCCTCCCTGGGCGCCCTGCACGGCGCCAATCTTTTTTTCCGTCGCCCGGACCTCTTCGACGGCGTCATCGCCATGAGCGGCGACTTTGAACTGGGCGCCTACACCAAAGGGTATCACGATCAGGACGTGTACTTCAACTCGCCCATGCAATACCTACCCAACCTCAACGACGAGCACCTGCTGAGCCAGATCCGGCGTAGCCGCCATATCCACATTGTGACCGGCTCCGGCGAATGGGAACATCCGGATGCTTCGCGCCGGTTCTCGGCAGTGCTGCACGCCAAGGGCATTCCCCACAAACTCGACGTCTGGGGCAGGGATATGCCGCACGACTGGCCTACCTGGCGCCGCATGTTGCCGCTTTACCTGGAAACGCGTTTTTGACACTTATCGCTTCAGCAGTTTGAAGCCGATATTCCGGCCCATGCCCTGGAAAATGGCCAGGTTGATCCAGAACAGCGCAAATTGTTCGAGGAGCAGCACCCGGTCGGATTTGCCGGCATTGTAGCAATGGGCGAAACCGGCGTCGAGGGCCAACTGCTCGGCCACCTGCTTGGCCGGAATGCTGTCGCCGGCCATAAACATATCCAGCGCTTCACCAGCGTATTTGGGGTCCTGCATATTTTCGAAGCCGGTCGTATTGAAACACTTCACCACCTCCGCTTCGGTCAGCTCTTCGAACGCATGGAAAGCAGTAGGGTAGGGGTCGGGTTTTATCCGAATGGCGTTGGTGGCGTCGATGATGGTCTTGCCTTTGGCGTCGCCGAAAATTTCGGCCAGGTCTTTCGCAATCTGCGGAGGCGTAGCCACCAGGATCACTTCCGCCCCGGCGGCTGCTTCGGCGATGGAATGGACCGAAGTGTTGGGGTTGGCGAGCAGTTCCCGGTCTTTGAAATTAGCTTGGTCGCGGGCGCCCAGGTAAATGGTATGGCCGGCCCGGGCCCAGGCGGTAGCCAGTGCGCCGCCCACATTGCCGGTTCCGATGATGGCGATTTTCATGGTTTTATTTTTGCCGTAAAAAAAAATGTTTTTTAAGGGTTGTGTGAAAAATAACTTATAACACTTGGCTGCTTCTTTTGGCGCTATCCTTCGTTAAAAATACTCGCCGTAGCGATGGCTATGCCTGCGCTTTTAGCCTTGTAAAGCGCCAGCGATTCTCGGTTTGGCAGTAAGCATTTTTTAATGCGCAGCGCCGGAGGCGCAAGATATTGGTAGATTGTTTCGAAAGATGGTCTTCCGTGCCGGAGGTACGGAATATACGCTGTATTTTTGTCAGCTTTTCTATTCCGTACCTCCGGCACGGCAATCAGTGCGTACAAAATAGGCTACCGATAGTTCGTCCCGCTGGGACGGGAGCATAACAATGTTTCAAACCGAGAATTGCTGGTAAAGCGCCAAAATAAGCTACCCAATTATTCATAACTTATTCTTCACACAACCCTAACCTCTCTTTTCTAAAGGCTGTAGGCGGGCTTTGTTCACCAAAGATACCCATCTACCGGTTCGCTTATTGCTCCAGCGCTTCGATGACCAGTAAAGCGGCTTCCGTTCCCGAGTTTTGCTGCTGCCCGGTGATCAGGTTGCCGTCTTTGATCGCGTAGGGTGTGAAGGCGGCCTGCACCTGGAAGCGGGTGTTGGGCAGTTTCCGGGCTTCTTCCTCTATCCAGAACGGTTGAATTTTCTGGCCGACCGCCTGGTCGGCAAATTTTTCCTCGCTATTGGCGAAGCCCGTCCAGGTTTTGCCGTCAACCAGTAGCTTGCCGTTCGATAGCTGGGTGTCGAGCAATAAGCAGGTGGAATGGCAAACGGCAGCGGTGTATTTGCCGGACTCGTAGAAACGAACAACAAAGTCCATCAACGCCCGGTTGCCCCGGAAGGTGTACATGGGCGATTGGCCGCCCACCAGGAAAAGGGCGTCGTAATCCCCGGGATCCAGATCGCTCAGCTTGGGGGTGTCTTCCAGCAAGGCCATCAGGTTGGGAGAGTGGATGAAGCCCAGGCTGATCAGGTCGGAAGCCGAGTACCCACTCTCGTGGCGTGGATCGCTAAATCCGTCAAATTCCACCTTGCCGCCATCAGGACTGGCGATGGTTACCTCGTAGCCGGCTTTGGTAAATTCGAAGTAAGGATGCGTAAGCTCGGCCGCCCAGGCGCCGACCGGCCAGCCCGTTTGTTCCGAGACCGCCGGGTTGGCGGCAATCATCAAAATTTTCTTCGGCGCAGCCGTGCCGGCGTGTCCGGCGGCGTGGCCTACCAGTTCTTTTACGGACGTGTTCATCGCAGTGGTTTTGGTGAATGAATGATACACACCCAAAAAACAGTGAGTACCGAAGTATAGTTAAGTACTTACTTCAACAGTATATACTTACTTTTTCGAAAGTTTGGTTTGTTTCGCCGCCGGCAATCGTTTAATGGTGTGTAACAAAAATTTTTGCTGATCCTTTCTTGAAAGGAAACGCTTTTAATTACTGAAAATCAACTTTTTAAATTGAGCACTCAGCAAAAATTTTTACAAGGAACTTGTGTTACACACCATTTAACTTGTTGGAAGGGATGTTCCTTTGCTAAAAAAGATGCTTATGCCCGACTTTATCTACCAGGGGAAGGTGTTTTACAATCCGGTTGAATTCGCTATGGCGCAACTGGGCGGCACCTGGAAGATGCCCATTCTGTGGCGCCTGCACCAAAAGGTGATGCGCTTCAGCGAACTCAAGCGCTCCCTGTTGCACATCTCGGATAAGATGCTGACGACGCAGCTGCGCGAGCTCGAAGCCGACGGCCTGGTCCACCGCAAGGTCTATGCGGTGGTGCCGCCCAAAGTGGAGTACAGCATCACCGAAAAAGGCGAGCTGGCCATACCGATCGTACAGACCCTGCGCGATTTCGGCATTCAGCTGATGGAAATGGAAGGGATCGACACGGCCCCTTACCGGAAGTAGGTCGTAAGCGTGAGGAATGCCCTGGCCGGTCCGAAGCAGCACTTACGCTAATGCCCTGTAAAGGTCGAGAGCGCATTCATTTACTAACGACCGGGCTCAGGCGTTTGCCCTCGATTTCTTCGATCATCTCGGACAAGTTCAGCTCGGCGTCGTAGATGGCGTTGAAGACGAATGGTTTCCGGCGCATCATATAATCGTACACATGCCAGTCGGTGGGCGGGGTAGGCACGTTGAGCACCTCGTCGAACGGTATCCATTCCAGTTCCCCTTCGTCGCAGGCAGGCGGCGGTATGCGGTCGATGTCGGCCAGGTAGATGTGGCACTGCCAGTTGTAGGCCACCGGCGAGGTCTCCACCAGGACGCCGCCGAACTGCAGGGCGTCGAGGGCCAGCCCCGTTTCTTCCCGGGTTTCCCGCAGGGCGGCCCGGTAGGGATCTTCGTAGGGTTCGAGTTTGCCGCCTACCGGCACGTACTTTCCGGGATGGGGCGGTTTGGCGCGGCGCAGCAGCAGGAATTCTGCATCGTTACGCAACACCACCATAGCCGCCGAGCGTTTGAGTCCGGGTGGAATAATCATAAAACTGGGTTTTCACGCCCTAAAGGTAAGGCCGGAAGCGCAGAAGTTCACCATGCCCGCTTCCCGGTCAGCGGAATTATGGCCAAAGCCCGGGCAACTATTGGTTTATTGCCGATAAAAAATTATCTTTGCCATCCGTTTTTAAAATGGCCGAAAAGATCATTCAGCATGAAAAAAGAGATCCATCCGGAAAACTACCGGGTTGTCGTTTTTAAAGACTTCTCTACCGACGATGCGTGGCTGGGTCGTTCCTGCGCGCCTAGCAAGGAAAAGATCACGTGGGAAGACGGCAACGAATATCCGCTGGTCAAGCTGGAAATATCCAGTTATTCGCATCCGTTCTTCACCGGAAAGATGAAGTTTGTCGACTCGGCGGGCCGTATCGATAAGTTCAACAAGAAATTCGCCAAGTCGAAATTCGCGAAGAAATAAGCGCCGTTTACCGGCGAAAGCAGCGGAAAAAGGTCCCCCTCCGGCTAAGGGCGGGGCCTTTTTCTGTTTTGTTCCCACTCCCATTTTCCGCACCGTCGCGATGCCGTATTTTTTGGCTATCTTTCGGACGGTTTTCTGATTTTCCCGATTATGGTTCACCTTATCCTTTTTGATAACGACGTACGCGAACATCTCCTGCCGCTTACTTTTACCCGCCCCGTGTGTGAGCTGCGCGTCGGCATTCTGACGATTCGCGAAAAGTGGGAACGCTGGATGAACGGCAAGGTCTCCTACATCACCCAGGATTATCTGAGCGGTAAGTACGGTATCGATCACGGCGATGTGAATTACATCATCAACGGATCGGTGCTGCCCTCGCCCGAGCTGGTCCACCTGCTCAAACAAATGGAGGTGGGCGAGGCGTTTCAGCGCGGAGACGAACTGATTGCGGCCAAGATAGCCCGCGGGCAATTCGAAAAACTCATCAATGACGAAGATTTCGGCGTCCTGCGAGGATACGACCTCCAGGAAACGCCCTACCTGAAGATCGAACACCTCTGGGATATCTTCCGCCTCAACGGCGAAGCCATGCAGCAGGATTTCGAATTGCTGACGCGCGACCGCCGCTCGGCGCCCGTCAGCAATACCAACCGGTTGATCGCTCCGGAGAATATCTTCCTCGAACCCGGCGCCAAGGTCGAGCACGCCACGCTCAACGCTTCGACCGGCCCCATCTACATCGGGCGCGATGCCGAGATCATGGAAGGGGTGGTCGTCCGGGGCGGACTGGCGATGTGCGAACATGCAGTGCTGAAACTGAGCGCCAAGGTGTACGGCCCCACTACCCTGGGCCCCTGGTGCAAAGCAGGCGGGGAGCTCAACAATGTCGTTTTTCAGGCGTATTCCAATAAAGCGCACGACGGCTTCCTGGGCAACGCCGTGATCGGGGAGTGGTGCAACCTGGGGGCCGACACCAACAACTCCAACCTGAAGAACAACTACGCCAACGTAAAGATCTGGGATTATCCTTCCGAGCGGTTCATCGATACCGGTATGCAGTTCTGCGGGCTGATCATGGGCGATCACTCGAAATGCGGCATCAATACCATGTTCAATACCGGCACGGTGGTCGGGGTCTCGGCCAACGTATTCGGCGCCGGCTTCCCCCGCAATTTTATTCCTTCCTTTTCCTGGGGCGGGGTCGGTGGTTTTCAGACCTATCGCACCGATAAGGCTTTCGAAACGGCAGAGCTCATGATGAGCCGCCGCAAGGTGGAACTGAGCGTCGAAGACCGCATCATCCTCCTGCGGGTATTCGAAGATACGGCCCAGCACCGGCGCTGGGAAAAAAAGGAATGATCCTCGCCGGATGGAACAGCCGAAATGGAAAATCTGGTTGAGCTATCTCACCGAATGGCATATCGAAAGCGCGCCGAGCCCGGTTAATCCGCATCTTTACGTCAGCCTGCGCCGCGGCCGCTACCAGCTGTCGACGGCCAACGCCATCTACTCCTACGAAGACTATTACGACAATTTCCTGCAGGCGTTCAATGAGCTGGCCCTCGACCGCCTGTCGGGCGACCGCGTGCTGCTGCTGGGCCTGGGACTGGGCAGCATCCCCCTGCTGCTGGAGCGCATCTTTGAGCAAAATTATCGGTACACCGCCGTCGAGCTCGACGAAGCGGTGATCTACCTGGCAAATAAATACGGCATTGCCGACCTGCGCAGCCCGATCGAGACTATTCAGGCTGACGCCTATGCCTGGGTGATGCAAAGCCAGGACGTTTTCGACCTTATTTGTATGGATATTTTCCTGGACGATACGGTGCCGGCCGCCTTCGAAGGGATTGTTTTCCTCGAACAACTGCGCGAGCGCCTCGCCCCCGGCGGCTTACTCATGTACAATCGGCTTGCCGCCAATACCGCCGACCAGGAGAAGAGCCGCCGGTTCTACGAAGAGCGTTTCCTGAAAGTTTTTCCCGAGGGGACTTATCTGGACCTCGATCAGAACTGGATGCTGCTCAACCATGTTCATCTTTTGGATTGAATTTCAGGGAGATTTTTTTTATCCGCAACACCTGTCAAATCCGTCCTCATGACTACAATCCTCCATTCCCATCAGGAGCAGCTGAGCCGCCATTCCGAAAGGGTAAGGCAGCTGTGCGGCGGGCTTTCCGCATCGCAACTCAACTGGAAAGCCCATCCTAAGCAGTGGAGCGTCGCGCAATGTCTCGATCATCTGATCACGACCAACGAAAAATACCGGCCGGTACTCGAAGCTGCCGCCGCCCAGAGCGGGCATTCGTCGATCTGGCAACGCTTGCCGTTCCTGGCCGATCTGGCGGGGCGCATGTTGCTCAACGCTACTCAGCCGCAGGGAAAGGGGAAAATGAAAACGCCGGGTATTTTCGAACCGGCGGCGAGCGACCTACCCGCGGATATCGTGGCGCAGTTCACCGCCCACAATGCGGAAATGGCCGGGTTGATGGCCCGTCTGGAAGGGCTGGACCTACGAAAGACCATCATTCAGTCTCCCGTCGGCGGCCCGCTGGTGCTGCGCTTATCCGACGCCCTGCGGGTGATCGTCCAACACGAAGAACGACATATCAACCAACTGGAACGGGTAATGGCCGCCGACGGCTTCCCGGGCTGAACACCCATTCCTTACTTGGGAACTCATGAACAATCCGGGTTACAACTCCCCATCCCGTCGGAAAATATCGATCTCGTGGCGGTAGAGGCCGCGCGACCATTGCTGGAGCAGGTTGGCGATCAGGAGCAAGGCGGCCAGGCTGCTTAGCCCGGCGCCGATGCCGATACTGAAGGGTTTTACGCTTCCGATGACGCCGAACAACAGCAGCCCGACCCCGATGGCGAGCACCAGTTGTTCGGCTTGCTGCCGCTGCCGCAATTCGCGATCCGCGTATTGCAGTCGTTCTTTTTCCGTGCGGATGAAGGTGGCGGGCGCTCGTTCCAGCAATGGGGGCAGTTTGCGTTGCAACTGCCGGGCGAGCCGCAGGTTGCGGATGCCGTAGAGCAGCATCAGGAAGCCCAGCAATACGGCCGGCCAGCAGAGCCCCCGGTAAACCCCGGAATAGCGATTGATCATCAGGAAGACGCCGGCCAGCAGGCCGAGGCTCCCGCTGCCGCTGAGCAACAGGGCCAGCCCCCATTCCGCCCGCAAATACCGCCTTAATCGTTTGCGCATGGGTTAAGGTTTTGCTAAAGCAAGGTAACAATTTTGCAATTTGCCGGGCAAGCCGGTAACTTGATCGGACCAAAAAACCAAACTACTCATGGAACGGCAATGTCTGGTGTGCAGCACCGCTTACCGGGGCAGAGCGGATAAAAAATTTTGTTCCGACCAGTGCCGGAGCAGTTACCACAACCGCCGCAACAGCCCGACGAATAATCTGATGCGACGCATCAACGCCATTCTCCTGCGCAACCGCCGTGTCCTCGCCCGCCTGCACGCGGCCGGCGCCACCCGTATTTCCCGCCGCGAGCTGCTCGACCGCGGTTTTGTCTTCGAGTATTTCACCAACGAATATCGCACCGGCGCCGGCAAAAGCTATCGCTTCTGTTATGACCAGGGTTATCGCATACTGGAAACCGGTCAGATCCTGCTGGTATTGCGCCGGGAATACGTCGACCCTACCCTGGAAAACCACTGGGAAAGAGAAGAAGGATGCTGAACCACAGGGATTATTCATGGATTCATCTCTTGCGAAGCCCAACTGGCCGCCATGCTAGCGTTTGCTCGTCGGGCGAAACGCACCGTATCTGGGGATACCTGCCTGTGCGAACGCAAGCCTGACGACCGTCATAAGGAAGAACCTATGAATAACCCGGGCTAAAGAGCGTTTGGTTTTTCGAAAGATATCCCGTAAACTGCAATAAGCATAATTTAACCCAACGCCGTGAAAATCGCCTATATCCTCTTTGACAACCTAACCCTGTTAGACCTGATCGGGGTTTATGACCCCATGTGCCGCCTGCGGTCCATGGGGTTGCTGCCGGAGCTGAGCTGGGACCTGTGCGCCCTCCACGAACCGATCATCGACAGCCACCGCTTTTCCCTTAATCCGACCCGCATCGAACCCGACCTGGGGGGCTACGATATGCTGTTTGTGCCCGGCGGGATCGGCACCCGTTCGTTGCAGCACAACCGGTACTTTCTGGATTGGCTGCGCAGCGGCGCCGGTATTCCGCTCAAAGTATCCGTTTGTACGGGAAGCCTGCTGCTGGGCGCTGCCGGCTTTTTGCGCGAATCGCGGGCGACCACCCATTTTGCCGAGTACGAAAAACTGAAGTCCTACGCTGCCGAAGTGCTCACGGATCGCATTGTAGACGACGGGCCGGTGATTACCGCCGGCGCCGTGGCTTCCTCACTCGACCTCGGCCTGTACCTGTGCCGCAAGCTGGCCGGCGAACAAGCGGCCGTCCAGGTAAGCCGGCGTATGGCCTACGGCAACTTCGGAAAAGCCGACCGCTGATCCTAATCCGGATTAATCCATGGATTATCCGGGCTAATTCGTTCGAAATACGTGAATGGTGTTTCGGAGCACCACTTCCGTATCCGTACGATAGCGCAGGATGTAGTAATAAGTCCCTTGCGGGACCAGCCCGCCGCTCTGGAAACGGCCGTCCCAGGGCAGGTAACGGGGCGCGTCGAAGACGACCTCTCCCCAACGATTGATGATGGTGAGCGAAGCATTTTGCTGATCCTGCAGGCAGCCGTTGCCGTTCAGCCCGAGGGGGTCGAAGAGGTCGTTGACGCCGTCGTCATCGGGGGTAAAGGCCGTCGGCAAATTGGCTTCGATCTCGGAAAAGCAGTCCCGCAGCGTTGCTACGCGTACGGTTGCTTCCAGACAGGAATCCTGGCAGGCGTCGGTGCAGAGGCGATAAGTCAGCGAATCCACTCCCTGAAAAGATAAGTCGGTAAGGGTATAATCGAGCCACCCGTCGGGATGAACGTAGGCGTCGCCGTGCAGGGGCGGGCGCCCGGGCAGGGTCGTCCATCCGGCCGGCGGCGCCAGGTCATTGGCGGTGAGTTGCAGCCCGCCGGCGTTTTCGCCAGGGACCAGAAGCAATTCGTCGTCGACCGCCCGGAAGCTCGCCATATCCAGCAGTATGAGGTCGAGGGTGACGGTGCTGTCGCATCCCGCCTGATTGGTGAACAGCTGGGTGTACTGCCCCGGCGAAGTGATGAGGGTGTTGCCGAACTGATAGGTCTCTCCGGCGCAGATGTGGGCTTCCATGTAGAATGCCGACCCTTGTACGCTTAGGTTCAGACGGACAATGCTGTCACAACCTACGCTACTCGTCAGGGTGTCGGCGTACTGCCCGTCTTCCGTGAGCAATCGGCCGGCAAAGAATAGCTCTTCGCCATCACAGATACTGGTGTCGATCGTGTGTTGGGCGGCCGGCAGCAGTTCGTACCGGCGAATCACCAGGCTGTCGCACCCCGCCTGCGTGGTCAGGAAGGTGGTGTCCTGCCCGGCCAGTTCCGGCCGGCAAGTGGTGAGATCGATAAAAGTGGTTGGAGAAGGATCGAGCGCGACATCGGTGATGAGGACGCTGTCGCAGCCGTACTGGTTGGTCAGCGTAGTGGTGAATAGCCCGGCGGAGTCGGGAGCGCAGGTGCTTTGAAACAAAAAGGTGGTATCGGTAGGCGTCAGGGTAATGTTCAAGATGAGGACGCTGTCGCAGCCGTGTTGGTTGGTCAGCACATTCGTAAAAACGCCGGCCGCACCGGCGTCGCAGGTCGTCAGGTCCAGGAAAGTGGAATCTGGCTGATTTAAGGTGATCTCGGTGACGATGACGCTATCGCAACCGTATTGATTGGTCAGAATATCGGTGAATGTCCCGGCGGAATCGGGATCGCAGGTGGTTAAATTGAAAAAGGTAGAGTCAGCCGGATTAAGGGTAATATTGGTGATGATGACGCTATCGCAGCCGTATTGATTGGTCAGGATGTCGGTAAAAGTTCCGGCGGAATCCGGATCGCAGGTGGTTAAATTGAAAAAGGTAGAGTCAGCCGGATTGAGGGTGATATTAGTGATGATGAGGCTATCGCAGCCGTATTGATTGGTCAGGATGTCGGTGAATGTCCCGGCGGAGTCCGGATCGCAGGTGGTTAAATTGAAAAAGGTGGAATCGGCCGAATTGAGTGTAATATTGGTGATGATGACGCTATCGCAATCGTATTGATTGGTCAGAATATCGGTGAATGTCCCGGCGGAGTCCGGATCACAAGTGGTTAAATTGAAAAAGGTAGAATCGGCCGGATTGAGTGTGATATTGGTGATGATGACGCTATCGCAACCGTATTGATTGGTCAGGATATCGGTGAATGTCCCTGCGGAATCCGGATCACAGG
>CAYQQU010000042.1:0-50353 GCA_964419545.1 uncultured Saprospiraceae bacterium | reverse complement strand
ATCGTTACTTTTTTAGGTTTTTTCACCAGCACTTTCTTGTGCAGGTAATAGGTGAGCCCGCTGGCCCCACCCAGCAAAATAAATATCAACAGGTGCAGCTCCATCTCGCGGTGCAGTGAAAAGACCAGCGTAATGAAACAGACGCTGAGCATTACCAGTAAAAAGGTGGCCTGCATATGGCTGAGCCCGAAGTCGATCAGCAGATGGTGGATGTGCCGCCGGTCGGGATGAAAAGGCGAATGGCCCCGCATGATCCGGGTGATAAAAACCCGTAGGGTGTCGAACAAGGGCAGCAGCAGAATGCCCGCCGCGACCGCGGGCGTGTTCTGGAACTTGTAGGGGCTGCCGTCTTCCAGCAGGTAGTTGACTTCCACGAATTTGATCATGAGCACCGCGGTGACCAGGCCGATGATCAGCGATCCGGTATCGCCCATGAAGATCCTGGCCGGTGTGAAATTGTATTTGAGAAACGCCACGATGGCGCCCATGGTGGCAAAAGCCAGGGTAGCGAACTCCAGCCGGTCGTTCAGAAAAAACCAGATACCGAGGACGAAGATGACCAGCGCGCCCAGGCTTCCGGCCAGGCCGTTAATGCCGTCGATAAGGTTGAAGGCGTTGATGATCAGCAGCAGAACGAAAAAGGACAACACGATAGAGAAGACCCATCCCGCCTCTTCGTGCCATCCGAAAATCCCGTAGAAACCATCCAGCCGGATGTTCGACTTAAAGATGAGGATGGCGGCGGCGATCACCTGGGCGATGAGCTTTTTGGAGGGCGACATGGGCAGGATATCGTCTTTTGCGCCTACCAGGAAAAGCACGATGAGCGCACAGAGAATGTACTGCAGGTTGGCAAATGCGGAGAATGGCGTCCACAACACCAGCGAAAAAATGGCCCCCGAGAAGATGGCGATCCCGCCCAGCGACGGCGTACGGACGCTGTGGGAACTCCGGGAGTTGGGTTCGTCGAAAAGGTATTTGACCTTGGAGATGTGGATGATGGGCGGAATGGCGAAATACGTGAGGGTAAAGGCGGTCAGAAAGCTTAGGATTATGATGTACATATCACCGGGCATTGTAGGGGTTAACGTAGATAGTCCAAATTTACGACATTTCGCCGGCAGATTACCGGTTACTTCGAAGACAAGCCGGCCTTCGTTTTCGCTGCCTGCCGGCGGCCCTCAAAACTTCGAATCGTCAACGGCGTTCAGCCAGTCTGCAATGTCGGTTACGGTGTTCCGTATGGTGTCTTCGTCGAAAGGGGACTGCAGGCCCGCCAGCTTCACCAGTTGCAGAAAGGAGAGGCTGCCCCCGGCCCGGCACAGCTTCAGGTAGTCTTCCCAGGCGCGTGGATCCCGGGCCTGGCTGCGTTTCCAGAACTGGAACGCGCAGATCTGGGCCAGGGCGTAGTCGATATAGTAAAAAGGCGCGACGAAGATATGGCTCTGTTTGTGCCAGAATCCGCCCTTTTCCAGAAAAGCATTGCCGTCGTATCGGCGGTGGGGCAGGTATCGCCGTTCGATCTCGCGCCAGGCCTGGTTGCGTTCTGCGGGGCTCGCCTCGGGATGCGCGTAGACGAAGTGCTGGAACTCATCGATCGCTACCCCGTAAGGAAGGAAACACACGGCGCCGGCCAGGTGAGCGAAATGGTATTTATCGGATGCCGCTTCGAAAAACAGCGGCATCCAGGGCCAGGTAAAGAACTCCATGCTCATGGAGTGGATCTCGCAGGCTTCGTAGGTAGGCCAGTTGTATTCGGTGATGCCGATATCCCGGCTGCAGTACACCTGAAAGGCGTGGCCGGCTTCGTGGGTGAGCACGTCGATATCGGCGCTGGTGCCGGTAAAATTGGAAAAGATGAACGGCGCCTGGTACTGGCCGATGTAGGTGCAGTAGCCGCCGGTGGCTTTGCCCGGCCGGGTTTCCAGGTCCATGAGGTGGTTGGTGCGCAGGTGGGTGAAAAAATCGTTCGTCTCGGGGGATAGTTCGGCGTACATCCGGCCGGCGCGATCGACGATCCAGGCGGGATCGCCCTGTGGTTCGGGGTTGCCGGAGGAAAAGCGGAAACTCTCGTCGTAGTAATACAGGTCGTCCAGGCCGATCCGCCGGCGTTGGCGGTCGAAGAGGGCCGTGGCCAGCGGCACCACGTGTTCGGCGATGTGGTCGCGGAAGCGGGCCACCTCGCCGGGGCCGTAGTCGGAGCGCAGCAGGCGGGCGTAGCCGAGTTCGATAAAATTGTCGAAACCCAGCTTGCGGGCGATGCCGTGCCGCGTTTTGACCAGTTCGTCGAAGATGGCTTCCGTATGCCCGGCTTGCCCGGCGAAAAAGTTCCATTTGGCTTCCGACGCCGCCCTCCGCCGGTTGCGGTCGCGGTCCGTTTCCAGTTTTTGCAGCACGGCCAGGTTGCAGGTTTCGCCTTCGAACTCAATCAGGGCGCCGGCTTTCATTTTGACGTATTCGCTGCTCAGCCGGTTTTCTTCTCGCAGGTCCGGCAGGATCTCGGGCAGGAAAGTGCGGCGGGTCAGGCCGGCAATGGCGAACAGCTGTTTGCCCCAGCGCTGTTCCAACGCGTCGCGGAATCGGGATTGCAATAAAGCATCGTAGTACTCATTGACCAGCGCTTCCACTTCGGGCATTTGCTGGTCGAAGAAGTTGTTTTCCGCTTCGTAGAAAGGATCGTTGATATCCATGGTATGCCGGATGTGGCAGATGTTGAAAGCGGTGTAAAAGGCCACTCGCAATTCGTTGATCTGCGCCAGCGCAGCGCTCTGTTCGGCTGCATTTTCCGCCCCGGCGAATGCGTCGAGCCACGTCCGGAAATCTTTGGAAAACTGTTCGATATCCGGTCTTTGGTACGGAAAATCTTCGAATTTCATGGAGTCGTTGCTTTTTGCGAGGGCAGTATAGTGATCAATGGCGGATTTAGCAAAAAATGGGTTAAGAGATTGCGGCGGCGTCCGCTTTTCATCGGGTTGACCGGCCGGTTCGCTGGAAAAATGAATGTTCCGGCGATTTGCCCACCCGTCTGCTGTTCTTTTATTAATTTTGTGGGTATTTTGTAAAAGCTGGGTTTTGCAGCCAAAATGGCTATCTCCGAACACGCCCCGGAACCGGCCGCAGAGTGATCGTTTGGCGAGTGGAAAAAGAGAAAGCCTTTCGGGACCAAAACGCTGTAATCGCTGAGCATTGGCGATCGCGCCGGGAAATCCCGAAAGCGCGTTCAGTAACTTCCTGTGGCCGGGATCGTTCCAAGATAGGAGAGCCGAGTAATCAGCTAAAGAACCAATGAAGAGAAGCGAATGGATCTAAAGTCGAAAATAAACCTGGAGAAATTACCGCGGCACATCGCGATCATCATGGATGGCAACGGCCGCTGGGCGAAGCAACACGGCAAGCCGCGCGTTTTCGGCCACCGCAACGGCGTCGAAGCCGTGCGGGAAACTACCGAAGCCTGTGCGGAACTGGGGGTCGGGTACCTCACCCTTTACGCCTTCTCCACCGAAAACTGGAAGCGTCCCAAGCTGGAAGTCAACGCCCTGATGCGCCTCCTGGTAGAAACCATGCACAAAGAGATCAACACCCTGAACAAAAATAATATCCGGTTGCAGGCGATCGGCGATCTCGCCAAACTGCCGAAAGTGACCCACCAGGCCCTGCTGGAAGGCATCGAAAATACGCGCAACAATACGCGTATGACGCTGGTGCTCGCCCTGAATTACAGCGCCAGATGGGATCTGGTGCGGAGCGCCCGCCTGCTGGCCGAGGCCGTGAAAAACGGTGAGCTCGATGCCGAAGATGTCGACGCCGACCTCTTTGCCCAGGCCCTGAGCACGCGCGATATGCCCGACCCGGAACTGCTGATCCGGACCAGCGGCGAACAGCGTCTCAGCAATTTCCTGCTCTGGGAACTGGCTTATGCGGAGCTGTACTTCAAGGACGTCTTCTGGCCGGATTTTCGCAAAACCCATCTCTACGAAGCCATCATTGACTTTCAACGCCGCGAACGGCGGTTCGGCAAAATCAGCGAACAGCTCGTCACCTGATTAAATCCGCAACCGCCCGTAAAACGATACAACCTTACGACCGCTGATTTACTCTTTACACATAAAGTCACCAATTGCTGGCAACATCTGCCCGACTTAGTCGTTCTCCCGTCGGAAGGAAACGACCGTAATTTTTAACGAAGGAAGGAATGAGAAAAATATTGTACTGCCTGTTTGGCCTCTCATTGGCCTGTTTTGCCCAAGCCCAGGTCACCGACAGCTTACCCGAGATTATCGATTACGATGAACCGCAGGAATACGAGATCGGAGGCGTTACCGTAACGGGGGCGAATTACAGTGACGACAACGCCATCATCAGTATCGCCGGCTTTCGGGTGGGCGAAAAAATACGCATCCCCGGCAATAACATCCCCAAAGCCATCAAAGCACTCTGGAAACTGCGCCTGTTTACCGACGTGCAGATCCTGAAAGAAAAAACCATCGGCGACGTCATCTTCCTCAACATTCAGGTGGAAGAACGGCCCCGCCTCTCGCGCTACACCTACCGGGGCGTCAAAAAATCCTACCACGACAACCTCAACGAGGAAGTCAACAAATACCTGCTGAAAGGCGGCATCGTCACCGAAAACGTCAAAGTCAACGCCCGCGAAGCCATCGAGCGTTTCTTTATCGGCAAAGGCTACCTCGACGCCCGCGTGCGGGTGGAAGAAGTGACGGACACCATGCGCACCAACGCCGTCCTGCTCGTCTTTAACGTCAACCGCGGCGATCGCGTCAAGATCAAAGACATCACCTTTACGGGCAACGACAACGTCAATTCGGGCAAATTGCGGCGCAAACTCGAAAACACCAAAAAGAAAGGGCGCCTCTTCGCTTCCTCGAAGTTCATCCGCGACGACTACGAAGCAGATAAGGAAACGATCATCCAATTCTACAATACCCTCGGCTTTCGCGACGCCCGCATCGTGGAGGACAGCATCTATCGGAACGACAAAGGGTTCCTGATGGTAAATATCGAGATCGACGAAGGTCAGCGCTACTACTTTCGCGACATCAAGTGGAAAGGCAATTCCATTTACACTGATGAAACGCTGTCCAGCGTACTCGGCATCGAAGCCGGCGAGGTGTACAACCAGGAATTGCTCAACACCCGCCTGAGCTTCAGCCAGGACGGCCGCGACGTCAGTACCCTCTACATGGATAACGGCTACCTCTTCTTCCAGGTCGACCCCATCGAGGTTGCCATCGAAGAGGATTCGATCGACCTGGAGGTCCGCATCTTCGAAGGGCCGCAGGCGACCATCGACAAGGTGGAGATCGCGGGCAACGACCGCACCCACGAACACGTGGTGCGCCGCGAACTGCGCACCCTGCCGGCTGAGAAGTTCAGCCGTTCGGACATCATCCGCTCCCAGCGCGAAATCATCAACCTGGGGTACTTCAACCCCGAAGCGCTCGGCATCAATACGCCCGTCAATCCACAGCGCGGCACCGTAGATATCGAATACCAGGTCGAAGAAAAACCTTCCGATCAGCTGGAACTATCCGCAGGCTGGGGCGGACAAAGCCGGGTGATCGGCACCCTGGGCGTCGCCTTCAACAACTTCTCCCTGCGCAATATCTTCAACAAGGAAGCCTGGAAGCCGCTGCCGCAGGGCGACGGCCAGCGCCTGAGCCTGCGCGCCCAGACGAACGGCGACTTCTTCCAGTCGTACAATGCTTCGTTCACCGAACCCTGGCTCGGTGGGAAAAAACCGACTTCCTTCTCGGTGGCGGGCTTCTTCAATAAATTCGCTTTCGGACGCCGCAATACGGCCACCTACCAGAGCCTGCGGATCATCCAGGGAACCGTCAGCCTGGGAACGCGCCTGAAATGGCCCGACGACAACTTCGTTTCCCGCACCGCCATCAACCTGCAAACCTTGTCGTTGAACAACTGGACGCAGGGCGGCTTCGTCACCGACGATAACGAACTGGTGTCGGTCGGCAACTACAACAACTTCTCCATTCGTCAGGAGATCGCCCGCTCGACGGTCAACGATCCGATCTTTCCCAAAGAAGGCTCGACCATCTCGCTGGCCGTGCAGTTTACGCCGCCGTACTCGCTCTTCTCCAATAAAGACTTCTCGGAGGTGTCTACTTCCGAGCGCTTCCGCTGGCTAGAGTACCACAAATGGCGATTCAACGCGGAATGGTACACTCCGGTGGCCGGCAAGCTGGTCTTCAAAGCCCAGGCCAAGATCGGACTGCTCGGCTTTTACAACGAAGAGATCGGCACCTCGCCCTTCGAGCGCTTCCAATTGGGGGGCGACGGCATCAACAACCAGCAGTTCGGCTTCCAGGGGGTCGACATCATCTCCAGCCGGGGCTACGAAGTCAACGATTTCCAGAACAACCAGAACGCCAGCGGCCGGAATTCCCCGACGCCTCTGTTCGATAAGTTTACCCTCGAATTGCGTTACCCCATTTCGCTCAATCCCAGCTCCACCATCTACGTGCTGGCTTTCGCACAGGGCGCCAACGCCTGGCGGAGCTTCCGCGATTTTAATCCGTTCGATATGAAACGCTCGGCGGGCTTCGGCCTGCGGGTCTTCCTGCCGATGTTCGGTACACTCGGCTTCGACTACGGCATCGGCTTCGATAAGCCGGGCGAGCGCACCCTCAAGAATTACGGCGACTTTAACATTGTACTGGGCTTTGAGCCGGAATAGTACCGGGATGATCAGGGGACCGGGATGATCAGGGGACCAGGATGGCCGGGATGGACAGGATGATCAGGGGACCGGGATGATCAGGGGACCGGGATGGACAGGATGATCAGGGGACCGGGATGATCAGGGGACCAGGATGGCCGGGATGGATAGGATGGCCGGGATGATCAGGGGACCAGGATGATCAGGGGACCAGGATGGCCGGGATGGATAGGATGACCGGGATGATCAGGGGACCAGGATGATCAGGGGACCAGGATGGACAAGATGGATAGGATGATCAGGGGACCGGGATGGACAGGATGATCAGGGGACCAGGATGGCCGGGATTAACAGGATGATCGGGATGGCCAAGATGGCGCTAACTCAGGTTCTACTGACACGTGGTAACCCACACTCACACTCACACTCACACCCACACCCACACTCACACCCACACCCACACCCTAATAAAAGTATGTCTTGAGCCAAGCCCACCACTCCAGCCGGTTTTTGTAGGTCAGGACGAGCAGGGCGATCAGTCCGAAAAGGAGGATGAGGCGGAGGATGCGCGCGTTGTGGTCGTAGCGTTCGCGCATGCTTTTGTAGTTGCGTTTTCTGCTTTGGTATCCCATAGTCGTTATGGATGGCTGTTCACACTTCTTTACGTCGTTCCCAGTAGTTTTGTTCTTCGATCTCTTCCAGCAGGGTCAGGTAATTGACGTACCGCAATTCGCTGAGTTCTTCCTGCTCGACAGCTTCTTTGACGGCGCAGCCCGGTTCGTTGCGATGGAGGCAGGAGCCGCCGAATTTGCAATTTTCCGAATAAGCGAAAAATTCCCGGAAATTGTGGGCGACGTCGATCGGTTCGAGGTAGTTGAAGCTCAGGGTTTTGATGCCCGGCGTATCGATGATGGCGCCGCCTTCCGCCAGGGCGTACATCTCGGCGAAGGTCGTGGTGTGCTGGCCTTTGCCCGAATAATCGGAAAGCTCCTGGGTGCGCAAGGCCAGCGCGGGCTGTACGGCATTGATGACGCTGGACTTGCCGACGCCCGACTGCCCGCTGATCAGCGTTATTTGGTTCCTTAATTTTTCCCGCAAAGCGTCGATGCCGGTTCCGGTAAGGGCCGACACCAGGAAGACCTCATAACCGATCGCCTCGTAAATGTCCCGCAGGTATGCGAACACCGCCATGGCGCCTTCGTCGTAGAGGTCGGCTTTGTTGAAAACGATGCTCGTGGGGATCTCGTAAGGTTCGGTCATCAGCAAAAAGCGGTCGATGAACCCTTGTTTGAGGTTGGGCTGTACGATGGTGATGATCAGGACGGCCTGATCGATATTGCTGGCCAGCAGGTGCACGTCGTGTTTACGGCGGGGCGACTGCCGCACCACCAGGTTGCGCCGGGGCAGGATCTCCTTGATAATGCCGGTATTTTCCTCCACGTCTTCCAGGTCGATCTTTACCTGATCGCCGACGGCGACCGGGTTGGTGAGTTTCATCCCCTCCAGCCGGAAACGGCCTTTGATCCGGCAATTGACGGCGCTGCCGTCGTCCAGCACGACCTGATACCAGCTTCCCGTCGATTTGATAATGGTTCCTTGCTGCAATGCAGATTCCGTTTTTGATGTTTACGTCAGGCTGGTGCTTTGCCATTATTTCCAGTTCCGGTGCTTCGCTTCCCGGTTAAAAAATCACCATACCGCCCAATTCAACCCCGAAAAAGCCGCATAAGTTCGATGATCAGGCAATCTCTCGCTGGGCGGCGTTCAGCTGGGCGATCCCTGCCGCCATGGCCGGCAGCAGTTCGGGGTCTTTTTCGAAAGCATTGCCCACCACCACGAGGTCGGCGCCGGCGCGCAGGCTGTTGACGGCCCGTTCGGGGGTGCGGATGCCGCCGCCTACGATGAGCGGGGTATCGACGGTGCGGCTTACCACCTTGATCGTATTTTCGCTCACGGGCTGGCGGGCGCCGCTGCCGGCGTCGAGGTAGATCAGGCGAAGGCCCAGCATGGCGCCGGCCAGGGCGGTGCTGGCGGCGATCTCCGGTTTATCGGCCGGAATGGGCTGGGTGTTGCTCATATAGGAAACGGTGGTGGGCGCTCCGCCGTCGATGAGCAGATAGCCGGTGCCGAGTACCTCGAGCGGGCTGTCGCGCAGGTAGGGCGCTGAAATGACGTGCTGTCCGATCAGCAGGTCGGGGTTGCGCCCGGAGATAAGGGAAAGAAAGAGGATGCCGTCGGCTCGGGGATTGATCTGGTAGGTGCTGCCCGGGAAAAGCAGGGTAGGGATGGCGCACCGCTCGCGGATGACCCGCAGGCAGGTATCCAGGCGGTCGCGCCACAGCAGGCTTCCGCCTACCAGGAAGTAGTTCACTTCCGACCGGACGGCGAGGTCGACCAGTTTTCGAGTGCGTGGCGCGTCGGTCTTGTCGGGGTCAATCAATACCGCCAGTTGCTTTTTTCCCTGCTGTTTGGCTTTCTGCAACGACAGCAGTATTCCGTTTTGCTGCATAAAATGCAATTTGTTTTCAAGGTATAAAATTTTTGATTACTCCCCGGGCCGGCTCCAGCGGCGCCAGTCGGCCAGATAGTATTCCAGCAAACGGGGCCGGTCGAGCGTGCTGGGGAGAATGGAATCCAGCCGCAGATCAGGTTCGAAATAGAACAATCGGCGTACTGTCGTGTCGTTCAAAAAGTGAGTGGGAACGTCAATCCGGATATTTTCTGGGGGGCGTTCCGTTTTAGCGCCGAGCACAAAGCCCCAATCGCCGAAGGACGGCACGTAGGCATGATAGGGGCGCGTACTCGTAAAACCGGCCGCGCGTACGGTGGCCGCGATACACCAAAATGCTTTCCGGGTGTGGAACGGGCTGGTGGCTTGTGTCACCATGATGCCGTTTGGTGTAAGCTGCTTAAAGATAAGCATAAAAAACTCCCGGCTGTACAGTCGCGCCAAATTCTCGTTCGACGGGTCGGGCAGATCGACGATTACGAGATCGAAGGGCGGATGAGGCGCCTGCAAATAGCGAAAGGCGTCCTGGGCAATGGTCGTTACCCGCTCGTCGTCCAGGGCGCCCCCATTCAGGGCCGTCACGTGCGGATTGGTCCGCCCCAGCCGGAATACTTCCGGATCGATATCGACGACGACCACCGCCTCCACCGCGGGATATTTCAGTATTTCCCGTACGGCCAGCCCCTCGCCGCCGCCCAGCACCAGCACCCGGCGGTGGTAGGGCGCCACGCTGAAGGCGGGGTGTACCAGCGATTCGTGGTACCGGTATTCGTCGAAAGACGAAAACTGGATGATGCGGTCGATGTACAGGCGCACCTCTTCCCCGCGCTTGGTGAGTACGAGGTTTTGGTAAGGCGTCGTCTTAGCGTATACGATGCGGTCGCGGAACAGCTGATCCTGCCATTGCGCAAGAAAGGCGCCCGAAAGAAAGAGGGCGATGATAAAACCGGCGGTCAGTACCCCCCACGCCATGCCGTACCGGCGTCGACGACGTCGGCTCAGCAGGTTCCGGAACACCCTCAGGTTGAGGCCCGCCAGCAGGATATTGACCAGCCCGAACACCAGCGAGGAAGCGAATACGCCCAGCCAGGGCAATAATACGAACGGGAAGAGCAGGGTGGCCGCCAGGGCGCCGAGATAGTCCAGCGACAAAACATTGGATAGGTTGATCTTCAGCGGATAATACTGTTTCATGATGCGCGTCAGCAGCGGGATCTCCAGGCCGGTAAGCGCGCCGATGATCACGATCAGGCTGATCATCAGGATGCTGAAGCGAAGGCCGCCGCCGTTTTCGGCGAAGGCGTAATACAATAACGGCACGCTGATTCCGCCGACGATGCCGAGCAGCAGTTCCACCTCGATAAACCGCACCGGTAAGTCGTGCTGAAAAACGCGCGACATCCAGGCGCCCAGCCCCATGGCCGCCATAAAGACGCCGATGGTGATCGAAAACTGCACCACGCTGTCTCCCAGAAAATAACTGGAGGTCGTGCTGATCAGCAGCTCGTAGATGATGGAACAAAGGCCGGCGATGAAAATGCTCCCGATCAGAACGAGGCGTTCACCGGCGGGCGACTGTGGGGGCATGTACTTTTTGACTGTAAACGTAAGGAATTTGCGTGGCGCAGGCGGTGGGCATTTGTTATTCCCGATCCGGCAAGAAAGGTTTATCCTTTAGTAAGGCGCCGGCCTTGGAACAGCCGACCGAACATCCCGAATTTTCGCAGCTGCGAAAATTCGGGAGTATAATTCTTGCCATTCGGTCGAGCGCTACACAAATACGGACTCCTTGCCGAACTTCTTGGTGAGCATGTAGTAAAAAGCAGCCCGGTACTTGTTGCGGTTGCTGGAGCCGAACTGTTCGCATACCTCCTGGATAGCTTCCGAAAGCTTTTCACTGTCTTCCAGGCCGAGTTTTTTTACCAGGAAGTTGTCCTTCACATAAGCGATTTCATCATCGTCGGAACAGGATACGCGCGAAGCGTCACCCAGGTAGATGGTGGGGCCGAGCGATTTGGTAATTTCCTTGAGCAGGTTTTCGTCGACGTCGCTGACGCCGAGCTTTTCTTGCAGGGCCTCTTTGTAGTCGGCCATGGCCTCATCGAATTTACTCATTTTCACGGAGTATTTTTGGTGGAAAAATAGGACTCGATCTTATTTGCCGGTTGTTCGCCTAAAATTATAAAAAGCTTTGTTTTTCAACCCTTTTTGATTCATTAAAATCCCTCTTTCGTAACTTTTTTCCCGGCTTCGGCAACCGGCGGCCGGGGCGGAAGGGCCGGTAAATTGCATTTGGCGCCCCCCGCAAAAAAAACTATCTTGGATTTTATCACTAAACCATACGACAGCATGCTACGCACCTTTTTCCTCGTCGGTATCATTGCCTGCAGCTTGGCCGCCTGCGATCCCGGCAGCCGTCAGCCCGTCAACACCGGAACCGAGGAACGCTGGGAGCCGACCAAGGGGATCATCACCGAAGTGCAGGAAGTGGATACCAATGATTTCCGGATCATCGACGAAAGAGTAGTGGAAAATAAAGCCGACAGCCGGATCATTGCACATTACCTCGACGGGACAACGGACACGATGACCGTCGAAGAGGCCAAACTGGCGGCCGGAGAAGAAGCGACCGAAACGTCGAACACCACCCACCAGCAACGCCATTATTACGGCGGGGGCTACGGCTTCTTCGGCGTCCTGCGGGGCGGCCTGATGGGCTATTACCTGGGACGAAGCATGTCGGTGCCGCCTTCCGCAGGCGTCTACATGGATCAACGGACGTACAACCGGGTGGCGGACAATGCCGGTAAAACCATTCAGCAAACGGCCCGCCGCACCACCGTTTCGCGCCCTTCCAAATCGCGCAGCGGCTACGGCAGTCGCCGCTCAACCCGTTCTTATGGTGGATGATCGCTTGTGGGATATCCGTCCGGTTCCGGATCTCGTGTTCCAAAATCTAGGCCTGCAATGGTACAACGCCGTCGAGCAGGAATACCTCGTCGATGAACTGCTGGGCGTGACACCCGCCGAGGTGGAACAATACACCGCCGCCTGCCGTGAGTTGTACGCCCTTTACCAGGCAACGGCGCAGAAGATCATCGACGGGCGCCGCTGGGCCGAAGCCGGCATCCCTTCCAATATGGCGCCGCTCATCGAACTGAGTTGGGAAAGGAAAGAACAGCACCTGCACCTCTACGGCCGCTTCGACCTCAGCGGCGTGATCAACGGACGTCCGCCGCGCCTCATCGAGTTCAACGCCGACACGGCCACCGTACTGCCCGAAACCGGCCTGATCCAAAAGGAACAACTCAAAGAAAACGGCCTGCCGGCTTCCCGCCAATTCAACCGGCTCCACGAATCCCTGGTGCAACAGTTCCGGCGCCTGCTGGAGCGCAACCCCCATCGCCACGCCAGCCTCCTGGTCAGTACGCTCGGTTTTGAGGAAGACCGGCTCAATGCCGACTTTATCGCCCAGGCCGCCGAAGAAGCCGGCTTCGTGCAGGTGCAGCAACTCAACCTTGACCAGGTAATATTTTCAGCTGAAGAGGGCGTCTTCAGCCAGATGGGGCAGGACGAATTCCTGGCTTTCGACTTTTTCTGCAAGCTGATCCCCTGGGAGTTTATCGCCTACGAAGAACCCGAACTGCTCGATGTACTGCACCAATTGCTGCTGCACGACCGAACGGTAATTCTCAACCCTCCTTACGCCATGTTGTACCAGAGTAAAGCGACCATGCATTTGCTCTGGGAACAGACGGCCGGTCATGCGCTGCTGTTGCCTACCTATCCCCGGGCCGAGGCTTTTGCGGGGAAAAATTGCGTCGAAAAAGTGATCTACGGCCGGGAAGGCGAAAATATCCGCATCCTGGATCCCAACGGCGTGACCATTGCGGCCAACGGCGGAGATTTCGGTAACTTTCCCCGCATCTACCAGGCCTACGAAACCCTGCCCCGCGATGAAGACGGCGACCATTATCAGGCCGGCGTCTATTGGGCGGGGGAACCCTGCGCCCTTTCTTTTCGCCGGCGCGACGGCCTGATCATCGATGAAGACGCCGAGTTTGTCGGTCATTATCTATTGGAAAATGAAAAGGCGAGCTGAGAAATCGCACCGGCGGCAAGTACTGGAAAAACTGGGGAGAACTTTCCTCATGGTCCTGGCCGTACTGGCGGTGCTGATACTGGAGCGGCTGCTGCTCTACTGGTTGATTTCCCTGCTTTGACCGCCGGGCAGGCCCCGGTCGATCTGCCGGCTCCACCGCGCGCCGGCGGAAAAGGCCCGGGCGAGATAAGCCACGGCTGCTTCAATGTCCATCTCTTCGCTGCAGGTGAACAAGTCGACCGCCGCGTAGCCGTATTCCGGCCAGGTGTGCACCGTCAGGTGGCTTTCCTGAATGATCACTACGCCACTCACCCCGTAGGGTGCAAACTGATGAAACTCCGATTTGACGATCGTCGCTCCGGCCCGTCGGGCGGCTTCCCGCATGGCGCGTTCTACCGAAGTGGTCCGGGAAATGGCGGCTTCCGGGCAATCCGTCAGCTCGATCAGACAGTGTCTGGCCAGTCGTCGTTCCGGGAAGTTGTCGTTTTTTGCATGGCTCATGGCGCGCATTTTTGGGGATAAAACCGAAAATACGGAATGTGGCGCATTTTCGGGTTAAGTGCGCTTCAAAAACAAAATAATCCCGGCCGGCCAAAAAACAAAGCGGTCAGCCCGAACGAGGGGCTGACCGCTGACACATCCCATGTGACTGATTGGTTTTTTATGCCATTTCCGCTACCGGCACTTCGTGTTTGATCGCGGCCTGAGCGGCGGCCAGGCGGGCGATGGGCACGCGGAAGGGCGAGCAGCTTACGTAGTCGAGGCCGGCAATGTGGCAGAATTCTACCGAATCCGGATCTCCGCCGTGCTCGCCGCAGATGCCGAGCGGCAGGTTCGGATTGACGGCGCGTCCTTTCTCAGCGGCGATTTTCACCAGCTGGCCGACGCCGCGCTGATCGATCGTCTTGAACGGATCGTGGTCCAGCATGCCCAGCTTGAGATAGACGGGGAGGAACTTGCTGGCGTCGTCGCGTGAGAAACCGTAGGTCATCTGCGTGAGGTCGTTGGTGCCGAAGGAGAAGAACTCCGCCCGCTTGGCGATGAAGTCGGCCGTCAGTGCGGCGCGCGGCACTTCGATCATCGTGCCGATGCGGTATCTGATGGTGTCGTTGCGTTCGGCGAAGACCTCTTCGGCGACGCGGCGGATCACTTTTTCCTGTTCGATAAATTCCCGTACGGAGCCGACCAGGGGCACCATGATCTCAGGGATAGAGCGGATGCCTTTTTGTTTGACGTTGAGGGCGGCTTCGATGATGGCCCGCGTCTGCATTTCGGTGATCTCCGGATAGGTGATGCCGAGGCGGCAGCCCCGGTGGCCGAGCATGGGGTTGAACTCCTGGAGTTCTTCCACGCGTTCTTTGATGTGTTCCAGCGATGAACCTTTCGCCATTTCGCGCTGGCTGGCCTCGTCGTGGGGAACGAATTCGTGGAGCGGCGGGTCGAGCAGGCGGATGGTCACCGGCAGGTCGTGCATCTGTTCCAGCAGGTTTTCGAAGTCGGCGCGTTGCATGGGCAGTAGCTTGTCGAGCGCGGCGCGGCGGCCGGCTTCGTCGTCCGCCATGATCATTTCGCGGACAGCGGTGATGCGGTCGCCTTCGAAGAACATGTGTTCAGTGCGGCACAAGCCGATGCCCTGGGCTCCGAATTTGTGGGCGACGGTGGTCTCTTCGGGCGTATCGGCATTGGTGCGTACTTTGAGGCGGGCGAATTTGTTGGTCAGGGACATCAGCTCGCCGAAGTCACCGCTCAGTTCGGGTTCTTTCGTTGCGATCTTACCTTCGTAGACCACGCCGGTGGAGCCGTTGAGGGAGATCCAGTCGCCTTCCTTGAACTCTTTACCTTCCACGTTCAGTTTGCGTTTCCGGTAATCGATGTGGAGGGCGCCGGCGCCGGCGATGCAGCATTTGCCCATTCCGCGGGCGACGACGGCGGCGTGGGAGGTCATCCCGCCGCGGGCGGTCA
The DNA here is from genome assembly GCA_964419545.1 of uncultured Saprospiraceae bacterium. Taxonomy (GTDB): domain Bacteria; phylum Bacteroidota; class Bacteroidia; order Chitinophagales; family Saprospiraceae; genus CAYQQU01. The sequence continues at coordinate 35,083 of CAYQQU010000042.1, read as the reverse complement.
GGATGCCTTTGGCGACGTTCATACCGCGCAGGTCCTCCGGCGAGGTTTCCGTGCGCACCAGGATGACGTCTTTACCCTCATTCACCCATTCTTCGGCTTCGTCGGCGAAAAAGACGATCTGGCCGGTGGCGGCGCCGGGGGAAGCCGGCAGCCCTTTGGTAATGCTGGTGGCTGCTTTCAGGGCGGCATCCTCAAAAATGGGGTGCAGCAAGTCGTCGAGGCGGATCGGGTCGACGCGCAGCAGGGCGGTGCGTTCGTCGATCATGCCCTCGCGCAGCATATCCATGGCGATTTTCACCATGGCGGCGCCGGTGCGTTTTCCGTTCCGGGTTTGCAGCATCCAGAGCTTGTTTTCCTGGATGGTAAATTCCAGGTCCTGCATATCCTTATAATGGTCTTCCAGCTTTTGCTGGGCTTCGTCGAGTTCGCGGTACACTTCCGGCATCATTTCTTCGAGGGAAGGATATTTTTCGCGCCGTTCTTCTTCCGAGACCTTGGCGAGGCGGGCCCAGCGTTTGGAGCCTTCGAGCGTAACTTGCTGGGGCGTGCGGATACCGGCAACCACGTCTTCGCCCTGGGCGTTGGCCAGGAATTCTCCGTTGAAGATGTCTTCACCGGTGGCGGCGTCGCGGGTGAAGGCCACGCCGGTGGCGCTATTATTGCTCAGGTTGCCGTAAACCATGGCTTGTACGTTGACGGCAGTGCCCCAGTCTTCGGGTATGTTATTGATCAGGCGGTACACCTGTGCGCGTTCGTTGTTCCAGCTTTCGAAAACAGCCATCACTGCGCCCCACAGCTGATCCCACGGGTCGGTGGGGAAAGATTGGCCGGTGCGGCTGCGGATGAGGTCGCGGAAGAGGTCGGTCATTTCCTTGAGGTCGTTGGCCGTCAGATCGGTATCGTTCTCCACGCCTCTGGCTTTTTTCATTTCGTGGATAATGATCTCAAAGGGATCTTCGTCCTCTTTGTTTTCCGGCTTCAGGCCCATTACGACATCGCCGTACATCTGGATAAACCGGCGGTAGGAATCCCAGGCGAAACGGGGGTCGCCCGATTTTTCGGCCAGCCCCTGCACCGCTTCGTCATTGAGGCCGAGGTTGAGCACCGTATCCATCATGCCCGGCATGGAGACGCGGGCGCCTGAGCGTACGGACAAGAGGAGAGGATCTTCCTTGTCGCCGAACTTTTTGCCCATAACTTTTTCAATGCTGACAACGCCGGCTTCCACTTCTGCTCTGATCAGATCAACCAGGTAGTCTCGGCCTTTTTGCGTAAAGAGGGTGCACGCTTCGGTCGTTATGGTAAATCCCGGAGGCACCGAGATGCCCAACAGGTTCATCTCCGCCAGGTTGGCTCCTTTGCCGCCGAGTAGGTTTTTCATGCTTGCGTTACCATCGGCTTTCCCATCGCCGAAATTGTAAACGAACTTCTGATCAGTAGACTTCATAATAAAAATTTTAGTTATTGGTAAAGGCAACTTCTTCTGCGATCGGTTACCAAGTTGGCCGGAATGCTAGGGAAACTTAATGATTTACATCAGTTTAGAAAATGATTTTTGTCAACTTGGTGTTGGAATAACACTATGGATGGCGGCCAATTTGGTTTCGCAATAGGTTGATCGATGAGTAATCCGGATTAAATAATCACTACCAGCTTCAACACCCCGTCCTTCACTTTCTCCCTCCTGATAAAAGTCACGCATCCGGCTGATAATTATCACCCTCCGCGCCCCGGCCGCTGCCTAAATTAGGCTTTGAACCCTCTCGAAAATCGGAGTATCGCGATGATGAATAAAATTAAAACCGACCTTACCCGCCCTACCGACTTGAGTGATCACGCCAAAGGGACGGGCCCTTTCCGCACCCAACGACCCATCTACGTCGATTTTTTACCTCCTTGCAATAACGCCTGTCCTGCCGGAGAAAACATCCAGGCCTGGCTGGCGCACGTACAGGCTGGTGAATACGAGGCCGCCTGGCAAGTCATTGTACAAGACAATCCCCTGCCGGCTGTACATGGCCGGGTGTGTTACCACCCCTGCGAAGACAGCTGCAACCGCAACCATATCGATACCACGGTCAGTATCCACGCCGTAGAGCGCTTCCTCGGCGACCTCGCGCTGGAGGAAGGCTGGCAGCCGGCGGTTGACGCGAAGGATACCGGCAAACGCGTCCTCATCGTGGGCGCCGGCCCCAGTGGCCTTTCCGCGGCTTACCATCTGCGCCGGCTCGGCCATGAAGTGGAAATGCGCGATGCCGGCCCCGTCGCCGGCGGCATGATGCACTTCGGGATCCCGGCTTACCGCCTGCCGCGCAACGTACTGGACGCCGAGATCAAACGCATCGAGGAGATGGGCGTGAAAATGGTGTTCAACTACAAAGTAGCGGATGTTCTGGCCGAAAAAGAGCTCGGCAAATTCGACGCCGTTTTCATTGCGGTGGGCGCCCACGTCAGTAAGAAGATCGATATCCCTGCCCGCGACGCGGGCCAGATCCTGGATGCGGTCAGCTTCCTCAAAGATGTGGAATCCGGCAAAAAGCCTCAGCTGGGCCGCCGCGTCGCCATTTATGGCGGCGGCAATACCGCCATGGACGCGGCCCGGACCGCCAGGCGCCTGGGCATCGACGAAGCCCTGATCATCTATCGCCGCGACCGGGAACACATGCCGGCCCACGAGTTTGAGGCCGACGAAGCGCTGGCGGAAGGCGTCAAGATCAACTGGCTGCGCACCATTAAGGAGATCGACAAGACTACCTTCACCGTCGAGAAAATGCGCATCGTCGACGGCCGGCCCAAACCTACTGGCGAATTCGAAACCCTGGAGGCCGACTCGCTGATCCTCGCTCTCGGCCAGGATACCGATACCGACTTCCTGAAGAAAGTGCCCGGTATCGAATTCGACTGGGGCGGCACCGTGAAGGTAGGCCCCGATATGATGACCGGCCACCCGGGCATCTTCGCCGGCGGCGATATGGTGCCCAGTGAACGCACGGTCACCGTGGCGGTCGGCCACGGCAAAAAGGCCGCCCGGTACATCGACGGCTACCTCCGGGGCGAAGCCTATTTGCCGGAGGCCAAAGCGCCTGTCGTCGGCTATGAACGCCTGCACGTGTGGTACAATACCAACGCACCGGCAAGTGAACAACCGCACCTGCAGCCCGAAGCCGCCTCTCGCAGTTTTGACGAGATCATCGCCGGGCTGGACGACAAACAAGCGCGCTACGAAGCCCAGCGCTGCCTGTCTTGCGGCAATTGCTTCGAATGCGACGGCTGCTACGGCGCCTGTCCCGAAGACGCTGTGATCAAACTGGGGCCGGGCAAACGGTATCGGTTTAATTACAACCTCTGCACCGGCTGCGCCGTGTGCTACGAGCAATGCCCTTGCCACGCGATCGAAATGGCGCCCGAACCGGACGCCTCTGAACAGCCGAATGCCTGACAACAGGGTTTTCCATCAAATTGCAATCGAGAAAAAAGATAAACATGTCCGAAGAAAACAAACGGGTTAAAACCATCGATGGCAACGAAGCCACCGCATACGTCGCATATCGCATCAATGAAGTCTGTGCTATTTATCCCATTACGCCCTCCTCGCCCATGGCGGAGTTCGCCGACGAGTGGGCCGCTAAAGGTATTCCCAACATCTGGGGCGACGTGCCGGAGGTGGTGGAAATGCAGAGTGAAGGCGGCGCCGCGGGCGCGGTGCACGGCGCCCTGCAAACGGGTTCTCTGACCACCACTTTCACCGCTTCGCAGGGCCTGATGCTGATGATCCCCAATATGTACAAGATCGCGGGTGAGCTGACCTGCGCCGTCTTCAACGTGGCGGCGCGTTCGCTGGCCGCCCAGGCCTTGTCGATCTTCGGCGACCATAGCGACGTCATGGCGGCCCGCAGCACCGGCTTCGCTATGCTGGCCTCCGCCTCGGTGCAGGAAGCCCACGACAACGCGCTGATCGCCCAGGCCGCTACCCTGGCCAGCCGCATCCCCTTTATTCACTTTTTTGACGGCTTCCGCACTTCCCATGAGGTGAATAAGATACACATGCTTTCCGACGACCAGATCCGGGCGATGATCGACGATCGCTACGTCATCGAACACCAGCAGCGGGGCCTCAACCCCGACCGGCCCATCATCCGGGGCACCGCCCAGAATCCGGACGTCTATTTCCAGGGGCGGGAGACGGTGAACCCGTATTACCAGAAAACTCCCGGCATCGTCGCCGAGGTGATGGCTCAGTTCGGCGAATTGACGGGGCGAAAATACCGGCCTTTCGACTACTTCGGCGCACCCGACGCCGAACGCATCGTCATCATCATGGGGTCGGGCGCCCAAACGGCGATCGAAACGGCCAACGCACTGGCCGCAGCAGGCGAAAAAGTAGGAGTGGTGCAGGTGCGCTTGTACCGGCCGTTCGCGCTGTCCTATTTCCTCGACGCCCTGCCCGCAACCACCAGAGCCATTGCCGTACTCGACCGGACCAAAGAGCCGGGCGCCATCGGCGAGCCGCTTTACCAGGACATCCTTACGGCCCTGCTCGAAGCGATGAATAACGGCGAACGGTCGGCGATGCCCCGCGTGATCGGCGGGCGGTACGGCCTTTCGTCCAAAGAGTTTACCCCGGGGATGGTCAAAGGTATTTTTGACGAACTCAAAGCCGACAGACCGAAGAACCACTTCACCATCGGTATCGTCGACGACCTGACCCATTCGCACCTCGACTACGAGGCCGAATATACGGTCAATGAAGCGGGACTGACCCAGGCGCTTTTCTTCGGCCTGGGGGCCGACGGCACCGTGGGCGCCAATAAGAACAGCATCAAGATCATCGGTGAAAATACGGATCTGCACGCCCAGGGGTATTTCGTTTACGACTCCAAAAAGTCGGGGGCGCGAACGGTTTCGCACCTTCGTTTCGGCGCCGATCCGATCACCAAGCCCTATCTGATACGCCAGGCGGACTTCATCGCCTGCCATAAATTCAACTTCGTCGATAAGGTCGATATGCTGTCCTACGCCAAGCCGGGCGCCACTTTCCTCCTCAACAGCCCTTATCCCGCCGACGAAGTGTGGCGCCACCTGCCGCGGCCGGTACAGTCGCAGATCATCGAAAAAGGACTGGAGCTGTACCTCATTGACGCTTCGAAGGTAGCCCGTGAGGTGGGTATGGGTACCCGCATCAACACCATTATGCAAACTTGCTTCTTCGCCCTCTCCGGCGTGCTGCCGCAGGAAGAAGCGATCGGACAGATCAAGAAGGCGATCGAAAAAACGTATTTCAAAAAAGGGCAGGCCGTCATCGACAAGAACTTCGCAGCGGTCGACGCGGCGCTCAGTTATCTGCACCGCGTGGAGATCCCCGCGACGATCGACAGCGACCGGGAATTTCCGCCGGCGGTTCCCGCCGCAGCGCCCGAGTTTGTGCAAAAGATCACCGCCCGCATGATGCAGGGCGAAGGGGACGCACTCCCGGTGAGCATGATGCCTGTCGACGGCACTTTCCCCACCGGCACCACCCAATGGGAAAAGCGCAACGTCGCCGACCTCGTGCCGCTCTGGGAGCCCGACATTTGCATTCAGTGCGGCAACTGCAGCTTTGTATGCCCCCATAGCGTGATCCGGGCCAAGTTTTACCACGAAGATCACCTCAAAGATGCGCCGGAAGGCTTCCAGTCGGCGCCGATCAACTCGCGCGGGTTCCCGGAAATACAGTATTCGCTGCAGGTGTACGTCGAAGACTGCACCGGCTGCAACCTCTGCGTCGAAGCCTGCCCTGCCTACGACCTCAAGGACAATGACAAGAAGGCGATCAATATGACGGACAAGGCGCCGATACTCGATCAGGCGCGCGAGAATATTAAATTCTTCGAGACCCTTCCGCATAACGACCGGACCCGGGTCGATTTCTCCCGGGTGCAGGGCGCCCAGTTTCTGGAGCCGCTCTTCGAGTTTTCCGGCGCCTGCGCGGGTTGCGGCGAAACGCCCTATCTGCGGCTGCTGTCTCAGCTCTTCGGCGATCGCCTGATCATCGCCAACGCCACGGGCTGTTCGTCCATCTACGGCGGCAACCTGCCGACGACGCCCTGGACGACCAACGAAGAAGGCCGGGGCCCGGCCTGGTCCAATTCGCTCTTCGAAGACAATGCCGAATTCGGGATGGGCATGCGCATTACTGTCGATAAGCACGCCCGCGTAGCACAAGACCTTCTCAGGGCGCTGGCCGGGAAGGTCGGAGAAGCACTGGCCGACGCCATCCTCGAAGCACCGCAGGTCACGGAAACCGACCTCAAAGCTCAGCGCGAACGCGTAGCCGCTCTGAAAGTGGAGCTGCTCAAACACGAAGGAGACGCCCGCGCCGAACGCCTGCTCTCGGTGGCCGACCACCTGGTGGAACGCAGCGTCTGGATCGTCGGCGGCGACGGCTGGGCCTACGATATCGGTTCTTCCGGCGTCGATCACGTGCTCGCCAGCGGCCGTAACGTCAACGTGCTGGTGCTCGATACGGAAGTGTATTCCAATACCGGCGGCCAGATGTCGAAAGCGACGCCCACCGCCGCAACCGCCAAATTTGCCGCAGCCGGCAAGCGGGTCGGAAAAAAAGACCTGGCCATGCAGGCCATCTCTTACGGCAACGTCTACGTCGCTCAGATCGCAATGGGCGCCAACCCGCAGCAAACGCTGCTTGCGATGCGCGAAGCGGAAGCCTACGACGGCCCCTCGCTCATCCTGGCCTACAGCCACTGCATCGCCCACGGCATCAATATGGAAAAAGGGCTCGACCAGCAGAACCTGGCGGTGGCCAGCGGCTACTGGCCCCTGATCCGTTATAACCCCATGCTGCGCAAAGCCGGTAAACAGCCGTTTGTGCTGGATTCACCGCGGCCGACCATCGCGCTGAAGGACTATGCTTACAACGAATTGCGCTACCGGATACTGACGCGCACCAACCCGGAAGAGGCCGAACACCTGCTCAACCTGGCCCAGGAAATCGTTGACCTGCGCTGGAAGAGCTACGAAGAAATGGCCGGCTACGGCGCCGCGTCTTTCCAGCCGGTAGTTTAAATTAGGTTAAATTCACACTCAAACTCGTTCAAACATGCTCCTAAAGTCAAAATACATGGGTCTGGACCTGCGCACGCCCATCGTCGTGTCGGCCTGCCCCTTGTCAGAAGAGATCGATAACATCCTGCAGATGGAAGACGCCGGCGCGGGGGCCGTCGTCCTGTTTTCCCTTTTCGAAGAACAGATCAAGCGCGAGAACGAATTCTACGAAGCCATCCAACAGGGAACGACCAATATCCATCCCGAAGGCCTCGATTATTTTCCGGACCTCGACGACTACCACGTGGGCACCACCCAGTATCTCGAACTGATCAAGGAGGCCAAAGAACGTACGGACCTGCCCATCATCGCCAGCCTCAACGGCGTGACGGCGGAAGGCTGGATCGATTACGCCCGCCAGATGGCTCAGGCCGGCGCCGACGCCATCGAGATCAACGTGTTCTACATCCCGGCCGACCTCGATTTCGACGGCCGGGAGGTGGAAGCGCGTTACCTCGAGATCCTGCAGATGGTCAATAGCACCGTCGACATCCCGGTGGCCATCAAGCTCAATCCTTATTTCAGCGCGATGGGCAGTATGGCCAAACGCATGAAAGAGGCCGGCGCGAATGGGTTGGTGCTGTTCAACCGCTTCTATCAACCCGATTTCGATATCAATGAGCTCCAGGTGGTTTCCAACTTGCAGTACAGCGAGTCGGCCGAGATCCGCTTGCCCCTGCTCTGGATCGCGGCGCTTTACGGCCGCCTGGACGTATCGCTGGCCGCCACTACGGGCGTCCAGGGAGCCAAAGAGGTCATCAAATACCTGTTGGCCGGCGCCGACGTGGTGATGACGGCATCGGCCCTCTACAAATATGGCATTCCCTACATCGGACAAATGCTGCGCGACCTGGAAGATTGGATGAAAACCATGGATTTTCTTTCCGTGGAGGCCTTCCGCGGCGTACTGAGCCAGCAGAACGTCAAGGATACAACGGCTTACGAAAGGGCGAATTACATTCGCATTCTGGAGCATGTGAAAAGGTAACCCGGGGTAAGCGGTTTCCATCTACAACTGCGCCAGCAGCCATTCCTTTTCGGTAAGGGGTTCGGTATGTTTGATCTCTTCTTTCAGCTTCGCGCGTGCTTCGCGGTCGAAGGGGTTGGTGGTGATCAGTTTCTGGGTAAAGCGCACGATGTTGAGGTAATTGCGCTGGTGGTAGCTCATGCGGCGCTGGCGGCGCAGGTAGGCGCGCATGGTGCGCAGGTGGGCTTCGAGCAGGTCGAACTCTTCGTTTTCGTAGTAAATTTTCAATTGCAGGGTTTTGGCGACCATGTTGTTGATCAGGTCGCTGTAGTCGGCCCGCTGCAGGTCGCGCAAGGCCCGGTCGAAATCGCGGCGGGCGTAGGCCAGGCGCGCGGCGTTGAGGCGGAAGGTGACCTCGCGGTACGCGGCAGGCAGGGCGTCGCGGTATTGCTGCATGAAATTTTCCACCCAGTCCAATTCTTCCAGTCGCAGACCAATGCCTACGATATTGTTGAAAGTGAACCGGGAAAGTTTTCCCCCCTCCAGTAATAATGTCGCTTCGATGCCCCGCCGGTAGAGTTCCAGGGCTTCCCGCAGATACCCTTCCTGCCCTTCATTGATCCGGCGAATACAGAAGTTGAGCGCCAGGAGCAAAAGGTCCCGCACATCCGACCGGGGGAAATGCTCGAAAGCGGCGAGCAGCTCTTTCCTGAATTCCCGGAAATATCCATCGTGCTCCGGATGGAGCAGGCTGCGGGCGCCCAGAAAATAGACCCGCACCGCCGGCGCACCGGCATACCTTTCCTGGCCGGCCTCTTCCATGACTTCCCGGATGAGGGGCAGGTCGTATTCCGTTTTGTAGACCGACTGGTGAGAGAGGGCCAGGCAGACGTGGCGGAGCTTCATGCTGAGGAACGCCCGGTTGAGTTCGTCGCCCAGCGATTGCAGGTTGAGGTCGCGCGTGCGACCCGTCGTAGACAGCAATTGGTATTGTTCCTGTTCGAGCAGGTAGGCCTGAAAGTGATACTCCGGATGGCGCTGCCCGCCATTGTCCAAAAGACGGCGCGTGCGCCGCATGGCCTTGTGAAAATGGCGGTCGAGGCGCCGGCGGCGGTAAGCCGCCAGCAAAAGGCTGCTTCCCGCTACTTCGTCCTTGCCCAGTTCCTCCAGTTCCAAAAAAGACTCGAGCAGCCGCAGCAGATAACTGAGCAAAAGCCGCAGTTTCTGATCATCAAAGGCCGCACCGGGATAGACCTTCGCGAAAACCTGCTCGCGGGTAGGTTCTATCCCCAAATCGTGCCGGCATTCCGCCAGAAAATCAAAAACCCACCGCACATCTTCCCGCTGATTGTGGTAGGGCGAAGACAGAAATTGCCGGGCCCGACGCACTTCCGGGGCGCTGAATGCGCAGATGAGCTGGAAAACGAACGTTTTATTCAAATTAAGGCTTTTTAAATGTTTTCTACATTTATGGTCTTCTGGCAGCCATCTTTGGTTTCAATTAGTTGGTTTATAGGTTTTTTATACCTTTTTTGAAAAAGAGCGGGTCTACAAACTAAGAAAAATTTGATTGAAAAAGCAGCGCGAACAGGGAATTTTTGTATCGTAAAAAAAAGTGAAACCCATGTATACAATGAATAGACAACTGCTCTTTCTCGTAGCCGCGCTCTTCGCGCCGCTGATTTCACTGCAGGCGCAGTGCCTCCTGAATCCCTTCGTTTCCAATACCGTATGTGACGACAATGGTACGGATGCGGAATCGGGAGATGACACTTACACTTTCGATCTGACGGTATTTGCCGATTCCCTGAGCCAGGGCTCCGACTCCTGGGTTGCCGACGACCCCGACGGCACTACCGGCGATTATGGCGCCCCGGTCGCTTTCGGGCCTTTTGCCATTGCCGACGGGCCGCTGACGATCACTGTCACCGATGGCGCAGACCCCAATTGTATCGTGCAGATAACCGTCACCCCGCCGGCGCCCTGCAGCTTCGTCTGCACTACCGACGCCGGCACCATGGATCCCGAGCCGATCAGTGTGTGCGGCGACGAAACCATTACCATTCCGCACAACGGCGACGCCACCCTGGACGGCGACGATGCGCTGGTTTACGTTTTTCACGATTCGCCGGACGGTACGCTGGGGAGTATATTCGACAGCACCTCCAACCAGGTGTACGACCTCAGCACCGGGCAAATCAGTCAGTTCGGCGCCAACACCCAGCTTTACGTCTCGGCAGTGGCGGGCAATAGCGCCGGGGTTTGGGGAGGCATCAACCTCCAGGACCCTTGTTTGTCGGTGGCTCCGGGAACGCCCATCTTCGTTTCCAACCCATTGCCGGACACTTGCAATGTAGGCCAGTTGGATTGCAACGATACCACGGTAGACCTGGATTGTGCAGTGACCGGTGTGGGGCCGCTTACTTACCAGTGGCTCGACCCCACCGGCGCGGTGATCAGCACCGATGCGCCGGTAACGGTAAACGTTCCGGGTGATTACACCTTGTCGATGACAGATGGGAACGACTGTACCAACGAGGTCGTCTTCCCGGTAGTGGACAATACCGACCCGCCCTTTCTGACGATCGGTACTGCCGGTTCTCTAAGTTGCCAGGACACCATGGCCCTGGTGGCGGAAGGCGATACGGGGCCCGGGTATACCTACGAGTGGAGTACGGGGGCTACTTCCAACTTCCTGACCATACAAGAGCCCGGCGAATATTGTGTTACCGTCACCGCACCCAGCGGCTGCGCTTCGGAAGATTGTTTTACTGTCGATGAAAATACGGCCGACCCATTGGCGGTCACCATCGAAGGCAACCTGGTCCTGCCTTGCGACGGTAGTTCGAATACGCTGCTTACCGTCAACGTTACCGGAGGAACACCCCCTTACGAATATGACTGGTGGGTCGGCGAAACCACACAGGATATCATCGTCGATGAACCCGGACTGTATACCGTCGTGGTTACAGATCAGGAAGGTTGTTTTGCTATGGCTACTGCCGAGGTGACGCTTGATCTGGTCGCTGATGCGGGCCCCAACCAGACGATCGATTGTGTAAACCCCACGGTAACCCTGGGCAGCAGCAATACCACCACCGGGCCGGATATTACTTACGAATGGACCGGCCCTCTCGGGTTCAATGCCGATGAACTTTTTGTTGAGGTCAGCACCCCCGGCTTTTACTCGCTTTCGGTGAGTAATGGGGAATGCCTGGTAGATGACTTCGTTTTTGTCAACACGTTGCTGGATTCAGTGAATATTGGTCTCAATTACGAGATCGTGAGCTGCAGCGAGGCCGAGCTCATCCACTTCGTTCCGCCGACGCAACAAAACTTTTCTGCGGAATGGGAGCTGCCCGATGGCAGCACGTCTGCCGAAAATCCGCTGACCACCGAACAGGCCGGCTGGCACTTTCTGATTATCAGCGACAACTTCTCGGATTGCGTTTTAACCGATTCGGTATTCATCGATATCGATCCGGAAGGCTGTGCGCAGCTCGATGGGACCGTATTCCTGGATGATGGCGATTGTACCTACGCCGGTACGGAAATGGCCCTGGCCGATTGGATCGTGCAGGTACAAACCGGCGGAGAAACGTTCTTCACGACCACCGATGCCGACGGCTATTACGAATTCGGCGTCTTTCCGGGAGAAGTTATCGTCAGCGTAGTGCCGCCCAACCCGCTATGGATGGGGTGCCAGGCCGCCTATACGATAAACCTGCCCGATCCGGAGACTTCCGCCACGATAAACATCCCGATGGATGTCGTCGAAGATTGCCCGTACCTCACCGTGGATATCGGTACGCCTTTCCTGCGCCGTTGTTTTGACAATGACTACTTCGTCGACTACTGCAACGACGGCACGGCTGCGGCGGAAGACGCCTTTGTAACCATTGATCTGGATCCCTTCATGACCTTCGTCGCTTCGGTGCTCCCGGTGGAGGTCGACGGGAATCAGCTGACCTTTCAGCTGGGCGACTTGCCGGTCGGGGAATGCGGTACTTTTTATTTTACCGTCAACATCAACTGTGACGCGGTGCTGGGGCAGACCCACTGCGTGGAGGCGAATATTTTCCCGCAGGACGATTGCCTGCCCAGCAATCCGAACTGGTCGGGCGCTTCTCTGGCCATCAGCGGCGAGTGCGACGAAGTCGCCGGACTGGCGCGGTTCTCCATCGAAAATACCGGAACCGGCGATATGCAACAGCCGGCTCCTTATATCGTCATCGAAGACGGCGTTATGCTGATGAACGGCGACGGCGGCATCCAGCTCAACAGCGGTGAAGGTTACGACCTGGAATATCCGGCAAACGGGTCGACCTACCGGGTGGAAGTCGACCAGGTGCCTTTTCACCCCGGGCAATCCATGCCGTCCTTTGCTCTGGAAGGCTGCGGGACCAACGGGCAAAGCAGCTTCAGCACCGGGTTCGTCACGCAGTTCCCCCTGAATGACGCCAACAGTTTTTTCGATATCGACTGCCAGCAGAACATCGGCGCTTTTGATCCCAATGACAAGCAGGCTTATCCGGTCGGTTACGCCGACGAGCGCTTCATTGAAGCCAACACAGACCTCGAATACTACATCCGCTTCCAGAATACCGGGACGGACACGGCCTTCAACGTGGTCATCCGCGATACTTTAGCCTCCGAACTGGACGTGGCCAGCGTCGTACCCGGCGCTTCCAGCCACCACTACGAATGGACGCTGGAAAAGCGCAATGTCCTGATCTTTTCCTTTGAAAATATCCTGCTGCCCGACAGCAGCACCAACCTGGAGGGATCCCAGGGTTTCGTGAAATTCCGAATCAGCCAGCAGCCCGACCTGCCGGGGGGCGCCCAGATCAACAATTCGGCGGCGATCTTCTTCGACTTCAACGAGCCCATCATCACCAATACGGTCTCTCATACCATCGGAGAAGAATTTGTGGTAACCGAAGTCGAGACGGTCAGCCTGGAAAGTATTCAACTGCACGCGGCCCCCAATCCCGCCGACCACGTCGCCTATCTCCGCCTGGAGGGCTGGAACGGAGACGAAGTGCAGTTTACGCTCTTCGACGAAACCGGGCGGGTGTTGCGAAGTGATACTTTTCGCGGCGATACCTTCACCTTCCACCGCAACGGCTTACCGGCCGGATTCTATTTCTTCCGCCTGGAAAGCCGGGGGATGGGCCTGGGACAAGGCAAACTGATCCTGCGGTGACCGAGCTGACAGGTGAGGTCGATCTTCCTAGCGCCACCTGTGAACGTACTCTAAGATAATCCGGGCCGCGATCCTTCTTCGTAAGGGTCGCGGCTTTTTTGGGTGATTAAAAAGTAAGTAACTGTTTAGCCCCCATTTTAACCAGTCGAAAATGCCTGGTTTTTCCCCGGCCGGAAAGGGCGAAAATGCCCTCTTATAGGGGAGGGGCTAAACAGTTACAAAAGTAAATAAAACCAAAAGGAGAACATTTTTTCCCTGCGCCAAATACCCACCAGAACCGCTATCTTTGCCTTTTCGCAACATTGCCCCCGGTTGGCGGGTTATCTTTGTTGTTTTTACAGTCGAATAATTCCGGATTTCGATCAACATGGATGAAGTCAAGACCAGCGGCGCCATCACCGGCTACGATCACATCGAAGAAAAAGAGGTCATCGAGATCATCGGGGCGCGGGAGCACAATCTCAAGGGTATCGATCTGAAGATACCGCGCAACCGGCTGGTGGTGATCACCGGCATCAGCGGTTCGGGGAAATCGTCGCTCACCTTTGATACGATCTATGCCGAGGGGCAGCGGCGATACATGGAAACCTTTTCTGCTTACGCCCGGCAATTTATCGGCGAGATGGAGCGGCCCGAGGTGGAACGCATCACCGGGCTAAGTCCGGTAATTTCCATCGAGCAGAAAACGACGGGGCGCAACCCGCGGTCTACGGTCGGCACCATCACCGAGGTGTACGATTTCATGCGCCTGCTCTTTGCCCGCACCGGCCAGGCCTATTCCTACGTTACCGGCAAGCCGATGGTCCGCTATTCCGAAGAACAGATGAAGGCCCGCATCGAGGAGACCTTCGCCGGCAAAAAGATCCTGCTGCTGGCGCCCCTGGTGCGGGGGCGCAAAGGCCATTACCGGGAACTGTTTGAACAGATCCGCAAACAAGGCTATACCAAAGTGCGCGTCGACGGCGCCATCCTCGACCTGGAGCAGGGCATGCAGGTCGACCGGTACAAAGTACACGATATCGAAGTGGTGGTCGACCGCATCAAAGTGACGGAAGACCGCTACGAGCGGCTGGGCAGTTCCCTGCAAACCGCCCTCAAGATGGGCAACGGCCTGATCATGATCATGGACAACGATTCGGAGGAGGTGCGCAATTACAGCAAACACCTGATGGACCCCGAATCGGGCATCTCCTACGAAGAACCTTCGCCCAACTCGTTCTCCTTCAATTCCCCCTATGGCGCCTGCCCCAACTGCAACGGCCTGGGGCGCATCAACCGGGTAGACCTCGACAAAGTCATCCCCGACCCGAAAAAAAGCATCAACGAGGTGGGCATCGCTCCGCTGGGCGAGGTGCGGCAAAATATGACCTTCAAGCAACTGCGCGCCCTCGCCAAAAAATACAAGTTCAACTTCTCGACGCCGGTCGGGGAGATCCCCAAAGAAGCCCTCAACGTCATCCTCTACGGCGCCCAGGGTAAAGTAGCCGCCACGCTCCATATCGACAGCAGCGACTATACCTACAACCTGGCCTACGACGGGCTGATCAGCATGATCGAACGCTGGTACGAGGATACCAGCTCGGAGCGGGTACGGCGTTGGGCGGAAGATTTTATGACCATCGATACCTGCCCGGATTGCCAGGGATATCGCCTGAAACGCGAGTCGCTCCACTTCAAACTGAACGAAAAACACATCGGCGAACTGGCGGAGATGGATCTCGCGGAACTGCAGCACTGGATGGAGGAGGTGGAACCCCATCTCAGCGAACGCCAGCTGCTCATCGCGCACGACATCCTCAAGGAAATCCGGCTGCGCATCGGCTTCCTGCTGCACGTCGGGCTGGATTACCTGAGCCTCAACCGGCCGGCCCGCACGCTCTCCGGCGGGGAATCGCAGCGCATCCGGCTCGCCACCCAGATCGGCTCCCAGCTCACCGGCATCACCTACATCCTCGACGAGCCCAGCATCGGCCTGCATCAGCGCGATAACCAACGCCTGATCGAAGCCCTGCGCGAGCTCACCGAGATCGGAAATACGGTGCTGGTGGTAGAACACGACAAGGACATCATGCTGGCGTCCGACTACCTCATCGACCTCGGCCCCGGCGCCGGAAAACACGGCGGAGAACTGGTGGCGGAAGGAACGCCGGCCGATTTTCGGCAAAAATCAACCCTCACCGCCGACTACCTCAACCACAAGCGCCTGATCGAAGTGCCGGCCGAACGGCGCAAAGGCAACGGAAAGCACCTGGAGCTCAAAGGCGCCAGCGGCAATAACCTCAAAAAGGTAGACATCAAGATCCCGCTCGGCGCCTTCGTCTGCGTCACCGGCGTCTCCGGAAGCGGCAAATCGACATTGATCAACGAAACGCTCTATCCCATCCTGCGGCAACATTTTTACAAGAGCATCAAAAACCCGATGCCGTACAAAAAGATCAAAGGATTGGAGCACGTCGACAAAGTGATCGAGATCGATCAAAGCCCTATCGGACGTACGCCGCGCTCCAATCCTGCGACCTATACCGGCGTTTTTACCGACATTCGCAAGATTTTCGCAGAACTGCCCGAGTCGAAGATACGCGGCTACAAACCCGGTCGTTTCAGCTTCAACGTCAAAGGCGGGCGCTGCGAGGTCTGCCAGGGTTCGGGCATGCGCGTTATCGAGATGAACTTCCTGCCCGACGTCCACATCGAATGCGAAAACTGCCTGGGCCGCCGCTACAATCGCGAAACGCTGGAAGTGCTTTACAAAGGCAAATCCATCAGCAACGTGCTAGACATGAACGTCAGCGAAGCAGTCGAGTTTTTCCGGAACATCCCCAATATTTACCGCAAACTGAAAACACTCGAAGACGTGGGACTGGGCTACATCACCCTCGGACAGCAAGCCACCACCCTCTCCGGCGGGGAAGCGCAGCGCGTCAAGCTGGCCGAAGAGCTCTCCAAACGCGATACCGGCAACACCCTGTACATCCTCGACGAACCGACGACCGGCCTGCATTTCGAGGATATCCGGCACCTGCTCCACGTCCTGAATCGACTCGTCGATAAGGGAAATACCGTGATCGTCATCGAGCACAACCTCGATGTCATCAAAGTGGCCGACCACATCATCGACATGGGACCGGAAGGCGGCGGGCGCGGGGGCGCCGTAGTGGTGGCCGGCACGCCCGAAGCGGTTGCCGACCATCCGACCAGCTTTACCGGCCAGTTCCTGCGTTCCGAGCTGAACAGCTGAGCGGACCAGCGGGATGGCGGGAAGCAAAAGTTTTTTATCTTTGAATAGCGTCCAACTATTCCGCCAGATCGTATGAGGAAATGGATCAATGAGGTTTTTCGCATCGTCTACCGGCGCCGCTACCGCAGCATCCGCCGGTATATGGATGATCCGCATCCTGTACAGGAAGCTCTCTTCCGGCAACTCCTCAGCACGGCCCGGCAAACGGAATGGGGGCTGAAGTACGACTATCGCAGCATCCGCAACGCCCAAACCTACGCCGACCGGGTGCCGGTACAGACCTACGATGACATCAAGCCCTTCATCCGGCGCATGATGCGCGGCGAAAAAGATGTGCTCTGGACCGGCGCCGTGCGCTGGTACGCCAAATCCTCGGGCACCACCAGCGATAAGAGCAAGTTTATTCCCGTCACGGCCCAGAACCTCAAAGAGTGCCACCTCCGCGGCAGCTGGGATACTACCACCCTGCTTTACCAGAACGTATCCAACGCCCGGGTAATGGAGCTGAAAAGTATGATCATGGGAGGTAGCCTGACCCGCTATCCCGAACATCCCAGCACGATGTACGGCGATGTGTCCGCTATCATGATCCACCACCTGCCGCTGGTGGGACGCCCTTTTTTCGCTCCCGATATCAAAACGGCGACCCTGCCCGACTGGGAAGAGAAACTGGAGCGGCTGGCCCGCTACAGCGCGCGCGAGCGCCGCATCGTGATGATCGGCGGCGTCCCGACCTGGACAGTGGTCCTCTTCCGCCGCATTCTGGAGATCACCGGTAAACAAAATATGCTGGAGGTATGGCCCGACTTCCAGGTGTACGTCCACGGCGGGGTGAGCTTTATGCCTTACGTCAATCAATTCAAAGGGTTCTTCCCTTCCGAGCAGGTGCACTACCAGGAGATCTACAACGCCAGCGAAGGGTTTTTCGCCATTCAGGACGACCTCAGCCGCAACGATATGCTGCTGTTGCTGGACAACGGTATCTACTACGAATTTCTGCCCATGACCGAGTGGGACGCCGAAGCTCCCCGCGCCGTACCTTTATCGGAGGTGGAGCTGGGAAAAAACTACGCGCTGGTGATCAGCACCAATAGCGGGCTGTGGCGCTATCTCCCGGGCGATACGGTGCAGTTTACCTCCAAATACCCTTACCGCATCCGGGTAACCGGCCGCACCAAGCAATTCGTCAACGCTTTCGGAGAAGAGGTGATGGTGGACAATACGGAGAAAGCCCTTGCCGAAACCTGCCGCACCCTCGACGCCATCGTCGCGGAATATACGGTGGCGCCGGTCTATTTCAAGGAAGCAGACCGGGGCGGGCACGAATGGCTGGTGGAATTCGAAAAACAGCCCCGCGACCTGAAGCGGTTCCAGGAATTGCTCGACCTCAACCTGCAAAAAGTGAACTCGGACTACGAAGCCAAGCGGCATAAAAACCTCGCCCTGCAACAGCTGCGCCTGCGCGCCCTGCCCCGCGGTGTTTTCCACCGCTGGATGCGCGCCCGCGGAAAATTCGGCGGTCAGCACAAAGTACCCCGGCTCGCCAACCACCGCCAATACGTGGAAGAGATCCTCAATATGCTGGAAGAAAAGGTTTAGATAATTAATGAATAATCCCGGTTAGCCTCCAAAAAGCTCCGCCAGCTTCCGCTCCAGCGTCTCTCCGCGCAGGTTGCGCGCAATGATGCGCCCCTGTTCATCGAGCAGCACGGTATGGGGGATGGAACGGACGCCGTAGAGCTGGGCCGCCTCGTTTTTCCAGCCCTGGAGGTCACTGACGTGGCGCCAGGTCAGCTGGTCCTGACTAATGGCGGCTTCCCATTTTTCCCTGTTGCGGTCCAGGCTTACCCCGAGTATGGCGAAGCCCTGGTCTTTGTACTGCTGATACAGGCCTACGACATGGGGGTTTTCCCGCCGGCAGGGGCCGCACCAGCTGGCCCAGAAGTCGAGAAGCAGCACTTTGCCCCGAAAGTCGCTGGTGGAAAGCATCTCTCCGGAGGGCGTGGCCATGGAGAAATCGGGCGGTGTCCCGCCGATCATAAACGCCTTGGCTGCTTGCAGCTCTTCCTGGAGGGCAGCGACGGCCGCCGGTTCTTTTTCGGCGAATTCCGCGGCGAAGCGTTCCGCAAAATCGGGAAAGGTGGCCTGCTGCCGCTGGCGCAGAATAGTGATGACGCCGCCGAAGGCCATCTGGCGGGTGAGCGAACCGGCCGGCGTCTTATCGATGGCGGCGTTGAGGTAGGCTCGTTGTTGTTCGGCAGGCAGGTTGATGCTGCTGAGGGTGAGGGTATACGATTTAAAAGCTTCGTATACCCAGGGCAGGCCGGCGTATACTTCTTTTGAAAAATCCGCCCAGCGAAAATATTCATTGGCGAAATAGGCGATCTCATCGGGGTATTCGCCGGGATTGTTCTGATAGCTCAGGTAGGTGTTCAGCGAAGCGATGGCGCCGAAATAGGGGTTTTCCCGGCGCAGCGAGTCGAGGAAGGCGAGCTTCCGGTCGTCGAGCTGCTGCAGGCGGGTCGCCACTTCTGCTCGCTCGGCTTCGTTGTTTTGTACGCGCCGGTACTGGTTGATCAGGCGGCTGGTTTCGATCCGGAAACCGTCGAGCTCCTTCTTGAGCGCTTCGTAAGCGGTGTTGAATGCCGAGTTTTGAATGTCGGCCTGCTTGATGCGGCCGCAATCCCCGCGCAGCCGCACCTCCGCTTCCGGCCCCAGGATGAGGGGCAGCAGTTGATCCTGCTGCTGGCCTACATAGTAAAAGGTGGGGCCGGCAGTGGTTACGGAAAATTCGTAAGCGCCGTTTTCAGCGACGGAAGCTTCCGCCACGGCTGTGAAGCCCAGGCCGTTGAATCGGTACAGTTTGGGCGGAGCACTGCAGCCGTCGAGCTCGCAGACCAGTTTGACCGGATCGGCGGTCAGAAAAGCCGGCAAGCAGAGCAATACGAGAAGAGAGGTGGGTAAAAATCGCATAATGTCGGGTTGTTTCATGGCCAAAATTAGGCTCTTTCTATTGGAAATACAATTTGGTAGCTCCGCAGCAGCCGCTGATCGATGTAATACCGATCGCTTGTCGAGCGTCCTGGAGCGAGTCCAAACTTTTGTTTAATTTTAATAGTTGAATAATTGTGACGCCGATTTTATGAGCCTGCTTCCGAGGTAGTGCTTTTGAAGCGAAAAATTCAACTTTCGGATTTTCCGGAAGAGCGCTTCCAAAAGCCGGGTCTTTTGGCCCGAACGACTGCCTCCGAAGAAGCTCTGAGCAACTAATGAATGTAAACGTATGAAATCTGATTTTCGCATAAGCGGCCGGTCGGTCAACCCCATCGTGGGGATCTTGGTATCGGTCCTTTTTTTGGTCGCCCTTTTCATGTTGGCCCGCTTCTTTTTTACGGTCCTCTATTATCTTTCTCCTTTAATGCTGATCGCTACGCTGGTAATCGACTACCGGGTAGTGCTCGAATACATCCAATGGCTGGTCGGACTGGTGCGTCGCAACGCCTTGCTTGGGGTCGGCGCCATCCTGCTGTCGGTGCTCGGCTTCCCGGTAGTGTCGGCCTACCTCTTGATCCGCGCGGTATTCAGGCGCCGCATCCGACAGATGGAAAAAGAATTTGAGGAAAAGCAGGAAGGAGAATACATCGATTACGAAGAACTGAACCGGGAAGCCCTCGACCTGAAGCGGCTGGAAGAACGCCAAAAAGCAGCCGCCCGGGAAAAGGAGAAACAACAGAATCGCGGGGATTACGACCAGTATTTTGAATAACGGCCGGTAAGGCCGGTGCAGTATGGTCGCTAATCACCTGTTCTGGGGAAGCGTCTACCTGGTTTTGGCAGCCGGCTACGGCCTGTTGATCCGCTATTACCTTTCCGGCTGGCGCAAGCTTCCCGAGTATTGCCTCGATGGCAAGGAACAGCTGCGCACCCGGGTGACGGTAGTCATTCCGGCCCGCAACGAAGCGCCGTTCATCGATGCCTGCCTTCGGGCCATTCAGCAGCAGGATTTTCCTTCCGACCGCTTACAGGTCATTGTTGTTGACGATCATTCCGAAGACGATACATTCGCGATCGCCGGCCGGTACGCCCGCCCCGGCTGGCAGATACTACGACTCAAACCCGGCGAAGGCGCCGGCAAGAAACAAGCCCTCGCTAAAGCGCTGCGGCAGGCCGGCGGCGAACTGATCGTGACCACCGACGCCGATGTGGTCGCTCCGCCGGGCTGGCTGCGGCATCTGACGGCCTTCTACGAACGGGAACGGCCCGCCTTTTTTACCGCTCCCGTGCGCTTTGCGCCATACAACAACCTTTTTCAGCGCTTTCAGGCGCTCGACCTGCTCGGCATGATGGTGATCACCGGAGGAGGCATCGCCCAGGGATTTACCCAGCTCAGCAATGGCGCCAATCTAGGGTTCAGCCGGGCGGCGTTCGAAGCGGTGGGGGGATATCGGGATATCGACCACCTGGCCAGCGGCGACGACGTGCTGCTGATGCACAAAATGGCCGCTCGCTTCCCCGGCCGGATCGCCTTCCTCAAAGCCCGGCCGGCCACCGTACGCACCGCGCCTCCTCCCGATTGGCGCGCCTTTCTGCGGCAGCGGTTGCGCTGGGCGACCAAATCTTCCCATTACCAGGACCGGCGCATTCTGCCGGTCGTCATTTTCGTTTTTTTGGTTTGCTGGGGCATCCTGCTCGGTCCTCTGCTGGCCTTCGGGCATCCTTCCCTGCTGATCTGGCCGGTATCCTTGTTTTTGGCCAAAAGCGCAACCGACTTTTTGCTGCTGCGCACCGCCGTACGCTTCTTCCGGGCCCCCCGGCTGCTGCGGGTTTTCTGGCCGGCCCAGTGCCGGCATATCGGATACATCGCTCTGGTGGGGGCGCTGAGCCGGCTTAAGAAAAAGTACATCTGGAAAGGAAGACAGGTGCAATAGCAACCAGCCTCCCTCATTGTCCGTAAAGAATTCAATATCCCTTATCTTTACGCAAAAACAGACGAACTCATGGCTGAAAAATCTTTACCTCGCGTGGCCTACTTCTGTATGGAGTACGGCCTCGATAATGCATTCAAAGCCTACGCCGGCGGGCTCGGCATCCTGGCGGGCGATTACATGAAAGGCGCCAAAGACCACAATTTCCCTATCGTCGGCATTGGGATCAAATGGAAGCAGGGATACACCGACCAGCTCATCGGCGATGACGGCATGCCCTACGACAGCTACCACAACTACCACTACGATTTTATGGAAGATACCGGAATGACGGTGCACGTCAATATCCGGGGGCGCGACGTAGCCTGCAAGGTCTGGCTGCTCGACCGCTTCGGCAACGCGCCGCTCTACCTGCTCGACACCGACGTGCCGGGCAATGAAGACGCCTGGATCACCGGCCAGCTCTACGGCTGGTTCGGCGAAGAACGCATCGCTCAGGAAATGGTGCTCGGCGTAGGCGGCGTGCGCGCCCTGCGCTCGCTGGGCATCGAGGTCGACCTTTACCACTTCAACGAAGGCCACGCTCTCTTCGCCGGCTTCGAACTGATGCGCGAGAAGATGGACGACGGCATGACCTTCGAGGAAGCCTGGAAAGCCAGCAAAGAAGAGATCGTTTTTACTACCCATACGCCCGTCATCCAGGGCAACGAAAGCCACCCCATCGACCGCCTGTTGTACATGGGCGCCAACCTCAATATGACGCCCGGCGAGCTGCGGCGCCTGGGTGGCGATCCGTTCAACATGACGGTCGCCGCCCTGCGCATGTCCCGCAAATCGAACGCCGTGGCCCAACTGCACGGAGAAACCGCCAACCAGATGTGGAAGCACATCCACAACCGTTCCGAGATCGTGGCCATCACCAATGGCATCCACCGGCCCACCTGGGTGGATATGCGCATCATCGAAGCGGCGGAGAAAGGCGAAGACCTCTGGGATTTGCACATGGAAAATAAACGCGACCTCATCCAGTTCGTTCGCGAGCGCAACGGCGTCAAACTCGACGAAAATAAAATGATCATCGGCTTCGCCCGCCGCTCGGTGCCCTACAAGCGCAGCGACCTCATCTTTTCCGAACCCGAACTGATCGGACCCTACCTGGCGGACGGACGCATCCAGCTCATCTTCTCAGGACGCGCCCACCCGCTCGACGATACCGGCAAACAGATCGCCGCCAACCTGGTGAAAATGTCCGATAAATATCCCAACTCGGTGGTCTTCCTCGAAAACTACGATATGTCGATCGGCGCGGCGATCACCCGGGGCTCCGACGTCTGGCTCAATAACCCGCGGCGCCCGAAAGAGGCGAGCGGTACTTCCGGAATGAAAGCCGCCATGAACGGTGTGCTCAACTTCAGCATCCTCGACGGCTGGTGGCCCGAAGCCTGTGACCACGGCGTCAACGGCTGGCAGTTCGGCGATGCTTTCGAAAGCGACGATGTCGTCGAACAGGACGCCAACGACCGCAAAGCTCTATACAAGGTACTGCTGGAGGAGGTGGCGCCCACCTATTACGACGATAACGCCAAATGGCGGGAAATGATGAAAAACAGCGTCATCAGCACCAAAGACCGCTTCGGGGTGAAGCGCATGCTGGACGAATACTACGAACTGCTTTATCAGCTCTGATCAGTGGCGGGCAGGGGAATGCTTCTCCTGCCCGTTCGCTCGATTGAGGTTAGAAAAGTGCAAATAACTGAACCCGCAATGGGGCTCAGCAATCCTTTCCTTCGGCGCCGCAAGCCTGGCCCGTCGGCGCCGGCGCCAATCCCATCTCTTCGGCAACTTGCCGGATCGCGGAAACGAAGACCTCCGGCGGCTGCGCGCCGCTGAGGCCGTATTTGTCCTGCAAAATGAAGAAAGGAACGCCGCGTACGCCCATCTGCTGATACCCCTGCATTGCTGCCCGAACCTCCGCAGCGGCCCGGTCGGAAGCCAGCACTTCCCGCGTCTGGTCGTGCGTCCAGCCCAGCGGCGCCATGACCTCAGCTATGGTATCGGGCTCGCTCAAGTCTTTCCGGTCAAGAAAATACGCCTGCATCAGCGCCTCCTTCACCGCATATTGATTCCCGTTTTCGCGGGCCAGGTGCAAGAGGCGGTGCAGGTCAAAAGTGTTGATCGCTTTGGGAATTTCGGCGAAGCGAAAATCCAGCCCGGCCGACCGGCCGGCTTTTTCTACCTGCTCAAACTTCCGGAGGGCGTCGCCGCCGAAGCGGCGGTTCATATACGCAACGAAAGGCGCGCCTTGCGCCGGTACGCCGGGGTCGAGTTGAAAAGGATGAAAGGCAATGGTTACCGGGTAAGCCTCGCCGGTCGTTTCCAGCGCCTGCTCCAGGCGGCGTTTACCGATGTAACACCAGGGGCAAACGATATCGGAAACGACGTCGATCTTTATTTGTTGATTATCCATTGGTTGCGGTCTCGTTTAGATTTCGGATCAATTCTTTAACGACCAGTCGCAGTGCAGGTTCGACCTTTTCGACGGTAGCGATCACTTCTTCCACCGTGACTTCCCGGATCACCTCGGGCGGGTAGGCCTGATTGGCGACGACGGAGACCACGAATACGGGCAGGCCGGCATGGCGCGCAACCAATACTTCCGGTACGGTCGACATGCCGACGACGTCGCCGCCGATGCGGTTCAGGAAAACATATTCGGCGGGCGTCTCCAGGTTGGGCCCCGGGAGGCAGACGTAGACGCCTTCGAAAGCGCGGATCTTATTGGCCGCAGCAACCTGCAGCGCAGTCTGGTTGAGGGTGCGGTCGTAAGTGAACAGCATATCCGGAAAGCGGGGGCCGAGGCGCTCGTCATTGGGCCCCCGCAAGGGGTTTTCCGGTTGCAGGTTGATGTGGTCGCGGATAAAAACGATGTCGCCGGCCTGAAAATCCGGGTTGATGCCGCCGGCGGCGTTTGAGATGAACAGCTGCCGGATACCCAGAGCGTGCAGCACGCGCACGGGAAAGGTCACCTGCTGCATGGAATAGCCTTCGTAGTAGTGGAAGCGCCCCGACAGGCATACGACCTGGGCGCCCGCCAACTGCCCGAAGACGAGCTTCCCCCGGTGGCTTTGTACGGTGGAGACGGGAAAATGGGGAATCTCGCCGTAGGGTATTTCGAACTCGATGTCGATCTCATCGGTGAGCCTGCCGAGGCCGGTGCCCAGGATGAGGCCGTAGTCGGGCTGATGGTCGGTGCGTTGGCGGAGGAAGGCGAGAGCTTTCTGGATTTGGGTGTAGAGCATGGTGCGGGAAAGCATTGGCGGATCAGTCGACGATCATCGTCGACCGGTCCAGTTCCTGTTGTTCGATATTTTGCGGCAGGGCCAGGTATTCGTATTCCTGGTTGCGCAGCTGCGGTTCATAGCCGGCCTCCCGGATGGCGTCTTGTATGCCGGCGGCCGTGAAGCGGAAGCGGGCGCCGGCGGCGGAGACGACGTTCTCTTCGATCATGATGCTGCCGAAGTCGTTGGCGCCGGCGTAGAGACAAAGCTGAGCCACCTTTTTGCCCACGGTAAGCCACGAAGCCTGGATATTGGTGATGTTGGGCAGCATGATGCGGCTCATGGCGATCATGCGCGCGTATTCGTCGCCGGTGCAGGTGTTGCGGGCGCGCTTGAGCTTGCGCAGGATGGTGTCTTCGTCCTGGAAGGGCCAGGGAATGAAAGCGATAAACCCTTTGGCGGATTCCGGTTTTTCGGCCTGCACCTGCCGGATGCGCACCAGATGATCCATGCGTTCCCAGTTGGTCTCGATATGTCCGAACATCATGGTGGCGGAGGTCGTCAGCCCCACCCGGTGGGCGGCCCGCATGACGTCGAGCCATTCTTCGCCTCCGCATTTGCCCTTGGAAATAAGGCGGCGCACCCGGTCGCTGAGGATCTCGGCGCCCGCGCCAGGCAGGGAATCCAGGCCGGCGGCTTTCAGGGCGCGCAGGACTTCGATGTGGGAAGATTTCTCCAGCTTGGTGATGTGGGCGATTTCGGGCGGCCCCAGCGCGTGGAGTTTCAGGTCGGGATAGATGGTCTTCAGTTCCCGGAACAGGTTGACGTAGAAATCGAGCCCCAGGTCGGGATGATGCCCTCCTTGCAGCAACAACTGCCGGCCGCCGTAGCGATACAGCTCGTCGATCTTCTGCCGGTACTCGTCAATGGTGGTGATGTAAGCCTCGCCGTGGCCCGGCCGCCGGTAGAAGTTGCAGAACTTGCAATTGGCGATACAGACATTGGTCGTATTGGAGTTGCGGTCGATGATCCAGGTGACCTTCTTGCCGGGCACCTGCCGTTGGCGCAGCCGGTTGCCGACGTACATCAATTCGGCGGCCGGAGCGTGCTCGAAGAGAAAAACACCTTCTTCGGCAGTCAGAAAATCCAGGTTGAGGGCGCGGTGCAGAAGATCGTCAACTTGCATAAGCGAGGTTGTGGATTAGATGATGGATAACCGTATAACAAAGATAGGAAAGGGGAAGTTTGCATCCAATTTCAAACGGTTCTGAAATCTTTGTACGACGCTCCCCGCCGCCTGAAAGCAAGAATTAACGGGGGAACTGGCGAGTTATCGATAAAATAGTTACCTTTGTTCCAGCAAAGCAATTAAATGAGAAAGAGGGAACGATTTGTTCCCTCTTTTTGGTTATATACAGCAGACTATTGTGATTGAAGCTAAGATTGAGGCGCTTTTAGCCGAGAAATTCGAAGAAGAAGCGTTTTCCGATTGTTTCCTGATAGAAATCAAATTACGCGGTAAGCAGAAACTGGAAGTTTTTGTAGACAGTGATTCCGGGATTACTTTCGAAAAATGCACGCGGATCAGCCGTTACCTGGAAGAACATATCGAAGCAAATCAGCTGCTCGACGAAAAATACGTACTGGAAGTCTCCTCTCCCGGTGTCGGGCGTCCCCTAAAGCTAAAAAGGCAGTATCACAAGAATATCGGCCGCACCCTGGAAGTGAAGCTCAAAGACTGGGACAAACCCAAAAAGGGCGATCTGGTGCGGGTGAACGAAGCCGGCATCGTGCTGCAGGAGACCGTAACCATAAAGGAAGGCAAAAAGAAGCGCAAAGAAAAAGTCGAAGTGGATATTCCTTTTGACGCCATTGAACAATCAATCGTAAAAATTTCAATTTAACTGATGAGAATATGAATCTGGTAGATACCTTTTCGGAATTCAAGACCGGAAAAAACATAGATCGGCCGACGATGGTCCGCGTGCTGGAAGACGTTTTCCGCACCCTGATCCGCAAAAAATACGGCTCGGACGAGAATTTTGATGTCATCGTCAATACGACGAAAGGCGACCTGGAACTCTGGCGCGTCCGCGAGATCGTGCCCGACGGCGAGGTTACCGACGATCGCAGCCAAGTCTCTATCTCGGAAGCCCTCTCTATCGACGAGGATTACGAGGTGGGGGAAGAATGTTACGAACAATTACAGCTCAAAGATTTCGGTCGCCGGGCGATCATGGCCGCGCGCCAGACGCTGATCTCCCGGATCATGGAGCTCGAAAAGGACGAGATCTTCCGCCGCTACAGCGAACGGATCGGCGAGATCGTACTCGGAGAAGTACACCAGATCCTGAAAAAAGAATTGCTGATCATCGACGACGTCACCGGCACCGAGCTGGTGATGCCGCGCAACGAGATGATCCGCAGCGATTTCTTCCGCAAAGGGGATATGGTGCGGGGCGTAATCAAGAAAGTGGAAATGCGGAACAATAATCCGGTTGTTATCGTTTCCAGAACTGACAGCCTGTTCCTGGAAAAGTTACTGGAGCAGGAGGTGCCGGAAATCGAAGACGGGCTGATCACGGTGCGCCGCATCGTGCGCATCCCGGGAGAACGCGCCAAAGTGGCGGTGGAATCGTACGACGACCGGATCGACCCCGTGGGCGCCTGCGTCGGCATGAAAGGCTCGCGCATCCACGGTATCGTTCGCGAACTGCGCAACGAGAACATTGACATCATCAACTACACGAACAATATCAGCCTGTTTATCCAACGGGCCCTGACCCCGGCCAAGGTGACCAGCATCGTTTTGGATACCGACCGCATGCACGCTAACGTTTTCCTGGAACCCGACCAGGTCTCGTTGGCTATCGGCAAGGGCGGCACCAATATCAAGCTGGCCAGCCAGCTCACCGGTTTTGAAATCGATGTTTATCGCAATACCGAAGAGTTCGAGATCGATGATGTCGATCTCGACGAATTCAACGATGAAATTGAAGACTGGGTCATCGACACCCTGAAAGGCATCGGTTGCGATACGGCGCGCAGCGTGCTCGAACTGCAAAAAGTCGAACTGCTGCGACGCACCGACCTGGAAGAAGAAACGATCAACGACGTCTTGCGCATTCTACAAGCAGAATTCGAAGACGAGTAAAGGCGGCTTGCCATAGAGCTGCCTTTCGTTTCCCGATTTTCCGGCACAAGCGCTCAACTGCCTGGTCCGACCAAAGTGGTAGGCGAAAGCCGACCTGGACGTAGCACCGTTTTTTGATCCGGAGTTACGACTAGTAGCTTTTTCCTGTTATCTTTGCTCCGAATTTTCTTGGCCGGGCCTTTGAGATGTGGCGGATGATCAATATCTTATGTATAGCGGATAGTGCCTGATTTGCTGTCCGCGACCAAACAAGGCAAAGCTCTAAAATTATATAATGACGAAACGTTTAGTTAAGATAGCGAAGGAACTTAATGTAGGGACAACTACCATCGTTGACTACCTCAACGATAACGGTTTCGAGATCGAGAACAAGCCCACCGCTAAGATCACAGACGCGATGTATGCGGAGCTGTTGAAAGAGTTCCAGAAGTCTATCGCTATTAAAGAACAAGCTGACCAGCTGGTTATCGGCACCCGCAACACGCCTGCAAAGAAGGAACGAGAAGTCGTTGAATCGGAAGTCGCCGAAGCGCCGGCAACCCAGC
Source organism: uncultured Saprospiraceae bacterium (assembly GCA_964419545.1). Lineage (GTDB taxonomy): Bacteria > Bacteroidota > Bacteroidia > Chitinophagales > Saprospiraceae > CAYQQU01. The sequence continues at coordinate 6,669 of CAYQQU010000042.1, read as the reverse complement.
AGCAACACGCTCATTCGCATAGCCAGGAGCCGGTAGCCAAAACCACGACCGCCGCTCCCGAATCAAAAGAGGAAACGGAAAGGACGCCTCGTCTGCGCCCCAAAATTTTAGGCAAAATCGATCTTTCGGCGCGCCGTGCGGGCAAAAAAGATTCCAAAGAAAACAAAACGGCTCCGGCAGAACCCGAACCCAAGCAGCCGGCAGCTGAGCCCGAAGCGAAAACGCCTGCTCCCGAAGAAAAGGAACCAACTCCGCCGCAAACGGAAAAAACCGAAAAACCGCAGGAGAAAAAGCCGGAACCGGAAAGCAAAAGCGAAAAGAAAACGGAACCGGCAGCTGAAAAACCGAAACCGGAAAAAGCACCCGAACCGGAACCGGAATCCTTGCCTGCTGATAAGACCGAACCGGTAGCGGAAACCCAAACACCGGAACCAGAACCGGAAGCGGAAAAGCCGCAGGAAGAAAAGGCGCTCCAACCCAAAGCGGAAACGCCTGCTCCGCCTGAAGCAGAAGAAAAGACCAAGCCGGAAACCAAGGAAGAAACAGCCGCCCCTTCCACTCCGGGAGAAAAAGATGAAACGGGACCGGCAAAAGAACCGGAGCAACAGGCTACGCCGCCGGTTGAAGAAGAAAAGGCGCCGAAAGAAGAAGCGCCTCAAGCCAAGGAGGAACCCACGGCGCCAGAGAAAAAGCCCAAGGCGCCGGAAAAAGCGCCTAAGCAGGAGGAACCCAAAGGCGACGAAGAAAAACCGGAAGCCGAGCAGCGCACAGATAGCGACGAAGAGGCGCCCAAACGCAAGGGCAATGTCATTCGCGCCGAAGCACCGGAACTGCGCGGCCTGAAAATCCAGGGCAAAATAGACCTGGATAAGCTGAAACCGAAAAAGAAAAAGAAAAAAACGACGACCGCAAAGTCTGGCTCCGATAGCCCCGGTACGGAAAATAAAACCCAGAAGCCGAAAGAAGAGGCCGGTGGCGGCGAAAGCCAGGACGTCAAGAAGAAACGGCGTCGCAAAAGACGCAAAGTGTCTGCGCCTTCCGAAGGCGGCGGCGATAATCGCTCTTCGCGGCGCAAATCCGACGGCCGCAGGGGCGGCAAGCGCCAGGATGACGTAAAAGAGGTCTCGCAAAAGGAGATCGACGAAAAGATCAAGGCTACCATGGCCCGTCTTTCCGGCGGCGGCAAGAAAAAACGCCAGAAGATCCGCCGCGAAACGCGCGAACGCCTCAAAGAACGCCAGGAACAGCGCGAACTCGAACAACAGAATGATAAGCTCCAGGTCACGGAGTTCATCTCCGTCCAGGAACTGGCTAACCTCATGGATGTCGACGCCACCAGCGTCATCATGACGTGTATGAACCTCGGCGTCATCGTCTCGATCAACCAGCGCCTCGATGCGGAGATCATCGAACTGGTGGCCGAAGAGTTCGGCCATGAGGTCGAATTCATCAGTGTCGAAGAACAGACGGAAGAGGAATATGAGATCGACGAAGAAGCGGAAGACCTGGAATCACGCGCGCCCATCGTCACGGTGATGGGACACGTCGACCACGGTAAAACTTCTTTGCTCGACTATATCCGTAAGGCGAACGTCGCTTCCGGAGAGGCCGGCGGGATCACCCAGCATATCGGCGCCTACGAAGTCGAGGTCGGCGAAGAGAATAAACGCATCACCTTCCTCGATACACCGGGCCACGAAGCTTTTACCGCTATGCGCGCCCGCGGGGCCAAGGTGACGGATATCGCCATCATCATCATCTCGGCAGACGACAACATCATGCCCCAGACGCGAGAGGCCATCAGCCACTCCCAGGCGGCCGGCGTCCCTATGGTCTTCGCAATTAACAAGGTGGATAAAGCGGGCGCCAATCCGGAGAAGATCAAACAAGAACTGGCCTCCATGAACCTCCTCGTGGAAGAATGGGGCGGGAAATACCAGTCGCAGGACATCTCGGCGAAAACCGGCCAGGGTATCGATTCCCTGCTTGAAAAAGTATTGCTGGAAGCCGAACTGCTCGAACTGCAGGCCAATACGGAACACGAAGCGTGGGGCACTATCCTGGAAGCTTCGCTCGACAAAGGCCGCGGCTACGTCGCAAAAGCGCTGGTGCAGAACGGCTCCCTGGAAATCGGCGACGCTATGGTGGCCGGAGAACATTCCGGTAAGGTGAAAGCCATGTTCAACGAACACGGCAAACGCGTGAAAGTGGCCGGTCCTTCTACCCCCGTCCTGATCCTTGGCCTGGACGGCGCTCCGCAGGCCGGCGAGCGATTTAAGATCGTGGAAAACGAGCAGGAAGCCCGGCAGATCGCCGGCAAACGCGGCCAGATCGCCCGCGAACAGGCCAACCGCGCAACCAAACGCATCAGCCTGGACGAGATCGGACGCCGCCTCGCACTCGGCAACTTCAAAGAGCTTAACCTTATCGTGAAAGGGGACGTGGACGGCTCCATCGAAGCGCTCTCCGACTCGCTGATCAAACTGTCGCAGGAAACCGTCAAAGTCAACGTTATCCACAAAGCCGTCGGCCAGATTATCGAATCGGACGTGCTGCTCGCTTCGGCTTCCGACGCCATCATCATCGGCTTCCAGGTGCGCCCATCGGGTACCGCCCGGAAACTGGCCGAAAAAGAAGGCGTGGAGATCAATACGTACTCCATTATCTACGAAGCGATCGAAGAGGTCAAAATGGCCATCGAGGGCATGCTCGAACCGACTAAGGAAGAAAATATCATAGGCGAAGTAGAAGTGCGCGAAACGTACAAGATCAGCAAAGTGGGCACCGTCGCCGGCTGCTACGTCACCGACGGAAAACTTACCCGCAATACGCATATCCGCCTGATCCGCGACGGCATCGTGGTCTACCCGACCAAAGAAGGGCAACACGGCGAGATCGCCTCCCTCAAACGCTTCAAAGATGACGTCAAAGAGGTGCGGGCCGGCATCGAATGCGGTATCTCCATCAAGAACTTCAACGATATCAAAGTCGGCGACATCATCGAAGGCTACGAGATCGTGGAGATCAAGCAGAAGCTGGAATAAAGCCAGGCATTACATAGTAATATTGGTTGTCTCTATACTCAAAGTTTCCACCCGACGCCGAGTCGATACTGAAGTGACTTCAGCCGGCGCTTGCTGGCGTTATCGTTGAGTTCGAGTTCGGGCTTTGAGGAGGCCCGGAGTTTAAATCGCAGGTGTGACAGTAAAACAATCCCTCAAAAGAACGGGAGCTGTAACTTACGGATGCACCGATTTCCAGCCATTTTTTGATCTCAAAATCCCCCCGGATGCCCGTGGAAAAAGAAAAGTTTTCCTCTAAAACCTCGATCCCCGTATACTGGCTGAAAGGTACGAATTCAAATTCCAGCAACTGGTCAGGGGAAACGAAAGCCTGGATGGTGACGGCTTGGCTACGTAGGCTCGTTGCAAAAAATATCAGCAGGAGAGAAAGAATGGTAGACTTCATTAGAGCTGCGTTTTTGCAACAATAGACGGGGCGATACGCGAAAACGGTTGGGGCGAATCCCTACATTTTTCCTTCAGCCAACGACAGGATCGCCTTCTCCCTCTCGCTTGCTTCTTTTGCCATCGCTGCTCCTTTTTCCAGCACTTCTTCTGTGAAGGCCCGATCTTCCAGGTCCTTGGTGTTGATCTGTACGTTCAGGAAAGCCCCGCGCACGGCGGCCCGAATACAAAGCGCGCCCACGGCGGCGTCCGTAACGGAGTTTGGATTGCCCTGGTCCACCATCGCCTCGCACAGATCAAAAGCTTTTAACGACCATTCCATCACCTGCAGCGGAACCTGGATCGCGTAACGCGTAGCGGCTTGCATGGCTTCTTGCCTTGCCGCTTTTTCTTCTTCGGTTCCTTTGGGCAGGCGGACGGCCTCGATGATCCGGTTGAAAGCGCGCGTGTCCTCGTCCACCAGTCCAAGCAGGTTGTCCTTTATTTCCTGTCCGGTCACCGCGTGATTCGAAAAGGTTTCCCAGCGGTCGTCCCAGCCGCGTTTGTGCGAAGAAAGGTTGGCGACCATCGTACCCAGTGCGGCGCCCAGCGCACCCACGTAGGCCGAGATCGAGCCGCCGCCCGGCGCTACGCTCTCGGATGCCGTTTCGTTGGCGAACGCGGCGAGGTCCATATCGACGAGCGGCGTAGCGATATCTTCCTGCAGGCGGTATTCGATGATTTTCTGATGGGCGTCGAAAGGGCCCAGTTCGTCGAGGCCGAGCGATTTGACAGCGATGTGGATCAGCTCTGCTTCCGATACGCCCAGCGACCGTTTTTGCTGTCTCAGGAAGTAGCGGCCGGCGTCGAGCATCACGCGCAGCGGAACAAGGCCGACCAATTCGGAGCCGGTGACGCGCAGGCCGCGGCGGTTGGCGCTTTCGCGACAGGCTTCGAAAGCGACGTGCAGCGGCGTATCCCGGATGTTGGTGATATTCATCGATATCTGCGCCATGCCGTATTCTTCGATGTACCAACCGATGGCTTTGACCGACTTGCAGGCGCCGGGCACGCGGACGGGCTCCCCCTGTTCGTCGCGTACGATGGGGCCCGTGATGGGATCGCCCTGCCGCTTGACGCGGCCTTTCTCGCGTATGTCGAAAGCGACGGAGTTGGCGCGCCGGGTAGAGGTCGTGTTGAGGTTGACGTTATAGGCGATCAGGAAGTCGCGGGCGCCGATGGCAGTGGCGCCGGCGCGCGGGTTGAATTTCGCCGGGCCGTAGTCCGGCCGCCAGTTGGGGTCGGCCAGCTTTTCGGGCAGGCCTTCGTATTCGCCGGCGCGTACGGTGGCGAGGTTGCGGCGTTCCGGCTTCGTCGCGGCGTTTTCGTAGAGATAAAAAGGGATATCCAACTCTTTTCCAGCCCTCTCTCCCAGGTGGCGCGCCCATTCCGCCACTTCTTCCATGGTAATACCGGCGATGGGCACGAGCGGGCAGACGTCGGTGGCGCCCATGCGCGGGTGCTCTCCCTGATGCCGGCGCATATCGATCACTTCGGCGGCAGTCCGGATCGCAGCCAGCGCCGCTTCGATCACCGGCTCCGGCTCACCGACGAAGGTGACCACCGTGCGATTGGTCGCTTTACCGGGGTCGACATCCAGCAGCTTGACGCCGGCTACGCGCTCGATCTGGTCCGTGATGCTTTTAATGACGCTCATATCCCGCCCCTCACTGAAGTTGGGGACGCATTCGATGATGGGTTTTTGTTTCATGGTATTTATCTGGTTTACAGGTGTGGGCAAAATTCCATTTTACGTCAGAAATGATCGGTCCGGTTAATTTTTGATCTTTGGAAAAAGAAAAATTTTCCCGCTCGCCGGATCAAAATAGATCGTCCTCCAACGCGGGCGGAAAAAAAATCTCCTCACCGAAGACCAAGCCCACCTCAATAGCGCAACGCCAGGGCGATCTTGTCATAATCCGCCAGATCGCCTTCCGGGAAGAAGGTGACGGCGCCGCCCATGAGCAGTTGTTTTTCGATAATTTCGTCGATGACGTCGTCTACGATTCCGGGGCCTACCGGATCGTCGACCAGTTCGATATTGACGCCGTCGTCGAGCAGGCGGGCCGGTTGGAAGAAGTTTTCTTCGACGAAAAGCGCGGCGCCGCGTCCCTGGTTGACGAGCTGGTAGATGTCGTCGACGCCGGTAGACAATTTTTTGGCCGACTCGGCCTCGCCGATCAGGGCGTGGGCCTGGTCGCGGGCTTTTTTCATGTCTTGCGCCACTACTTTCCAGCTTTCTTCGATGAGCTGATTTCTGTTTTCGCGGTCCCAGTTGCCGCTTACCTGTCCGATCACGGCGCCTTTATTGTCGGTGATTTCCAGGTAGCGATGGTAATTTTCGACGGTAGTGGCGACGGCCAGGCGGGCCGGGCGCTGTTTCAGGATTTCCTGGACCTGTTTGTCGATGCGGTTGAAGAACTCCTTGGCGTAACGATCGTCGGTTTGGGCGTGGCTCAGTTTGATAACATCCGTCGTGTAGAGCGTCTCATTTTCGAACGGAAAATCGTGTTCTTCGATCTCCCCCAGCAGCCGGTCGCGGAAGGCCGAAAAGAGGTGCGCCTTTTTTTCGCTGAGGGTGAGTACGTAGTAAAAGTCTGACTGCTGCAGCGCGCGGATCAGGTCGCGCGTCGCGAAAGTCTGATCGATCACCACCCGGTCTTTGACCGCTACCGGCAGCTGGAGGTAGGCGCAGTTGTCTTCGTTGATGAAAACGGCCAGGGAGTCGAGGTTTTTCTCGTGGTCGATGATATTTTCCAGCTCCTCGAAGTGGGCGAGCGTCTGCGGGATATCGCGCTTTTCGTATTGGGCCAGCAGGCGGTCGCGGGCTTCGTCGATGCGGTTTTTGAGGTTGATGGGATCTTGTTTGTTTTCCGGATGGGTACGGTGTGTGCTGATCAGGATGCTGACGCAGAAGTCGGCCTGCACCCCTTTTAGTTGTTTCAGCGTTTCGTAGCTCATGGTTTACTTTTTTGTTTCAGGATTGGACGGGTTACCGCTTGCAAGGTAAATACGGGAGGGGAATTAACCCAATGGGACACGGCTAAAAATTTGGGCGTTTGGGTAATAGCGCCTCCTTCTCCGAATCTTTTTAGAAAGATGCCTACAGCAATAGTCCGTGGCGAATCAGGCGGCAATTTTGCCGATAGCCCTAAAGCGCTCG
>CAYQQU010000041.1:38380-50437 GCA_964419545.1 uncultured Saprospiraceae bacterium | reverse complement strand
CTCGGCTACTATGGTGCAATTCGCTAAAGGGGGCGACGGCTTCTTCGTCGGCGACGCCAATAAAAAACTGTTGTTGCGTTTCGACCAAAACCTGCAACTGCGCTACGCCCGCCAGACCGGCGAGAGCCCCGTTTGGATGGAACAATCCGACGACCGGAACGCTGTGCTCGTCATGGGCTCCTTCTCTCCCACCGACCAGCCGGTCGGGACTATGTACCGCGCGCCGGACGATAAATCCGGGCCCGCACAAGGCCCGGTTTTGCAGAACCTGCAGCGGCCCGTCCACTTTTTCGAGGCCGATCTCAACGACGACGGGCAGGACGACCTCGTCACCTGTGAATTCGGGAAATACACCGGCGGCCTGGCCTGGTGGCAAAAACGGCCCGACGGGACTTACACCCGCCACTGGCTGCGCCAGGAGCCCGGAGCGACCAAGGCCTACCCGCGCGACTGGGATCAGGACGGGCGCCCCGATGTCGTCGCCCTTTTCGGGCAAGGCGATGAGGGCATTTACGTCTTTTATAACGAAGGCGACGGCCAGTTCCGGGAAGAGCGATTACTGCGCTTTCCGGCCTCCTACGGGTCCAGCTTTTTCGACTTCTGCGACTGGAACCGGGACGGCCATGAAGACATCATCTACACGGCCGGCGACAATGCCGACTATCCGCCCATCCTGAAGCCCTACCACGGCATTCGCCTCTTTCTCAACGACGGGCAAAACCAGCTGGAAGAAGCTTTTTTCTATCCCCTCAACGGCGCCTACCAGGCCATTCCCGCCGATTACGACCAGGACGGCGACCTGGATATCGCGGCCATCTCTTTTTTTCCCGACTTTGGCGGCCGCCCCGAAGATCGATTTGGCTTCGATGCTGACGACGTAGACGCCGAACAACAGACGCCGGAAGACGATAAGCCCATCGGCGCGTTTACCGCCGTGTTCCCGCTTGGTGCGCGCTTCGAGCCGGGTGTACACCCGTTTTCCCCGCGCCCGGCGGAGATAACGATCGCGGAGGAAATCGAGGGCCGTAGCCTGTACCGTGCGTTCACTTAGGGGTGCTCGCATGCTTTTTAGACAAATTTAAACCGGATTATTCATGAATTCATTTATTAGTCGACTTTTACCCTAGCTTGACAGGCCGATTGAACTCCCGAACCCCGCAAGCTTTTGTACCTTTATATTTCAGTACAATCATTTTTATGGAATTCACCGACACAGCCATCAACCGCATCACCTCCGAACGGCTATTCGCCGAAGCGAAACAATACTTCCCCGGCGGGGTCAATTCGCCGGTACGCGCCTTCAAATCGGTATCGGGGCCGCCCTTGTTCATCCAATCGGGCGACGGCTGCCGCATCACTGACGAAGACGGCAATACCTATATCGACTTCTGCTGCTCGTGGGGGCCGCTCATCCTCGGCCACAACAACGACGCGATACGGGAACTGGTGACCGCCACGGTAGCCAAGGGCACCTCGTTCGGTACGCCTACCCGCCTGGGCAATCAGCTGGGAAAGCTGATCGTCGACAACCACCGCTACCTGGAAAAGGTCCGCTTCGTCAGTTCAGGTACCGAGGCCGTCATGTCGGCCCTGCGCCTGGCCCGCGGCATTACCGGCAAGCGCAAAGTAATCAAGTTCGAAGGCTGCTACCACGGCCACGTCGACTCGCTGCTGGTAAAAGCCGGCTCTGGGCTGGCCACCTTCGGCGTAAGCACCTCCGCCGGCATTCCCGAATCTTTCGCTCAGGAAACCATCGTTTTGCCGCTCGACGACCGGGAACTGCTCGATCGCACTTTACAGGAGCAGGCAGACGACATCGCCTGCATCATCGTGGAGCCGGCGCCGGCCAATAACGGGCTGCTGTTGCAGGATCCCTCCTTTTTACAGTGTTTGCGGCTGAAATGTTACAAATACGGCGTCCTGTTGATCTTCGACGAGGTCATCTCCGGCTTCCGGGTAGGCTTCGAAGGCGCGGCGGGACGCTACGACGTCCAGCCGGATATTCTGACCTTCGGCAAGATCATCGGAGGCGGCATGCCGGTAGGCGCCTACGCCGCCGGCGCAGAACTGATGAGCTACGTTGCACCGGAAGGACCGGTCTACCAGGCAGGCACCCTCTCGGCCAATCCGGTAGCCATGGCGGCCGGTTATGCCGCGCTGGAGCAACTCCTGGCGCCCGGCTTTTACGAAAAACTCGAACAGAAAACCTCGCGCTTCGTACAACACCTCCAGCAGCATGCCGACGAGCGGGGATACCCGTTGACGGTGGTGCAGATGGCGTCCATTTTCTGGCTGTCGTTCTCGCGCGACCGCATCGTCCGTTCCGATCAGATCGATGCGGCGGGCATGGAGACGTTTAAAGCGCTGCACCACGAACTGCTGCAGCGGGGCGTCTACCTCGGGCCGTCGGGCTACGAAGTAGGTTTTGTTTCGGCAGCGCACTCGGAAGCCGACCTGGAAGAAGCCGCCGGCCGGATTACCGAAGCCCTGGACACAGTAATGCAACGATAAGCATATGACCAGCATGGGGAAGATGGAATCCAATATGGGGAAGCGAGACGTGCGGCTGCGGCTGCTGTCGTACTGCGTGATCGCCTACATGCTCATGGCGTTCGCGTGGTGGTCGGTTTTGCTGTTTACTAAAAACCGGGACGCTTTCTACGCCAAGCGCGACCTGCTCAAGATCGTCATGGTAGCGGAAGGCGGCATACAGCAGGAGGCCGATTTTTACCAGACCGAGCGCTACCGGAAACTGCGGCGGCAGTATCGCCGTCAGGAATGGATGATATTCGGAGAAGCCGGCGTTTTTGTCGTCAGCCTGCTCATCGGTTTGTGGCTGATCAACCGGAGTTATTACAAGGAAATGAGCGCCGCCCGTCAGCGCCGCAATTTTCTGCTTTCCATCACCCACGAGCTGAAATCGCCTATCGCTTCGGTTAAGCTGGTGCTGGAGACCCTGCTGCGGCGAAAGCTACCTGCCGAAAAGACCGAACAGCTGAGCCGCAACGCCCTGACGGAGGTAGACCGCCTCAATACGCTGGTCAATGACCTGCTGCTGTCGGCCCGCCTCGAAACCGCCTACCAGCCCCACCGCGAGACGATCGACCTGCCGGGCCTGCTCGAAGAAATGGTGGAGAAAATGCGCCAAAAATACCCCGACGCCAGGGTGGAGCGCAAGCTTTCGGAAGGTATTCCCCCTTTTACCGGCGATAAGCTGGGGCTGACGTCCGTAGCGCTCAACCTGCTGGAAAACGCCGTCAAATACTCGCCGTCCCCCGCCCATATCGAGGTCCAGCTCTGCCAGAGCGGCCGCAAGATCCGGTTGGAGATCGCCGACCATGGGATCGGCATCCCTGACGCGGAGAAGGAAAAGATATTCGAGAAGTTCTACCGGGTAGGCAGCGAAGACACGCGCAGAACAAAAGGCACCGGCTTAGGTTTATATATCGTTAAAGAAATTGTCCGGGCCCATGGCGGCGTCATCACCGTACTCGACAATCAGCCTGCCGGCTCCATTTTCCGGATCGAGCTGCCGGCCTTACATAAGGCCGAACCCAGTCCGGTTTATTCCTAATCCTTACAACTTATTATGCGAATTCTACTGGTTGAAGACGAAGAAAACATCCGGGACGTGGTCACCCTCAATCTCGAAATGGAATCCTACGAAGTCGTGGCCGCCGCCAATGGCAAGGAGGCGCTCAAATATTTTCGCGAGCAGCACTTCGACCTGATCATCCTCGATATCATGCTGCCCGAAGTGGACGGCTTCCAAATTATGGAACAGATTCGCCTGACCAATATGGAGGTGCCGATCATTTGCCTGACGGCAAAGGACACCGCCCTCGACCGGGTCACCGGCCTGCGCAAGGGCGCCGACGATTACCTCACCAAACCATTCAACCTGGAAGAGCTGTTGCTGCGGGTGCAAAACCTGATCAAACGCACCAGCAAATCGCCGGATAATACGCCGGAGGTCTACCAATTTGGCGACAACGAGGTCAACTTCGCCACTTACGAAGCCGAAAGCAAAGGTCAACAGTTTACCCTCACCAAAAAAGAAGCCATGCTTCTCAAGCTGCTGATCGACCGCCGAGGCGAAGTGGTGTCGCGCCAGCAGATCCTGCAGTCCGTTTGGGGCTACGACGTCTACCCTTCTACGCGCACGATCGACAATTTCATCCTTTCTTTCCGGAAATATTTCGAAAAGGATCCGCGCAATCCGGAGTTCTTTTTGTCGGTCCGGGGAGTAGGATATAAATTCGTGGGGTAACCGCAAAACGCCCGGTCATCCATTATTCCACCCTATTCATCAATAAAATTATCCCCGACTGCCCCGGCGCCGTACCTTTTTGGCATGAAAACTCCAAACTGGCGCTACGCCCTCGGCGAACTCCTCATCGTAACCACAGGCATTCTCATCGCGTTTGCGCTCAACAACTGGGCGGAGCAAAAGCGGGACGCCCGCGAAGAAATCAAATACCTTGCCAGTCTGCGAGCCGACCTGCAAGCCGACAGCCTGGCTATCGCCGCCACCCTGACCAACCTGGACCAACGATTGCAACTGGCCAAGTCTATTGTTCCTCATTTTTACACGCGCCTGCCCGGCCGCGACACATTGATGAACACTATTTTTGGCCGCCTCAGCGGCGACTACCGGAATTTTGTTCCTAAGGAAGCGACCTATCAAACCCTAAAATATTCGGGTGACCTGCAATTGTTTGCCGATTTCGCGCTCAAAAATCAGATCGTCGACCACTACAATCGCTACCAGCTTTTATACAATGAAAACGAACGAAACGAGCATTACATCAAATCTATCGTCACCCCGTATTTCATGCAGGAATACACTTTTGTCGATACCGGGGCCGACCCGGATCGCTATCTGCAGGATCACCGGCTACGCAATATCGTTTTCGGTTGGTTCGGGATTTTACGCATCCAAATGCAAATATACCGGGAGGCGCAGAAGCACAGCCGCGAAATACTGAGCCTTCTCGACCAGGCAATTGCCGAAAGACAGTAAATATGTCTTTTTCCTCTCCTAAATTTGTGCTAAATTTCGGCGTTTCGAAACTTAATGGTGTGTAACACAAGTTCCTTGTAAAAATTTTTGCTGAGTGCTCAATTTAAAAAGTTGATTTTCAGTAATTAAAAGCGTTTCCTTTCAAGAAAGGATCAGCAAAAATTTTTGTTACACACCACTTAATGGTGTGGAACAAAAATTTTCAAAGCACTGGATCTCCACACCGCTAATACTCCTACATCATGATGAATGAACCGCTGTCCACGATTATGACCACTGACGTCATGACGGTCAATCCCAACGATCCGTTGCAGATGGCCAAAGAAATCCTCTTCAACAACCGGATTCACCACTTGCCGGTGGTCGACGGGCGCAAACTGGTCGGTATCATTTCCACTTTCGATCTGGTAAAACTCGACCGCCCCTTTTCCGAGTATGAACGCATTAAGGTCAAGGAAGTGATGACCAGTAAGATGGCCACCCTCGAACCCACTGATAAAGTCGGCGCAGCGGCGGAGATTTTCCTGGAAAACCTGTTCCACGGCCTCCCCATCATCAACGAAGAGGGCGAGCTGGTAGGCATCGTCACTACCTTTGACATCCTCAAATACGAGTTCCAAAAAGAATATCCCAACCAGGATCTGGGATAAGCCTCCGGTCAGGCTACTCCTTCTTTATCCAGGCGTTTCAGCGTCTCGGAAGTGGCGGCGACCGTACCCAGCGGCAGCGCGAACAGGAAGCCGATGCCCGTAAGCAAGAGCAGGAGAAAGACGACGCCGTTGCCGATGGCCAGCCCGCGGTGTCTGCGTACGAAGCGGACACTGCCCTTTACCTGGAAGTGGCGCTCCAGCGTAAAATCCATATTGCCGAAACCGGCGTAGAAAGCCTGGACCAGGAATATGAGGATGGTAGTGAAGGGACTGAAAAGGGGGATCAAACCCAGTAAAAGCAGGAGCAGCGTAAACAGCAACTCCCGGATGATATTGCGCAACGCGATGGTCAGCCCGCGCACCAGGTCGCTGATCGCTTTGCCGATACTGAATTTTGCCGGCTGAGCACCGCGCAGCTTTTTCTCAATCTTTTCCGACAGGAAGCTCATAAAGGGCGAAGCCAGCGCCATCAGCAGGTGTTTGAAGAGGATCAGGCCGAGCGCGATCACCACCAGCCCGCCGAAGACGTTCGCGATGCGGTGAACGAGCTCCCGGCCCCACCACGATTCCGGATAGTACTGACTCAGCCATCCGCCAAGGTCATCCCCAATGCCCCAGGCCGCGCCGAAGATAGCGACGCCCAACAGCACGCTTACCAGACCGGGCGCCAAAATGTATCCCCACAGCCCCAGGCGCGAGGTGAGCCGGATGGCGCCCAGGTAAGAAAACATTCCGTCGATGAAACCTTTGATCATGACTCGTTTATTTTTCTTTCATCGCTAAGATCGGCATTTCGGCGCAGGCGGGCCGGGCATTTCTACTACTGTCGCGATTTATTCGACGCGTTATGCAACGAGGCCACGTCAAATTCACCCGGCCAGATCGCGCAGCAGGCTGCGAACATCGGGGACGCCCAGCAGGTTGAACCGGGCTACGGTATTATCCATTCCCACTTTGATGGTGTAGGCCGTATCGGGGACGGCCTTAAAAATATCTTCGTCGGTATGATCGTCGCCGATAGCCAGAATAAAATCCCAGTTGTTTTCGGCCACCCAGTGGTGCGTCGCTTTGCCCTTATTGACGCCGGCGTTCTTAATTTCCACCACCTTATTGCCCTCCAGCACCTGCAGGTCCAGGTTGTGGGTCAGATAAAGCAGGACATCGCGAAATTCGCGCACCCGCTTTTCGCCGAGGTCGCGATCGATGCGGCGGTAGTGCCAGGCGATGGAAAAATCCTTTTCTTCAATGAAGGTGCCCGGCGTGCGTTGTACGAGGTTATTCAGGATGGGGCGAATTTCTTCTTTCCATTCGCTGGACAGGCCCGGGTTGGCGGCCCACTCGCCGTTTTGTTTGATCCAGACGCCGTGCTCGGCAGCCATATCCAGGCCCAGTTCGCCGAGCCAGTTTTCGAGCGTAGCGCGGTCGCGTCCGCTATTAACTACGACCTTCACCCCAGGTTTGCCGCTGATCGCCCGCAGCAATTCCAGCACCTCTTCATCAGGTTTGACGGCCTGCGGATCCGGATGGAAAGGCATCAGCGTACCGTCGTAATCAAAGATGATCAGCCGCTCGGAAGCGGATTGGTAGTCGCTCAGTATTTTTTTGCGGTCTGCAGATTTCATTTTGTTGGTTAGTTTTTCTTTTTGTTTTTCCATAAGCTCTTTCTGTTCTTTTATAAAAGCGGAAGCCCAATAACGGACGTTATAGCGCCGGACCTTTTCCTGCATCGCCGCCAGCCGGTCGCGCTGCTCGTCTTCGTCCATACGCAGCGCTTGTTCGAGCGCCGTGATCAGGTCGTCGCGGTCCTGCGGGTTGACGATGATCGCTTCGGTGAGCTCGTTGGCCGCGCCGGCCATTTCACTCAGGATGAGCACCCCTTTCTTGCTCTCCTCCTTGCTGGCGACGAACTCTTTCGCCACCAGATTCATGCCGTCGCGCAGGGGCGTGATCATCGCGATATCCGCCACTTTGTAGAGCGTGGTCAGTTTTCCGAAATTGAGCGAGCGGTAGAGATAGCGGATCGGCGTCCAGTCGAAAGAACCGTGAGCGCCGTTCACCTGGCCGACCAGGGTGTCGATCTCCTGTTTGAGTTCCTGGTAGTGATCGACATTGGCGCGGGAAGGAACCACGATGAAAACCATCGTCACCTTGCCGGCAAACTCGGGATGCTTGCGAATAAACTGGTCGAAAGCGCGAATCCGCTGGGGTATTCCCTTGGTGTAGTCGAGGCGGTCGATGGAGATGACGATCTTGCGGTGCTGGGCCATCTTCCGGATCTTGAGCATTTCCGCGTCCTCTTCCTCATTGGGGAAGGCGTACTTTTCGTAATCGATGCCCATCGGGAAGACGTCGACGTTCACCATGCGTTGCCCTACGGCCAGCTTGCCGAAGTTGTGCTCGTAGCCGGCGATCCGGTAGGCGGCGCTCAAAAAATGCCGCATATAACCGAAGGTATGAAAACCGATGAGGTCGGCGCCGAGCATCCCTTCCAGCAGGCGGCGCCGCCAGGGCAGGATACGGAACACTTCGTACGAAGGGAAAGGAATATGCAGGAAAAAGCCGATGGAAATATCGGGATGCGCCGCCCGGATCATCTTAGGCAGCAACATGAGCTGGTAGTCGTGCACCCATACGAGGTCGTCCGGCTGGATCAGGGGATTCACCTCGTCGGCGAAGCGCTGATTGACCGAGCGATAGGCTTCCCAGTATTCGTCTTTGTAAGTGGTATACTGGGTAAAATAGTGAAAATGTGGCCAGATCGTTTTATTGCTGAACCCCTCGTAAAACAGTTCGATATCGTGCTGCGACAGGAAAACCGGAACAAGGCTCTGATCCCGCAGATCGCGACGAACGGCCTCCTGTTCCCATTCGTCATTGATCTCCTGGCCGGGCCAGCCGATCCATATTTTGTTCCAGGAGTCGTCCAGGGAATTCAGGCCGGTGGCCAGTCCGCCCGCGCTGGGATGATAATGCAGTTCACCGTCGCTCTTATCGATGGTGACGGGTAGACGATTGGAAATAATAACTAAGCGAGACATAGTATAGGTTGGATTGTCATTAAGAGCATGTTTGGAGCGGGTTCGTTATGAAAATCAGCAGGTTAACTAAAAGATAAAATGTGAGTTTACCGGGGTAAATGAGCATTTTATCTTGACGACAGGTTCCTTACCTGTTGATTTGTAATAGAAGCAAGCTCCAAACATGCTCGTAAGGATTGTATGAAAAAGAAAAGCACCACACGGAGGACGCGCTTCCATAAATTTAATGGAATTTTGTCTTTCCTTGTTCGATTGAACGGAGAAAGAGCAGAAATAAAATACCTGTTCCCCAGCCAGCGAATAGGAGGCTTACGGCTGCAAAAAAATTTCACCTTCGGCGATCCCGGGTGGCGTCCGGTCCATCCCGGCCTTATTCAGTAGCCGCTTTCTTTTTCTTTTTGCGCCGCGTTTTGAAGAGTTCGACCACTTCTTTTTCCTGGAGGAAGCCCAGGTCCTGGAAAGTGGTGGAGACGAACTTCTTGATGTCCTGATAATCCTTCCCGCGCTTATCGGTGTATCGTTTCAGCAGCCGGTGGACGTAGGCCATCGACAAGTCTTTCAGGTGCTGATTGAATTGCTGGTTGGCGAAGATGCTCATATAGATGGGGAAGAGCTTGGAAATCTCGAAGAGGTCGGCGTAGTTTTCCTCTTCCAGGTTATTGATGTAGACCGCAAAATACCGCAGGATGGTTTTGCGCAGGCATTCGTTTACCGTGGAGAGGCCGGGATAGCGGGTGTAGAACACCCGGCAGGCTTCCTGGGCTTCTTCGGAGGTATAGCCTTTCTGGTGGACCGTTTCGATGAGGGCGTAGTAGTGCTTCAGTTCGTCGTTGATATCCGGGTCGAGCAGGGCGGCCATCCGCAGGTCGGCGGCCGGCGTCAGGTCGAGGTCGTCGCGCTGGTGCAGTTCGAGGATAAACTCCAGGAACTGTTCGTCGAATTCCGGCGTTTCCCGGCGTACTTTGTTGAAGTGCTCGGCCAGGTGGGCCGCGTCTTCGTCGCTGATGTCGAAAAACATCCCGTACAGGCCGGCGATCTCCATGTACTCGCGGGCGCCCTGGAAGGCTTCATTTTCCACGAAAGCCTTGAGTTCGGGGATGATGCTGCTGTTGTCCTTATCGATATTGATGCGGTGGATCAGGAAATGCTTGAGCGGGGAGAAGAGCACCTTGAGGCTGCCGGCGTCTTCCGGGAATTCAGCGGTTTGGAAGTTTTCGCCGGAAAACTGGCGCTTGTAGCGGCGGTAGCCGGTCAGGCGTTCCTGCTCGCGGCGGTAGCGTTCCAGCTTTTGCGACTGCAGGTAGTAGCGGATGCGCTTATTGTCGATGCTGTTGATCAGGTTGGTGACCCAGATATCGCTGCTCAGGGCGAAGCCGATCTGAATGGATTGCCCGATCCGCTTCTTCAGGATGTCGAAATTGGGCGAATAGCAGATGGCCAGCAGCACGTCTTTAAAATGCTCCTGGGGACGGACGTATTTGACGTCTTCGTCGATTTCGCCGCGCAAGACCGAAAAGCCCAGGATGCGAGGGAGGTAGAGGCCTTCGAAAGCTTCATCGAGCAGTACCTGCTCCAGAGGGATGATCTGCAGCGGATTGTCGGCCGCCACTTCCTCGTAGATCAGTCCGATGCGCGGCTCGAACATTTCTTTGAACCGAACGTAAAGATCTTCTTCTTCCTCTTCGAGGTACTGGGCCAGCTCGTCGGATTCCTGGATCTCACCGGCAAGTATTTCCAGTCTTTCGAGGTATTTTGGGTCTAATTCATACATAACAAAATGCTTATTTTAAAGGCAAACCTGATAGTGCAAATCAGGGCACTACCAGGTTCACTAATATCATTTAGAATAAAGTATAGCCTTAGGAGAATACTCAAATATACATCATCCTGGCGTTAAAAGCCACGATGAGGAAAGAAATTAGCGGTCCCGGACCGAAATTAATCTTCCTTTTTTTCTTCTTCCGGTTTTTCCTCTTCGGCAGCCGGCGCTTCCTCAGCGGGTTGCGCTTCCGCGGTCGGTGTTTCCTCAGCGGGTTGTTCTTCGGCGGGCGTCTCTTCGGCCGCTATTTCAGCTTCCCCTTGAGCTTCGGGGATCTCTACCGATTCGATCTCTTCTGTTTCGGGCTCCGGTTTGGGCGGTGGTGTTCCGGAGACGGCGGCGTGGAACGCAGCTTTCTCTTCCTGCGACTTGGCCACGCGCTCGGCGATCTTGGCCTCTTTGGCCGCCACCCATTCCTGGTATTTCGCTTCGGCCTCTTCCACGGTGAGCGCGCCTTTTTTCACGCCGCGCATGAGGTGTTTGCGGTAATAAACGCCTTTGAAGCGCAGGATAGCCCGCACCGTATCGGTGGGCTGAGCGCCTTTCACCAGCCAATCGTACGCTTTGTCGCGGTCGATCTCAATGGTGGCCGGCTTAGTCATTGGATTGTAAGAACCGAGTCGCTCGATAAATTTTCCGTCGCGCGGGGAGCGCGAATCTGCTACAACGATGTGATAGAACGGGCGCTTTTTCCGGCCCTTGCGCTGTAGCCGCATCTTTACTGGCATCTGTTAAAACTGTATTGGTTTAACCATACCCGCTTACTTCCCTCAAGGAACGGCGGGCTTTTAACGGACGCAAAAGTACGCTTTTTTTTCTTTTTGTCAATACCGGCGCTTTTTCCTTAATTTGTGAGCATCTGCCCTGCGTCTCGTATTTTTGTTTCCAGCAAAAAAGCAGCAGCATGAAGCCAATCGCCTCCCTCCTACTGGTTCTGCTGGCCCTGAATTTGTGTGGCCAGGAGATTGCCGGCGTTATCAATCAGTATTCGGAAGTAACCGCTCTCGACCCGTGTACCGGGCAGCTCACCCTCAGCGACACCACCGGTTTTGCCCCCGGGCAGGCGGTGTTGCTCTTCCAGATGCAGGGCGCAACCATCGCCGACGGCAACAACAGCAGCTTCGGCGACCTGGTCGACCTCGGCGGCGCGGGCCGTTACGAGCGGCACCGCATCTTGGCGCGCGACGGCGACGTCATCACCCTGGAAAATGCCATTCTTTACGATTACGACCCCGACGGCGCCGTGCAGCTGGTCACCCTGCCTGAGCTCGACGATCCCGTCGTCACCGCTCCGCTGACGCCCGCTCCCTGGAACGGCGCTACCGGCGGCGTGGTCGCGCTGGCCGCCAACAACCTGCTTACCCTGGAAGCCGACATCGACGCGAGCGGCGCCGGCTTCCGGGGCGGCGCCTCCCAGATCGACGCGGAAAACGACTGCAACTTTCTGCAGAATATCGACGACTATTACTTCGGGCTCAACAACTGGCGCGGCGCCCTGAAAGGCGAAGGCATCGCGGCCTTCATCGG
>CAYQQU010000041.1:0-38370 GCA_964419545.1 uncultured Saprospiraceae bacterium | reverse complement strand
GGGCGCGAAGCCGGGCGCGGCGCCCAGGCCAACGGCGGCGGCGGCGGCAACGACCACAATGCCGGCGGCGGCGGCGGCGCTTCCGCCGGCGCCGGGGGCCGCGGCGGCAATAATGACGAGCCTTCTTTCTTCGGATGCGACGGCGAATACCCGGGCATCGGCGGCAAAATCCTGCCTGCCGAGACCGACCGCGCCTTCCTCGGCGGCGGCGGCGGCGGCGGACACGAAAATAACGACGTCGGCACCGACGGCGCACGCGGCGGCGGCATCGTCCTCCTCATCGCTGACGCCATCGAAGGCAACGGCTTTACGATCCGCAGCAACGGCCTCGAGGCGCTCGACGCTACGGGCGACGGCGCCGGCGGCGGCGGCGGCGGCGGCGCCCTCCTCATCGCAGCCAATGCCGTCGACAACCTCAACCTGGAAGCCCGCGGCGGGGCCGGCGGCAGCGTCAATAACCAGGGCGCCGACCGCTGCTTCGGGCCGGGCGGCGGCGGCGGCGGCGGCCAGTTGCGCGCTACCCTGCCGCTGACCGCCGACCTCAGCGGAGGCGCCGCCGGAACGAGCTTCAACTCCTCCGACGGGGGCTGCAACGGCGCCAACGGGGCCGCCGCCGGCCAGAACGGACAAACCCTCCTCTTCGACGGCGTCCCTGCCAGCGACCAGTTTATCGAAGCACCGGCTATCACCGACCAACCCACCAGCGCCGCAGGCTGCCTCGGCGACCCGATCGGCTTCTCCGTCATCACCACCGGCCTGGTGGATACCTACCAGTGGCAGGTCGATGCCGGCAGCGGATTCTCCGACCTGACCGACGACGGCTTCATCAGCGGAGCACAAACGCCCACCCTCAATATCGGCGGGCTGCTGAGTCAGATCGCCGGCTATTCCTATCGCCTGGTGGTCAGCAACAACTGCGGCGATACCGTCACCTCCGAACCCATTACCCTGGAACTGCTGCCCGAACCGGTGGCCGACTTCTCCTTTACCACCTTCGGCCTGGCCGTCGACTTTCAAAACGATTCGGAAAACGCCGACGACTTCCTCTGGATTTTCGGCGACGGCATGACCAGCACAGTTGAAAACCCAAGCTACGGCTATCCGGCCACCGACGACTACACCGTTTCGCTCATCGCCAGCAACGAATGCGGCTCCGATACCCTGACCACCACCGTACCCGTCTCCAACCAGCCGGTCGCCAACTTCATCACCGGCACACCCACCAGCGGCTGCGCGCCCCTGACCGTCACTTTTTTTAACACCTCCACCAACGGCGTCTCCTACGAGTGGCTGTTCCCGGGCGGCAGTCCGGCCTCCTCAACCGACTTTGACGGTACGGTCACTTATAATGCGGCCGGCGATTACGACGTGACCCTGATCGCTTTTAACGGACAAGTGTACGACACCCTGACCGTGCCGGCCATCGTGGAAGTGGAGGACGTTCCCACGCCCGGCTTTACAGTAGACCTGGACGGCGGATTGGCGACCTTCACCAACACCTCCATCAACGCCGACAGCTACGAGTGGAACTTCGGCGACAACAGTTCCAGCGTTAACCCCAATCCGACCCATACCTACGCCGGCAGCGGCGCCTACCCGGTGACCCTCACCGCTTTCAACGCCTGCGGCTCCAGCACCTTCACCGAGACCCTCACCGTCAACCTGCAACCGATAGCCGCCTTCACCGCCGACATCACCGGCGGCTGCGCCCCCCTGGCCGTCACCTTCAACAGCGCCAACACGATCAATGCCGACAGCTACTTCTGGCTGCTGCCCGGCGCCACGCCGGCTACCGCGGGCGCCGCCAACCCGTCGGTACTCTACACAGAGCCCGGCAGTTATGACGTCACCCTGATCGTCAACAACGACCAGGGCGCCGACACGCTTACGCTGGCCGGGTTCATCGCCGTGGAAGGACTGCCGGCGGCCAATTTCGGCTTTGACGCCGACGACCTGACCGTCAACTTCACCAACAGCTCCACCGACGCCGACGACTACCTATGGCAATTCGAAGCCGGCGCAACCAGCACCGCCCTGAACCCGAGCTATACCTTTCCGGCCCCCGGCCCCTACCCGGTGACCCTGACGGCGACCAACGAATGCGGCAGCGACGTCATCACCATCGAAGTGACCGCCGGCACGCCGCCCCAGGCGGCTTTCACTGGCGCGCCCCTCAGCGGCTGCCTCCCGGTGACGGTGCAGTTCAGCAGCCAATCCACCGGCCCCGTCGACACCTACAACTGGAGCTTCCCGGGCGGAACGCCCAGCGCTTCCAACGATCCGAACCCCAGCGTCTCCTACGCGGCGCCGGGCCAGTACCCGGTTACGCTTACCGTCAGCGGCGTCACCGGCGCTTCCACTTTTACCGCCGACAACCTGGTGTCGGTATTCGTATTGCCGACCCCGGCATTCGACTATACGGTCGACGGCAATACCGTCACCTTCACCAACTTGTCGACCAACGCCACCGATTATTTCTGGGATTTCGGCGACGGAAACACCAGCTTCGAGACCGACCCCGTGCACACTTTCGCTACGGACGGCTTCTACCAGGTGACCCTCAACGCCCTGACGCCGGCCTGCGGTAATGCGACCAGCCAGAATATTGTTATCCAGACCACAGCTACCGGGGAACAAGCGTTTCCGGAGTTGCGCGTTTTTCCCAACCCGGTCCGGGAAATGCTTTTCGTGGAATGGGCGAGTGAGCCGCGGGAGGCGCTGCAGATCCGGCTTCTGGACGCCACCGGAAGGGTAATCATACAACGGGTGCAGCCAACAGCCGGCAACCTGATGCTCTCTGTGAAGGCGGTCCCCGCCGGCTTGTACTTTCTGGAGCTTACCGGGCGGAATGGCCGCCGGGTGCTGAGGGTGGTGAGGGAATAACGAATAATTATGCTTTGTAAGGCGCCGTCCGGCTATGAACTAACCCGGATTATTCGTGAAGAATCATCGGGTTAAATCCGTTCATCAAAATACTCATTACACAGAGTACTGAATGTCGTAAACATTTACCCGGTACTTCAAAGAAAGCACCGTTCCCGTATAAACAAATGTTTTTACGGCAAAGCCCAGCGCCGGCAGGCCTTTCAGAAAATCCCCGGCGATCGCGCGGTTGGGCTCGCTCAGGAGGATGCGCCCGCCCGGCCGGCAGAGGGTGCGGAAAGCGGGGGGCAATTCGTCGAAAAAGCGCTTTTCGTAAGCGACGTCGGAAGCCAGGAGCAGGTCGGCGGCCAGGGCCGGGTCCGGCTTTCGCCAGTCGAGCAGCTCGAAACGAGCCGGAGCGTGGACGTTGCGTTCCCAGTTGCGGCGGGCGAAGTCGAGCGCCGCGGGCAGGTAGTCGGTGAGGGTGACCTCGGCGCCCAGCTTCCCGGCGACGATGCCGGCCAATCCCAGTCCGCAGCCGATCTCGGTCACCTGATCGCCCGGTTTGATCACCTGTTCTTTGATCAGGTGGCGGCCCAGCGCCACTGCCGATGGCCACAGGTCAGCCCAGTAGGGTATTTTTTCGTCAATAACATCTTCGTGCGCCTCGCCTTTGGCGAGCAGGGCGTCCAGCAGGTCTTCGGTATTATCAATAAGCGTGAGGGAAAAGGGGATACCTTCCAGGTCGAGTTGTACATCGCGGGTCTGAAAATGTAAGCCGGCCATAGCAATGCAAAAATAGTGCGGTTTTGCAGAAAACCTCAGGTGGGTTCTCCTGCTCGTTAGTTTCTGATTTTCAGCTCCAGAGCGGATACTTATCTGTCTGTTTCCGGCCAGCCGGTTCAGTTTCCGGCGGCCTCCTTACTGATGCGGCTTCTGGATGATTTCCGTATCATCCGTGCGCTGCAATACCGACAGCCCGCAGCGGTCCAGCCCGAAGGTAAGCAGGATGATGATCACAATGATCAGGAAAAACCACTCGATGGGAGAAATGAGCCGGCGTTTTCGTTGGGTTTCTTCAGTCATGACCGGAGCAGTTTAATGAAAACGAAAATAAAGTTCCGGGTAAAAAAATCAAAAATCAACTCTCATCCGCAAATTGATCCGCCGGGAAGTCAGGTAGTTCGGGATGGCGTATTGCTGGTCGAAGATCGTTTTTATCCAGGTGTTGCCGGCCTGGTTTTGCACCTGCATCAGGTTGAACACTTCGAGGCTCAGCCAGGTGTTGCGTGTGAAGCGGAGGGGGTGTTTGGGTCGCCGCGACCGGTTTTCCCGGTCCCAGAGCAGGAGGGAGAAGCCGACGTCGACGCGGTGATAGGCGGCAAAGCGGTAGGTGTTGCGAAACTCCCGGTTGTTGCCCTGTAATCCGAAGGGCAGGCCGGTGCCCACGGTAAAATTGAGGTGCATTTTGAAGTTCTCGTTCTTGGGCAGGTAATCCTGGAAAAAGACCGATAGCGTCATGAACTGATCGGTTGGCCGGGGCACGTCCTCTACCGGCTGCGCCTCATCGTCGCCGATCTCGCGCCGCAGGTGTTGCACGCCGTTGAGACGCTCGCGGGCGCGCAGGAACGAGAGGTTGAACCACGACTCGGCGCCCGGCACGAACTCGCCGTTGAGGCGCAGGTCCAGCCCGGCCACGTAGCCCGAGGCGTCGTTGACGCCGGAATAGCGAATGCGCACGTTTTCGATTTCGTACGACACCAGGTCCCACAGGAACTTGTAATAAGCTTCGGCGATCAGCCGGAACTTTTTAGGATAGCGCTTGCCGAGGTTGAAGTCGAGCGTCATCCCGCCCACGATATGGGCTGATTTCTGCGCCTGCAGCGCGGTGTTCACCTGGCCGTCCGGCCCGCGCATCTCGCGGTAAAAAGGCGGCTGCTGGTAGAGCCCGCCGGCCAGGCGGTAGGAGATGTCGGTCTTGCCGCGCAGTGGTTTGTAGAGCAGCTGGGCGCGCGGCGAGATCAGCAGCTCTTTGTTGAGGTCCCAGTAGGAAGCGCGCACCCCTGCCGAGAGGCGCCATTCCGCCAGGCTTTCATTGCGATAAGTGTAGGTATTCTGAAAAAAGGCCGAAAAGCGGTTCGACATCAGGTCGTTTTCCGTTTTCAGCACGTTGAAGAGGCGCACTTCATTCGGGTCGTAGGCCAGCGAATAGCCTGCCGAGTCGAGGCGTTCCCACTCGTTGATCTCGTCGTTGATGATCTCCTGCTGATATTTGACGCTCCACTGGAGGAAGTTGCTGCTCGTCACTTCCGGGTCGTCGGGATCGGCTTGTAGTTCGATGCCGCCTTTGTGTTCTAAGTTCTGCAGGCGGATATCCAGGAAGTTGCGCACGTACTGGTGCTGGGTGCCCGTACCCAGTTCGGCCAGCACCTCGCCGAAGCTGTCGCTGCCGAGGTTGGAATCGATCTGGCGCAGGCTGTAAAAGCCGAGGATATCGATGCGCTCATTTTCGTCGCTGGTAAACACCGAGCTGAGGAATTTCAGGAAAAAGGGGTTGCGCTCGCGGTCGGGCAGATAAGTAAGCGACAGGCCGCCCATGGTGGTGGTGAAGTCGTCGACTTCCTGGCCTTCGAACACGCTGAACAGTTCCAAGGCCAGGTCGATGAGGCCCAGGGCGGTGCTGCGTTCGGAGGGCCGGAACTCGTAGACGCTGCGGTTGAGGTTGCCCAGCAGGCCCACCTGCCAGTCGCGGTTGAGGTCGTAGGTGACGTAGGCCTGGATATCGGAAAAGTTGGGAATGTACTCCCCCTGTACGTCGAGGGTGCCCAGCAGGTAGCGCGTCGTCTTGTAGCGGGCGCCGGCCAGGTAGCGCAATTTGCGGTAGCCGCTTTTGCCCACCGGGAAGCTGCCCTCGACGTGCGCCGAGCCGCCCAGGAAACTCATGCCGAGGGAAGCGCGCAGGCTGTCGGGGCGCTTGTACTTGACGTCGAGCACCGAAGACAGCTTATCGCCGTATTTCGCCTCGAAACCGCCCGACGAAAACGACAGGTCCCGGATCAGGTCGATATTCGGAAAAGTAAGGCCTTCCTGTTGTCCGGCCCGGATCAGTTGCGGCCGGTAGATGGCGAAGTCGTTGACGTACACCAGGTTTTCGTCGTAGTTGCCGCCGCGCACGTTGTACTGGGAACTCAGTTCGCCGCCCGTGCCGCTGCTGGCGCCCAGTGCGATGTGGGGCAGCACGCTTTCCAGGTTGCCGGTGGTGGTGGGCAGCAGTTTGAGTTGTTCTACCTCTTCGCGCACCATGCCGCCCGCTTCGATCTTGCTTTCCCGGACGATGACTTCCAGGTCCGAATCCAGCGGTACGAGCGAAACGTCGACCTGGCGGCCCGCGCGGGGCGGCAGGGGCAATATCTCGACCGATATCTCTTTGTAGCCCAGCCGCGAAAAGACGAGGGTAAAGGCGCTGTCGGCCGGCACTTCCAGCCGGTAGCGGCCGTTGGCCGCCGTTTCCGTGGAAGGAGAGCCGCCTTCGGCGTACACCAGGGCGAGGTCGATAGGCGCATCGGACAGGGCGTCGCGAACGATGCCGGAAATAAAGGCGCGTTGATTGGTCTGCCCGTACAACGAACCGGCGCTGCCCAAAACAAGCAGGAGCAATAGGGCTGGGTCAAAAAAAGCGTAGATCATCGTTTTTTTGCCCTTTGGACGCCTGCGGGGCCAAAGGCCGAAGACCAAAGACCAAAAACTTTTTTGACCAGGCAGTAGTAGTCGAAATTCCTTCATCGTAATTCGTTGATAACGGGTGAGGCTGGGTTGACCCGAATGATTCACGGGTTAAAAACGGACCGCCCGCCGGCTGCGGTATATTTTAACAATTGGCGTTACCGGTTTATGTCGGCTTACGTAAATTTCGCCACCTCACCACCGATCTCCTTGAGGCGACGGATCGCCTGCCGCGGGTCGTCGGCCCGGAAAACGCTGCTGCCGGCTACCAGTACGTCGGCGCCCGCCTGCAGCACTTTTTCGGCGTTCTGCAAGCCGACGCCGCCGTCTACTTCGATGAGCGTAGCCGTATTGTGGACGATAATCAGCTCTTTGAGTCGCTTTATTTTAGGAATGCTCTGGTAGATGAACCGCTGGCCGCCGAACCCGGGGTTGACCGACATCAGGCAAACCAGGTCGACGGCTTCCAGCATATCGCGCAGCGCTTCCACGGGCGTGTGCGGGTTGATGGCTACGCCAGCGCGTGCGCCCGAGTCTTTTATCTGCTGTACCGTGCGGTGCAGGTGGGGGCAGGCTTCGTAGTGCACCGTAATGAGGTCGGCGCCCGCTTCGCGAAAAGCCTCGATATGCCGTTCCGGCTCGACGATCATCAGGTGGACGTCTATCGGTTTTGCCGACAGCTGTCTGACCGCCGCCAGTATAGGCAGCCCGAACGTGATATTGGGGACAAAGCGACCGTCCATCACGTCGTAGTGCAGCCAGTCGGCTTCGCTTTCATTAACCAGCTGCACAGCTTCGTTGAGCCGGGTGAAATCCGCGGCGAGCAATGAAGGCGCGACCAGGTGATTCCTCATAACCCAAATAGTGTATTTCGCGGGAAAAAGGCCATTCTAAGGGTTCGACAATTGGCGTTGACCGGTAAAATGAGCTATCTTGCTCTTCGGCGCAAATGTAAACAAAAAAAACCGGTTGGGTTGTCCAACCGGTTTTCCAAAAGAGCTTTGAGAGGCTATCTACATACCAAAAAACTGAGTATCCTTTGATACCCATTAAGTCGTTCATGAGATTATAATCGTATTCGTGGGATTATTGCAAAATAATTTGCTGGCAGTAAGCCGTAAAATTGTTAGCAGTAGGTCGTCTGCTTTGTGTTTATTATGATTTGCTATTATTCCTTCGTTCTGACAATACAAATGTAAGTCGTCATCAGCCCCAGCGGAAGTACAAATAAATCTTTTACTGGATCGCGCCGGCGAGCGACAAAAAACACAAACAACTTACTAACAGCTACTTATCATTTAAAAACCTCCATTTACTTCGATTTTTCCTGCAAATTCTTTATTTTATTCCGCCAATTTTTTTTCTCTTCTTTTTCGGAACGGTGCTTTTTGGGCGACGACCGGGGACTTTTTTTTTATTCCGGGGTAGGCCCTATATTCGTCATTCAATCACCAACCTCTACGCAACATGCTCGAACGCATCGATATCGCCAATGTGCTTTTTCTGGATATTGAAACGGTGAGCGGCCAGCCCAACTACGAGGCCCTCGACGAAGAATGGCAGGCCCTCTGGCAGATCAAAGGGCGCGCCCTGCTGCGCCGGCAAAACGAAGAGCCCGAAGCGGAAGAGCTGGCGGAGCTGTACAACGACCGGGCCGGCATCTACGCCGAATTCGGAAAAGTGGTCTGCATCTCGGTAGGAGTGGTGCACCGCGATAAGGAAGACCAGCGCCTGAAGCTGCGCCTGACCTCCTTCGCCGATGAGGACGAAGCCAAAGTACTGCAGGAATTCGCCAAGCTGGTCGCTACCTACTACAACAATACCAACAAGCATTACCTGTGCGGGCACAATATTCGCGAGTTCGACATCCCCTACATCTGCCGGCGCATGGTGGTGCACGGCCTCTCCCATCCCGCCGCGCTCGACCTGGCCGGCAAACGCCCCTGGGAAGCCAAACACCTGCTCGACACCCTGGAACTCTGGAAATTCGGCGACTATAAGAACTACACCTCCCTCAAACAACTGGCCAAATTACTTGGCTTCCCCTCTCCCAAAGACGACATCGACGGCAGCAACGTCGGCGGCGTCTACTGGGAAGAGAACGACCTGCCCCGCATCGCCCTCTATTGCGAAAAAGATGTGCTGGCTACCGTGCAACTCTTCCTCCGTTACCAGTACCAGCCCCTGCTGGAAGAAGATCAGATCGTGCATGTGTAGCGCAATGATTTTAACCCGGATTATTCATGGACTAATCTATTGCGAAGAACCCATCAATAATCCGGGTTAAGACAAAAATAAATCGTGATAACTTTTATTGATCAGTGCTCCTTTGACCATCAACCATTCTCGGTCGGCCTGTCCCGACGACGATCTCACCGCAGCCGCTGCAGCCCCTTTTCCGTCTTCTCGATGCGGCGCGCCCGGCTGGGCGGGCTCTCCGAATGCTGCCGGTTTACGGCGGTGATGACGTAGGTATACTTTTTGCCGGGTTCGGCCGTCTCGTCGATGTACTTGATCTTCTTGTTGTCGTTCTGATTAAAACCGGTGACGTGGAGGATATTGGCGCCGTCCTCGAAGTCGGGCTTCTCGTCGCCCTCGAAGCGATAGACCACATAGTAGTAAGGCGGTCGTTCCTCATCGCGTTTGGCGGGCTTCCATTTCAGGCGCGGAAGGCCTTTCTTCCGGCCCACCCGGCGCAGGTCGGGCGCTCCTTTGGCCGCCTGCCCCAACTCGGGCATCTCGGGAATGAGCGCCGGGTGGCGGTAGAAGTGTTCCAGCGAATCGCGCACCCCCAGCCGGTTTTGCAGGATGGGGTCCGAGCTGAAAAAAGCGCTGCCGGCGCTGACGAAGTTGCGGCGGCTGAGCCGGATCTGGCTGGGGATCTCCTTGGCTTCGTACCAGGCCAGCTCCCGGCTGTTCTGTATCTTATAGGCGGCGTGGCCCACGTAGAGGTGCCGGTTGTAGTTGTTGACGCTCCACCATTTCAGCAGGGTTTCATGGTCGGCCGGGGGAAAGCCGATATGCCAGTACAATTGCGGAATGACGTAATCGATCCACTGGCGGCGCAGCCACCCGAGCACATCGGCGTAGAGGTCGTCATAGGCCGTCGCCGACGCCCGCGTCTGTGAGCCTCCCCGGTCGCGGTCGGCATTGCGCCAGACGCCGAAGGGGCTGACGCCGAACTTGACGTGCGGCTTGATCCGTTTGATCTCGGCGGACACCTCCGAGATCAGCTGATTGATATTATAGCGCCGCCAGTCGCCGATGCTGTCGAATTCCGCGCCGAACACCTGGTAGTCCAGCGTATCGGGGAATTCTTCCCGCCCGTAGCGATAGGGATAAAAATAATCGTCGAAATGCACCGCGTCGATATCGTAATTGGCGACGACCTCGCCCACCACCTGCACGATGTGCTCGCGCACCTGATTGCGGGCGGGGTTGAAATAAAATTTGCCGCCGTACGGCAGCAGCCAGTTGCGGTGGCGGTTGAACGCGTGTGTCGGCGCCAGGCTGAGCGTATCCATACCGGTGGTGCCGCGCAGCGGGTTAAACCAGGCGTGAAACTCCATACCCCGCCGGTGCGTCTCTTCCACATAAAAAGCCAGAGGATCAAAATCGTCGGCGGGCGGCCTGCCCTGCTTACCGGTGAGGAAGCGCGACCAGGGCGCCAGCTCGCTGGGATAAAGCGCGTCGCCCGCCACGCGCACCTGCAGGATCACGGCGTTGAAGCCGATGCGCTCGTAGCGGTCGAGCAGGCGCTTGTACTCTTCGCGCAGAGCTACTTCCCAGTCGGTAGGCCGCCGCGGATAGTCAATATTGAACGCCGTCGCCACCCAGACGGCGCGGAACTCGCGCTTGGGAGCAGCGGGGTTTTGGGCGGGCAGGGCGGTAAAGACGGAAAGGGACAGGAATAGGAGGAGGCTGTAGCTTAAGAGGGGGGGTAGTCTTTGGGGGGTGGGGCTTGGAGTTGGGGGTTTGGGGCCGGGCCGCGACCGAAGACTGCGCGCAATGGTGTTCGTATAGCTCATATCAATGTGGGATTTTTCGGCCACCCCTCAGGTGACCCGTTCATTAAAGTTTTCCGGAGTGATCTTTTCAAAGACGGTTTCCGGGTAAGCTTTCCAATCCAGCTCTTGCCGGTCGTGCTGCTTTTTCCCAGAAGTAACTGTCGGTAATGCTGGGACAAAGCAGTATGTTCTCCAAAAATAATTATTTACAATCATCTTGTTGTCGCAACCTTACTTTGAACAAGTCGAAAAACTTTGGCTGGAGCTGGCGGCGGCCTTTCCGGCTTACGTGGAATTTTACTCAAACCTGAAGCGAGCGCCGGAAGACCTGGAGGAAGCAGAACAATCGGCGGGGAACCGACAATCGGAAGTTTTGAAAACTTCCGATTTCTGAGCACTTTTGCAAAAAATCCCACACTGCAATGCGCACCCTCCTGATCCTGCTGTTCGCGCTGCCTCTGGCCCTGCCGGCCCAGCAGCTCGACGCGATCTTCGCCCGACGAAACGAAGTCTGCTTCCAGTTCCCGGACCCGGGAGCAGCCGCCCTCGCCCGCATCGGCCGTTTTATCTCCATCGACCACGGCAGCCGCCGCGATACGGTGCGCGCCTACGCCAACCGGGCGGGCTTCGAACGCTTCCTCGCCGAGGCGATCCCGTATACCGTACTCCCCCACCCCGGCGATCGCGCAGCCATTCCTACGCGCGCCCTGGCCGACTGGCTGGCCAAAGCCTCGCCCTGCCAGGACACCATCGACTATTACCCCAGCTACGAGCTGTACGAAGCGATGATGCAGGATTTTGCCGACAACTTTCCCGAGCTGTGCCGCCTTGAAGAGGTCGGCCTGCTGCCCAGCGGCCGCAAGCTGCTAGCCGTCGTGATCAGCGATAACGTCCATACCGCCGAGGCGGAGCCGCAGTTCCTCTACACCGCCACCATGCACGGCGACGAGACGGCCGGCTACCCGGTGACGCTGCGCCTCATCAGCTACCTGCTGTGCCGCTACGGCGCCGACCCCTTCGTCACCACGCTGGTCGACGAAGTCGAGATCTGGGTCAACCCGCTGGCCAACCCCGACGGCACTTTTACCGACGACAACGCCACCCTCAGCGGCGCCACCCGCTTCAACAGCAACGGCGTCGACCTCAACCGCAATTATCCCGATCCCGAAGACGGCCCCAACCCGGACGGCAACGCCTGGCAGCCCGAGACGCTGGCTTTCCTCGCCCTGGCCGACGCCCAGCACTTCGACCTGTCGGCCAACCTGCACGGCGGCGTCGAGGTGGCCAACTACCCCTGGGATACCTGGCAGCGCCGCCACGCCGACGACGACTGGTGGCAGCTCGTTTGCCGGCAGTACGCCGATACCGCACAGCTCTACGGCCCGCCCGGCTATTTCAACTTCCTCGACGACGGCATCACCAACGGCTACGACTGGTATACGGTGGCCGGCGGCCGCCAGGATTTTATGACTTACTTCCACCGGGGCCGCGAGTTTACGCTCGAAATGTCGGACACCAAGCTCATCCCCCAAAGCCAGATCGAAAACTTCTGGCAGTACAACTACCGCTCCCTGCTCCACTATATCGACCAGGCGCGCTACGGCCTGCGCGGCGTCGTGACGGATTCGATCACCGGCGAGCCGCTGGCCGCCCGCATCGAGGCCGCCGCTCACGACCTCGACAGCTCGCACGTCTATTCGCGCCTGCCCCACGGCGACTACTACCGCTTCCTGAAGGCCGGCAGCTACGCCTTTACTTTCAGCGCGCCGGGCTACCTGCCCAAAACCATCGATGTGACGGTGGAAGACTTCGCAGCGACGGTGCTGGACGTGCAACTGGCGCCGGAAGGGGTGTCGAGTACGGGAACTACCGCATTCGGACCGCTGGCGCTGGAGGTGATCGCCACCGCGCCCGGCGAGCTGACGATCAACTGGAGCCGGCCGCCGACCCAGTCCTTACAACTGCTGCTCCTGGACGCTGCGGGCCGCACCCTGGCGTCGCACACGGTAGCAGCAGGGACGCTCTCCGGATGGCGCTGGGCGGTCCCCGGCCTGGGGCCGGGCGTGTACTTCGTGGCGACGCGTGATGGTAGCCGGTGGATCACTGAAAAAGTATTTGTGAATTAGATGGGCAGAGCCGGATTATTCTATTGCGAAGAAACCATGAATAATCCGGGTTAATCTCTCTACGCCATTTCTTTAACGCCGCATTCCTCCAGCAGCCAGTAGCGGTTGATGACCTTGTCCGTTTCCTGGATCTTGCGGGCCAGGCTGCTGAGTTTTTCTTCCAGGCTTTTATGTGAGTAGGCTGCCGACTGGTGTTTGAGCTGCACCAGGCGCTTGGCGAAGCGCAGGAAATTGGTGTAGCCGCGCTTTTGGTCGGTTGTCATATTCTTATTGCGCATCACGTAGATGCGCAGCGCTTCGATCTGGGAGAGCAGTGCTTCCGTATCTTCCAGGGCGTAGTAGGTGCGCAGCAGGAGGAAGCCCGTATTGAGGTGGTACTTGACGTCGGTGAACTGCACGTGGAGCAGCGTCGACAAGGTCTCGTAGTAATTTTGTTTGTGGTAGTGGAGATTGGCCAGATTGTAGCGGTAAGCGTTTTCGCGGCGGTGCGCCGGCAGGTGTTCCTTGTATTCTTCGATGAACGCCTCTGTCCATTCGTATTCTTTCAGGCTGCAGCCCAGAGTGGCGATGTTTTTGTAATCCCACTCGCCGAGGATGCCGTGGGTGAGCAGCAGCTCCGTCTTGAGCCCTTCCTTGTAAAGCTGGAACAACTCGCGCTGGAACTCGCTCCACCCCTGGTTGATCTTCATGATACAGAAGTTGTAGGAGAAGATGTAGAGGTCGCGGGCGTCGTTGGAAGAAAGCTGCTGGGTTCGTTCCAGCACGAAGCGCTTCATTTCCCGGTAGTAGTCGAGGTTGTCTTCGTCGCGCAGGCTCATCAGGATGGTGTAGTACATCTGGATGGTGAGGTCTTGGGCGAAGTCGTCCCAGTTTTCCCGCACGTGGGCTACGATCTCGTCCAGGAAGCGGAGTTCGTAGCGAGCGTTGAGGTTCATGGAGTGCCCGATGAGGTGGCAGCCGTTTTTCAGTTTTTCGACGATATAGTATTTGTCGAGGTTGTCGATCATGCGCTGCAGCGTGGTGGAGGCCGAGCGGTCGAAGTGCTCGCCGCCGAAATAGCCCAGCAGGTAGTTGAGGCGGTAGTTGATGAAGTAGTAATCGCTATTGACCACGGCCCGTTTGCGCAGCACCTTTTCCAGGTTGTTGGCGCGGTTGACCATCAGGTCGAACTGGTTGTGCTCGTGGGCGGCCTCGACGGTGAAGAGCTGTTCGCGGTAGTCGAGCTGTTCGAGGTGTTCGTTCGCCAGAAAGCGGTGGTACAGTTTTTTGATATAGGAAAGCAGGTTGTGGATCTTCTGCTCCCGGTAGGGTTCCCCCGGAAAAAGCTGCTCGTAAATAGCGTACCGGTCCAGCTCGCCGTTCGGCGATTTGATGTGTTCGAGGATGATTTCGAGGAGCTGTACCGTCGAGTCGTGCTGATTAAAATATGGCGAATGGGCGAAGAGGCGAAATCGCTCGCGGTCCCGGACGGACAATTCAGAGAGGTGTTTTACCACTTTACTTTGTTTCATGGGATCAGTTTTCAGGTTAACTTTTTTCAGAAACTTAAATGCTATTCGTTTGAAAGCAAAGCATTTATTTAAATATCGTCTACGCTGAAATTTCCAGAAAGTTACAAAATTGTACTATTGTCGCTATACAAAAAAGGACATTTTTGTACTGTCACTCACAATGAAACACTATTTATCACAAAGAAGCTCATGCAGATGGCAATTTCCTGACCGCGACTGCTTACTATCAACAGATTATTGAATCCCAACTTCATTAGGCATTACACTACTCTTTTATCTTAAGGTCAAACAAAAAACGCGAAGGAAATTATAATCTCATGAGTATGTTTAGAAAAGGGTATCTTCGTCATCGAGGGTACCCTTTTGTTTTTCCCGCCACGCTTACCGCTTCGTAATTTTCCAAAAGCCCGGACAATTTAGAACGAACCCCGGCCGTTAGAGGTTGCAAATACAGAACCGGCAGCTTGCCGGTTGTGAAACAAAACGGTAAAACACGCTTTATTAACAAAATCGCTTTCCATTATGACTACCAACAGCAGTCAAAACCCTGCGCCTGCGCCCAATAGCGGCGGCTCGGACAATTCCAAGCAGCGCCTCATCGCTATTGCCGCGGTCATCATCGTCCTGTTGCTGGGTGTAAATGCGTTCCTGCTTTTCAACAAATTCAAGCAGGACCGCCTCAACACAGAACTGAACACCGAGCTGGATGAAACGGAACAACTACGCGCCGAGCTCGAGCAGCAATACTATGCCGCCTTGTCGGAACTCGAAGAGAAAAAAGGACAGAACGAAGAGCTCAACGCACTGATCGAGAGCCAGAAAGAAGAACTACGCACGCAGAAGGAGGACATCGACCGCCTGCTGCGTTCCAAGCGCGACCTCGACGAGGCGCGCCGCAAGATCCGCGACCTCTCCGCACAGGTCGAGCAGTACCTCGCCGAGATTAATCAGCTGCGCCAGGAAAACGAAGAGTTGCTGGCCAATAACGAAGAACTCTCTGAGGTGAACCAGGATCTGCGCACCAATCTCGATTCGCAGTACGTCGCCAACCAGCAGCTTTCTTCGGCCAAAGCCGCCCTGGTGAGCGAGAAAGAACAACTCGAAGCCAGCCGCAGCCGGCTGTCGAAAAAGGTCAATATGGCGTCCGTGATCAAAGTGTCGGAGCTGGAAGGCAACGGCGTCAAGATTAAGTCGAGCGGCAAGGAAGTGACGCGCCGCAGCGCCAAGAACGTCGATCTGCTGGAGGTCTGCTTCAACACCACGGTTAACGAGATCGCGGAGCCGGGCACGGAAGTTTTCCACGTGCGCATCATCAACCCGTCGGGCGAAACGCTCGCTCTCGACTCCAAAGGCTCGGGCGTCCTGGTCAACCGGGCCACCAGCCAGGAGGTGCGCTACACCAAGGTCAAAGAAGTGGATTACAACCGCGACCAGGCTACTTACTGCCTGCAGTGGGAGCCCGACCAGCCGCTTCAGGAAGGCGACTATACGGTAGAGGTGTACAACAAAGGCCACCTCGCCGGCGCCAATACCTTCAAGCTGCGCTAAACTGCGGGCCGGTCATGCTGCAAAACCGCCGTCCCTCTCCGTGAGGACGGCGGTTTTGCCATTTTAGCCCCTCCCTCTTTTCGTTTCGCCCTAAACATTTGTCTGCGAATCGGGTTACTTTTGTGTTATGGCAAATAAAAACGAACAAAATACCGAGGAGAAGGTCATCAACCCCATCGATCCCGACAAGGTGGCGGAAAATCCGCACGCCCTGCCTTACGCGCATACAGTAGGCGGTGTGGAGATCAAGCCCATCGACAAGGGCCGCGTCAAAGGGCGCGCCGTCTCCTCTATGTACGAACAGACCGAGATGCAGCTCGACCAGATCCGCAAGCAGATCGAGCTGCTCGCTCAGCAGGCCAAAACGATCAAAGACCGCGTCTCCGTCTCCGAACAGATCTACCTGGCCGAGATGAACTTCGAGCCGCTGGTCGGATTTACCTATCACCTCTACCGGCGCAGCAATGGCAAGAACGTCCTCTCCATGGTGGGGCCCGTCGAATGGGGCGCTGAGCCGCCCTACCGCTTCGTCGCATCGGTGCGCATGCTCGCCGATCACACCTGGGAAGTGATAGAAATGAACGAAGCGGTCGATACCGAAGAGACGGAAGCCGAAGAAGTATAAAATTTTCCCGCCATGATTTTCCGCTACCTGCTCCCCGGCCTCGCCCTGATCGCACTCATGGCCTTTCAGAAAAAAGCGATCGTCGAATGGATCAGTCCCACCGAGCACGACTTCGGCGATCTGCGCTCCCGGGAAGAGGTCACGCACCAATTCCAATTTCGCAACATCAGCGCCGACACCCTTCATATCGATAATGTGCGCGCTGCCTGCGGCTGCACTGCACCCGCCTGGACGGACGGGCCCATACCGCCGGGCGACGAGGCCCGCATCACCGTAGACTACGACGCGCGCGACAACGGTTATTTTCGCCGCTACATCAAGGTGTATTTCGACAAACAACGCAAGGCCGAGAAACTCTGGATCACGGGTT
This sequence comes from uncultured Saprospiraceae bacterium, assembly GCA_964419545.1. Taxonomy (GTDB): domain Bacteria; phylum Bacteroidota; class Bacteroidia; order Chitinophagales; family Saprospiraceae; genus CAYQQU01. Next base: position 21,598 of record CAYQQU010000041.1, on the reverse strand, counting down.
TCGTAGAATAAGCTCCCGCCTCCGTCCCGGGGGGCCGCACCTTTATCCATTCTCCGCTACGAGCGGCATGATTGTCCTGGCTTTTTCGTTTATATTTGCAGGGTTTAAAAAGTTATTGCATGGGCTTAATGCTATTTTTTCTGACCGGCTATCTGCTGATGAGCGCCGGATTGTTTTTCATCTTCCCGAAAGCCGGAGAAGCCGGCTGGAAAGGCCTGGCGCCTGGCCTGAACTTCGTGGTCTGGTGTAAGATCATCGGCCGCAAGCCCTGGCACGCCGCCTGGCTGCTGTTCCCGATCGTCAATATTTTCATCCTGGCGGGCATGGCCATCGATTTGGTGCGGTCGTTCGGCTATCACCTTTTCTGGCATAGCGTCGTAGCGGTTGTCTTGCTGCCGCTCGCCTTTCTGTACCTCGGCCTGAAGCCCGAAGAAAAATACGAGGGCCCCATTCTCGACAAAGAACGCGAGTTCAAGGCCAAACTAAAGGACGCCCGCGACGGCAACAACACCCGCCTGGTCAAAAAGCTGGAAGCCCAGAACCCCTACCGGAAATCCTCGGTGCGCGAGTGGGCCGAAGCCATTATCTTCGCCGTTTTTGCCGCCGCTTTCATTCGCATGTTCCTCATCGAGGCCTACGTCATCCCCACTTCCTCCATGGAAGGGTCGATGCTGGTAGGCGATTTCCTCTTCGTGAGCAAGGCCCACTACGGCATCCGCATGCCGCAGACCATCGCCATGGTGCCGCTGCTGCACAACCGCATTCCCGGGCTCAACGCCGAGTCGTATCTGGAAAACCCGAAGCTCGACTACTACCGCCTGCCCGCCCTGGAAAGCATCGACCACAACGACCCCGTCGTTTTCAACTATCCGGAAGGCGACAGCGTCTACATCTTCCCCGAACGCACCTGGGGCATCTACGACTACCGGCGCGGTTCTCTGCCGCCCATGCACGCCCAGCAGATCAAGAGCGGCCGCAAAAAGCTGGTCACCCGACCCATGGACAAAAAAGACCACTACATCAAACGCTGTATCGGCCTGCCCGGCGACAGCCTGATGATCCGCGACCGGCAGGTATACATCAACGGCCGGCCCGCTAAAAAGCCGGAGTACATCCAGTTCATGTATATGGTCAATTACCCTTCGGGCACTATTAACACCGCCAAGTTCGACGAATGGGGCATCTCCCGCGAAGACCGCATCGATCAGAGCAACAACTCCCTGGTTCTCATTCTATCCGAAGACCAGAAGGCCAAAATCCAGTCAATGGATCCCAATATCGAGATCGAGCCGGTAGAGGTCGGCGCCCTGCAGCGCAATCCCAATAAGACCTTCCCCCACGATCCGGAGCATTTTCCCAACTGGACCGTCGACAATTTCGGCCCCATCTACATCCCCGAGGAAGGGGCCACCGTCCAACTCACCGAATCCAACATCGCGCTGTACCGACGGATCATCCAGACCTACGAAGGCAACGATTTTGCTCAGCGCAACGGCAAGTTTTACATCAACGGCGAAGCCACCGACCGGTACACCTTCCGGCAGAATTACTACTGGATGATGGGCGACAACCGCCACAATTCCGAAGATTCCCGCATCTGGGGCTACGTTCCTGAGGATCACATCGTCGGGAAGCCGTTATTCATCTGGTTCGCCACCAAGGAAGGCAGCCTCGCCAACGGCATCAACTGGCGGCGCATCGGCAAGACCAATTTTGAGTAGACGCAAATTTTAAGAAATCGTTAAATAACAGCTCAGTCCGATCGGGTGTCTTATCTTTGGAGGTGGTACTATTGCCACACCAAAGTTGCTTGATTATGAAAAAGCTGTTTCTTCTCTTCTGCCTGATGGGAGGTCTTTTTGTGACGACGGCCACGGCGCAGCACGCCTGCGGCGGCGCCAAAGCCAAAGCCGAAAAGGTAAGAGTTACCCCCGAATTCCAGGAAGCGGCCGCCCGCGCCGCCGCGCTCGACGAAAACATCGAAGCGCGCAAAGATGCCGAAACCGGCGAAGTATCTTACGTTCGCAAAACGGTCTGCCCCGCCTCCGGGAAAGTCTCCTACGCGGCCGTCCAGTACTGCAACAAGTCGGAGGCTTTTGTTCCGGCAAAACTCGTCGGCAACGCCGGGCAGGGTAACGGCCAGGGTAAAGGAGCGGCCTGCTGCGCCAAAGGCACCAAAGTAGCCGGCAAGAGCTGCTGTTCGGCCGCCCAGCAAGCCGCCTGTTCGAAAGCGAAGAACAAGACGGCCAAGAAAATAAACCTGAAAAAGTCGGGCGCCTGATCCGGCGCGCCGCTTTTCAGAAGCGCTTTGTCCGGGAATAGCCCGCCCACGCCCTTCCGTTGCGTTTTCGGCAATGGGGACGCTGCCGGGTTATTCCCGTTCGCTACGGGGTATCGCCCGGGAATTCCGAATAAACATGCCCGTGCCGGTATTCTTCGAGTACGTGCCGCACGGTTTCGGTGAGGTTGCGGGGCAGCTCGTCGAGGTGGAACCACTCCGCTTCGCGGAATTTGTGGGTCTCGCGGGCTTTCAGTTTTCCTTCCCACCGGTAGGCCTTAAAATACAGGGTGATGCGCTGTTCGTCGGCTTTCCGCTTGTGCAGCACGTGCACCAGCTGTAGGTCTTCCGCCTTGAGAAAGATGCCGGCTTCTTCCCACGCTTCGCGGATGAGGCTGGCGCGCGCGTATTCCATCTTTTCCACGCCGCCGCCCACCAGGGTGTAGTTCCCGCCCTGCGGTTTGGTTTGCCTCAACAGAAGGATCTGCCCTTTGTAGTAGAGGATCAGGCGAACTTTGAGTGAAACCGTGTTGTCCATGTGCGACGATCTTTTGAGAAACGACCGCAAATTTTGCCAATAATCCCTGAAAAACAAACCCTTACGAGGGTAAAAAAAGGAGTTTCCGACCGCATATTTTGTTTTTCTGTCTCGCCTTTGTAATTTTACCTCTTGGAAAATAGTAAGCTCAGTGTTCCGAAGGAACAAATTAAATGGCGCATAGTCTCATGCCGGCCAATAAAATCAAAAAACGCCATTTAATTAAAACTGAGTAGTTATGCGCTACGAGAATGTATTAGCAACTATCGGGAAGACTCCGCTTATCGAGTTGAACCGCATTTGTGAGAACATCCCTGCCCAAGTTTACGCCAAAGTTGAAGCTTTCAACCCCGGCCAGTCTGCCAAGGACCGGATCGCTTTCCACATGGTGGAGCAAGCCGAAAAGAGGGGCAACCTCCACCCGGGCGGCACGGTGATCGAAGCCACTTCCGGCAATACGGGTTTCAGTCTCGCCATGGTTTGCGCCCTGAAAGGGTACCAGTGCGTCCTGACCGTCACCAGTAAAGCGTCACAGGAAAAGCTGGCCCTGCTGCGCTCCCTGGGCGCGGAAGTGATCGTCTGCCCGGCCGACGTCGAACCCGAAGATCCTCGCTCCTATTATTCGCGGGCCGAAGAACTGGCGCGCACCCGGCCCAACTCCTACTATCTGGGCCAAAACTGGAACCTGGACAATTCCGGGGCTCACTACCACTCCACCGGCCCCGAGATCTGGGAAGATACCGAAGGCCGCGTCACCCACTACGTATGCTGCGCCGGCACCGGCGGCACCCTGTCGGGCACCGCACGTTACCTCAAAGAAAAAAATCCGGCTGTCCGCATCATCGCTGTCGACGCCTACGGCTCGGTGCTTAAAAAATACTGGCAGACGGGAATCTTCGATAAGAACGAGATCTATTCCTACAAGGTAGAAGGGCTGGGTAAAACCATCATCCCGGACAATGTCGCCTTCGACCTGATCGACGACTTCGTCAAAGTAACCGACCGCAACTCCGCCCTGCGCGCCCGCGAGCTCGCCCGCCGCGAAGGCCTTCTGGTCGGCTATTCGTCGGGTTCGGCCCTGGACGCCGTCTTCAAGATCCGGCAGCAACTTAAGCCCACCGACGTGGTGGTGGTGCTCTTCCCCGATCACGGCAGCCGCTACCTGGGTAAGGTGTACAACGACGAATGGATGAAACAACAGGGCTTCCTGAGCAACCAGCAGCCGGTTTCGCAATACGAAAGCTTCCGCCGCATGTATAAGACGTATAAGCTCCGTACCCAGCGCTACCTGCGGCAGACCCTGAAAATTTAATCCAGATGATTGTCAAATCGGTATAAAATGATGCCCCAGGTATTTGATACTACAGGGCCATCTTCCTAAATTGCGATTCCAAAAGCAGCTAATACCGAAAACTTATCGCAGTCATGAACGAGAAGAAGACTATTTCCAACCAAAATGTTTCGCCGGATATTTTCAAGAATAAGTGGTTGAACTACCTGACCCGCACCCACATCCTGGTGCCTATCGGGATGGTAGTCGCCTTTTCCGGCTGGCTGATCTACCGGTCGAGCGTGCACACCGATTTTTCCGCGCTGAAAACGGCGCTGCTTTTCTTTACCGGTTTTTTCGTGTTCACCCTGGCCGAATACGTCCTGCATCGCAATCTCTACCACATCGAACCGACCTCGGAATGGCGGGCCAAATTCGCCTACGCCATCCACGGCGCCCATCACGATTTTCCCAAGGATAAGCAACGGCTGGCCATGCCGCCCCTGGGTATCATCATCTACGTTACGGTATTCTATGCGATATTCCGGCTGGCGCTCGGCGACTACGGCTACGCCACCCTCTCGGGTTTCGCGATCGGCTACGTCGGTTATCTCGGTGTTCACTACTGCGTCCATGCGTTCCGGCCGCCCAACAACTTTCTGAAAGCGCTGTGGACCAACCACGCCATCCACCACTACCACGACAATACCGTCCTCTACGGCGTGAGCTCGCCGCTTTGGGACTACGTCTTCGGCACTATTCCCCGAGACAAGCAGAAAAAGGGCAAGTCGGTGGAGGTGAAAGCCTGATCGGGCGCTGCCCGGAAGGTAATTAACCCGAATTATTCATGGGTTAGAGCCTGTTTGGGGCGGGTTCGTCATGCAAATCAACAGGTTAGCAACCTGTTGATTTGCAATAGAAGCAAGCTCCAAACATGCTTAATAGTATCCAGTCCGGCAGGGCAATCGCATTTAATTTCTGGATTTCGAAAAAGTAGGGCAAATCCTCGTTTTTACCTCGATGCTAAAGGAAGAACGAGGATTTTTCCTTCTGTTCCAAGTGGATTTTTTGGCAATTGAGAGGCAGCATCTTTTAATGCGATTGCTCTGGATACCTCCCCGACAGAACTTCTTCTATTGTAGAAAAGGCCGGCCTTCACTCTCCCTGCCAGACCGCCCCGAAAAACAGCACTCGCCGGTTGTAGTACTCTGCTTGTCGTTGCGAATAGTCTTCATTGTAAGAATACGAACGCACGTTGCGCTGATCAAAGACGTTATTCACGCTAAGGAAGACGATCAGCGCCCCGTCGGCGAGTTCGAAGATACGGCTCAGGCCGAGGTCCAGCCGCCCGTAAGCCGGCAGGCGCGCGCCGCGGTCGAGGGGCGCATACCGGGGCGTCCATACTTCCGCCGCCTCCGAAAAATCACTTCCCGTCACCGGCCGGAAGTAGCTGCCTTCCCGCCACCAGGCCGTTCCGGTCAGGCTCCAGCCGTCAGGCCAGGCGTAGCGGAAATTGCCGCGCAGGAAGTATCCGAAATCGTAGGCGGTGGGGTATGCCATTCCTTCCGCCAGAGCGCGGCTTCGCACCGAAGCGGCGGAAACCCCGGCTTCCAGGCGTGAGCTGCGGTAAGCGGCAAACATCTCGGCGCCGGCGATGCGGACGGGGGTCCCCGTTTCCCGTTCCCATTTGCGGTACACGGCGCTTTGCACGGTCCAGTCGCCCGGCTTCCATTCGGCGTCGAGGGCCAGCTGGCGGCTGCGCCATTCCTGCCGGTAGGGAAAGGAGCGCGCCAGGGCGTGGCGGTAGTACTGCCCGGCAGAGAGGTTGAGCCGGCCCGCTTCTCCCAACCGAAGCCCGAGGCTGGCCTGTCCGCTCCAGGTAGGCGCCGCCCGGTCAGCAGGGAATGCGATCCGGCTGCCGGCGCCCAAGGTCAGTTTTTCCGGCGCGATTTGCCATTTCAGGTAAGCAAAACCGGCCGGCGTAAGCAGGCGCCGACGCTCGCTGAACGCCTGGGCGGGATGGTCCGTATCCCAGGCGAAGGGATAAAGCGGAAAGTGGCCTTGCGTCACCAACCGGCGCCCATCCAGCGCCGCGCCGGTGGTCCAGGAAAAGAGGGTATCCTGGCGGCGGAAGATCACGGAAGTATAGTAGTCGCGCTGCCGGGGCTGCTCTTCGATATTGCCGAAACCGTAGGACGCCCGGCTCAGGTTCAGCCCCTGGTTCCATTCCAGGCGCCAGGAGTCGCCCTGATAGTGCCAGTTGACCACTGATAAATTACGGAGCTTCTCCTGCCGGAAAGGGCCGTTGAAGCTGGCCGAGCGAAAGCGGTAGCGATACGCTTCCAGCAGCGACAAGTGGAACACCTTTACGGCCGAACGGTCCGAAAGGCGGTGTACGAAGTAGGCGCCCAGGTCAACCGTTTCGAACCCCAGGATATCCTCGAAAGCCGCCGGATTCAGGGCCCGCAGCAGATGGTGGGTACTCCAGTTGCCATAGAGCGTAGCGCCGGTCTTTTCACTCCAGGGCCGGCTGACGGAAAAGCCGGCGCCGACCAGGCTGGCGCTGACGCTATGGGCGCGCCGGGGTACGTCATCGTCGGTGTAGAGGGTCACCACGCCCGCCGAGGCCTGTCCGAATTCCAGCGGCGGGTTGGAAGGGAACACCACCACCTGCTCCACCATAGCCGTATTGAAAATGCTGAACTGCCCTACCCCATTGGCCTGATCGAGGCGTACAGCGTCGTGCAAAGGCACGTTATTGAGAAAGATCCCGGTTGCAGCGGGCGAGCTGCCGCGCAGGCTGACGTTGGCCGTCTCATCGGGGTTGGTCGCCGCGGCCAGGGTATTCACCGCCAGCAGCGCATCGGCCTTGGCGCCCGGGTTGAGGTAAACGTCCAACTGGTCGAGCTGCTGCGTTGCGAACTCCCGGGCGGTCAGTTTTTCGCCGCGCACAACGACCTGTTCCAACTGGGTGGCCCGGGCTTGCAGCGCAATCTTCACCACTTCGCCCGCCCGCACCGGACGCGTCTGCTCTTCGTAACCGAGATAGGTGATCAGCAGCGTATCGGCGGGGCCCGGCAGGGTCAGTTCAAATTCACCGTCGATACCGGTCGAAGCGCCGCGGGAAAGATCGGAAAGCACCCGCACCGTCGCTCCCGTCAGCCGCTCGCCCGAGCCGGCCGCGATGACCCGCCCCGTTACGGGTTGCGCGCCGGCAACGGTCACCGCAAAGATCAACCATATGGAACAGAAAAAACGAAACATAAAGCCAGGAGGATAATTGATCTTGGTTTTACTACCGGCTGCCCGCCCTTTCCTGCAAGGCCGGCAGCAGCACTTTTTTCACCCAGCCGAACTCCGGTTCCACCTGCAGCGCCCGTTCGTAGACGCTACGCGCGGCCTGCGGATTACCTTGCTTGGCCAGCGCCTGTCCGAGCCAGGCCAGGGTGTTGAGGTATTCCCAGTTCTCGGCCATATTGCACTGCTCGTAGAGGCGACGGGCCGCTTGCAGGTGTTCCACGGCTTTGTCCAGGTCGCCGCCGAAAGCAGCGGGCGTATGGTAATAGTTATTGCCGCGCTGAAAATGAGCCAGCGGATTCTCCGGCCCCAGTTCAATTGCGCGTTGGAGGTGCTTGTTGCTCTTCCCCCCCAGGAACATGCCCCGGATGGGTTTCAGAGCGATCTTCTGGCCGTAGATGCCGGCGATGAGGGCGTGGGCCTCGGGGAGGTCGGGGTTGGTCTTTAATAATGTTTTGACGTGCTTCTCTGCGCGCTCCAGCCAGTTGGCGGCCTGATCAAAATCCTGCTGAGCGAAACAGGCGCCCACCGCGCCCACTTCGGCCCGCGCCATCGCCAGCAGTATTTCGGGGTCTTCGGACGACTGATAGGCCGCCTCCAGCTCTTGTAAGCCGTTCTTCCAGAGCAGCAGGCTGTTGGTGAGGTAGGCCTGATAGAACTGGCTCCTCATCTTTTCGTCAAGGGTGGTTTGCGTAGCCGCCAAAGGCAGGAAAGCAACCAACAACAATAAAGGCAGTAACTTTTTCATGGTCGATATTTTTTAGGTTTTTCAAATCGCTTTCGAAACCAAAACTAAAAGCCCGATCGCCCCTTTAAAAAAAGGCTTGATCAACGGCCGGGAAAGGTTGATGAGTGGCCGCAAGGGCCGGTTGGTGATCATTTCGCGGGCAGTATTCAACAGATCAAGCCTTTGCGGCCGATCGTCAACAAATGGCGACTTTTGATCAAGACCGGACCCCGATTCCAAGCAGAATTGCCGAAATTGACGTTGTGAGAAAAAAATTCACCGATGGACACAGCAGCAAATTACCCGCTCGCGAAAAGCGATAGCGCTTCCCTGCCCCCCTGGCCGGTTCACGTCTCCTTCTGGCTGGGCTATACCGCCTTTTGGCATACCGTTTTTACTCCTGATCTTTTTTCCCTGCTCAGCTTCGTAACCAGCTCTATTTACACGCTCTGTCACGCGGGCGCTTCCTATTTCAACATTTTTGTGCTGATGCCCCGCCTGCTCAACCGCAAGCATTACCTGCCTTACATCGCTGCGGTTGTCGTCACCCTTTTTCTATCGGCGGGATTGCTGGGCCTGCTACTTTACGGCTGGTTTGAGTGGGTGTCGCCGGGACGGGGCAGCACTTTGTTGGAAGACCGGACCTATCTCATCGCTTCGCTCCTGGGCAGCACTTTTACGGCGCTGGGGCTAACCACCGTCATCCAGCTGTTGCTCCAGCGCCGGCGCCTGGAACGCCGCCAGCGGCAACTGGAGCGGGACAAGATGACCGCTGAATTGCAGTTTCTGCGGGGCCAGCTCGATCCGCACTTCCTTTTCAACGCCCTGAATGGTGTGTAACACAAGTTCCTTGTAAAAATTTTTGCTGAGTGCTCAATTTAAAAAGTTGATTTTCAGTAATTAAAAGCGTTTCCTTTCAAGAAAGGATCAGCAAAAATTTTTGTTACACACCACTGAACAGCATCTATTTCCTGATCAAAAAAGACCCCGATCGCGCTGCCGAAGCGCTGGCCGGCTTTTCCGATCTGCTGCGCTACCAGTTGTACCAGGCCAACGAAACGGCTATTCCCCTGCAGCAGGAGCTCGACTACGTGCGCCGGTACGCACAGCTGGCGCAACTGCGGCGCCCCGCATCCCTGAACGTCGCGCTGGATTTTCCCGGACAATGGAACGGCGCGCACATTCCCCCGCTATTGCTGTTGCCATTGGTAGAAAACGCCTTTAAATACGTCCGGCGGGAAGGCGGCCAAATCGAAGCCGGCGCCCAAATGGAAGACGGCCGCTTCCGGTTTCGGGTAACCAATAACAAAGAAGCGGCCGGAAAAAACAGCGATACGCCCCCGGCCGGCGGCATCGGGCTGACCAACCTGCGCAAAAGGCTGCAACTGCTGTACCCGAATGCCCACAACCTCACCATTGACGACCGGAACGACCAGTACGCCGTAGACCTCACCCTAACCCTTGAAGAACAATGAGCTTACGCACCCTGATCATCGACGACGAACCGCTGGCCCGGGAAGGCCTGGCGGATTACGTACGGCAAATCGACTTTCTGAAACTCAGCGGCCTCGCCGAAGATCCCATCGCCGCGCTCTCTGTGATGGACAAAGAACCGGTCGACCTACTGCTGCTGGATATCCAGATGCCCCGCCTCAACGGGCTCGACTTCCTGCGCACCCTCGAACAACCGCCGCTGGTGATCCTCACTACGGCCTACCCTTCTTTCGCGCTGGAGGGATACCAACTGGCGGTGCTCGATTACCTCGTCAAACCCATCACTTTCCAGCGCTTCTTCCAGGCGGCCCTGCGAGCCAAACGACAGCATCAGCTGCTGCAAAAGGAAAATAGCACCGAAGCCGCACCGACGGCGCCCGACCATTTTTTCGTGAAGGCGGATGGGAAAGTCGAAAAAATCACCTTTAGGGAACTGCAGTACGCCGAATCCATGCAAAACTACACCCACCTGTACACCGACCGCGGGCGCTTCACCGTATTGCTTCCCCTCAAACAGATCGAAGCGGAATTGCCGGATGCCGACTTTTGCCGGGTACACAAGTCCTTCCTCGCCAACCTGCGAAGGGTGTCCGGCATAGACGGCCACCAGCTGATCATCGGGGAAAATAGCATTCCGGTGAGCCGCCACCGTTGGGCGGAAGTGGAAAAGCGGGTGCTGGGCGACCGGCTGCTGGGATAGCCCTACAAGCGATAAAGCTCTTTCACCTCCTGTTTTTCTTTGTTGCGGTACAGGTACCTGTGAAAGTTCAAGAGCTTTTGCAAAGGAGGGATGAGCGACTTTTTTTCGACCTCGTCGAGGTTGCCCATCAACAGGGCGCCGAGGGCCGTCATTCGCTGATTTAAAACGCGGACCATCTCTTCGCCCGCCGGCGTAAGGCGCACCCGCCTCATGCGGCGGTCCTGCGCATCCGTCTCTTCACTGAGTAAGCCCGCCTTGCTCAGCCGCTTAATGGATTCATTGCAGGTGGTGCGCTCCATGACCACTTCGGCCGCGATCGTCTTTTTGGTGGGGTTGCCCAGGTATTCTATTGTTTTGATGATCGCAAAATCGCCCAGAGAAAGCAGGGGAAGGTCCTGATAAGCCAATTTCACCCAATACTCCGTAAAGTTGGTCAATCCTCCGAGCACGTAGGATGCCATTACGTCGAGCCCCGCTTCGTTTACCTCCTCGTCGTCCGTAGCGTATTCTACTTCCCCGGCGTACTTCTGCCGGAGCCACTCCCCGAATTGCCCCAGTTCCTCCGGGTTCCCGCTGCGGGCATACTCCTGATAGTCGGTCAGCAATCGAATAATTGTCTCCATGCCCGCTTTTTCATTATCCATTATACAATTTATAACAAATTTGTCTCAAAATAAAACAAAGTAGTCAAACCTTTGTTCCAGAAGTGATTTTCACATCTAAAACAACCTCCGATGGGTAAACTCGTTACGTTTTGTCTGTTCCTTTTACTGGTGCTCCCGGCGATCGGCCGGGCGCAGACCGGGACGCTTTCCGGACTCATCACCGACGCCAAGACGGGTGAGCCGCTGATAGGCGCCGCCGTACAGATTGAAGGCGCCGACCTGGGCGCCGCCGCCGATGTCAACGGCTATTATCTGATCGAGAACATCCCGACCAGGACTTACAACATTACGGCGACCTATCTGGGGTACGAAACCCAGACCCAATACAATGTCGTCATTCGCTCGGAAGGCAACATCGACATCAACTTCCGGCTGGAAGAAAGCACTTACGAACTGGAAGAGCTGGTAGTTACCCCCAACCCCTTTCAGAAGTCGGAAGAAACGCCTTTGTCGATCCAGCGCCTTTCCCAGGAGGAAGTCGCGGCGTATCCGGGAGGTAACAACGATATCGCCAAAGTCGTTCAATCCCTGCCCGGCGTTTCCGGCTCGGTGGGCGGTTTTCGCAACGACGTGATCATCCGCGGCGGCGCGCCCAACGAGAATGTGTACTACCTGGACGGCGTCGAGATCCCCAACATCAACCACTTCGCCACCCAGGGCAGCGCGGGCGGGCCGGTGGGGCTGCTCAACGTCTCTTTCTTCGAGGGCGTAACGCTGACCACCAGTTCTTTCGGCGCGCAGTACGATAACGTGCTTTCGGGCGTCCTGCAATTCGACCAGCGGCGCGGCAACGCCCGCGAGTTCAGGGGCAACGTCCGCGTAGGCGCTTCCGAATCGGCGCTGACCCTGGAAGGCCCGCTCTTCAAAGGAGATGGCGAGCGCAGCAAGACCAGCTTCATCGTTTCGGCCCGGCGCTCCTACCTGCAGTTCCTATTCGATCTGATCGGCCTGCCTTTCCTGCCCGATTACTGGGATTTCCAATACAAAGTGACCCACCAGCTCGACGATTACAACGAATTCATCCTTACCGGCGTAGGCTCCATCGACGACTTTTCCGTGAACGAACTGGAAGAATTCGACGCCGAACAGCAAGCCACTCAGGATCAGGTGCCCGTCATCCGGCAGTATACCTACGCCAGCGGTCTGACCTGGAGGCGGCGCTTCAAGGACAATTCCGGGCTGATGCAGACCACCGTCAGCACCAATGCGTTAAACAACGAATTCCTGCGCTATACCGACAACGTCAACGAGACGGGGCTCTTTTTCCGGAACGACTCCCGCGAGCAGGAGACCAAACTCCGGTATCGCCTCACCAAATTCCTGGGCGAATGGACCACCAGTTACGGGTTCTCGACCCAGTGGGTCAACTATCGCAACAATACGAGCGACCTCGTCAACAACTTCAATTTCAATGCCGAGCTCGATTTCTTCCGGTATGGAATGTTCGTGCAGGCGTCCCGCAAATTCGCAAATGAAAGGCTGGGCTTCACCGTCGGCCTGCGCACCGACGGCAATACGTTTACGGACAACGGCAACGACCTGCTCCGCACCCTCAGCCCGCGGCTCTCGCTTTCCTATAAACTGAGCCCCGACGGCAGGTGGACCGCCAACGCTTCGGTGGGGCGCTATTTCAAGATCCCGCCCTACACCATTCTCGGTTTTCAAAACAACGCCGGCGTCAACATCAACCAATCGGCCGACTACACCCGCTCCGATCACCTGGTAGCCGGCGTAGAATACCTGTTGAACGAAACCTCCCGCATCACCGTGGAGGGTTTCCTGAAAAAGTACGATCAGTATCCGGTATCCATTACCGACAGCATTTCGCTGGCCAACAAAGGCGGAGACTTCGAAGTGCTGGGCAACGAGCCCGTCGCCACCGTCGGCCGCGGCCGCACTTACGGAGCGGAGTTCCTGTACCAGCAAAAATTCAACGGCCGCTTTTACGCCATTGCCGCGTACACCATATACGTCAGTGAGTTTACCGGATTTGACGAAGACGACTTTCTACCCTCCACCTGGGATAGCCGCCACATCATATCGCTTACCGGCGGCTACAAATTCGGCCGCAACTGGGAAGCCAGCCTCCGGTACCGCTACCTCGGCGAGGCGCCTTTCGCCCCGGTGGATGAGGCCGCAACCCTGGCCAACTATCCGGCCGTCATCCTCGATTATTCGCGCCTCGACCAAAACCGGCTCGATCCCTTCAGCCAGCTCGACGTAAGGGTCGATAAAAAATGGAGCTTCCGCAAATTCAGCCTGGACGTATACATCGACGTCCAGAACGTGCTGGCCGGCAGCCTGCCCGAACAGCCACAGTACGGCCTGGCCCGCAACGAACAGGGCGAAGTCATCGACCCGCCCCGCTTAAATGTGGTCAATACCGAGCAGGACAGCCAGGTGTTGCCAACTATCGGACTTGTAATAAACTTTTAATTTCTATGCATCAGCTTTTTTCGCTCGTCTCCTTGTTTGGTCTCGTCACCTTATCTCTTAACGGTCAGACCGGAGAGCAACGTTTTCCGCAACTGAAGGCGCAGTCGCTGCAAAAGGAAACCATTATTTTTCCAGACGACCTGAAGAACAAGGCCAATATTCTGATCCTGGTCTTCGAACAGGACGCTCAGCGGCTAGTTGATACCTGGGCCGAAGTAATCCTCGCGGACTACGAGCCCCGTCCCGACGTCAGCTACCACGAAGTCCCCATGATCAGCGGTTGGTATCGCCCGATCGGCTGGCAGATCGACAACTGGATGCGCGACGGTATTCCCGAGAACTTACACGACAACACGACGACTTTCTATGGCAATCGCCGCCCCTACTTCGAGGAGCTGAATATGAACGACATCGACAGTTGCTACCTCTTCCTGCTGGACCGCGAGGGGTACATCCGCTTCCGGGCGGAAGGACCGAGAGATGAGGAACAAGAGGCAGCGCTGCGGACGGCGATCGCTAAGCTCACCCAAAACCGGTAGGCAAGCGGCAACCGTATTCAAAACAGGGAAACGGTGATCAACCCCCGTTTACGCTCAGTCGTTTGTTCTTGGCTGTAAAATTGTTGAAATAAGTCACCCCTAAGTGGTGACATTGGTCACTGTAACCTGCACTTAGGGAGAATTACATTGTAAACAAAGGCCAATATTCTTATCCTTTCCAGATTACAACCAGGCATACCGAGCCAATCAGCCGCCTTGTAAAATCAACCAAAATGAAAGGATTAAGAATAACCGATCGATGGCTTGTGGTCGTAGGCGCCGTTATGATTCAACTCGCATTAGGCGCGATCTACGCCTGGTCTGTTTTCACCCAACTCCTCACCGATCCCGACGGAATTTATCAGTTTTCGGCCACTCAGACCGCCTGGATCTTTTCGGCCGGTCTGGCCACTTTTGCCATCGTCATGGTGTTGGCCGGTAAATTGCAATCGCGGGCGTCGCCGGCCCGGATCGCTGCCGCGGGAGGGCTCCTGCTGGGGCTGGGATACCTGCTCGGCGGTTTTTGGGGCAGTACTTTCTGGGCGCAGTTCTTTTTTATCGGCATCATCGGCGGAGCCGGCATCGGTCTGGCTTACGTTGTGCCCATCGCCGTGGGTGTCAAATGGTTTCCGGATAAGAAAGGGATGATCACCGGCCTGGCCGTCGCCGGATTTGGTTTCGGCGCCACCATTTGGGTCAAGCTGGCCGGCTCTTGGTTTGGGGGCCTGCTGAATACGACCAACGTTTTCGGGCTGCCGGGGGTGCAAAGCGTATTTGTCATCTACGGCATCGTCTTTGCTGCCTTGATCCTGCTCGGCAGCCTGGTGATGGTTGACCCGCCGGCCGACTACCGGCCGTCCGGTTGGACACCACCGTCACCTTCGAGTAAAAAACAAGACGGTGCGGTCGGCTACAGTCCCCGGGAAATGCTCAGCACGCCTCAGTTCTACCAGCTCTGGAGCGTCTTTTTATTCTCGGCCATCGCCGGCCTGATGGTCATATACTGCATTAAACTATTCGGCATCGACACCCTCACCCATAAAGGGATCGCCAATGCCGGCGTGATCACGGGAACGGCCATGGCCTGGTACGCCATCTTCAACGGCATCGGGCGCATTGCCTGGGGCGCCATCTCCGATCGCATCGGTCGCAAAGCAGCCATCATCAGCATGAACGTCTTCCAGGGGGTGATCATGCTGCTGATGTACCACGGTTTCATCCACCTTGGGCTGACGACCGGTTTTATCGTCGCCGCCATCCTGGTCGGGTTCAACTACGGGGGCATCTTCGCCCTTTTTCCCGCCGTCACGGCCGACTTTTTCGGCAATAAGCAGGTGGGCAACAACTACGGTTGGGTATTCACTTCGTACGGGGTAGCCGGCATCGCCGGTCCGCAGCTGGCCGGCTTGTTTAAAGACGCGGCCGCCACACAGGGCGATCCGCAGGTTTGGATGACGCCCTTTATCATCGCAGGCGCAACCTGCCTGCTCGGCGGCTTGATCATGGTATTGACGCGGCCGCCGGTCGTTAAAGAAACATCAGCACCACCGCCGAAGGAGCAAGAAAAGCGGGAGCGGCGGGTGATGCAAGGGGTTCACTAAAAGTCCGTCTCCGCGATCGCCTTTTTCAGCACCGTGGCGGAGTGGAGGAATTTCTCTTTTTCTTCGGGGCTCATCCCCACTTCCAGCACCTCCTCCACGCCGTGGTCACTGACAAGTGACGGCAAAGACAACGCCACATCCGACAGGCCGAAGGGCCCGTCCATCACCGTCGCCAGGTTGATGATGCGCCGTTCGCCGCGCAAGACCCACTTCAGCAGTGTAGCCGTCACCAGGCCGATGGCGTGGTTGGTTGCGCCTTTGCGTTTGATGATCTCGTAGGCGGCTGTCCGGACCTGATCGGCGATCTCGGTTTCGTATTCCGGTCGCCACTCATTCCAATTGCGCAGGAAAGTGCCGCCGATGGTGGCCGATGACCAGAGCACCACTTCCGAATCGCCGTGTTCGCCCACCACTTGCGCGTGTACGCTGCGGGGGTCGACGTTGAGTTTGCGGCCCGTGATCTCTCGCAGGCGCGCCGTATCCAGCATGGTGCCGGTGCCGATCACGCGGCCGGCAGGCAGTCCCGAAAACTTTTGATAGTAATACGTGAGTACGTCTACCGGGTTGGCCAGGATGATGAGGATGCCTTCGAAGCCGTGAAGCTGATCGGCGATGCTTTTGGCAATGCGGATATTGTCGTTCAACAGGTCGAGCCTGGTCTCTTCGGGTTTGCCGCCCCTTCCGGCGGTAATGACAATAGCGCGGCAGTGCATCATGTCGCTAATATTTGCGGCTTTTACGGTGGCCGCCGGGTAGAAAGACGAGCCATGGTTGAAGTCCATGGCCTCCCCTTCTGCCAGTCCCGGCCGGATGTCGTTAAGCAGCAGCTCCCGGCAAAGGCCTCGTTGTAAAATAGAAATAGCGACACTGGCCCCGACCCAGCCCATGCCGATGATGCCGATGGCGTTGGTGTTCATGATTCGATATCGTTTTGATCAAGGAAAAAAGCTCCATTCCCTGCCTCAAGCCTGGCGGGGAAATCTCGCCCGGATTGTTCATGGATTCATACATAAGGAAACCCATAAGCTTTAGCTATATAAGTAGCGCACCTCCTCCTTCACATCACTACAACGCCATCCGTGCATACTCGTTCGGTTGAGCATTGATTTCTCCATCGATTCGACATCGGACGAACACTTGAGCTGAATAAAGGCTGCGACGGGGAAATCAGCGACCTTCCAATGGGTTTTGAAACCGATCAGGCCGTAGGCTTCGAGGAGGTCGAAAAGGGAAGAAAGGGTATCCCGTAATAGGTTCTCCACCGGTACCTGTTGCTCGTATCGCAAAGTCGGATTGACGCGCGTCTTATCATCCCAGGCAAAAAACTCAGTCACCGTAACCGCTAACATTTCACTGGATAACCGGCGGAGTTCAATATCAAAAGAGGTATTTTCGTCCTGCCAGATGACATTTTTCTGCTCAGATACTGTCGTTTTTTCTGCTTTAGGCCCATGAAAACTAAAATGACGGTTTACTCCACTGACGACCAGCAACGCGTCCAGCAGTTGCCCAAATTGATCGCCGTATTCGTTGCTATGACTAAGTTGGAAGCCATTATTTAATTTCAGGTCGATCCAGCCGATGCCGCTGATCTCAAATTGCCAGACGGGATCGGTCAATTTTGTGGGTGTCATTTTTTCCAATTAGAGGTTCAGCCGTCAAGTGCGGCGGCAATATTTTGGATCACGGCCTTCCAATGTGCTTTCATCACTTCGCGCTGCTCGCTATCTAGTGGTGTGTAACACAAGTTCCTTGTAAAAATTTTTGCTGAGTGCTCAATTTAAAAAGTTGATTTTCAGTAATTAAAAGCGTTTCCTTTCAAGAAAGGATCAGCAAAAATTTTTGTTACACACCACTAGCAGCCATTCCTGGTAAAAAAATAAATTCCCATTCTTCCGGCTGCGGGAGATGAATGGTTTTTCCGGACGCCCACCTGGAAACCGGTGTCTTTGGTCTGCCCGACGATCTTTTCGGTCGGCATGGAAAGGCTGGATTTCTCTCAATTTAGCCCAAATAATTAAGGTCTGCAATGGATAACACGGGGGCGTCTCAAAAAATGGATTTTTTGTATTCCCGCTAAGCCGGGTTATCCATGGGCTCTTCGTCATGACGGTTGCCAGGTTTGCGTTCGCTCGGGTGGGCGACACGCCCTGGTATCCCCGGACACAGTGCGTATCGCCCAACGAGCAAACCCGAGAATGGCGGGCAGTTTGGCAGATTAACCCACAAGGAATTTATGACCTAAATCGGTTCAGAAAATCCTCCAGATATTTCCCGGCGGCAGGCGATCCACTGAGTCGGCCAGGCGAAGCCCCTCGGCATTGTAAAAAAAACCGTCCTCCTTCGCCGCGAGCGTGGCCAGTTCTGCCCCCTGCATTTCCACCAAATTGCCCACCGTCATCCTGACGAGGGGCGTAAAGGCCGGAAAGGTCTTGACGGGCGGCATATTAGGAAGGCGATCGGCCCAGCATCAAAACGCTCCCGCAGCTCCGCGATCCGGTCGGCGACATCCCGGCGCCAGCGAGCCGGGGAGCGGAGGTGAAAAGCATCGTTACCGCCCGGCCCGACAACAACCAGATCGGCGGAGGTTGTCGGGCATCATGGGTTCAATAAATTCAATATACCTTGAAGTACAATTAGCCCGGATTATTCATGGATTAAAAAATCATCCTCCCTACCGGCGCCTTTTTCACTAGATATCCCACCAAAAAACAAAACCCCAGGGTCAGCGGCGCCAGCAACACCATTTTCCAAACCGGCGCGACGCTAAGATCGAGAAATAACAAGCTGATCAGCAACAGCAAGGGCGAATGGAAAACGTACACCCCATAGGCGCTCGCCGACAGCTTCTTCGCCAGGGCGCCCTGCACATTGACCCGGGCTTTAAAGATCCCGAACAGCCCGACGATCATCCCGATACCGACCAATTGTTCCCACACCGCATATACCAGGCTCTGCCAGCGCAGGCCGCCGACGAAGGGTTCTGTGCCCAGTTCCGGCGCACCGCCCAGCACAAAAAGAGCGGGAAAGCCCAGGAAGATCAGCAGTTGTACACTAAAAAACCAAGGCCGGCCGGTGCGGGCGGTAAGTCCGTCCAGCCACCGCCGCCGGTAGGCCGCGACGCCCAGGGCGAAAAGGACGATATACTGCAAAAAATGCGGCAATTGAAAATCAGTGAACGGCATCGCCCAGCCCACCGGCAGCCAGATGCGAATGACGAACTGCCCCAGGCCGATCAGCAGGGCGGCTAATACCGTCTTTCCGGCGCCGGGCACGGGCGCCGGCGCCGGCGGTTCGGCTTCGGGCCTCCACGCCCTCCACAGCAAATACCCGAAAGTAAACAGCAGCAGCGCCTCCACGAACCACATCGGCCCGAACCCCCAGACCATGGAGCGGGTCATATAGTCCCATAGCGATACCGGCTCCCCGTAGATGTACCGGTTGCGGATGAAGACAGTAACCGGATGCAAAACGAAAAAAAACAGCAGCGTCGGAATACCCAGCCGCACCAGGCGGTCAACAGCGAAGCGCCGCCCTCCTTTGCGCTCCAGCGACGGCGTGATGAAGTAGGCCGAAATAAAAAAGAACATCCCCATAAAAAACGCCTGATTGGTGGCCACGAACATGGTCAGCGGAAGAATAGCGGGGAATCCTGCCTCCGCCTCCCGGTAAAACCAGCCGCCCGGCGCGCCGTAGGTGATGGCCAGGTGGTGCAGGACGACAAGAGAGATCAGGAAGATGCGGAGGTTGTCGACGTAGTAGAGTCGGGAAGGCGGTGTTGCCGTATCCGGCTTTGGGTTTATCTGCCTCGGCCTCAAAGGTCGAATAGGGTTTTAATAGCGCGCATAACTCTCTTTTTCCAATAAATATCGGTTCTTTTTCAATTTCGGGCTTGTTTTGGGTAATCCAATTTCTCAGCAACAGTGAGTTGGCGTCTGTTATAACTGCAATCGCCCCGGTTTGGCGACCGGGCAATCGCATTTAATTTCTGGTTCTTGAAAAAGTAGGAAAAATCCTCGTTTTTACCTCGATCCTAAAGGAAGAACGAGGATTTTTCCTTCCGTTCCATATGAGTTTAATGGCAATGGAGCGGAAGCATCTTTTAAATGCGATTGCCCTGGGTTTGGCGACCGGAAGAACTCGCAAAACCCAAAAAATGGCTAATTTTGCCCCGTAAATCGGTCCTGACCAAAACTCCGTCTCCCATGTCCAACCACACCGAATTCCAACGAGCGATCCTGGCCGGCATTCCTGCTGCCCTTCCCCATCCCAAACCGCGCGACACCAACGTCAGCCACGCCCCGCAGCGCGTCATCGAAGGGGTGCTGAGTAACAAAGAAAAGCGGCTGGCCCTGCACAACGCGCTGCGCTATTTTCCACCCGAGCAGCACGCCGCGCTGGCGCCCGAATTCGCCCGCGAGTTGGAGGAGTACGGCCGCATCTACATGTACCGCTTCCGGCCCGATTACGAGATGTACGCCCGCCCCATCGACGCCTATCCGCACCGGTCGCACCAGGCGGCCGCCATCATGCTGATGATCCAGAACAACCTCGACCCCAAAGTCGCCAAATATCCGCACGAACTGATCACCTACGGCGGCAACGGCGCCGTTTTCCAAAACTGGGCCCAGTACCGCCTCGCCATGCAATACCTGGCTACCATGACCGACGAGCAGACGCTGGTGCTCTACTCCGGCCATCCCCTGGGGCTCTTTCCCTCAACGCCGGAAGCCCCCCGCGTGGTGGTCACCAACGGCATGATGATCCCCAACTACTCCAAAAAGGAAGACTGGAACAAATACAACGCCCTGGGCGTCACCTCCTACGGGCAGATGACCGCCGGCTCCTTCATGTACATCGGCCCGCAGGGTATCGTGCACGGCACCACCATCACCCTGCTCAACGCCGGGCGCCTGCACCAGCTCGGCGCCGACAACCTCAGAGGTAAGCTGTACGTCACCTCCGGACTCGGCGGCATGTCGGGCGCCCAGGCCCTGGCCGCCGTCGTCACCGGCGCCGTGGGCGTCATTGCAGAAGTGGACCCCGACGCCGTGCAGCAGCGCCTCAGCGACGGATACATCCGGAAAGAAAACGTCTATACCGACCTCGACGATCTGTTCATCCGCATCGAAGCCTGCCGGCAGGCAGGCAAAGGCGTGGCCCTGGTGTACCACGGCAATATCGTCGACCTTTGGGAACGCCTGGTCAGGGACAAGGTGACCGTCGAACTGGGCTCCGATCAAACCTCCCTGCACAACATCGACGACCTGGGCTACTGCCCGGCAGGCTTCACTTTTGCCGAAGCCAAGCGCCTGCTGCAACGCAACAAAGTCCGCTTCATGGCCGCCGTACGCGAGTCCCTGCAGCGCCACGTCAAAGCCGTCAACACCATGGCCGAACGCGGCATGTACTTCTGGGACTACGGCAACGCCTTCCTGCTCGAAGCGGGCAAGGCCGGCGCCGATATCTGGCAAAACCAGGTAGAAGGGAAATACAAGTACGCCTCGTACGTGGAAGATATCATGGGCCCCATGTGCTTCGATTACGGCTTCGGACCTTTCCGCTGGGTGTGCGCCTCCGGGAGCGCCGACGACCTGCAGACCACCGACCGCATCGCCGGCGATATCCTGGCGGCCATGCTGGACCGGGCGCCGGAAGAGATCCGGTCCCAGCTGCGCGACAACCTCCACTGGATACGCACCGCCAAAGACAACATCCCGGTAGTCGGCTCCAAAGCGCGCATCCTCTACGCTGACGCGGAAGGCCGCATCGCCGTCGCCCGCGCCTTTAACGAAGCCATCGCCCGCGGCGAGATCTCCGGCCCGGTGGTGCTGGGCCGCGACCACCACGACGTCTCAGGCACCGACTCGCCCTACCGCGAAACGGCCAACATCTACGACGGCAGCCGCTTCACCGCCGATATGGCCGTACACAACGTCATCGGCGACGCCTTCCGGGGCGCCACCTGGGTGAGCCTGCACAACGGCGGCGGCGTCGGCTGGGGCGAAGTGATGAACGGCGGCATCGGCCTGGTCCTCGACGGCACGCCCGCC
>CAYQQU010000040.1:0-52048 GCA_964419545.1 uncultured Saprospiraceae bacterium | reverse complement strand
AAAACATTTATATGGGAAGGCCGCATAGGCTGCACCCAATTTGTTATACACTCAATTGATTATAAGTGACCGAGGTAGAAACGTTGAAAGTAAAACGCTCCGGAAGGGATTTCATCTGTACGTTAACGCTGCCGCCGGAAAAATCGCCCGGCAGGTCAGGCGTAAAGGTCTTCGAAGCGATGATATTTTCCAGGAGGTTGGTCGGTATCAGGTCCATCTGCGCGCTATTGCGATACGGGTCGATGCTCGGCAGGCGCAGGCCGTTCAGGGTGGTAGAGGAGTAGCGGTCGCCCAGTCCACGTACGTAAACGTATTTGCCGTCCACTACGGTCGTACCGGTAACCTTTTTCAGGGCGCCGGCGGCGTCGCCGACTCCGAGGCGGGAGATCTCCTGAGAGGAGATGCCGTCCTGGATCTTATCCGATCGCTTTTGCAGCAGGAGCAAAGCGTTTTCGGTGCGTTCGATTGCTTTGGCTTGCACCACGACTTCCACTTCCAGTTCCACGGCGCTGTCGCCCAGGGCGATGTCCAGTATCGTCGTTTCGTTTGGCTTGATCTCCACACCTTCAATTTTGGTCTCGTTGTAACCGATATAAGTGCAGACAATGGTGTAGACGCCGGGTTCGAGAGTAAACTGGTATTTGCCGTCAAAATCGGTAGCAGTGCCGGTCGCCGTATTTTCAACGACGACATTGGCGCCGATCAAGGTCTCGCCGGTATTTTCGTCAACTACCGTTCCTTTGATTGCGCCTTGCTGAGCGGCCAGAGAAAACTGTGAAGCCAGGAATACAATCAGGAAACACCAAAAATGATTTTGTTTCATTATTTCCAGGTTAAGAAGTTAAGTGACTGTGCCTTTCTTTTCTTTTGTTCATCAGGATTATAGGCTTACTAATTGATGTCTTTCCGTATTCTTTTTTGGTTGATTTTTATGCATAAGCAGCTTGACCCCGAAGAGGGCCAAGCTGCTTGAAGTCTATTGAAACGTCATGTCAAAGTAGCCGACCTTACTTGATGACTACCAATCGATGCGCTAAGTTAACATTTCCTGCTTCAAAACGAACGATATACGTACCGGCGGGCAGTTCGTTTACAGTGAAGTTGATGGTGCTTTCGCCGGCAGGCGTATTGCGGCCGTTGGCTACCGTTTTCACCAGGCGGCCGTTTACGTCCAGAATGTTGACGCTGACGTCAGCCGGGCGGGGCAGTTCGACGTTCATCGTCACCTGGTTGCTGGCCGGAACCGGGAAGGGAGCCGCTACGCGGAATCCATCCTGCATCTGCTCGTCGGTGTCAACCGTTTCCCAGATCGATCCCAGGAACATGTAATCGCTGAGCGCCGTCCAGTCGGTCAGCCAGTTGCCGTCTTTTGCCGGAGCGAAGGCGCCGAAGTAAGGTACTTCGTCGAAGAAGCTGTCGCCGGGAGCGGGAGCGCCGTTTTCAGCCGGGCTGCCGGGCAGCGGACGCGGGTCGAGGCCGCCGTCCGGGTCGCGGCTGATGCCGGCGAGCTGCGGATCGCCGACCTGGTTGCCGGCATCCAGCAGGATGCTTACCACCTCTTCGGAGCTGGCGGTAACGACGTTCTCGTCCTGGTCGACTGCAAAGAGGAAGTCGGCGGGAGCGTTGCCGTCGCCGTAGCCGAACCAGATGTTGTTGGCCAGTTCGAGGTCGCCGCTTTGCAGGTTGGTGAAGGTGTCGTCGTCCGAATCATCCCGGTCTTCAACCGCCAGGCCGCGTTCGGGGAAGTCGGTGAAGTCGGTGAAGACGCTATTGTTGTAAGAACCACCGGCGCGGTCGCGGAAAAGAAGCGTGAAGTCGTTGCCGTCACCACCGGGGAAGGGGTTCGGGTCAATACCGCTGCCGATATAGGTCGTGTTGAAGATGGTCGGCTGCGAGAACGGGTTCAGTTCGTCCGGGTTGGCGCCGTCGTGTTCAGCGGAGCGACCCACGTCGCCGGGGCCTACATCGCTGAGGCTGAACCAGAACTGGCCGCGGCCGCGCCAGCCGTAGTCGTAGTCGTAGCTGTCGTCACCGCAGAAAGCAACTGCCGCGTGCTTAACGTCAACCGTACCGCCGAACCACTCGATGCCGTCATCGAGGTTGGCGAATACTTCAACGAAGTCGATGGTCGTACCGGAACCGACGCCGCCGAGGGTCAGGCCGTTGATCTCGTTACCCGGAGCCAGCGCGGCGCCGGCGTGGCGGATGGAGACGTAGCGCAGTACGCCGGAGTCGTCGTCGTCTTCGTTGCCGCCGAAACGGGCGCGTACTTCATCGGCGTCGATACCTTCGATGCCGTCTTCACCGCCCGGGCGAGCGATAACGGCGTCACCCAGAATGACCAGGCCGCCCCACTGGCCCCGGTCGATCTTGGTCAGCTGCGGCGGTTCGCAGCCGTCGGGGTTTTCAGCCGTGAAGATGATCGGCGCATCGGCCGAACCGTTGGCGTTGATCTGAGCGTCGCTGGTAATGATCAGCGCGGAGGTGTTGTCACCCGTGGTAGGAGCGGCTTTGCCCTGGATCACGGTGCCCGGTTCGATGTTCAGTACGCCGTCTCCTTCGAGGAATACCAGACCGTCGAGCAGGTAGCAGTTGTTGGCCGTCCAGTTGTAGGTCTGACCGCCTTGCAGGTCGCCGTCCTGAATAGTGATCTTATCACCGGAAACCGGAGTAGCCAGGTCGCCGAGGAAGCCGTAGTCGCTCAGGGCGGTCCAGCCTACCAGCCAGTTGTTCTGGTTGCTGAAAGCGCCGCGGTAAGCGACCGAGTTGAAGAAATCGTCGGCCGGCGTATTGCCCGGGCTCAGTGCGGGGCTGCCGGCATTCGGGCGCGGGTCGAGGCCGCCGTCCGGGTCGCGGCTGATGCCGCCGAGGTCGGGATCAGCTACCGAGTTGTTGGCGTCGAGCAGAGTGCTGACTACGGTGGTAGAGCTGGCCGTTACGACGTTTTCGTCCTGGTCGAGGGCGAAGAGGAAATCTTCCGGGTTGTTGCCGTCGCCGTAGCCGAACCAGATGTTGTCAGCGAGTTCGAGGTCGCCGTTTTGCAGATTGGTGAAGGTATCGTCGTCTGAGTCGTCACGGTCTTCAATAGCTAGGCCGCGTTCGGGGAAGTCGGTGAAAATGCTGTTGTTGTAAGAACCACCGGCGCGGTCGCGGAAAAGAAGCGTAAAGTCGTTGCCGTCGCCGCCCGGGAAGGGGTTCGGATCAACGCCGCTGCCGATATAGGTAGTATTGTAGATGGTCGGCTGAGAGAAGGGGTTCAGCTCGTCGGGGTTGGCGCCGTCGTGTTCAGCGGAGCGACCCACGTCGCCGGGGCCTACATCGCTGAGGCTGAACCAGAACTGGCCGCGGCCGCGCCAGCCGTAGTCGTAGTCGTAGCTGTCGTCACCGCAGAAAGCAACTGCCGCGTGCTTAACGTCAACCGTACCGCCGAACCACTCGATGCCGTCATCGAGGTTGGCGAATACTTCAACGAAGTCGATGGTCGTACCGGAACCGACGCCGCCGAGGGTCAGGCCGTTGATCTCGTTACCCGGAGCCAGCGCGGCGCCGGCGTGACGGATCGAGACATAGCGCAGGACGCCGGAGTCGTCTTCGTCATCATTTCCGCCGAAACGGGCGCGCACTTCGTCGGCATCGATACCTTCGATGCCGTCCTCGCCACCCGGGCGGGCAATAACGGCGTTACCGAGGATGACCAGACCACCCACCCCACTGACCGCGGTCGATCTTGGTCAGTTCCGGCGGTTCGCAGCCGTCGGGGTTTTCAGCGGTGAGGATAATCGGCTCGGTAGCCGTACCGTTGGCGAAGATCTGAGCATCGCGGGTGATGATCAGCGCGGAGGTGTTGTCACCCGTCGTCGGGCTGGCAGCACCCTGGATAACGGTGCCGGGCTCGATGTTGAGAACCCCGCCTTCTTCCAGGAATACCAGACCGTCAAGAAGGTAACAATTGTCGGCCGTCCAGTTGTAAGTTCCGCCGGCCACAAGATCACCGTCCTGAATGGTAATCTTGTCTTGAGCAAGAGCACTTGTTGCAAACGTTGCTAAAAGCAGCAACAGGGTGTACAGATTTTTAATCATAATTGGATTGTATGCTTCGATCAAAAGGTAGCCCGAAATCAGCCACAATCCGAAAAAGATCAGCAAGCCGGTAAAGCCAATCCATTCCGCGGAAGGCCGTCCGGAGGGAACCGGTAAAGCGACAACCGTAAGCGCCGCCGTCAAAGCGGTCTGCAACAATGCGCCGGTGAACAACAACAAACTATCGCTCAGCGAAGCGCAATAGAGTAATCCGATCACCATAAAATACGATAGGAAAGTGGACAGAAGGAGGGTATGACGAGCGCTTGAGGGGGAGAAGCGTTGTAAAAATCTCAAAAATGTAGCTCTTCGATAGTTGCGCACGATATAACGTAGTTAACTCTTTCTACGATTGATGCTTGCGCTGCGAAGGTCAAGAACAAATGTAAAGTGAATATTAAATGCGGATTAAATGTCGGGTTTTTTGCTTCAGGGAGAAGCTTCTGCATAATGCAAACCCCAGATATTCAGTTGCCTGTGTGGGTAGTTGATAGAGAAGAGGAGATTGCGAAATTGGGGATACCCCAGCAGCCCGTGGATGCTTACGGTAGAATCCTGCAGGTGGGAAAGATCGAGCACCATAAACTCCAACTCGGCAAACGCCCCACCGCGGAGGCTGAAGGAAGGAGTACGGAAAACCGGTATTTTCCTGATCTCTTTATTCACGCACCGCACCTCCCGGTAATGGACGAATGCGACTTCTGTTTCCGGGATTCGGTTGAAACCGGCTTGGTCGAGCAGATTACCTGTCGAGCCGCTGTCGAAACCGAATTGGAAAGATTGCTCACCGATTTGAGCAGTGATCACGGGCAAATGGCCGAGCAGCACGAAGGGCATGGTCCGGAGCGGCGTCGCCAGGCGGGCCAGATCATTGTCCGTACCTTTAAAAAACAAAATTTTCATCCTCCGGCTGTCGATCAAAATCTCGCGGTCGGCGAAAATCTGATAACCGATAAGTCCCATTAGCGGACGGCCACACGCCTCTTCCAGGTGGTCCAGGTCGAGCGCAATGGCCTCCAGAGCCGTCTTTTTGATGCCGCCCCATTCAAATCTTCCGACCTCAACTCTTTCTACCAGGAACGAGCCTACAGCGCTGAGGGCTTTTTCGGTACTGCCGCCATTTCTCTTCCGGTTGACCACCAGCGTGGGCGCGCCCGTGTCCAGGATGAAAAATCCGCTTCGCCCTTCCAGCCGGGCTTCTACGACGATCAGGCCGCCGGCGATTTCAAAGGACACTTCCGTGAATCCGCTTCCCTGGTGGTAGGGAACGACAGCGCCGGAAAGGGCGTACCTCGCTTGCAGCGGAGCCACCTGACTGAACCCGCCAACCTGCCACAAAATCATTAATATCGTTGTCCATAAGCGCTGTTTCATGCACCGCTGTTTTTAGGTCTTTCTTTCTATCTTAATCAACAATATTCGACTAATTAAAATTCAAGTTACAAAAAATTAACAATAATTTAACATTAGCTGAGTCCGATCTGTTCTCACCTCGTGGCTTTGACCGGTAAAAATATTTGCAAAACCCCGAAGCTTTATTCAGGGGTTAGGGCAGGATTCCTTAACTTTGTATCCCGTAACAAAACGAAGGCGACTGCTTCTGACGGCTTCGCCAATAACAGTACCAATGACTAAGTACATCTTCGTTACGGGGGGCGTCACTTCTTCTCTTGGAAAAGGAATTATCGCCGCATCACTGGCCAAGCTGCTTCAGGCGCGCGAGTTCTCCGTCACCATTCAGAAATTCGATCCCTACATCAACGTCGATCCCGGCACCCTCAACCCTTATGAGCACGGCGAGTGCTACGTCACCGACGACGGCGCTGAAACCGACCTCGACCTCGGCCATTACGAGCGGTTCCTCAACTTACCGACCTCGCAGGCCAATAACGTCACCACCGGCCGCATTTACCAGACGGTGATCAACAAGGAACGGGCGGGCGACTACCTCGGCAAAACCGTACAGGTTATTCCCCATATCACCGATGAGATCAAACGCCGCGTACAGCTGCTCGGCAATGCGAACGAATTCGATATCGTGATCACGGAACTGGGCGGCACGGTGGGCGACATCGAATCGCTGCCTTATCTCGAGTCGCTGCGCCAGTTGCGCTGGGAACTGGGCATCGACAACTGCCTGGTGATCCATCTCACCCTTATTCCTTATCTCCGGGCCGCCAAAGAACTGAAGACCAAACCGACTCAACACTCCGTAAAGGAACTGCTCAATACCGGCATCCAGCCGGATATTCTGGTATGCCGAACGGAGTACCCCCTCACGATGGATATCCGCCGCAAACTGGCGCTGTTCTGCAATGTCGACGTCGGCTCGGTCATCGAAGCCATCGACGCCGAAAGCATCTACGACGTGCCGCTGCTGATGCTGCGCGAAAAACTGGATACTACGGTAATTGCTAAGTTGCGGTTACCCGATCGCCGCGAGCCCAGCCTCAACGCCTGGAAATCCTTCCTGGCCAAGCTGAAAAATCCGATCTACGAAGTGCGCATCGGCCTGGTGGGCAAATACAACGAATTGCAGGACGCTTACAAGTCGATCCACGAGGCTTTCGTACACGCCGGCGCCGTCAACGAATGCAAAGTCTCCGTAATCCCCGTCCATTCGGAAAACCTGGAAGGCGATCCGGAAGAGATCGCACAGCGGTTGTCTGACCTCAACGGCATCCTGGTGGCGCCGGGCTTCGGCGAAAGGGGGATCGAAGGTAAGATCAACGCCATTCGCTATACCCGGGAGGCGGGCATTCCTTTCTTCGGCATTTGCCTCGGCATGCAGTGTGCGGTGGTGGAGTACGCCCGGCACGTAATGAACCTGCAACATGCGGCCTCTACCGAAGTGGACCCCAACACGGCCTATCCGGTGATCGACCTGATGCCCGAGCAAAAGAAAATTACCAAAAAAGGCGGCACTATGCGCCTGGGCGCTTATCCCTGCGAGCTCAAGCGGCGCACCCACGCCCGGGAAGCTTACGGGCAGGCCCTCATCCGGGAAAGGCACCGTCACCGCTACGAATTCAATAATGATTACCTCGAACAGTTCGAAAAGGCGGGTATGTCGGCCACGGGCATCAATCCGGATTCGGGCCTGGTGGAGATCATGGAAATTCCCGACCATCCCTGGTTCCTGGGCGTGCAGTTCCATCCCGAATTGCGGAGCACCGTAGAAAAGCCCCATCCCTTGTTCGTGGCCTTCACCAGGGCCTGTATGAAGGAAAAATATAAGAAATAACAAAATTGCGTTTGCCTTCGCAATAGATTATTCCAGGAATAATCCGGGGCCATCGGAACCGATCGGATGCCGCCTTTTTTCCAGGACCAGGATATGGTCTTGGGTCAACCACAGCCACCGGGGATGCGGCAGGCGGGCGATGGTCTGATACCCGGGCATCGGTCCGAAGGTAATGCAGTAAGTGTCATCGTCGACCCACCAGTAGGAGCGGTCTTCGCGGTGCTCGTAATCGCGTCGGTAATTGTAAAATCCGTTGTATTCATACCCTGCGTCCATCTGCCGGATGGTGACGCCCTGGTTTTGCAAAAAACGAAACGCCTGGGCGCGGGCGCGGTTCCAGCTCAGATAATCGTGCGTCGCCAGAATGCTGAACAGGCTCATGAGCAATAACGGCAGGTAGGCCAATACCGGCCGGCGCACGCGCAGCAGCGGCGCCAGCGCGATGAAAAGGGAAGCGAGGCAGGGGAGCAGGTAGCGGTCGAAAAAACTGGTGATCGACATCAGCGGCAGGTAAAGGGCGTTGAAAAACACCAACAACCAGATCAGCTGCCGGTGGGCCGCGCTGAAAGAGGAATAACCGCGGAGCAATAACAGCAGCAACCAACTGGCCGAAAGCTGGCTGAGGAACTGAAGCACAAGCATGACGGCCGCGGGCAGGCGAGGGGTGTTGGCCAGGCCGAAGGTGTATACGTCGGCCAGTAGCTCGGGGCCGAGCCCCCAGTTGTACAGGATATTCCCTCCGAAGGGGAAGGTCTTGCCGATCCTGATGAGGAAAAAGAAGAGCAGCAGATTGCCGGCGAGCAACGGCCAAAGATAGACCGGACGGAAAAGCTTTTTTTGCTGAAAGCTCCTCCACAAAAACGGCAGCAGTGGAAGGCTGAAAAAGCCGAGGTAGATGGCGCTGCGCACCAGCCGTCGGAAAATATCCAGAAAAAAAGCGACCGGTTCGTCGGCCAGGGCTCCCAGGTAACGATCGCCTACGGGAACGTAGTTGTTCGCTATGCCCAGCATAGGTTTGACCGCTTGTTCCCAACTCAGGTAAAGGACAAAGGCGCTGATCAGAAGCACCGCTGCCCGGCCCCAGGCTCTCCGCTCCGCCGCCAGCAGAACGGCGAAAGCCGGCAAAAGCAGCAAGCCGGGCTGCCGGACAAAAAAAGCGGCCGCCGCCGCGACGATCGCCCCCGCCAGGGCGAAGGGCCGGTCTTCGGTAAAATACTGCCAGAAAAGGAAAAGGCTTCCCAACACCAAGGCCAGGAACGGCACATCGGTCATGAAACTGAAAGAAAGGTTCAAGAAAAGGGGATTGAGCAGCAAGCTTAAAGCCAGAAGCTGAGCGACGCCACGGCGACCGGTAACTTTTTTCGCGAAACGACAGCCGAGAAATACAGCCAGCGCCGCTAAGCACAAGGTGGAAAAGCGCAGCCAGGTGAAAGAAAAATCACCGCCCCATACCTGGCAAAACAGATAGCCCCAGCCTACCTGCAAGACGATGGTCGGAGCGAACTGCCCTTTCATCTCGAAGCGGCCTTGCTCTACGAGTTGCTGCACCGGATAGGCGTATTGCCAGTCGTCATTGAGCGGGAAGTCGCCGCGGGGATCGATGAAGAAAAGCAGACCGGCTCCGAGCACCAACCAGGAAATAAAATTTGTGCTTCGTCGCATGGCGCAAAAGTAATGCCTGATTGTTGAACAAAAATCAATTTAGATTGCTGATTATTTTAGACTGTGTAAATAAATTTTCATCGTTGAACATCAAAAATGGAATACCATGAAAACAAACGGGCTTTTATCTCTGATGTTATTCTGTTTATTACTTGGCGCCGGCTGCAGCAAAGATCCGGAAGTTCAGCCGGAGCCGGAAACGGATGTGCACGAGGAACGAATTGCTTTTCTCGATCAGGTCTTACATCCGCTGACCGACGCCGATGCGGCTACCGATTTTGCTCCGCTTTCCGAACTGGCCGCTGCGCGCATCATCGGCCTGGGAGAAGCCTCGCACGGCGCCCGGGAATTCTTTGAGTTCAAAAACCGACTGATCCCTTACCTGGTGACCGAGCACGGATTGCAGTCCGTCGCTTTCGAGGGGTTTGAATTCGGCCAGGCGCAGGACATCGACCGGTACGTCACCACCGGCGAAGGAGATCCGGAAACCCTTTTATCGTCTTCGGTCATGTACCGGGTGGAAACCGTTCGCGATTTGCTGTTGTGGCTCCGGGATTACAATCGCGACAAACCCGCGGGAGAACAAGTCCGCTTCTTCGGCATCGACTTGACCCGATACGCCGGCCAGCCAGACGCGCTGGTGGCCGGTCTGCAGGCATTTCTGCCGGAACTGGCTGATTCCGTGGCCACTACGCTGGCCGGATACGAAGCGGCATTGGATCAATACTACGAGTTGGACCAGGCTACGCTGATCGAGAACCGCAGCGCTATCCGGGGCGCCGTGCAGGAAGTAAGGGATAAAGTAGCGGCCGCTTTTGACGAGCTCTCCGTGCTGGCTTCCCCGGCCCAGGCCCGGATAATCCTTCACCAGGCCGAAGTTATCGTCCAGACCGAAAGCGTAATTTACAGTATGCAGTACAATCCGCAAAGCGCCGAACTGCTTCGCGATAAATACATGGCGGAAAATGTCGCGTGGGTCAGTGATCATCTCGGCGACGCCAAGATCGCCGTATGGGCCCATAACGGCCATGTGGCCAATGACAACTTCTTCCGGGAAATGGGGCCTTCAATGGGAGCCCTGCTCCGGGAACAGTACGGCGACGATTACCAGATCATCGGCTTTAGTATGGGCGCCGGGGTGATTAACGCCACGATGACCGCCGACGGTGAATCGCCCAATGCCATGGAGCTCTTCTCCCTCTCGGCGCCGGCCCCCAATTCTGTCAATGACCTGTTCAGCCGGGCCGCGGCGCCTCAATATTTCGTTTTTCTGGAAGAACTAATGACGGACGCCGGCTGGGCGGAATGGCTGCGGACCGACCAGCTTTTCCTTTCGGTGGGCAGCGTTTACTTACCGGAATGGGGATCGGAGGTGTTCTATCCCATTGATCTGGAGACGCATTTTGATGTGATCGTCCATTTTGATGAGACCACCCCCTCGGTTTTGCTGGATTGATGGTTTCCCGGGCTTTATTATTTTTGCGGCATACTTAATGCCGATGCAGCAAGCCTTCAGAAAATTTGCGGGTTACGGGTATGTGATCCTTTGCCTGGCGGTCGTCTGGCTGACCCGCGATCACGTCTTCTTCTGGGACACCGTCCAGCTCGGATCGAAACACGCCCATTGGTATTACGAGAACGGCTTCGGCCGGCTTTTACTGCCGGACGCTATCGATAGCGGGCACCCGCCGGTATTTGGCATGTACCTGGCTGCGCTTTGGCAGCTTTTCGGTAAAAGCCTGCCGGTGAGCCACCTGGGGATGCTGCCCTTCCTATTGTTGATGGGGTGGGCGCTGTTCCGGCTTGGCGACCGGTTGGGCGGCCCGGCCCTTTCGCCGCTTTTGGTGCTCCTGGTGCTGGCTGACCCGGTGGTTGCCGGACAAGCGGTGCTCGTCAGTCCGGACCTGGCGTTGTTGAGCTTTTTTCTGTTGGGGCTGGTCGGGGTGCTCGAGAGGCGATCCTGGCTGACGGCCCTGGCTGCGGTTGGCCTGGCCGCCATCAGCACCCGGGGGATGATGACGGTGCTGGCCTTGTATCTTTTCGAGCTGATCGCCGGGCCCGAGGGTTGGCTTTTCCAGGAGGGAAAGAAAAAAGGCCTTGGGTGGATGGTCGTCCGGGCGCTGCCCTACGCGCCTTCCGGTTTGTTCGCCCTGGCTTTCCTCGGTTACCATTATCTGGAGAAAGGCTGGATCGGCTACCATGCCGATTCTCCCTGGGCGCCCGGATTCGAGCGGGTGGGGATGGCCGGCGTCTTGAAAAACTTCGGGCTGCTGGGATGGCGCTTGTTGGATTTTGGCCGCATTTTCCTCTGGCCGGCGGGAATAGCGCTGGCGTTCGGCATCCGGCCGGAATTAAGAAAAGACCGGCGGCTGAGACAGTTGCTGGTGCTGGTCGTTGTGGCCGTCCCTGCTTTGTGCACCACTTTTGTATTGTACCAGTTTCTCCAGAACCACCGCTACCTGTTGCCGCTGCTGGTGGGATTGACTTTGTTGTTTTACCGCCTGCTGGCGCTGGCGCCTGCAGCCTGGCGGGCCGTCGCTTTTGTCGTCGCCTTTGCGGGCCTGTTGACCGGTAACCTATGGGTCTATCCCGACCGCATCGCCCAGGGCTGGGACGCCACGCTGGCGCACTGGCCTTACTACCCATTGCGCGAAGCAGCAATCGATTACCTGGAAAAAGAAAGCATCCCGCTCGACTCCGTTGGAACCGCTTTTCCGGAAATCGGCCCGCTGAAATACCGCGACCTGAGCGGGCGAATGCGCGGGTTCAAAGCAAAAGACCTGGCGCGCGACGATCTCGTTCTTTACAGCAATATCATGAACGACTTCACCGACGAGGAGATCGGCGTCCTGCGCGCACATTGGCGCGAAAAACAGCGCTGGGAACGCGGCGGCGTGAAGCTGGTGCTGTACGCACGTCAGTGAACGCCGACGCCGTCGAACAGCAGTTCGGTGATGGCCGTGTCGGTGTATTTGGTTCCCGGGTAAACGGCGGTAATGGTAAACCGGATGGTAGTGGGAACGCCATTCTGGGGAAACAGGATCTTGCCGATCGGCACCGACTGGAATTCGGGGCTGTCCAGCAGTTGCGCTTCGCCGTAAGGGGCGCCGTTGACGGTGATGGCCAGGGTTTTGACGCGGCCGTTGGCGGCCCAGAGCTTTTCGCTTTTGCGGTATCCGTTGGCGATCAGCAGGTGGGTGATGCCGAGGCGGTGGTCTCCCTCAAAGGCGAAGGTGTACTCTAAATAGGCGCCGACGCCCTCGTCTTCCTGGCCTTCCACCCAGGCGGTGGCGAGGTCGAAATCGTGGGCGTTGGCCGGCGAGTAGGTGATGTCGCGGTAGTCGGGCAGATGGGAAGAGCTTTTGATCTTGGCGACCGAACCGCCGCAGTACCAGCTGCAGCCCGGCAAGACGACGCCTTCGCCGATGATGGCGTCGTCGCCGATGGCTTCGGATTGAAAAACGGCGTTTACCTGACCGCAAAGGGAAGTCGTAAGCAACAGCAGGAAGATGGGGATGCAAGTCTTCATGGATATCGGATACAGGTTTTGGTGACGCCTGCAAAAGTCGCTATTTTGTGCTTCATTCGACTCAATTTTGTTTCTGAATTTATGCGCAAACTCAAGTTGCAGGAACTGAACCGGCTTTCGGTAGCGGAATTTCGAGCGCGGGAGAAGTCGCCTTTCGTTCTGGTGCTCGACAACGTACGCTCCGGCCTCAACGTGGGCGCCGCCTTCCGTACGGCCGACGCCTTTGCGCTTGAACGGATCGTGCTCTGCGGCATTACGGCTCAGCCGCCCCACCGGGAGATCCTGAAAACGGCGATCGGCGCCACCGAATCAATGGAATGGACCTACGAGAAAGATCCGGCCCGGGCGGTCGTACAATTGCAGCAAGCCGGCTATCAGGTATGGGCCGTGGAGCAGGCCGAGGGCAGCATTTCCCTGCAGGACATGCGCCTGGCGCCGGCAACCAAATACGCCCTGGTTTTCGGTAATGAGGTGGAAGGCGTCAGCCAACCGGTGATGGACCGGGTCGACGGAGCTGTCGAGGTGCCGCAATTGGGCACCAAGCACTCGCTGAATATTTCTGTTTGTGTCGGGGTGGTTGTCTGGGAGTTCTTTCGGCAGTATCGGGAGGATATTGCCCTGGAGGATATTGGCTGAGGCCGGGTTAAATCAACAATTCAAACAGTGTCTGTTCGTCGTTCAGTGTCTGATAGTTGATGCGGTGTGCGTCCATTCGCTCCAATAGCGCATCGTAGTTCTCCGGTCGTTTTACCTCAATACCTACCAGTGCCGGCCCCGAACCGCGGTTATGCTTTTTGGTGTACTCGAAGTGGGTGATGTCATCGTCCGGGCCGAGCACATGGTTGAGAAATTCGCGCAAGGCGCCGGCCCGCTGTGGAAAGCGGATGACGAAGTAGTGCTTGCGCCCTTCGTACAGCAGCGCCCTTTCCTTGATCTCTTCCGTTCGCGTGATGTCGTTATTGCCGCCGCTGACGACGCATACCACCGTTTTGTCTTTTATGGCTTCCCGGTAGCTGTCCAGCGCGGCGATGGTCAGCGCGCCGGCCGGTTCCACGACGATGCCCGCCTCGTTGTACAGTTGCAGGATGGTGGAACAAACCTTGCCTTCCGGCACCAGCGTGAGGTCGTCGATCACCTCCCGGACGATCGGGAAGGTATGTCGGCCTACTCGCCGCACGGCCGCACCGTCGACGAAGCTGTCGATCTTGTCGAGGGTGATGATCTCACCGGCCTCCAGGGAGCGTTGCATGGCGGGCGCCCCCAGCGGCTCCACGCCGATGATCCTGGTTTTGGGGCTGATCTGCCGGAAATAGCTGCCGAGGCCCGACGCCAGTCCGCCGCCCCCGATGGCGACGAATACGTAGTCGATCGGCTGTTCGCAATCTTCCAGTATCTCCAGTCCGACCGTGCCCTGCCCTTCGATGATGCGCGGATCGTCGAAGGGGTGGATGAACGTCTTGTCGTTGTCGCGGGCGTCGGCGATGGCTTCGGCGTAGGCGTCGTCAAAGGTGTCGCCGGTGAGTACGGTCTTTACATTTTCCTTACCGAAGAGGGCCACCTTTTTGACTTTTTGGCGGGGCGTAACCGCCGGCATGTAGATGACGCCGTTCACGCCCAGTTTGCGGCAGGCGAAAGCTACGCCCTGGGCGTGGTTGCCGGCGCTGGCGCAGACGACGCCCCGGCGCAGTTGCTCGGCCGGCAGGGTCGCCATTTTGTTGTAGGCGCCCCGGATCTTATAAGACCGGACCACCTGCATGTCCTCGCGCTTGAGCAACAACCGGCAATGGTACTGATCGGAGAGCTGGTGGTTGACGAAGAGCGGCGTCTGCTCCGCTACGCCTTTCAGCCGTACTTTGGCTTTGTAGATATCAGCGACGCTGATCAGCTGCCGGTCGGGGATTACCTTTGTGCTCATGGTGGATAACAAGGATTAACGGTAAGGACATTACCGGCGAAGCGAATAGATTTGCATCACTGAAAAACGAAACTATTTTACTTCCTCCTCCACCGGCTGATTTTCCGGACGCAGTTGGCGAACAACGGCGCCGGTCTGCCACATTTCGCTTTCCCGCAATTCGCGCAGCTCGGCTTCCAGCTTCTCCCGGTAGTCGGGCCGGCTGTTGGCGTCGATGCTTTTTTGGGCTTCTTTACCGGTAGCGACGCTGGCGTAGAGCTCGTCGAACACCGGGCTTACGGCGTCGCGAAACTTCTTCCACCAGTCGAGTGCGCCGCGCTGGGCAGTGGTCGAGCAATTGGCGTACATCCAGTCCATGCCGTTTTCCGCCACCAGGGGCATCAGGCTCTGGGTCAGTTCTTCCACCGTTTCATTGAACGCTTCGGAGGGGCTGTGGCCGTTCCGGCGCAGGCAGTCGTACTGAGCGGCGAAGATGCCCTGGATGGCCCCCATGAGGGCGCCGCGTTCTCCAGTCAGGTCGCTGAATACCTCCTTCTGAAAAGTCGTTTCGAAGAGGTAACCCGAGCCCACTCCGATACCTAGGGCGATGGCGCGCTCGCGGGCTTTACCGGTGCCGTCCTGGAAGACGGCGAAACTGGAGTTGAGCCCACGCCCCGCCACGAACATGCGGCGCAGGCTGGTGCCCGATCCCTTGGGCGCCACCAGGATGACGTCAATATCGGCAGGCGGAATGATGCCGGTCTGGTCTTTGTAGGTAATGCCGAAACCGTGCGAAAAGTAGAGCGCTTTTCCGGCGGTGAGGTGGGGTTTAAGCGTGGGCCAGACGGCGATCTGGGCGGCGTCGGAAAGCAGGTATTGAATGATGGCGCCCCGTTCGATGGCTTCTTCGATCGGGAAGAGCGTCTCGCCGGGCGTCCAGCCGTCGGCTACGGCTTTGTCCCAGGAGCGCGAAGGTTGGCGTTGGCCGACGATAACTTTGAAGCCGTTATCGCGCAGGTTCATCGCCTGGCCGGGCCCTTGCACGCCGTAGCCGATAACGGCGATGGTTTCGTCGCGCAGCACGTCAAGTGCTTTGGCTAAGGGAAATTCTTCGCGGGTGACGACGCTTTCGTTGACGCCGCCGAAATTCATGGTTGCCATGGTAAACTCCTTTTTAAGCAACTGCGGAACACCAAGTTGACTGGTAACCCGTTGCTTGCTCGTTAATAAAACGCTATTTGCTGAGTTCGGAGTGCTGATCCTTCTTTGCCGGTACCCGGACGTACCGGCGCCTGGCTTTGGATTTTGGTTGGATCGGTTAGGCGGACAACGATTTGAAGTAGTGAACAAACTTAGGCATTTTCCCGGCCGGACGCAAACGGTAGCCGGAATAATACCGGATTAGCGAGGCCGGGCGCCCTTCGAGTGCGGAGAAGTGCCCCGGCACAAATTGTTGGTTATGAACAGGTTAGCCTGTTTTGGTTCAAGTGTTTATTCATCGTCAGATCACCGGCGTGTCCAATTGCGCCAGCGTGGCGGCGATCTCTTCGCTCGTAATTTCGTGTTTGACCAGCTTGCCGCTGAAATAGGCCTCGTAAGCGCCCAGGTCGAAATGGCCGTGGCCGCAGAGGTGGATCAGGATGGTGCGGCTGACGTCCTCTTCTTTGCAGCGGTTGGCCTCCCGGATAGCGGTAGCGATGGCGTGGTTGGTTTCCGGCGCCGGCAGAATACCTTCGGTGCGCGAAAAGAGGATGCCGGCTTCGAAGCATTCCAGCTGATCGTGCGCGACCGCTTCGATGAGCTGGTCTTTGAGCAACTGGCTGACGACCACGCCTGCTCCGTGGTAGCGCAATCCGCCCGCGTGAATAGGAGCCGGTACGAAGGTATGCCCCAGGGTATACATCGGCAGCAATGGGGTCATCCCCACCGTATCGCCGAAGTCGTAGCGAAAGACGCCCCGGGTCAGTTTCGGGCAGCTCGCCGGTTCACTGGCGATGCAGCGGATATTTTTTCCTTCTTCCAGGTTGAGGCGCAGGAAAGGGAAGCTGATGCCGGCAAAGTTGGAGCCCCCGCCGAAAGGAGCGATGACGATATCGGGCAGGTCGCCGGCTTTTTCCATTTGTTTGACAGCTTCCTGGCCGATGACGGTCTGGTGCATCAGGACGTGGTTGAGCACGCTGCCCAGGGCGTATTTGGTATGCTCATCGGAGGCAGCCCGTTCTACGGCTTCCGAGATGGCGATGCCGAGGCTGCCCGGCGAGTCGGGATCGGCGGCGAGCACTTTGCGGCCGGCTTTGGTCAGATCCGTCGGCGAGGCGTGTACAGTAGCTCCCCAGGTGTTCATCATGATCTTGCGGTAGGGCTTCTGCTCGTAGCTGATCTTGACCATATAGACCTCACATTCCATGTCGAAGAGGCTGCAGGCAAAGCTCAGGGCGCTGCCCCACTGGCCGGCGCCGGTTTCGGTAGTTATGCGCCTGACGCCTTCCTGCTTGCTGTAATACGCCTGCGCTACCGCCGTATTGGGTTTGTGCGAGCCGGACGGACTGACGCCTTCGTATTTGTAGTATATTTTCGCCGGGGTGTCGAGCGCCTTCTCGAGTCCGTGCGCCCGGAACATCGGGGTGGGGCGCCAATGGGTATATACGTCGCGGACTGCGTCCGGGATGGCCACCCATTTTTCCTGGCTTACCTCCTGCTCGATCAGCCCCATGGGAAAGAGCGGCGCCAGGGCTTCGGGCCCGATCGGTTGCTTGGTGCCCGGATGAAGCGGCGGCAGGGGCTTGTTGGGCATGTCGGCGATGATGTTGTACCATTTGTCGGGTACTTCCTGTTCAGAAAGCGTTATCTTTCGTTGTTTCATGTTCGTGCGTTTCTTTTTTCAAAAACAATACTGCCGGCAATTTAGCAATTTTGTTTTAAATGGCTCGGTGGGGCCCAAATCGATTACAGTCAGGGTAGTGTAAAACAAAATTTACTTCGGCCCTGTCGCCGGTAGCTCCGGAAGCCAGACGGCCCTTACTCGGCCAGTTCGCCGTACAAATCGTACTCCGTAGCGTCCGTTATTCGGACCTGTGCAAAATCCCCCACTCGTACGTAGTGGTCGGCGGCTTTTACGAGCACTTCATTATCGACTTCCGGGGAATCACCCTCCGTGCGTCCTACGAAATATTCTCCTTCTTTACGGTCAAAAAGCACGCGCAGGGTCTGTCCGATCTTTTCCTGGTTTTTCTCGAAGGAAATATCCTGTTGGATTTCCATGAGGCGGTTGGCGCGTTCGGCCTTGACTTCGGGGAGGACGTCATCCGGGAGATCGAAAGCGCGCGTATCTTCTTCGTGGGAATACTGAAAAACGCCCAGCCGGTCGAAACGAGTATCCTTCACGAAGTCACAAAGCGTTTGAAATTCCGCTTCCGACTCGCCGGGAAATCCGACGAGCAGGGTAGTGCGCAGGGTGAGGGCGGGAATGCGGGTACGCGCTTTCCGGATCAGGGCTTCGGTCTCTTTCCGGGTGATCTGCCGCCGCATGCGTTGGAGCACCCCGTCATCGGCGTGTTGCAGGGGCATATCCAGGTAGTTGCAGATCTCGGGTCGCTCGGCGATCGCGTCGAAGATATCCACCGGAAATTTGCTCGGGTAGGCGTAATGCAGGCGGATCCATTCGATGCCGTCCACGTCGGCCAGGGCGTGCAGCAGGCGCGGCAGTTCACGTTTTTTGTAGAGATCAAGACCGTAATACGTGAGTTCCTGGGCGATGAGCATCAGCTCTTTGACGCCGCGCCGGGCGAGGCTTTCGGCTTCTTTGACGAGCTGGTCGATGGGTTTGCTGACGTGTTTGCCGCGCATCAGGGGGATGGCGCAAAAAGCACAGGTGCGGTTGCAGCCCTCGGAGATCTTGAGGTAAGCGTAATGCGGCGGGGTCGTGACCAGGCGTTCGCCGATGAGTTCGTGTTTATAGTCGGCGTTCAGTTTGGCGAGCAGACCGGGCAGTTCCAGGGTGCCGAAGTAGGCGTCCACTTCCGGTATTTCCCGTTCGAGGTCGTCCTTGTAGCGTTGTGAGAGGCAGCCGGTGACGTATAGTTTGTCGATATCGCCCCGCTTTTTGACGGCGGCGTACTCCAGAATGGTATTCACCGATTCCTCCTTGGCCAGATCGATAAAGCCGCAGGTGTTGACGATAACGATGTTGGCGTCCGGGTCGTTGCTGTCGTGAACCACTTCGTAGTCATTGCCGCGCAGCTGAGTGATGAGGTTTTCCGAATCGACCAGGTTTTTCGAACACCCCAGGGTGATGACGTTTACTTTATCCTGCTTTAAAGTTTTGGTTTTCATGCGCTTAATTCCCGGTAGTTGAAAGTGTGCAAAAATACGGTTTGTCGGGGAATTGTGGAGCGCCGGTCATTTCTTTTTTAGTTTTACCCGTTTGGCTTTCTGCTTGACGAGCACGGTGCGTTCGGTGCCGACGATCACGTTTTGGCCGTCCAGAAAGTCGATGGCTTCATACTGTTTGGGGGTCAGGCAGCCCGGGATTTTTTGTTTTACCAGTGTTCCTTCCAGAAACCGGTCTTCCGGAAAATCGCGCAGGGTAAAGATCGACTGGCTGGTGATGGGGATGAACCCCAGCAATCGTTGATAATTGTAGGCTACCAATGCAACCGTTTGCCCGTCGGCGCTGATGGCGGCGCCGGTGACGACGCGTCTTTTCAAGCGGAGGCTGTCGCGTAATTCGGCGACGTAGGTCCCGGGTTCGGCGGGCAGCACGTAGTGTTTGGTGTAACTGTTGCCTTTTTGCAACTGGTTTTTGGAAAACAGGTGGAGCCGGTCGTTTTTCCAGAAAAAGCCTTCCATATTGAAGTTCCACTGCTCGACGGGCGGCGGGAAAGCCGCCTGGTCGGGGTATCGAAAGCGGATGGAATCGAGGCGGCGGCTGAGGGGATGAAAGCGGTAGATGCACAGGTCCTGCCGGCGGTTGCCGTTATTGCCGAAGTCGCCGATGTAAAGATGGCCTTCCGGATCAGCGGCCAGCCCTTCCCAGTCGCGGTTGACGGATTGCGGGACGGGCATGGCGGCGAGGAGCCGGCCGCGGCCGTCGGTGAGATAAAGCGCCGAGGCGTTGCCGCTGTCGTTGAGCCACCAGAGGCTGTCAGGCGACGCTATGTAAAGGCCTGAGGCTTCGGCTAGTATGCCGGGCAGTTTAAACTTCTTTTTTACGGATTGGGCCGGCAGGGTGAGGCCGAAAGATAACACGACCAGAAGCAATAGGAGACGCATGAGTGAAGTTTCGTTAATTTTGGGGGGAAGATACAAACAAATATTACTGCGCGTTTCAATAGAACCCATTGCGGGGCCCGCGAACCGCCATTTCGGCTCAGAGCTTGTTTGGAGGTAGTGCTTTTGAAGCGAAAAACTCAGATTTTGGGTTCTCCCGAAGGGATTTTTCCGGCTCATAGCAGCGCTACGGGTCGGAAAAATGCCACAGGGAGGTTCCAAAAGCTGGGTTTTGCAGCCAAAATGACTACCTCCAAACAAGCTCTCAATGACCGAGCCGGCAATGGGGCCATAAAAACTTTTCCGATGACGACGATCAAACAACTCTTCACCGTACTTTTCTTTTTGTCTTTTACGACTTACGGCCACGCTCAAATCGGCCTCACCGGCGGCTACCGCTTCAATTATCCTTCGGAATGGATGCTGACGGATCCGGGATCGGCAGAAACGATCGAAGTGATCGGCGACGGCCCTTCCATCGGTATCGATTACTGGTTTCGACTCAAAAATAAACGCGTTGAATTTTTACCCGAACTCAACTACGCGCGCTTCGAACGCCGTCCGGTCGTCAATTTTTCCACCGAACTGACTACTTACAGCTTCTTTTTCAACATTCACCTCTATCCATTCGATTTCGGCAGCGACTGCGATTGCCCTACCTTCTCCAAACAAGGCCATACGCTGGAAAAAGGCTTTTTTCTGCGCTTATCGCCCGGCCTATCCCTGTTTCAGCAGGATTTCACCCTACTTGGAGAGACGACCGGCGACAACTCCCTGGCGTTTAGCGTAGCCGGAGGCGCCGGCTTTGATTTTGGCGTCGCGGATCTGCTGACCATTTCCCCTTTGGTAGAACTCCGGTATTTCCCTTCCCTTACCTGGACCGGCCTGGCCGCCGTCAATGAGGCGCCGGGCGGCTTTTCTTTGGAGGGAGAAGAAGGACATTTGCTGCAGCTCATGGCCGGATTGCGCCTGGGCCTGCGCCTGGATTATCGTTGACGCAGGGGAATTCCGAGGCTGCGTTTTCGTAAGTTGCTGTGTCGCAACGATCTGTTTTTTAGTGCTTTAGGTCGTGTCAGGCCCTTTTGGCGGGTCGTAGGTTTCGCATTTTTTGGTTGGAAAATGCCTCCCTGCTGGGCTAGTTTTAACCCTAATGCTGATTTAACACGCCAATTGCGATGCAAGAACTCAATAAGTACAGCCGACGCATCACGCAGGATGATACCCAGCCCGCCGCGCAGGCGATGCTCTACGGCGTCGGCCTCACCGAAGCGGATATGCAAAAAGCACAGGTGGGCATTGTGAGCACCGGCTGGGAAGGCAACCCTTGCAATATGCACCTCAACGGGCTGGCCGAATTGGTCAAAATCGGGGTGCGGGAGCAGGACCTCATCGGGTTGATCTTTCACACCATCGGCGTCAGCGACGGCATCTCGATGGGGACTTCCGGCATGCGTTATTCCCTGCCCTCGCGCGACCTCATCGCCGACTCCATCGAGACGGTGGTCAGCGCCCAGTGGTACGACGCCGTAGTGGCGGTAGTGGGCTGCGATAAAAATATGCCCGGCGCCATGATCGCGCTGGCCCGCCTCAACCGGCCGGGCATCGTGGTTTACGGCGGTACGATCCGGCCGGGCCGCCTCGACGACCGCAAGCTGGATATCGTCTCGGCTTTCGAAGCGCTGGGCCGGCGTAATGCCGGCGCCATTACGCCCGAAGCGTTCAAAGCGGTCATCCGCAACGCCTGCCCGGGGCCGGGCGCCTGCGGCGGGATGTATACGGCCAACACCATGGCCTCGGCTATCGAGGCGATGGGCATGGCGCTGCCTTATAACTCCTCGTATCCCGCCGAAACACGGGAAAAGGAAAACGATTGCCATCGGGTGGGCGCGGCCATCCGTCATTTGCTGGAACGAGATATCAAGCCCCGCGACATCCTGACGCGTGCGGCTTTCGAAAATGCCCTCACCGTGATCACCGCGCTGGGCGGCTCGACCAATGCCGTGCTGCACCTGCTGGCCATTGCCCGCGCCGCTGAAGTGCCACTGACCATCGACGATTTTCAACGCATCAGCGACCGGACGCCTCTTCTAGCCGACCTCAAGCCCAGTGGTCAGTACGTTATGGAAGACCTGTACGAGGTGGGCGGCGTACCCGGTGTAATGAAAATGCTGCTGGCAGGCGGCTACCTGCACGGCGATTGCCTGACCGTTACCGGAAAGACCATCGCCGGCAATCTGGCGGAGGCCGCACCGCTTACTGAAGGACAAAAGGTCATTCGTCCTTTCGAAGAACCGATCAAGGCGACCGGCCATCTGCAAATCCTTTACGGCAACCTGGCGGAAGGCGGAGCGGTAGCCAAAATTACGGGCAAAGAAGGCGAGTATTTTGCCGGTCCGGCCCGGGTCTTCGACAGCGAAGCGGCCGCCAACGAAGCCATCCGGAATAAAGCGATCGAGGCGGGTGATGTGGTCGTCATTCGCTATTGCGGCCCCAAGGGCGCTCCGGGCATGCCCGAGATGCTGAAACCGACCTCCGCCATTATGGGGCAGGGGCTGGGCGACCAGGTCGCACTGATCACCGACGGCCGCTTTTCGGGCGGCACCCACGGTTTCGTGGTCGGCCACATCACGCCGGAAGCACAGGTGGGCGGGCTGCTGGCACTGGTGGAAAACGGCGATGAAATTTCGATCGACGCGCAACGCAATACCATAACAGTGAAGCTGACCCCCGGTGAAATTGCGGAACGCCGCCGCAAATGGCAGGCGCCGCCGCTAGCAACCGGAGGATTGCTGGGGAAATACGCTAAGAGTGTGGGATCGGCTAGTGAGGGGTGTGTGACGGATTTTGGGTGAGTTTGGGTTTGAGTGTGAGTGTGGGTGTGGGGGTGAAATAAAATTGTGAACCGTCCTGGTTTAGGGGAGGGTTTCGGCGGATCAATAATTAAGGACCTATGCAACGAAAGTATTTTCATAAGGAAGGAGAAACGGGCGCCGCTGCGGTGGCCCCACCGGTGAGGACGGTGATGAAGGGAGCGGAGGCCGTGCTGCAATGTTTGTTGGCGGAGCGGGTGGATACCATTTTTGGCTATCCGGGCGGTGCAATTATGCCGGTTTACGATAAACTGTATTACTACCAGGACCGGTTGCGGCATATTCTGCCGCGGCACGAGCAGGGCGCGATCCACGCGGCGCAGGGCTACGCCAGGGTCACGCGGCGTACAGGGGTGTGTATGGCGACCTCCGGGCCGGGGGCAACCAACCTGATTACCGGCCTGGGCGACGCCATGCTCGATTCCACCCCGCTGGTTTGTATTACCGGGCAGGTGCCGTACGCTCTGCTGGGCTCAGATGCTTTTCAGGAGACCGACGT
This sequence comes from uncultured Saprospiraceae bacterium, assembly GCA_964419545.1. Taxonomy (GTDB): domain Bacteria; phylum Bacteroidota; class Bacteroidia; order Chitinophagales; family Saprospiraceae; genus CAYQQU01. The sequence goes on along the minus strand of CAYQQU010000040.1, from coordinate 29,002 downwards.
GGTAAATTGCACGATGCCGGTCACCAAGTGGAACTACCAGGTCACTGCCGCGGCGGAGATCCCCGAGGTATTCGCCAAAGCTTTTTATATCGCCAACTCCGGAAGGCCGGGGCCGGTGGTGATCGACATCACCAAAAACGCTCAGCTCGAAGAGTTGGCTTTTGAATACCGGCCGCGGCGATCCATCCGCAGTTATCACCCGCTGCCCAAACCGGAACCGGCTTTGCTGCAGCGCGCCGCCGATCTGATCAACGGAGCGGAGCGTCCGATGATACTGGCAGGGCACGGCATCCAGATCGCCCACGCGCAGGAAACGTTCCGGGCGTTCGTAGAGAAAGCGGGTATCCCGCTGGCTTGCACCATTCACGGCCTTTCGTCCATTCCCTCCGACCATCCGTTACACATGGGGATGCTGGGTATGCATGGCAATTACGGCCCCAACGTAATGCAGAACCAATGCGACGTGCTTATCGCCATCGGTATGCGCTTCGACGACCGGGTGACGGGGCGGCTCGACAAATACGCCAAGCAGGCCAAGGTGATCCACATCGAGATCGATCCGTCGGAGATCAACAAGAACGTCTATGCGCACGTTCCTTTACTTTCCGACGCCAAGCTGGCGCTGGAACAACTGCTGCCGCTGGTAAAACCCAAGAGCTACCCCGCCTGGGTAGCCCGTTTCCGGCAGTGCGACGCCATCGAGGCCGAGAAGGTCATCCGCAAAGACACCCAGCCTGCCGCCGATGGGCAGATCAAGATGGGAATGGTGGTGAAAGAGGTCTCCGACCAGACCGACGGGCTGGCTATCGTCGCCACCGACGTCGGCCAGCACCAGATGGCGGCCGCGCGCTATTACAACTATCGCAGCACCAACCAGTGGGTGAGCTCGGGCGGCGCCGGCACCATGGGCTACGGCCTGCCTGCCGCTTTCGGCGCCAAGCTGGCCCATCCCGACCGGGAGACGGTGGCCTTTATCGGCGACGGCGGCTTCCAGATGACGATACAGGAACTCGGTATGCTGGCGCAGTGGGACGTAGGCGTGAAGATCGTACTCCTCGACAACAACTACCTCGGCATGGTGCGGCAGTGGCAGCAGCTCTTCTTCGACCGCCGTTATTCCGCCGTCGAACTGAAGAATCCCGATTTTTTGAAAATAGCCGAAGGCTTCGGCGTACCCGGCGCCAAAGTGAGCCGGCCGGAAGCGCTGAAGCCGGCCGTAGCGCAGATGCTGGCGCACCAAGGCCCGTACCTGTTGCACGTCGAGGTGGAAAAAGAAGAAAATGTCTTCCCCATGGTGCCTTCGGGCAAAGCCGTGGATGAGATCGTACTGGAACTGTAGCTTACCAAATCCGCAACGCATGACTCGCGAATACACCATCACCGTCTTTACCGAAAACCAGACCGGCATTCTTGCCCGGGTGGTCAGCATCTTTTCGCGCCGTCACATCAGCGTGGAGAGCCTGACAACTTCCAAGTCGTCCATTCCGGGAATCCACCGGTTCACCATCGTTGTGCAGGTCACCGAAGAAATGGTGCGCAAGCTGGTCGCACAGCTGGAGAAACAGATCGACGTGCTGAAAGCTTTCTACGACGGACGCGAGAATATTGTTTACCAGGAAATCGCGCTATACAAGGTGCCGACCGAGGTTTTTTCCAACGGCAACCGGGTAGAGCACCTGGTGCGTTCACATAATGCCCGCATTCTGGAGATCGAACCGGAGTATATCGTCATTGAAAAAACGGGGCACGAGCACGAGACGGAGGCGTTGCTGGAAGCGTTGAAGGAATTCGGCATTTACGAATTCGTCCGGTCAGGCAGGGTGGCGATCAACAAGCCCATGGAGCGGTTGAATAAATACCTGGCTTCGGTAGCACTGGAATCCGATGGTAAAGCTTAACCCGGCTTAACCCATGAATAACCCGGGTTAATTTTCTTACTCCTCCAGGAATTGCAAATAAATATCTTCCAGTCTGATAGCCCAGTCTTCTTTTGCCTCGTAGGGCAGGTCGCGGATTTCGGCTACGCTTCTTTCCAGTATAGGCAATAGGCACTGCTCCAGCGTGCGCTGCATGGCCGCCTGCTGCCGGGCGATTCCGTTAGCGTCGAGTCGCTGCCAACCAAAATAGGCGCCATCGGTGGGATGCTCGCGGTACACGAGCCATAAGAGGCTTTCGGGGTATACCGTCAGCAGCGATTTTTCCATGGTACTGGCGAGAGGGAACGCATCGCAAAAAAAGCGGGCTTTCATCCGGTAGTCGAGATCAGATAAACTACTGATGATCGCCAGCCGGGACTCGGTATCCTTGCAGTAGGCAAAGGTGCGCCGAAAAGCCCTGGCCAGGGTGGTGTCGACCGGCAGCAACAATGTGGAATTCTGCGTTCGCGAAACACTGCCGGTTCGCCGCGTATTGGCGAGGTAGCGGATCTCCTTCAGGGCGAAGGCCAGACTTTCACACCACTCCGGATCCGAAAGGGTGTCCAGCTTCTCACACGCTCCTAACAGCAGGGGCGTCGCTTTTTCACCCATCCGCACCAGGCCTCTGGGAACAAATCCGGCGGCCTGCATACGCCATAGGTAAATATACCCGCGTCCCTGCCAAGCCAGAAAGGCTAAAAGAACGACAATGATCGTACCGTACAATGTTTTTTTATTCTGCATTTCAATAAAATTTTACGGGGAAAAATATCGTCAAAGCTTATCTTTGTCGCGAATTTACGATGATCGCGGCGGCGGTCAGGAACAACTGTAAAAAAGCCTTTTACTTCAGCAAATTTACGATCCGATGAATTTAAAAGAACGTCGCGCTTTAAAAGCGTTTCAGGAGGATATCCTCCCGCAGTGGGTCACTCAGATCAATGACGCAGCCCAATTTGAAGTGGAAATTGAAGTGGATTGGGGAAAACTGGCGAAAAACGAAGCCGCGGAGGATACCGATTGGTCGCATCGCTACGCCGAAGCCTGGCCCAGGGTTTACTTCGAACCCGTCGTGCTGGCCTTCAAAGATATTACCGCCGACGATATGGGCCGGGAAGCGCTGCGAGAAAACCTCAATCGCATCGCCGTCACCAATAGCGGCCGCTTCTACCACGGTGAACAAGCTTATCGCCTGGAAGACAAGACGCTGGTGATCGACCATCAGCCGTTTGCAAATCAGGACGATACGGGATTGCGGCACGCGGCGCTGCGGAGTTTGCTGGAGCAGTCGTTGTGAATTAAAATCTACTTCTTAGCATTGTCTTTATAGCCGTTATCGGTCAGGTCGCCCAAGTGGATCACGAAATCGGGGCGTTCGCCCCAGATGAGCTTGGCTACGCGGTCGTTGACGTGCGGGCGCGCCTCGGTATCGCCGATGGCGGCGAATTGAAAGGTCTCGTCTTCCCGCACCGCCGTTTGAAACGAAAAGACGCCCGACTCCATTTCCAGCCCGTCGTAGTTCGTCGCCTTTCAGGGAAAAAAGTTGACCGGCCCCGGACAGGGCCGGCCATCACATGACTTTCTATTGTATCGTCCTGGTCAATTCACCGCTGCCGCCGCATCGATGACGCCCCATCCGAAGTTGTTGTCCCGGCTAGGGTAGATGGAAGCGGCGTTCTGCAATTTTTGCAGGACGGTGCTCCGGCTCATATTGGGGTTGGTGGCCCACACCAGGGCGGCAATGCCGGCAGTAGTGGCAGTTGCCGCCGAAGAACCCCCGACGCGGGCCGGCTGGTCGCCGCTCAGGGCCAGCGTCAGCGAAGTGCGGTCGCTGTCGTTGCGGCGCTCCATGACCGCTACGAAGTCGACGGCGCCGCCCGAGTGGCAGGTATTGCATTTCTTCAGAGGTGTTCCTTCTTTGATGCCGGTAACGGCGAAGGTCTCGTACATCGTGGCGGGGAAGACTACGCCCACCCAACTGGTGAACCAGGTGGAAGTACCCGCGGCGGCGAACATCATTTTGCCGCGGCTGTAATAAGCATAGTAGATGGCGTCGGCGATGCTGTTGCTCCAGAAAATGGTTCCGATCGACATGCTCATGATCTTGACGTCGCTGCGGTTGGCGGCCAGGGTGACGGCATCGCGTACGCCGTTCGTTTCGCTCGACCCCAGGATGACCACGTCGGAAACGGCCCGGATGGCCAGCCCGTTGGCTTTGTACGCCACGCCGGTGCTATTGCCGTCGGTATCGCGCGGTGCAACCGCCAGGCCGGCCATTTGGGTGCCGTGGCCGCATTGGTCGTTCGGCCCGTCGTTGCTGGCCCACCACCACCAGCCGGTGACGAGGGTGCTGGCGCGGTCGAGGTAGCGGCCTCCCGACCAGCCGGAAGTGAATTCATTGCCCGTCAGGTTCTCCTGGTTGTCGCCGGAGCCGGTGTCGATAATGGCGATGGTGATGTTGTCGCCCTGGCTGGTATTCCAGGCGGCGGGGATGTTCATGTTGTAAAAGTTCCAGGGCACCTTGGCGCCCGGCGACACCGTGGTGAAGTCGCCGGCGATATCGTAGCTGGGCGAGACACTGCAGCCGGCGCCGCTGCGTTCCCGCGTTTCCCGGAGCACGTAGCCGATAGGTTCTGCGTAGCGGACTTCCGGCAGGTTGCGCAGGCCTGCGATCACTTCTTCGTCGAATACGCGCAGGTCGATGATCGGCAGGTTCGGGTTTTCGGTGAACGCCAGCAGGTCTTCCAGGGTGTAGTTTTCACCGGGATGGCGGCGGTTGGTCTCCGTGAGCACGAAGTCGATGACCGCCTGGCGGGCGTCGTTCCACTGAGCTTGTTCGGGATCAAACTCGTGCAGGCGTTCGCGCAGGTTTTCGAAGCCTGCGGGCTGGTAGCCGATAGCGACGACCGAGTCGCTCTGTACGGCGGCGCTCCATAACAGCCGGTCGCTGGCCGCCGACCACCGGAAGACATCGTCCGTTTCGTTCATTTGGTTTACGATAAACTCATCGATTTCCGCTCTGGTCATCGGATCGCCTGGAGAAAGCACGTCCGGTTGCAGGTCGGCTTCATCGCGGGCGCAGGCCCATACCAGTAGAAGTCCCAAAAGCGGAAATAGGCGTTGCATGCGGAGCATAAGCAGATCATTTTAGGTGTTCAGAAAAAAAGTGGAGAAGTACGGCTATAAGCCGAATTATCGATCTCAAATATAAGGTAAAGCTTTTATTTATTTGGCGCTTGCCGGAAGGCTTTTACTGAAAAATCGGTGTATCCGGTATCTGAGATAATTTTGGGCGGCAAAATTTCGTTAAGCGAGAAACATTGGGGAAAATTATATACTTTTGCCCCATTGTACTTTTTTGTAGCGTGACAGAAGGGAGCTAACAGCGTCATACCCAACATACTAACCTGAAGAAAACTAAAGTACTTATATGAAAAGCCACATTCACGCTCTGTTCCTGAGCATATTCCTCTTGGCCGTTACCGGCCTGTGCGCCCAAAACACCGATACCACCGATACCGATTTTGGTAAGAATTTCGTAGGCGCCAAGTTATTGTTCCTGGATTACGGTAATCCCAACGACATTGACTCGCTGGACATCACCAACGGGCTGGAGTTCATCTATTACCGGAATCTGAATCCGTACATCAATATCGGCTTCCCGCTGAAGGCCGGCCTGGCCAATGTGGTGGACGATATCGACAACCGAATCACGCTCAGCGCCGATCTCGTTGTCCACCTCCAGTACTACAAGCCCACCGCCCGCCTGGTCCCCTATCTGATGGGAGGCGCCGGCGCAGTCTGGGAAAGCGTACTGGGCGCCAATCTGCAGTTTCCTTTCGGCGCCGGCCTCAACGTGCGCATCGGCCAACACTCTTTCGTCAATCTGCAAGGCGAATACCGCCTCTCGGAAGCGGTCAATCGCGATAATATCCAGGTCGGCCTGGGATTTGTCTATCGCCTGGGGCTTAAAAAAAATGACCGCGACGGCGACGGTATCTCGGATCTCACCGACGAGTGCCCGAATCTGGCGGGGCCCTACGAACTCGGGGGCTGCCCGGATACCGACGGCGACGGCATCCGCGACATTGAAGATGCTTGCGTCAACTCGCCCGGTTTGGCCGTCTATAACGGTTGCCCGGATACCGACGGCGACGGCGTTATCGACAGTGCCGATAAATGCCCGGAAGAGCGCGGTCTTCCCTACGTGGACGGCTGCCCCGATGCCGACGGCGACGGCGTCGCCGATGCGGATGACCGCTGCGTGGACGAGGCCGGCCCGGCTGACCTGCAAGGCTGTCCCGACTCCGACGGCGACGGTATCATCAACCGGCTGGACGAATGCCCCGACGAGGCCGGGACGGTAGAGAATGACGGATGCCCCGGCCGCGCCAGCGACCGCGACGGCGACGGCACCAGCGACGATATGGACCAGTGCCCCGACGCCCCAGGTCCCGCAAATACCATGGGCTGCCCGGATACCGACGGCGACGGCTTTGCGGATAAAAACGATCGCTGCCCCGAAAAAGCCGGTCCCTATACCGGCTGCCCGGACACCGACGGCGACGGCGTCATCGATGCCGATGACGTTTGCCCCGAAGAACCGGGGGGCGTCACCACCAAAGGTTGCCCCGAGTTGAAGGAGGAAGAAAAGGAGGTGCTGAACTTCGCGATGCAAGCCGTTCAGTTCGAAACGGGCAGCGCCACCCTCAAGTCGTCCTCTTTCGATATTCTGGATCAGATCGCTTCCATCATGAAGCGGTATTCCGCTTACAAGCTGCGCATCAGCGGCCATACCGACAACGTGGGGGATGAGGAAAATAACCAGGTGCTGTCCGAAAACCGGGCTAAAGCCTGCTTTCAGTACCTGATGTCGGCGGGCATCGCCATGGAACGGATGTCTTACCAGGGTTTTGGCGAAAACAAACCCATCGCCACCAACAACAACGCCAGCGGCCGTCGGCTCAACCGCCGGGTGGAGTTCGATCTGTATGTGGAGTAGGGTACTAGTTCTTGCCTTTACTCTTTTCGCTTTCGTACCGTTCGTATCCCTCGGCTTCCAGCTTCCGGTATTTCTGCGCCACCCCTTCGGCGAGGTTCTGCTTGTAGGATAGCAGCCTTTGACGCACCGCGGGCTCGCCGGAGCCGATGATCTGTGCGGCCAGTATGCCGGCGTTTTTGGCGGCGTTCAATGCGACGGTGGCGACCGGAACGCCGTTGGGCATCTGGAGGATGGAAAGCACCGAATCCCAGCCGTCGATGGAATTGCTGGATTTGATGGGGACGCCTACAACCGGCAAGGGTGAGAGGCTGGCCACCATGCCCGGGAGGTGGGCCGCACCGCCTGCTCCGGCGATGATGACCCGAATGCCCCGCTCGTGGGCGGTTTTCGCAAATTCAAACATACGTTCCGGCGTGCGGTGAGCAGAAACAATGGTAAGCTCGAATGGTAGCTCGAGTGCTTTCAGAATATCCGCCGCCTGGCGCATGACCGGGAGGTCGGAATCGGAGCCCATGATGATGGAGATCATAGTTAGGTTGAGGTTGAGGTTAAGGGTTAGGGTTAGGGTTAGCGCACTTGTACGGCGGCCAGCCCTTCCGAGAAGTCGCGAGTGTCGATGAAGCGCGGTGGAATTACTACTTTACCTTCTTTATTGATAAAGGCAAAACCTTCGTAGACGGCGGCGCGGGCTACGCCCTCCCGGAAGGGCCACCCCAGCCCGAATTCCGGTTGGGTAACCATCTGGCCGGTGGTGTCGAGCAAGCCCCAGAGCCGGTCGGAGGCGTACCAGGTGCGGCCTTCGCTGAAGCGGTACAACTGGTCAAAAGCCAGGCCGGTGAGGGAAGCGCCGTCGGGCCGGATGAGGCCGTATTTTCCGTCTTTACCAACGCCGTATAAGCCGGCGCCGGCGTACCAAAGCAGGTCGTAAGCCGGTCTGAGCGCCCATTCCCCGAGGGTGTCGATCAGGCCGTAGCCTTCGTCCGTTTTGGCAGGCGCCAATCCCTGGTTGAAGTCTTGCGCATTGCGGTACCGTGCGGGTATCGCCACCTGTCCGTTCTGGTCCAGAAAACCGTATCGGCCGTTTTGCTTGATGCGGGCGTATCCGTCGGCGTAAGGATACACCTTTTCATATTGCGCCGGAACGACCCACCGGCCGGCAGTATCGATCAGGCCGTACCGGTCGTTTTGTTTAACCTGCGCCAGTCCCCGTTCGTATCCGCTTGCAGCGGCTTCGTATTCGGCGGGAACGGCCAGTTGGCCGTCGGAGGCCAGGAAGCCGTACCGCTGATCGATGCGTACGCGGGCGCGGCCGTCCCGGAAATCCTGTACCTCCTCATATTTCGCGGGGATGGCCCATTCACCCTGCCGGTCGATGAAGCCCATTTTGTTCTCGTAAGTCAGCACGCGGGCCAGGCCTTCGCTGAAGGGCCAGGCGCCTTTAAACCGGGGTTCGATCACTACCTTTCCCGTGCGGTCGATGTATCCCCAGTACGCCTTTCGTCGCACCACGGCCAGCCCGTGGCGGAAGGGGCGCACTTCGTCGTATTCGGCGGGGATGACTACTTTGCCGGAGCGGTCGATAAACCCCCATTTGTATCGGGCGACTTCGTAATCCGTTTCCGGAGGCGGCAATTCATCCGTGGCGGAGCCCGGCGCTTTGGCGTCGGGCCGGCAGGCGATCAAGGCCGGCAGTAAAAAGAGGAGGAGAAAAAAGGAGCGGTTCAGCATAGCGGTTAAATCTCAAAGTCGACGCCCCGCTTGATGAGGTCGTCGTAACGTTCTTTGACGAGCTGTTCGTATTTTTCTTTGTCGAAGCTGTAGAGCTTCGCCGGGCGGTGGGCTACGCCTTCCTGTTTGCCCACTTCCTTCAGCACTCCCATTTTCAGGATGCGGGTGCGGAAGTTGCGTTTGTTAAGGGGTTCTTTTACGCCCAGGATCGTCTCGTAGAGTTGCTGCAGCTGGGTGAGGGTAAATTTTTCCGGCAGTAATTCGAAGCCGATGGGCTGGTACCGTACTTTGCCGCGCAGGCGGTTGATGGCCACGCGCAGGATCACATCGTGGTCAAAAGCCAGCGGGGGCAGGCTGTCGATCTCGAACCACTTGACGCGGCTGGCGTCGGAGGCTGCTTTGACCGGGTGCTCGGAGAGGTTGACCAGTGCGTAGTAGGCCACGCTGATGACGCGACCGCGCGGATCGCGGCCGGGTTCGCCGAAGGTGTACAATTGCTCGATGAAAAGGTTAGTGATCCCCGTTTCTTCGGCCAGTTCGCGCAGAGCGGCCTGTTCCAGGTTTTCATCCATTTCGACGAACCCTCCCGGCAGGGCCCAGTGCTCCTCGAAAGGGGCTTTCGCCCGCTGAATGAGCAGCACTTTGAGCGTGCTGCTCCGGTCGAGCCCGAAGATGACGCAATCGACGGTGAGCGCAGGGCGCGGGTATTCGTAAGTGTACGGCATGCAATGGTTGCGTGTAATTGAATTGGCTTACCGGTCGGAAGGACGAGCCGGAAAGGAGAGCAACTCGCTCTTTTCTTTCTTCAGCCCGGGTATCACGACCGGCGTTGCTCGATTAATTCCTGGCGCAGGGCCCAGAGATTTCGTTCCAGCCCGACCGGATATTCGGATGCTTCGATTTCCCGGAACAAGGCTTGCTGATCCTGACTGTATTGCCGGATGGCGTGGAGTTCAGGGTTGGCGAACGCTTCCTGTTCAGGACGAAAAACGGGTTGCAGCAGGTCTTGGCTCCGGTATTCACCAAAGGTAAGAAAATTGCCGGTTTTCAGGTGGTGCATTTCCGGTTGCGGCGGCGCGCTCCGGTCCAAAAAGATCATATCGCCCATTGGCCGGCCTTCCGGTCCGACGAATCGTCTTACTTGCTGCATTCCCGGAATAGAGGTTTTAGCTTCCGTTTCGGAGAGCTTCAATCGATTTTGCCATTGGCCGTCGGGGCCCTGAATGGCGGCCAGCTTGTACACGCCGCCCAGCGCGGGCTGGTCGTAGGCGGTAGCCAGCCGGGTGCCCACGCCCCAGATCGCGATCGGGGCTCCGGAATCCTTGAGCTGTGCGATAGCGTACTCGTCGAGTTCGTTGCTGGCGACGATAGCGGCTTCCGGAAACCCGCCTTCGTCGAGAATGCCGCGCGCGCGCTTGCTTAGTTCGGCCAGGTCGCCGCTATCGAGGCGGATGCCCGTCATTTCGTAGCCTTGTTCCCGCATTTCCTTGCCTACGGTTACGGCATTGTGCACGCCTTGGATGGTGTCGTAGGTGTCGACCAGGAAAATGCTGTTGTGCGGCAGCACCCGGGCGTATTGCCGGAAAGCAGTAATCTCGTCCTCGAAACACATCACCCAGCTGTGGGCGTGGGTGCCCTTGACGGGAATGCCGAACAGGCGGCCGGCCAGGACGTTGCTGGTGGCGTGGCAACCACCGATGTACGCGGCGCGGGCTCCGGTGAGGGCGCCGTCGATGCCCTGAGCGCGCCGGAAGCCAAACTCGAGGACGCTGTCGCCCCGGGCGGCCTGTACGATGCGCGCCGTCTTCGTAGCGATGAGCGTGGAGAAATTGACCAGGTTCAGGAGGATCGTCTCCAGGAGCTGGCATTGCAATAGCGGACCGGTAACGCGCACCAGTGGCGTATTGGGGAAAACGACGCTTCCCTCCCGGACGGCGTCGACCTCGACGGTGAGTTGCAGTCGTTGCAGATAATTTAAAAAGCTTTCGGAAAATAGCGGCTGATCATTGCTCCCGGTGAGCCGCCCCAGGTACTGGACGTCTTCGGCCGTAAACCGGAACCGATTCAGATAGTCGGCCAGCAAAGCGGCGCCGGCCGCGATGGCGTAAGGTTGACCAAAAGGACTTTTCCAGAAAAACAGGTGGAAAACCGCCTGCCGCTCGGCCATGTCGCTTTTCCAGTAGCCGTAAGCCATCGTAAGCTGGTAAAGATCGGTCATTAATGCAAAACCGGAGCGATAAAAATGCTCCAGATGGGCGGTAGCAGGGAAAGGCATTGGGTTTAAAGTTAGTTTAAAAATTAAACTAAGGTAGGGTTTGGGGGGCAAAATGTCAACGGTATGGTCCGGATTGCGGATGGGAAAAGAACAACATCGCGGTATGGGATAACGTTGGAACTGGGAAAACCTATTGAAAAGTATGAGATTTTGGTTGTGTTTTTTGCTGATGGCCGCACTGATTCGGCTTACTGCCCAGGACGGTTGGTCGGAGTTTAGATCTTACGAAGGCCGGTTTCGCATCCAGGCGCCGGGGCCGATGCAACAGAAGACCGACACCATCTCCACCAGGCTTGGCCCGACGGCCTATCACACGTTCTTTTACCAGACCGAGGGCGGCGACAATTTGCTGTACATGGTCAGCTACTGCGATTATCCGGAAGGCGGAATGCATGCCGACTCGACGGAGCTGATCGAGCCGTTTTTCGAGGCGACGGTGGAGGCCGCGGCTTTCAGTATTGACGGGAAGGTAGTCTATTCCAGTCCGATGAAATTCTTCAACTATCCGGGCTACATCTGGCGCATCGATTACCTCGAAGGCCAAGCGGTAGTCAAGACCCGCGCTTTTATCATCGAGCAGCGTTACTACGCGATACAGACGGTGACCTACCGGGGGCTCAACCTCAATCCGCATACCGATAGGTTTATGGATTCTTTTCGCTTGCTCACCGGACCGGATTAGAGCTCCCTCCCAACGAGCCGTTCCTCGGGGATTGCCGGAAACAAAAAGAGGGCTGCCGGAGCGAAAGTAGGGGTGAAATCAGTCGTTCTGCACCGGATTCCTTATTTTTGGCGTCCACACCGGAAACCTACAACTCCTATGTCTTCAAAAATTGCGGTCTTTCCCGGGTCCTTTGATCCCATTACCATTGGCCATGTCGACCTGGTGCGCCGGGCGCTTCCTCTTTTCGAAAAGATCATCGTAGCGGTAGGCGTCAATTCCCAGAAAAGATATTTATTTGACCTCGAACAGCGGGCGGCCTGGCTGGAAGCTGTCTTCGCCGATGAGCCGCGGGTGGAGGTCGCTCGTTTCGAAGGCCTTACGGCGCACTACTGCCGTAAGATCGGCGCCCATTACCTGCTGCGCGGCTTGCGCAATGCTTCGGATTTCGACTACGAGAAGACGATCTCCCAGCTCAACAATATTGTAGGGGAGGGCCTGGAGACCCTTTTTCTGATCAGTCAGCCCGGCTATTCGCACATCAGTTCTACCATCGTCCGGGAAATCATCAAAGGCGGAGGAGACGCTTCTCCGTTTTTACCCAAGGAAGTAAATTTGGATCTGTTGCGCAACGGCATCGACGAAAAAGCGACCTATTGATGCGTACTTACCAATGGTTACTATTTGACGCCGACAATACCTTGCTGGACTACAATCGCGCCGAGCAGTACGCCCTGGGGAATGCGCTGTCGGATTACGGGCTCAGCCTGACGGAGCATATGCTGGACCAGTACCGTCGCATCAACAAATCCTGCTGGGATGCGCTGGAAGCCGGCCGCATCGACCGCGAGACCCTGCGTTATCTTCGTTTTCAGGCGTTTTTTCAATCGATCGCCGTCGATGTTGACCCCGTCAGTTTTTCCCGTCAGTACACGGGGCGTCTGTCGGAGGCCGGTTTTCTGATCGAGGGCGCCACAGAGGTGCTGGATCATCTGGGCGCGCATTATCCGATGGGGCTGGTCACCAACGGTCTGGCGGAGATACAGCGACCGCGATTGCAGGCAGCCGGCCTGAACGCCTATTTCGATTTAATCGTGATCTCCGACGAGATCGGTTATTACAAACCGCAGTCCGGCTTTTTCGAACATACCCGTCAGGCGCTTTCCGGGCCTGCTCCCGACCAGGTGCTGGTGATCGGCGACAACCTCAACGCCGATATTCGGGGCGCGCAGGATTTCGGCTGGCATGCGTGCTGGTATAATCCCAGACAACAAGCCAACGGTTTTTCAGTACAACCGACCTTCGAGATTCAGTCGCTGGCTGAATTGCCGCCGATGCTCTGAAATGGCATGTGCAGCGGGTAAGGCAACCCTTTCTTTTTATGGTTCCGGACCAGTGATTTATCGATTCCCCGAGGGCCTTTATTGCGCCTCGCGGACGCAGCGGCAGGACATGCCCATGCGCTTCTTGGTGCTGCGCCGCGTGAGCTTTCCGCCGTCGGGCAGGAAGATGAAGAACCAGGCCTGGTCTTCGTCCTTTTCGCCGGCAGTCCAGTAAAAACCCATTTCTCCCTTGCTGTCGTAGCCGCCGTTGGAGCCGCGCCAGCCGCCGAGGCGGGCGTGGAACCCGTTCCGGCCGGACTGAGGCGGACCGAAGCCCAGGGCGCGATTGGCGGCCGCCGGGTCCCCTGCTGCGCGGTCGGCCAGCCAGTCGAAATAGCCGCCGGACCCACGGGCAAGCGCCTGCCATTCCGCATCGGAAGGAAGGCGCCAGTCCGGGCCCAGTTTGGAACAGGCCTGGCGGGCGCCGTTCCAGCGATAGAGCCGGCCGTAGGTTTCGCAATTGGCCGGGCGGTCGCCGTAGCACCAGGAGTCTGCGACGGGCAGATCGAGGTTGGCGGCCAGCCAGGTCAGGCCGAATGCGGAGAAGGTCGGATAGGTGCGATCAGCAAATTCGACTTTGCCGAGGGTGATCTCAACTTCTTCTTTTTCAGTTGCTTGCGTGCCGGAGGGTCCGTTGCAGGCAACGATGAGCAAAAAAAGGGGAAAGCCGGTGCGTAGTATTCGAAACATACTCTAAAATAAAGGCTTCCGTTGATATGCAATAAAGTAATGACTAATTTTTGTTATCAGCGTCAAAAGTGTAGATTTGCAATGCCGCTTCCCCTCTAACCATTTTAACCCAAATCCTGATTTTTCTATGGCCAATGCATTTTTTCGAGTTCCTGAGGCAAAGAATGAAAAGGTCCATCTCTACGCGCCGGGCGATCCCGAGCGAGAGGCCCTGAAAGCTGCCCTGGAGGCTGCCAAGAGCCAGGAAATCGAAGTGCCCATGTATATCGGCGGAGAAGAGGTGACGACCGACAACCGGGTGCCGATACACCCGCCGCACGAACTTTCCCATACCCTCGGCCATTTCCACAAAGGCGACGCCTCACACGTCCGCCGGGCCATCGAGGCCGCGCTGGCCGCCAAACCCGCCTGGGAGAATATGCCCTGGCAGGAACGCGCCGCCATTTTCCTCAAAGCCGCGGATCTGATTTCAGGCCCGCTGCGCTATAAGATCAACGCCGCCACCATGCTCTGCCAGTCGAAAACGGCCCACCAGTCGGAAATCGACGCCGTAGCGGAGTTATGCGACTTTCTGCGCTTCAATGTGCAGTACATGACGCAGATCTATCAGGAACAACCCATGAGCGTTCCGGGCGTCTGGAACCGCATGGAATACCGGGCTTTGGAAGGGTTCATTTTTGCCCTGACGCCTTTTAATTTTACAGCGATTGCCGGCAACCTGCCCAGCGCGCCGGCGATGATGGGCAATACCGTGATCTGGAAACCGGCGCACTCCCAGATCTTCTCGGCCCGGGTGATCATGGAAGCGTTTGAAACCGCAGGGCTTCCTCCCGGTGTCATCAACCTGATCTACGTGGACGGCCCGCTGGCCGGCGACCAGATATTCACCCATCCCCATTTCGGGGGGCTGCACTTTACCGGCAGCACCGGCGTATTCCAGAACCTCTGGTCCATTATCGGTAAAAACCTGCCCAATTATAAATCCTACCCCCGCATCGTGGGCGAAACGGGGGGAAAAGATTTCATCATTGCTCACCCCTCCGCCGATCCGAAAGTGGTAACCACCGCGATCACCCGGGGCGCATTCGAGTACCAGGGCCAGAAATGTTCCGCCGTCTCGCGCGTCTACCTGCCGGAATCGATGTGGGAAACGGCCTTGCCGCAGCTGAAAGCGGACGTGGAGTCGTTGAAAATGGGCTCCCCGGAAGATTTTTCCAATTTCCTTTGCGCCGTGATCGATGAACGGGCCTTCGACAAAATATCCAACTACATCGCCAACGCCAAAGCAGCGCCCAACGCAGAGATCCTGCTGGGCGGCGAGTACGACAAAAGCAAAGGATACTTCATACAACCGACGGTGATCAAAACCACCGATCCGAAGTATGTGACCATGTGCGAGGAAATTTTCGGACCGGTGGTCACGATCTACGTTTATCCCGATGCGCAATACGAAGCGACGCTCGATCTGCTGGACGATACATCGCCTTACGCTTTGACCGGCGCTGTTTTTGCCAAAGACCGGGCGGCCGCCTACCTGGCCAGCGAGAAGCTGCGGCACGCTGCGGGCAACTTTTACATCAACGACAAACCCACCGGCTCTATCGTCGGGCAGCAGCCCTTCGGCGGCGCCCGCGGATCGGGCACCAACGACAAGGCCGGCTCGGTGCTCAACCTGTACCGCTGGGTGTCGGCCCGGTCGATCAAAGAAACATTTGTGCCGGCAACGGATTACCGCTATCCGTTCATGGCCGAAGAATAGTTCCCACGCGGAACAAGCTTGCTAATAACAAATTGCACCTGGGGCGCCGTCTTTTCGGAGAGGGCGCTCCGCTTTTTTGGCCCCTTCGGTTGGTTTGCCGGCCCTTTTCAAATTTCTCTCAATCGATGAAAAACAGACGCTTACCCGCCGAATGGGAGCTGCAGAGCGCCGTGCAATTCACGTTTCCGCATGCCGACGGCGACTGGGGGCCTTTTCTGCATCAGGTCATTCCCTGTTTCGTTGCCTGTATCGAGGCGGCCAGCCGCTATCAACCGGTGCTGGTGGTTTGCCAGGACCGGGAAACGGTGCGGCCCCTGCTGACGGGGGCGCGGCAGGAATACCTGCACCTGATCGAAATACCCAGCAACGACACCTGGGCGCGCGACCACGGACCGGTGATCATCCTGGAAGACGGCGCGCCGGTGGTGCTCGATTTTTTCTTTAACGGCTGGGGTTTGAAATTTCGCGCCGATCGGGATAACTTAATTACCCGTCGACTTTGCGAAAGGGGCGTTTTCGGTGTTGCGCCTTGCCAACGGCCCGGACTGGTGTTGGAAGGCGGCGCCATCGAGAGCGACGGCGCCGGAACGATCCTGACCACCCGCCGGTGTCTGCTTTCACCGAATCGCAATCCCCACCTCAGCGAAGCGGAGATCAACGCGGCCTTGCGGCGCTGGCTGGGGGCGGACCGGTTATGGTGGCTCCGGCACGGCGCGCTGATCGGAGACGATACCGACGCCCATATCGATACGCTGGCCCGCTTCTGTGACGCCGAAACCATCGCTTATGTGCAATGCGGGCGGCCGGAAGACGAGCATTATGCCGAGTTGAAGCAAATGGAAACGGAGCTGGAGCGGCTGACAACTCGCGACGGGCAACCTTACCGCCTGGTTCCGCTGCCGCTGCCGTCGCCCGTCTATGCAGAAGACGGCCATCGTCTGCCGGCCACTTACGCCAACTTTCTGATCCTCAACGGGGCGGTGCTGGCGCCGGTGTACGGCGCACCGGAGGATACGGCGGCCTTAAAGCAATTGGCGCAATGTTTTCCCGACCGGGACATCATTCCGGTCGATTGCCGGGTACTCATCGAACAGCACGGCTCGTTACATTGTATCAGTATGCAGTACCCGGCGGGAGTTTTTTTTCCAGGGCCATAAAAAAAGAATAGCGCGATGACGGAACTAAAAGTGGGAATAGTACAGCAATCGAATAGCGAAGACCGGTCGGCGAATGTCGCCAAAAGCCTGGGCGGCATTGCTGAGTGCGCCGACCAGGGCGCCGGGCTGGTCGTTTTGCAGGAGCTGCATACCGGCATATACTTCTGTCAGGCCGAGGAGGTCGACAAATTCGACCTGGCGGAACCCATTCCCGGCCCGTCGACAGAAGTTTTCTCGGCGGCGGCGCGAGAACACCAGCTCGTACTGGTGACCTCCCTGTTCGAGCGCCGGGCGCCGGGCGTGTACCACAATACCGCCGTCGTATTCGACCGGGACGGCTCGCTGGCCGGGACCTTTCGCAAGATGCACATCCCGGACGATCCGGCCTATTACGAAAAGTTTTATTTTACCCCCGGCGACAATGAGTTCCGGCCCGTCGCCACTTCGGTGGGCCGCTTGGGGGTGTTGGTTTGCTGGGACCAGTGGTTTCCGGAAGCCGCCCGCCTGATGGCCCTTGCCGGCGCCGAGCTGCTGATCTATCCGACGGCTATCGGCTATGAATCCACGGACCCGCCCGAAGAAAAAGAACGGCAGTTCAACGCCTGGCAGCTGGTGCAGCGGGGGCACGCCGTAGCCAACGGCCTGCCGGTAATCACCGTTAACCGGACCGGCCGGGAGGCCGACTGGACGGGCGCCACGGGCGGGATCGAATTCTGGGGACGCAGCTTTGTGGCCGGGCCGCAGGGTGAACTGCTTTACGAAGCTCCCGCCGACAGGGACGTCAATGCCGTGGTGGCTTTGGACAAATCCCGCACCGAAGCCGTGCGCCGCATCTGGCCTTTTTTCCGGGACCGCCGCATCGACGCCTATGGAGGGTTGACGGCGCGCTACCTGGACTAGCCCGGATTCGTCATAGTATGTTCACTTAATCGTCGGAAAAAGGAACGACCTTTGGTCAACCCACCGGCGAACATTATCTTTGCTGAGCAACCTGCCCAACCAAATATCAGTAAAAGCTTTTAGCCCTTTTGATCTTATGACGAAGCCGATCTATACCCTAGAACAGATCATGACCATGGAGTTGCCGCCGGTAATCGTTTACGCCGTACCGGTAATGGTGGCGCTGACGCTGGCCGAATACGTGATCCGCGTACATAAAATGCGCCGGGAATACGACGGCAAAGACGCGCTGGCCGCCGTCCTCGTGGGCGTCGGGAACCTGGTGGTGAGCGCCATCGTTAAGTTTACCCTCTTCGCGATTATCCTGTATTTCTACAACCTGGTGCCCTGGTACGTGCCCCACACCTGGTGGTCGTATCTGCTCTGCCTGGTCGTGATCGACTTTTTCCGTTACTGGGCGCATCGCGTCGCCCACGAGCAGCGGTTCTGGTGGGCTACCCACGTCACGCACCATTCGTCGGAGCAGTACAACTTTTCGGTTTCCTTCCGCCTTTCCTGGACCCAGCACATCAAGATCATCTTTTTCATTCCCGTAGCCCTGTTCGGCTTCGACCCTTTTGTCTTTTTCATCTGTAACCAAATCGAAGTACTTTATCAGTTCTGGATCCATACCGAGCTGATCGGGAAACTGCCGCGGCCCATTGAGTTTATCTTCACCACGCCTTCCCACCACCGCGTGCACCACGCCAAGAACGGGGAATACCTGGATAAGAACTACGGCTCCACCTTCATCATCTGGGATCGGATGTTCGGGACCTTCCAGGCGGAAGAACACACGCCCGACTACGGCATCCTCAAGCCGGTGAATTCCTATAATCCTTTCTACCTCGTTTTCCACGAATGGATCGACATCTTTCACGACCTGGCCCGCTACCGCAATCCGCGAGCCTGGTGGCGCATCCTCTTCGGCAGCCCGGGCCTCACACTGGACAAAGAGCGGTATTACGAACGACTGGAGAAAGCGTCGGGCGTGAACGAGCTGGAGTGGCAGCAGCGTGAGGTGGAAAAGAAGCCGGGTTAACCCGGATTAATATTAACGGGTTTCCAGCCAGAGCTTCACGCGCAGCAGTGCGGCTACGGACAGCGCGTCGGTTATTTTTCCCTCCAATACCATCTGTACGGCTTCTGTCAACGGCAGGCGGCGCACTTCCAGTTTTTCGGTATCCTCCGGGTCGGGTTCGCCGAAGGTGAGTTCCTGGGCGACGTAGGCGATGCCCGCTTCGTCGGTGACAGAATTGGAGAGGTGCAAATCCAGGACCTTCGTCCATCGGTCGGCCAGGATGCCCGTCTCTTCCCGCAGTTCCCGCTGTGCGGCTTCGAGCGGGGTATCGCCCAGGGGGCAGCCGCCTTCGGGGATCTCCCAGCTGTATTGCTCCAGGGTATAGCGGTATTGTCCGACCAGCCAGGTGTTGTTGTCGGCATCGAGCGGGACGATGCCGATCGCCAGGTTCTGAAAGTGAACGACGCCGTAAATTCCGGGATTGCCGGAGGGGTTGACGACGTCGCGGTGGCTGAGGCGGATCCAGGGGTTGCGGTATACTTCCCGGATGGATTTGGTTTGCCAAGGGTTATTCATGGGTATTATAATGAGGTTTGCGATTCACATTCAGGCATAGCCGCGCATTTGGTAGACGATCAAGCCGATCCATTCTTTGATGAGCGCGTTCCAGCGGCGGAGGATACTCGGGTTGGGCAGCAGCAGCCATTTCGGTGACCATTTGGGTTGGCGGTAAAAAAAATCGACCGAGTAAGGCGTCACTTCCAGGCCGGCCTGTTGGAAACACCGCTCTGCCCGGTGCATGTGCCAGGCGGAGGTGATGAGCAGACAGCGGGCTTCGGGAAAGCGTTGTTCCACCAATTGCCGGGAATACAGGGCATTCTCCCAGGTATTGCGGGAGGCGGGCTCCACCAGGATGTCTTCGGCGGGTACGCCCAGGAGCTTGAGGTATTCCGCGATCACTTGCGATTCGATAGCCCCTTTGGTCCAGATGCGGCCGGCCCCGCCGGTAAGCAGAAATTTCCGGAATTTTCCACGCCGGTACAGTTCGTACGTATTGATAAATCGGTTGGCGCGCGAGCTGAAGTCGTACCGCTGGTGAAGGATAGCGGGATCGATGGACGAATAGCCGCCCAGGAGGATGCCGATGTCGTATGGTTCGGAAATGTCCCGGGCGGTAATCGTTTCCGTTTCCCACCAGCCGGCCACTGCGTTGAATAGCGGCTCGTTGGTAAAGACGAGCAGGATGCCCAGTCCGGCCAGCAGCAGCCGGCGGCGCCGCTTTTCACTTTTGGTGAGAAAAGCAAAAAGCAGGGTAGCCAGCGCCCAGATAAACGGCCGGATCAGAAAGGCCAGCACCTTGGAGAAAAAGAAGAACATATGGTTTATTGTAAAAAGCCCGGAAGCCGGGGGCCCTGCATAAATTGCGAAATAAAGAGGTCGAGCAGTCCCGGATTGAGCGAAGCGGCGGTAATGATCATAAAGGCCAGCCCGTAGACGGCGCCCCAGAAGTGGGCATTGTGCCCGATGTTGTCCATGCCGCGCTTTTCCATATACGAAGAATACCAGAGGTAAGCTACGCCGAGGATAACGGCGGGCAGAGGCGGGAAGAGGAACCAGTTCCAGGGATCAAAAAGGATATATGCGAACACCAGCGCGGAGGTGGCGCCCGAAGCGCCTACCGCGGAGTAGTATTGGTTGTGCTGGTGTTTAAAATAGGTTGGTATGGAAGCGATGACGATGGCGCTGAGGTAAAAAAGAATGAACATGATGCGGCCCATACCTGAACCGAAGAGCCGGCCGAACCAGAACTCGATGAAATCCCCGAACTGGTAGAGCACGAACATATTGATCAGCAGGTGCTCCCAGTTGGCGTGCACCAGTCCGTGCGACAAAAAGCGGTAATACTCCCCCCGTTCGCTGATCGAAGCCGGATGAAAGCGCAGCTTGAAGAGCATTTTCGGGTTGTTGAAAGCCTGGTAAGAGATCAGGCCGGTGAGGATAACCAGAATAAGTGTAAGGCTCATGCATTAACGATTGTGGTAGGGTTCATTGCGCAGGATCGTCATGGCGCGGTACAGTTGTTCCATAAAAAAAAGACGCACCATCTGGTGTGAGAACGTCATGGGGGAAAGCGATAATTTATCGTCGGCTCGCCGGTAGAGCTCTTCCGAAAAACCGTACGCCCCGCCTACTAAAAAAACGAGGCGCCGCCCGGAATGTTGCAGCCTTTTATCGAGAAAGGCGGCAAAGGCTTCGGAGGAATAGGCTTTCCCTTTTTCGTCGAGCAAGATAAGAAAATCTTCTTGTTTGAGGCGTCTGAGGACGGCCTTGCCTTCTTCTTCCTTCAACTGTTCCGGAGGGCGTTTGCCGGCTTTTTTGCTGTCGGGCAGGATCGTCAGGGAAAAAGAGAGATAATGCTGCAGCCGCTCCCGGTAGAGGTCGATCCCTTCCTGCAGGTAGGATGGGTTGGTTTTGCCGATGGCCCAAAAGGCTACTTTCATTGCTGTTTCATTTGACGATGCTTCGGAGGTCATCGTCTATTCCGGTCAGTTCCCAGTGGCCCAGCGCGATCGGGATGTTGCCGATGGCGTTGAGCTGGTCGAAGAAGGCCGCCATTTCGAAAGGGGCGCCTTGGGCTTCCTGTAACCGGGCATATTCCGCCATGGCCTTTTCCACCAGGTATTTACCGGTGATGTAGCTGGCGCCGTATCCCGGCTGGCGCAGATAGAGGTGTTGTTCGAAGATGAGCAGGTCTTTTTCCGTTTTCATCCAGCCGCGCGGCGTGTATTCGGAATGGATGCCGCCGGCTTCGGCCATGGTCATTTCGTTGGCGTGAGCGTAGAGGGAACCCAATCCGCGGGCGGCGCGCTGAGCGATGAGGATATACACGATCTCGCGTACCCGGGGGTCGTCGTCGTACAGGCCGGCCTGCATAAACATCTCTTCGACGGCGGTAGCCATGCCCTCGTTGCGGGAGTCGAAGATATTGTACAGCAGCGGTCCCCGGCGGATAGGGCTGGCGTGCGGCTCGTTGTCCATGCGGGCCAGCTCGAACCAGTGGTAAAAGTGGGAGTAGAGCGGCCGCGGATCGTAATGCGCGGTGATCCAGAAGAAGTTGCGGGTCGCTTCGGGAATAAATTCGCCCAGGTGCGCCCGCAGCGCCGGATCGAAGTAGGCTTTGACGGTCACCATATTCTCGCGTTCCAGAAAGGTCATCAGGCTTTGTGCGGAGCTTTCGGCGAGGGCGTCGTAGGCTTCCGGCGAGTCGGCGGCCACCAGGGGCGGCAGATTCCGGTTGCGGTGTTCTTCCAGCTTGAGGGCCGACCAGGCGCGGGCCAGCTCACGTTGCAGCAGCATTACTTCGTCCTCCCAGGTCAGGGGCACCAGGTGCACGTTTTGCAGGTACCAGGTGTAGTTGTCCTTGCCGATCCCGGAGGGGCCGGTCTTGGTCTGGGCTTCCTTTTCCAGCCAGGCGGCCAATTCGTCGGTGGATGCGACGGCGGCTTCAAGGGCGGCTGCCAGGGCCGGGTCGTCTTTTACGCCCGGCTGTTGGAGGATGGCCATCAGGTTCTTGCTCTGAGTACGGATATCGCGAATGCCGGCGAACCACAGGTCTTTGGCGTTGCCCGTCAGGTTTCGCCGGGCTTGTCGGTTGAGAGGGGGGATCACCTGCAGGTCGCCGAGCAGCCTCTCCTTTTCCGCTGCACTCAGGGGAAATTCGTAGGTCCAGATCTCCGTGGTGGCGTGGTGGGTAGGGCCCTCGTGTGCGGGTACGTCGCTGCGGTAGGTCCAAAGCGATTTATAAAAAGCCGGGTCGCGGGCCCAGGGGCGGAGCACCCGCTGATTGAAATCGTAGCCGTTCATTTCCGCCCAGACGATGTGCCAGTCGACCTGTTGTGCGATCGACCAGCCGGTGGTGTCCAGGGCGAACAAGCGTTTGCGGAGCGCTTCGTACTCAGGGCGTCGCCTGGCGAAGGTTTCTGCTGTATAGTCGGGAGCGCCGTCGAGCAGCGGAGGGTGTTCAAAGGTGCGCCAATCCTGGAACAAGCGTACCAGTTGCTGGTAATTGTCGGCGGGTTGAGCCGGAAAAGGCCGGTTGTTTCCGAACGCGAGAAAAAGCAGTGGAAGCAGGAGGTGTGACATGCGGATCATATCCAGACAGAAATTTTTCCGGCAAGGTAAAAATATCCGGGCGTTTTTGGCGCCTGCTTTAAAATTTCCATCCTATGCAATAAGTTATGGGGAATGGTCTCAAGTTCGCTGAAGGTATGACCGAAGGCGCTGTTTTCAAAGCCGTCCTTTAATCTCACAAACAACCTCCTTTCGGGCATAGAAGCGTTGAAGGCTATGAGGTTCTATCGCTATTTTCATTTTTTTGCTTTCAGCTTACGGCTCCTCAAAGATGCGGCGCCCAAAAGATCAGAGTGACCACCACGATACCGGCAGCCAACAACAGGCTCAACAGGCCGAAGAAGGCCGTGGCCCATTTTTGCACCTTTGGAGGGGCTTTTTCCTTGGCGTAAAAATAAAACTCGACGATCAGTAAAGGAACCAGAGAGTGCGCGAACATGAGAAACCGGTCGAAAGGCCCGGTCAGGTCCGGCTCTACGCCTACCGGCTGGAAACCGGTCATCAATACCCACAGTCCATAGCCCACCCGGAAGAACCAGACCCCGCTCACCATCAGAAAAGCCCGCAAAGCCCACTTTTTATGGGCTTTGAAGTCTTTTTGCATAGCCGTACGCCAGGCGAGAGCGGAAAAGGACATGATGAGCAGGGCGTTCAGTCCGTTGCCCAGGGCGCCGGGAATACCCCCGTGTGCGCCGCGAATGAAGTTCAGGACGAGGCCGGCAATAGAGATCGAAAAAGCCGTAAGGAAATAGAGGCGTCCGTTCCACCGGTGAAAGGTGGGAAAGCGGTTGCGAATGGCCGGGATAAACTGCACCGGTCCCCCCAGGGTAATGACGGCGGCCAGGAAAAGGTGTACGCCTAATACCCAGTTGCCGACCGCGTCGCCGGC
The DNA here is from genome assembly GCA_964419545.1 of uncultured Saprospiraceae bacterium. Taxonomy (GTDB): domain Bacteria; phylum Bacteroidota; class Bacteroidia; order Chitinophagales; family Saprospiraceae; genus CAYQQU01. The sequence goes on along the minus strand of CAYQQU010000040.1, from coordinate 5,452 downwards.
GATGACGCCGTGCCCCATCGCTTCGTTGGCCCTTTCATAATCGCCGGATACGGCAATGCCGCCATAAAAAGCGATAATGTAATAGGCGAATATCAGCTGGCCGATGACGCCGACGGCGAATAAGATGCGGGTAGACCGGTATAGGGGTTCGGCTTTTTTCCAGTGGCTGGTTTCCGGCGTTTGCGAAATGGAAAGGTTGCGAAGCATAAGTTTCGGGTTTTAGACATCCGGGGTCTAAATTAGGAAGGCCGAAGGCCGGCCGGAAAAGCGATAGGCCAAACCGGCGAATGTGCCTGCAAAAAGGAAAGAACGGTCTGCGAAATGGGGTCAGGCCTTCCCGGAAATCCTGGCAAAAAAAGCGTCTTTATAAGTTGCGGAGATGGGAATGCGCTGGTCGGCGAGGAGGATGCGGCTGCGTTCGACAGCTTCGATCTTATTGATCGCGACCATGTAGGATTTGTGCACCCGGCAGATCAGGTGGGAGGGGAGGAGCTGCTCCAGTTCGGAAAAATTCTGGAGGGTCATGATCTTCTTCCGGGTGGTGTGGATCCGGCGATAGTCCCGCATGCCTTCGATATACAGGATATCCTGGATCATCACTTTTTCCAGCCGGTTTTCGGTTTTTACAAAGATGAAATCGACGGTCGTTTCCATCTGAGGTTTGGCGAGGTTGGCCTGCGCCCGGTTGACGGCTTGCAGCAACCGGTTGAAGGTAAAGGGCTTCAGCAGGTAATCGGTCACATTGAGCTCAAAACCCCTGAGAGCGTACTGCTGGTAAGCAGTGGTGATGATCACCTGGCAGGTGATATCGGCGCTTTCCAGCAGCTCCAGGCCCGATAGTTCATCCATATTGATGTCCAGGAACAGGATGTCTACGGGATGGGATTGCAGGTAGGTGAGCCCTTCCAGAGCGTTTTCGAAAGTACGGGTCAGCTGCAGGGAGGGCACCTTTTCGACGTAGGCCCGGGTGCGCTCCAGCGCCAGCGGTTCGTCTTCGATGATGATGCACTTATACCGTTCCATTTTGAATGATTAGTTCTACCTGGTACTGTTGGTCGTTTCGCGATACTGCAAGCCGGTGGTTTTCCGGATAGAGCAATTTCAGGCGTTTTTGGATGAGCTCATTGCCCAGGCCGTTGGCGCCGTTGGGAGAGGAAGGGTGTGGTTCGTACTTGTTGGCGCATTTGAATACAATATCGCTTTCCCGGATTTGAATAGCGATATCCACGGCCTGGTCGACTTTTTTGTTGCCTGAATGTTTGAAGGCGTTCTCGATGAACGGGATGAAGACCATGGGGGCGACCGCTTTGTGATCGGGGCGTCCGCTTACCTCGTAGTGGACGTAGTTTTCGTTGGCGGTTCTTATTTTCTGGAGTTCGATGAATTTTTCGATATAAGCCAGCTCTTTGGCCAGCGGGATCTTTTCCGTTTTGGTCTCGTAGAGCATAAACCGCATGATGTCGGATAGCTTGTTGAGGTATTGCGACGCTTTTTCGGGATCTTTGGTGATCAGTACATCGATATTGTTGATCGTATTGAACAGGAAGTGGGGATCCAGTTGGGATTTGACCAGCGCCAGTTCCATACGGTGGGTTTTTTCCATCAGTTCTTCCTTCAGCTTCAGTTCCTCGAACCAGGTAAGAAACCCTTTCAGCACCAGGGCAATGACGCCCAGCAGGGTCGACAAGCCAAGCGTGAAAGGAACGGAGTACGGCATTCCTTCTTCAATACAAGTGAACCCCTCGGCGGAGGTCAGTTTCACAAACAGGAACCCGACCAGCATGGCCACGGTGGAAATGCCGATGCTGACCAGCACGGAGGCCAGGATCTTCCTTCGTTGTAAGTACCTGGGAAAGAGGTAGAAGTAGTGAGCATAAAAAGAAATAACGGGCGGAATGATCCCCACTCCGATAGTGAGGGAAGCGAAGTAATCGTAATCCTCCGGCGGGATATTGTCGTCCTGCAGCGCGGCAAAAAGAACGATGGCCATCAGGAAAAAATACCCTGCCCAGAATCCGATGTGCAACAAAAAAAGAAATGATCGCTTCATTGGCGGCTTGGTCTTTGGGTAAAGATAGGGTAAAAAAGCAATTTCTAGTGCAAAGCGTTTACGTGTTGTCGTCGTTGATCTTCTGTCTTTTATTACCAAACGAGGGAAGTCGGAGGGGGCATTCGTTCGTTTATTCTCAGCGATTCTCGTTTTGAAAAGCATTATTGTGCTCCCGTCCTGGCAGGACGAGCTATCGGTAGCCTGTTTGGTACGCATTGATTGCCGCGCCGAAGGTGCGGAATAGGCAAGATGGCCGGCATGCAGCGAATATTCCGTACCTCCGGCACAGAAGCCTCTATTTCGAAACTTCTTCTATTGAGCAAAAGAAACTGCTGGATCAATACAAGACTCTTCCCGCCTTCGCCGATGTGAGGGAAAGCGCGGAACAGCTCAGGGAAAGCGGGCATGATCTTTATGCTTTTTCCAACGGCAGTCGCCAGGCAGTTACGATCCTTTTAGAACATGCGGAAATCCTTCCCCTCTTCGACGGTGTTGTCAGTATGGAAGAGGTGGCGACGTACAAGCCTAACCCGAAAGGGTACCGCCATTTCAATACGGCCACCTATTCCAAGCCCGGGCGTTCGTGGATGGTATCCGGCAATACCTTCGACGTCATCGGGGCGGCGGCTTACGGCATGAATACGGTTTGGCTCAAAAGAAATCCGGAGGCCGTTTTCGACCCAATGGGATTTTCGCCGGTACTGACTATCGAGCGCCTGACGGAGCTGAACGGGGTGATCCGGAAATACCTGGAAAATGCAGTCGACTGAAACAATTACCTGCATCAGCTATATTATTCTCCAGAGCACTTATCCGCATTACTGAACCCCCAGGGCTTCCTCTCCGATCGCTCCATCGCCATGTTTATTCAGCTGGTGATGCTGCAGCGAAAGAAATTCTAGGAAGGGATTGGTCTTTGGCCGCCAAAGCCCAAAGCCCAAAGACAAAAAAACATGTATTCCCAAATTTATCTGGACTACAACGCCACGACTTACTGCGATCCCGAGGTGCTGGAGGCCATGCTTCCTCATTTCGGCGAGCATTTCGGCAATGCGTCGAGCAGCCATCATCCTTACGGCTGGATGGCCAAGGACGCGCTGGACGAAGCGACCGGCCAGATTGCTTCCACCCTGGGCATACGCTCCGATGAGATCGTTTATACTTCCGGATCGACGGAAGGCATCAACATGGTCCTCAAGGGAATTATTGAAGGCAAAGAACCGGCCGATACCCATATCATCACCACGCAGACGGAGCACAAAGCCGTACTGGACGTTTGTCGCCACCTGGAAAGCAGCGGGGTGCGGGTGACCTACCTGGGGGTAAACCGAGACGGCCTCATCGATGTCGATCAGCTGGACGGCGCCATTACTTCCGCTACTGCGCTGGCCGCCATCCTCTACGCCAATAATGAGACAGGGGTGATCCAACCCCTGGAGACGATTTCGGCTATATGCCGGGCAAAGGGCGTTCCTCTGTTTATGGATGCTACGCAGGCGCTGGGCAAACTTTCGCTGGACTCGCTTTTCGAGCAGGTCGACTTTGCCTGCTTTTCGGGGCATAAGGTGTATGGGCCCAAAGGCATAGGCTTCAACTTCATCCGCAAAGCCGCCGCAGAAAAACTAACTCCCTTCATTCACGGAGGCGGGCAACAGCACGGCTTGCGGGGCGGCACTTACAACGTTCCGCTGATCGTGGGGCTGGCCCGGGCGATCCGCCTGGCGGAGCAGCACCGTGCAGTGGAAAGCAAGCGAATGGAGCGCCTGCGCCGGCATTTTGAAGCAGGGATGAAGGCCATTCCCGAGGTGCGCATCAATGGACAGAAAGCGGCCAGGCTGCCCAATACCTCCAACGTTTCCTTTGCGTATGTCGACGGCCAGTACTTGCTGCGGGCCCTCAGCCGGTCGATGGCCGTCTCGAACGGGAGCGCCTGCAACTCCGCGGCGGAGTTCCCCTCCCACGTTCTGACGGCGATGGGGTTAGACGAACCGCTGGCCTTCGCGTCGCTGCGCATAAGCCTGGGCCGGAAAACGACCGAAGAAGAGGTCGACCGGGCCGTTCAGTACATCCGGGAAGCGGTAGCGCAACTGCGGAGTGAAAATATTTTGTGGGAGCGACGGGGATAATGCTTTGTTCGTAGCATCAAACCCGCTCGTGAATAGGTCCCGACTTTTCCCGTAGCGAGCCTCCTTTTTTATTGCCGAACACCGACAGGATCTCCGCGACGATGCTCGTGGCAATTTCCTCGGGCGTGTCGGCGCCGATTTCCAGTCCGCAGGGGGCGAATAGGCGTTCCATCTGTTGAGAGGTGGGGGAGGCGCCGGCTTTTTCCAGGTCGGCCAGCATTTTGTGGAATCGTTTCTTTGGCCCCAGGACGCCGATGTAGGGGGCTTCCGTGCGCAGGGCGGCCTGGAGGTTGGCCAGGTCGGTCTTGTAGTCGTGCGCCATCAGTACGATGGCCGTGCGGTTGTCGATGGCCGGCCGGTCGGCGCCGGATCCGGGAAAGAGGCCCGATACCTTTTGCAATCGTTGTTTTTTGAGTTTCCCGATCTTACCGACCAGGCTGAGGTCCCAATCCAGCACGCCGGCCATGTCCAGCAGTGGATAGACGTCATAGTTGTCGCCGTAAATGGCGAGATGGAGCTGCGGGGGTATCCACTCCAGAAAGACGGTAGCTTCGAAGTCGTCGAGCACGTACCGGGCCACTTTCGATTTCCGGGCGTCGAGCACCTGCTTCGCATCCCGGGTGACGGCGGCGGCCAGGGCGGGATGGGGGCAGCCTTCCAGTGTTCCGGACGCGCAGTCGAAGTAATAAGCATGTCCCAGCCGAACGTCTTGATCTTCCCGGCTGATACCGGTCACGGTAGCGATGATATGCGCCTGGCGGGAAGCCGTACAGCGCCGCAGGAGGGCGAGGTTCTGATCTTCCTCTCCGGCGATCGGGGAGATCAGCACGTCGATGATGCCGTTGCAGCCCAGGCCGACGCCGATCTGGTTTTCATCGTCTTTGGAGGTATCGTAAGTAACCATCGAGGGTTGGCCTTTCATAATGGCGATCTGGGAGCGCTTCAGGGCGTCTCCTTCCAGGCAGCCCCCGCTGATGCCACCTTCGAAAAAACCGGATTCGAGCACCAGCATACGGGCGCCTTCGCGGCGGTAAGACGATTCTTCTACGCGCACGACCAGAGCGATCGCAGCCTGCTGATCCGCCGGTTTGTGTTGGTCGTAAAAGGATAGGATGGCGTTGATCTCTTTCATATTCTGGAAAACTTCATTCGAATCTAAGATAAAGAACTGCTTCCACAAGCAATGTTCTTTTGGGCTACTTTTCACTGTTGCAATAGCAAGGGTTAGAGCTTGTTTGGAGGTAGTCATTTTGGCTGCAAAACCCAGCTTTTGGAA
>CAYQQU010000039.1:0-54841 GCA_964419545.1 uncultured Saprospiraceae bacterium | reverse complement strand
GCTGCTAGCTGGGAATAGATTTGAATTTGGGATGCAAATAACCTAAGTAGTTACTCGGTTTGATCCACATGGGGGCAATATAAGAAGAAAAATCCAAAAATGCAATACCCATACTATACTACAACTCGATTTCAGAATACTAAATACTTCATTTACAAAAATGAACATATTCAGATGATCAGCAAAAGAGCTATTTTTTCTCATTTGGAGGGCAAAAAACTGCAAGTTGGGTTAAGAAAGATAGAATAAATACTGAGCAGAACTTGGCGCCGGCGTCCATGGCGGGTAAAATGCCGAAAGAGTCAATTCACTTTCACTTCCTTAAAATACTGACTAAAAATAGCTTCGGCCTTGGCCACGTCTTCGGAAGAAGCAGGGGGGAGGTGGCCCAGCTGATAGGTTTTTCCCAATGCTTCCCATTTGTGTTTACCGAGCTGGTGAAAGGGCTGGATCTCAATTTTCTCTATGGTCTGATAATGCTGGAAATGCCGGCCCAGGCCGTGCAAATGTTCGGGCTGGTCGGTCCAACCGGGCACCAGGACGTAGCGGAGCCACATCGGCTGGCCGGTCGATTCCCGGTAGGCGGCTACCTGCAGCACCTGATCATTGGGAAGGGAAGTGAGTTTTTGGTGCCATTCGTTGTCGATGTGTTTGACATCCAGCAGGAGTAGGTCGGTATGTTCCAGCAGTTCCTTTACCGCCGGGTCCAGCAAGCGGCCGTTGGAATCCAGCGCGGTGTGGATGCCTTGCTGGTGCAACTGCCGGAATAAGGGAAGCAGCGATTTGCGTTGGAGCAGGGGTTCGCCCCCGGAGATCGTTACGCCTCCCTGGCGGCCGAAGTAAGGCTTTTGTTTTTCCGCCATCCTCACGATCTCCTCCAGTGCGATCAGCTCGCCGCCCTTCATGGGCAGGGTGTCGGGATTGGCGCAGTACAGGCAGCGGAACTCACAGCCCTGTACGAACACGACCAGGCGGATGCCCGGGCCGTCGTGCGTGCCAAAGGTCTCAAAGGAATGTACCCGTAATTGTTGTGCTGTTCGGTGATGATGGTCGGTCATGCAAAAAACTGTGTGGTTAGTTAGTTTTCGGCTCAAAGACCAAACCCGCAATGGGTTCAAACCAATTCACTTTGAACCCAAAAAGACAAATGCGTTGGAGCCAACGGAGAACCCCGCGCGGGGTTCTCCGTCGATTTCCGGTCTGGTTCCAACAAACCTATCGAGAGGGAATGGATTGGCCTACATGCTCTCGTGGAAGGTCCGGGCGATGACCTCCTGTTGGTGTGCTTTGGACAAGCGGGTGAAATTCACCGCATAGCCCGATACGCGGATCGTCAGTTGCGGGTAGTCGGCGGGGTTGTTGAAAGCGTCGATCAGGGTTTCCCGGTTGAGCACGTTCACATTAAGGTGGTGTGCGCCCTTGCTGAAGTAGCCGTCGAGCAGGCTGACCATATTTTCCAGCTGGCTCTCGCGGGAGCTGCCCAGCGATTTCGGCACGATGGAGAACGTGTTGGAGACGCCGTCCAGGGCGTGGCGATAATCGAGTTTCGCGACGGAGTTCAGCGAAGCGATGGCTCCGTTGGTATCGCGTCCGTGCATGGGGTTGGCGCCGGGAGCGAAGGGTTCACCCGCCTTTCTGCCGTCCGGCGTAGCGCCGGTTTTTTTGCCGTACATGACGTTGGAAGTGATCGTGAGCAGCGAGAGGGTAGGCTGGGCGTTTTTGTAGCACTTGTGCGCTTTCAAAACCTCGAAGAAATAGCCGGTCACCTCGTTGGCGATCGAATCCACCCGGTCGTCATCGTTTCCGAATTTTGGAAAGTCCCCTTCGATCTTGAAGTCGACCGTCAGGCCGTTCTCGTCCCGGATGGGCTTCACTTTAGCGTACTTGATGGCGGATAGCGAATCGGCAATGATGGAAATGCCCGCTGCGCCGTATGCCATATCTACGCCCGGGTCCGTATCGATCAGCGCCATCTGGGCCTTTTCGTAATAGTACTTGTCGTGCATGTAGTGGATGACGTTCATGGTCTTAACATAAACACCCGCCACCTGGATCATCGCTTTTTTGAAGCGGGCCATCACCTCGTCGTAATCGAGGTATTCGCCTTCCACTTTATCGATACCGTTCAGGATGGGCGTCCCGGTTTTTTCTTCCCGTCCTTCGTTCAAAGCCATCAGCAGGGCTTTGGGCAGGTTGGCGCGGGCGCCGAAAAACTGTATCCGTTTGCCAATTTCCTGGTACGACACGCAGCAGGCGATGCCGTAGTCATCCGAGCCTCTGACCTCACGCATGAGGCCGTCGTTCTCGTACTGTATGGAGGAAGTGTCGACCGAGACCTGGGCGCAGAAGTTCTTGAATCCTTCGGGCAGTCCGTCCGACCAGAGTACGGTAATATTCGGTTCCGGAGAAGGCCCCAGGTTGTAGAGGGTCTGCAGGAAGCGGAAGGAAGTTTTGGTGACTTTGGTGCGCCCGTCGGCAAACTGGCCGCCCAGGGCTTCGGTGATCCAGGTGGGGTCGCCGCCGAAGATCTCGTCGTAAGCGCCGGGGCGCAGATGGCGCACCATGCGCAGTTTCATAACAAAATGATCGATGAATTCCTGGGCTTCCTCTTCGGTGATCAGCCCTTGCTGCAGGTCGTGTTCAATGTATACATCCAGGAAGGAAGACACGTTACCCAGCGACATGGCGGCTCCGTCCTGCTCTTTTACGGCGGCCAGGTAGCCCATATACACCCATTGTATCGCTTCCCGCGCGTTTTCCGCCGGTCTGCCGAGTTCCAGGCCGTATCTCTCGCCCATTTTCTTGATTTCCTCCAGGGCGATGATCTGGGCGGTGACCTCTTCGCGCAGCCTTATTTTGTGCTCATCCAGTTCGCCGTCGATGGCCAGCTTATCGGCTTTTTTGAAAGCGATCAGCTGGTCGGCGCCGTACAAGGCCAGGCGGCGGTAGTCGCCGATGATCCGTCCGCGGGCGTAATTGTCGGGCAGGCCCGTGAGGATGCCGTGAGAGCGATAGCGGCGGATTTCCGGGTCATAAGCCGAAAAGACGGCCGAGTTGTGGTCTTTGACGTATTGGAATATCTCCTTGACCCTGGGATTTACCGTCGCGCCTCTTTCCTCCAGGGCGCCTTCCACGACCCGCATGCCGCCGAACGGCTTCATGGCCCTTTTCAAGAGCTCGTCGGTTTGCAGGCCTACGATCTTTTCCAGGTTCCGGTCGATGTATCCGGCTTCGTGGCTGTTGATCTCGGAGATGGTGTCCGGATCGATCGCTTTGCAACCGTTTTTCGCCGCTTCTTCCTTCATGGCGGCGAGGCACAATTTCCAAAGCTGTTTGGTTTGTTCCGTCGGACCGCTCAAAAAGGAAGCGTCACCGTAGTAAGGAGTGACATTTTTTTCTACAAATGCTCTTACATCGGGACGTTTATCCTGAGTTGAGAGAAATTCCTTGGCTGTTTTTTCTAATGTTTTCATGCTTGCTCCTTTTTTAAAAGGTATGATTCAGAAGATCAATAATGGTACCTACTTTACGACCAAAGATATCATTCAAAGCGGCCGATATCAAGTTTTTGGCCAATAAAGTTTTAAAACCTAAATTTAGCCGTTAGGCCCCTAAATATTCACTTACGTCATTGATTTTGCTCAAGTATCCCGGCTTTGCCGGACCGCGTCCGGCCCGTCCTGACCTTCGTCTTCTTCATTCTCTCTTTCATACTCCCTCAGCTCCTCAAGATTGGTTTTTTCCCAGAACGCCACCTTGGTGATCACGGCGGCGCGGGTAACAATATGGGCTGCCAGGGGAGCGATCAAAAAAATGAAAAGGAGAATGCCGAAGATCTCGATAAAGACCAAAGTGTCGTTGTAATGTACGCCGACGCCCAGCAATATGAGCAACACTCCCAGAACGACCGCCTTTGTACTCGCGGAATTGCGGATGTAGAAATCGGGGAACCTGATCATGCCAATCGAAGCTATCAGCATGAAGATGGAGCCGGCGATTATTAAAATCACACTGAATATATCATGAATCATCTTCTTGGCGTTTATGTCGCTTTTGAACCAGGTAGTAGGCGAAAGTCATCGTACCGACGAAGGCGATCAGTGACATGATCAAGGCTACATTCAGGTAGGCTTTTTCTTCGGCCAGGACCGAATAGATCGCCAATCCGGCCAGCAGGTTCGCCGAGAACACGTCCAGCGAAATGACCCTGTCCGGCAGGCTCGGCCCTTTGATGAACCGAATCAACGTCAGTAAAGTGCTGATAATGATAATTCCTAACGAAATGTACGATGCCGTTATAAAAAGACTCATGTTCTGGTTATCTTAAGTATCTTTTTTTCGAAACCGTCTTTTATTTGCTTTTTCACTTTTTCAATATCCCCTGCTTTGACGTACACCCCGTGAATGTAGAGCGTCTTTCTATCCTTCGATACATCGATGCTCAAGGTGCCGGGCGTCAGGGTGATGAAGTTGGCCAGCAGGGTGATCTCCAGATCGGTTTTTGCTTCCAGTGGTATGGCCACCACGGCGGGCAGCATATGGTCTTGCGGGGTCAGCACCTCGTAGGCGACCCGCAGGGAAGCGGCGACGAGTTCTTTCAGGTAAAACAGGACCAGGGCGCCTATTTGCCGGACCTTGTAAAAGGCGGCTTCGTTGTAAAAGAACATCAACAGCCACAGTATGGTATTCCAGGCCGCAAACAGCAGGAGGGTCATGAAACCGGTGGTCGGGATGCCGGGATAAACGGCCTGGGTGAACCAGGTCATCAAGGTGGCTATCAGTATGTTGAGAAGTATGACCATTTGAATCAGTAGTTGTTTTTCAGGACCGCCTGAATGTAAACCTGCGGGTCTAACAATTGCTCGGCCGTTCTTTTTGAGATGGAGATCAGCGCCTCCGGATAGCAACTCAGAAAAAGCGTGCAAAGCGCCAGAAAGGCCGACGAAAGGAGGAGCAGATAGTGCGACTTAAACAACGTCCTGCTATCGTATTTGATATCGCTCTTCGTCTCCTCGGGCGCGGAAGACCAAAATACGGATACCCATATTTTGCTCATGGAAAATAAGGTCAGCAGGCCCACCAATAAGGAAACGGCCGCAATGAAGTAGTGGTTGGCGTCAAACCCCGCTTTCGCCAGGATGAATTTGCCCCAGAAGCCGGAAAGGGGCGGGATGCCCGCCAGCGAAAAAGCGGAGATGACGAATAGCACAGTGACGTAGGGAAACCGGTCGTAAACGCCTCCCAGCTTTCCGAGCAAATAGCGCCCATGGGTTACCTTGACGATCCCGCTGATCAGAAAAAGGTTCGTCTTGACCAGAATATGATGGACGATGTAGTAGATCGAGCCCGCAATGGCCAATGGCGTGAACAAGGCCAATCCCATGATCATGTAGCCAATTTGGCTCACGATATGAAAGGAGAGTATCTTTTTAAAGTCGCGTTGAGCAACGGCGCCCAATACCCCGAAAAACATGGTGAGCCCCGCCAGGATGAGCAGCAGGGAATGGGTGGAGGGCAAATCATACGTAAATAACAGGGTGAAAAAACGGATGAGGGCGTAGACCCCGACTTTGGTCAGCAAACCGGCCATCAGCCCCACCACCGAAATGGGCGGAGTAGGATAGGAAGCGGGGAGCCAGGAGAAAAAAGGAAAGATCGCTGCTTTGATGCCAAACCCTACCAGGAAAAAAACGGCGGCAAGGGTGATCAGTTCCTGATTGGGGTGTTGGGCAATGGCCACCGATAGGTCGGCCATATTGAGGGTTCCGGTCAATTTGTACAGGATTGCCGTACCGGTGAGCAAGAAGCCCGAGGAGATAAAACTCAGCGTTACGTACTTCACGGCGCCTTCAAGTTGCCCTTTCCGGTTGCCCAAAACGATCAGCACGAAGGAGGCGACGAGCATTACCTCGAACCAAACATACAGGTTGAAGACATCACCCGTCAGAAAGGAACCGCAAACGCCGAACATCATGACCAGCAAGACCGGGTAGAAGCCCTTCCTCTTTCGCTCCGCCGATATGTCCTGCAACGAATACAGGATGATCGCAAATGCTATGACGGCTGAGATCAGCACCATGCCCGAAGCAAAAAGGTCGGCCACCAGGGTAATGCCGAAGGGGGCCGGCCAATTGCCGATCTGCACCACTTGTATGCCGCTCTGGTATACGGTAGCGAATAGCCAGACCGCCGCCAGCAAATACAATGCGCCGGAACTTACCGCGATGACCGCCTGAACCCTGGCGTACTTCCAGAAGAGGATGCAGCCGATAAAGGCGGTAAGGAGAACCCAAAGCGGGAGGAGTATGATTGGAGTCATGATGTCGCTCACTAAATGTTGTCAGTTGTGTTTAATTCGTCCAAATCCGCAGTACCCACTTCTTCGAACACTTTTTTCAGCAGGACGATGACGAATAGCTGCACGCCGATACTGATTACGATAGCCGTTAAAGTCAGCGCCTGAGGTAAAGGATCTGCCAGTTCTTCCACGGGCTTCGCTTCCGGCGCAATGAGCGGAGGGGCGTTTTTGGTCGTGCCGCCCACCGTGAAAAGGAAAAATATCGTAGCGTAACCGAAAAGGATAAATCCGATGATCAGCTTGAAAAAGCTCTTCTGGAGCATCAGAAAAACGCTGGCCGAAAACAGGACGCCGATGATCAATGCTATGATTAGATTCATAAGATGTTATTCCTCAGTTAGTAAAAAGGTTATCTGCAGCACCACTCCGAAAACGACCAGCAGCACGCCAAAATCGAAGAAGATGGGCGTTCCGATCTTCCCTATCAGGGGCAGCTTTTCGTCAACCCAGGCCGGGCTGAGAAACGGCTCTCCCTTCACGACGGAGAACATACCGCTAACGAGCGCCAGCAGCAATCCCAGGCCGGCCAGCAGGTGGGGCCTGATCTTGAAAACGCGGGTTGTCCGCTTATACCCGAAGACCATAGCGTGGAGCATAAACGGGATAGAAGCGATCAGGCCGGCGATAAATCCGCCACCCGGCTTATCGTGCCCCCGGAAAAACATGTAAAGGGCAAAGCTGATAAAAAGAGGCGTCAGCGCCCTCAGTAAAGTCGATAATATCAGTGTCCTCATAGCTCAGATTGATCGGGTTGAAACCTCAGGAGGGCAAAAATGCCGATCATAGTGACCGTAAGCACGGTAATTTCTCCCAGCGTATCGAGGGCGCGAAAATCTACCAGGATCACATTGACCGCGTTTTGGCCTTTTCCTTCGCTGATGCTCTTTTCGAGAAAAAAGCGCTGCAGGGCCGAATCTTTGTCCTGATCGAGCAGAATGAAGGAGGTGATCGACATCACTACCCCAAACAGGATGGCCGCCGGTAAATATTTTATGCGGGCGATGGGTTTTTTCAGCGTATAAGACGGAAGCCGGTGAATGATCAAAATCAGCAGGATCAGGGTGAGGGTCTCCGCCAGAAATTGGGTGATGGCTACATCGGGCGCACTGAACAGGGTATAGGCCAGCGCAATGCTGTATCCGATTATCCCGAACGTTGCCGTTACGATCAGCCTCGACCTGACTTTGAACAAAAAGATAACGGCCAGGGTGACAAACGCAAAAATGACAAGCTCGTAGATCTGCAATCCCCTGAACAGCTCTTCCAAGGATATCGGATAGAAGAGCTTCCCGTCTACCAAAGCGGCGATCATTAGAAAGGAAAACGCCAGGATCACCATGGTGATGTATTTTCTCAGGTACCCGTTCTGCAGGATCTCCGTGACGAACTCAGCCAAAGACGTGGTGGCGTTCACGAGGCGGTCGTAAAGGTAGTCTGCCGACAGCCAGGACGGTTTGCTGAACTGGCGCAGGCGGTTGCGGGCAAGGTACAAGCCGGCCCCGCTCAGCAGGGTGGCTACGCTCAGCATGAACACAAAATTAAATCCGTGCCACAGCTTCAGCTTCATAGAAGGCTCAGCGCCGTGAATGCCGGCTGCCGACCATTGCAGCAGGGGCTCCGCCAATATCGCCGGGGCCATTCCGGCCAGCAGGCTGACGGCCGCCAACAGCAGGGGAGGGAAGGCCATGAAAAAATGGGCTTCCCGGATGGGTTTGTCCTGCAGCGCGCCCTTCTTTATCAATGCATTGTAGACAATATCTATACCCACTGCCGTAAAGAAAGCGCCGGCCAAAAACAGCAGGGCCAGGTATACCAGGGCCAGGTCATGGTCGGCGTGAAAAAGGGCGTCATACAACAACTCTTTCCCGATAAAGCCAAGGAACGGCAGGACGCCCGCCATAGAAGCAGCGGATAGGACGACAGCGGCGGCGGTAGCCGGCATTTTACTGCTCAGATCTGACAATTGAGAGATGCGCCTACTTCCCGTTTGGTGGTCAATGCTGCCGGCGGCGAGGAACAAGGCGCCTTTGTACAAGGCGTGGGCCATCACGTAAATGATAGCGGCATTCATAGCTGCTTCCCCTCCCAGGCCGACCATCATAAAAAAGATGCCCAACGCGCTGATGGTGGTGTAGGCGAGGATCTTTTTGAGGTCGTCTTCCTGGAAAGCCTTGAACGCCCCCCAACTCATGCTCAGGGCGCCCGTAACGCCCAGCAGGTGGTGCCAGAGGGCGACATCCTGGAACAACGGATTCAGCCGAAATACGAGGTAGACCCCTGCTTTCACCATAGTGGCAGAGTGCAGGTAGGCGCTGACGGGCGTGGGCGCCGCCATGGCGTTGGGCAACCAGAAATGAAGCGGGAACTGGGCGGATTTTGAAATCGCTCCCACCGCAATGAGGATGATGGCGGCCGTGCGCAGGGGACTGCCGGCTACCGCTTCGGGCCGGGCGAGTATCTCGACCAAATTGTAGCCGCTGCCGCTGCTGATCTCCAAAAAAATAAACCCGGACATCAGCGCCAGCCCGCCCCCGGCGGTGATCAGCAAAGCTTGCGCAGCAGCTCGCCTCGATGCTTCTTTGCGGTGGTTAAAGCCGATGAGGAGGAACGAGCTGAAGCTGGTGAGCTCCCAGAAGACAAACAGGCTTATCAGATTGGCGGAGAGAACGACGCCCAGCATCGACCCTAAAAACAACAACAGGTAACTGACGAAGCGACCGCTCTGAGAGCTGTGCTCCATGTACTTGGAGGTGTACAACAGTATGAGGAGGCCGAAGCTGGTGATCAGGAGGGCAAAGAACAGGCTCAGGCCATCCACTAAAAAGGCGAAATGAATATCCAGCGAACCCACCCAGGATACTTCCCTGATGATCGTTTCTCCCTGCAGGACGGGGCTTACGAACCCGCCGAAATAGGTAATGACGCCCAGCAGGAACAGGCTGAGAACGGGCAGGGCGACGCGCCGGTACCTGCGGTAGAAGAAAGCCGCAAGCAGGCTTGCAAAAAATATCGCCAGGATGGAAAAAAGGATCGCCATGCAGTTCTTTATACTTCATAAAAGCATTACAGGGGGCTATGTTCTCTGAGGCTGTAAATCTTTTCTAAGAGTAGTGCCGTGCCGGAGGTGCGGAATAGGAAAGATTGCACTGGATTGAATAAAAGCCATTTTGACCGGTATTACACCCCCACCGTTCCCAGCTCCTCCATCAAGCTATGTCGTTCCGGGTATTCTTCCCGCAGTTGTTCCACCAGCCTGCCGGCGATCTCATCGGCTCCTTGTTCCTGCAGGTGCAGCAGGAAGCCGCGGATGCGCTGTGAAGTCTTTCGCCCCAGGTGTTCCTGCAGGTAGCCGCGCAGCAGCGCCAGGCTGAGGTCGCGGAGGGTGTCGGGGTCGTGGTTGCGCAGGTGTTCGGCGAAAGCTTGCAGCAGGTCGAGCGAGCGGCTGTGGTTCAGGTAGGCGACCAGTTGTTCCCAGCGGCCTTCGCGGCGGTAGATCTCGGCGATGGCCCGGCGGTTGTCAAGAGCGAAGGGGCGGCGCTGGATGGCGCCGATGAGTTCCGGCCACTTCTCGTTCCAGTCTTCGCCGATCGACGATTTCAGCGCGTCGTAGTACTGAAAGTCGAACGACTGCAGGAAGCGGCGGGTGGCGTATTTGGCGATGGTGCTGTTGTCGCCCTCGAGCTGGGCGAGGTAGAAGAGGTGTTCTTCGATCTCGGCGCGCACCGAAGGCGGGTAGTCGAGGTCGAGGCCGAGCAGGGCCAGTTTTTTGACGCGTTCGTGGTCTTCGCGTTGGCGGGCCCGGCGCAGGCCGAAGCGCAGGAGCTCCGGATTGGAGAGGTTTTGTTCGATGAGTTGCTGGGCTCGTTCCGGCTCCTGGTTTTGTTCCAGCAGTTTGATTAAGGTGATCAGCAGGGGCGAGGCGTTGCGGTTTTCGCGGCGGTAGCGCAGGATATGTTCTTCCAGCAGCGTTTCCAGCTGGCTGCGGCGGTCGTTGTCGTCGGCCATGTGTAGGAGCAATCGGAAGAAGAGCTGGTCGATCTGGTTGTTGCGGTAGGTGAGTTTGCGGCACTCCTCGAAGAGGTATTCCCAGAGTTGCCGCAGCAGGTCGGGCGCCGGCTTGCGGTCCACTACTTTGCGCAGGGCGTCGAAGGCGAGGGTGATCTGCTCCTGCAGTTCGGACTTCAGGTTTTCCAGTTTGCGCAGCACGGGCGTCATCTTTTCGATGATGCTCTGGGCCATGGTGATCGCTTCGGAGTAGTACTGTTTGGTGGTGGCTTCTTCGATCTGGGCGTGCATCTCGATGAGCACCTTGCGGATCTTACGGCTCCCGCGCAGCGAGATGGTGCGGTCGGGCTTGCGGGCCATACTCAGCGTGCTGTCGAGCAGCTGCAGGTATTTGTCTTTGCTTTCGATGACCGAGACGTTGAGGGCGAAGCGTGCTTTCAGGGCCAGTGCGAAGCTGCGGTTGGTCTTGGCGTACTGCTGTACGAACGCCACCAGGTCGTCGCGGTCGACGTTCTCCAGCACCACCCCGGTGGTGAGCTTGCGGGTGCGTCGCTTTTGGGGCGCCGGCTGCTTTTTCTTTTTCCGCCGGTCGACTTCCCGCCGCAGGCTAAG
Source organism: uncultured Saprospiraceae bacterium (assembly GCA_964419545.1). Lineage (GTDB taxonomy): Bacteria > Bacteroidota > Bacteroidia > Chitinophagales > Saprospiraceae > CAYQQU01. The sequence continues at coordinate 43,866 of CAYQQU010000039.1, read as the reverse complement.
CAGGGCTGCGGCGAGGTGGCTGCACTGCCCTTCCTCCCGGAAGCGCGCGCACTCGCAGGTAGCGGCGTTGACCTTCGAGGGGCTGATCTTGATCTCCACTTCGTAGGTCCGGTCGCCTTCCTCAACGGTGGCGACCCACAAATTGCGCTCCACCTCGGTCAGGGCAACGACGCCCTCCGCTTCGTAGATGAGCTCGCCCTGCAGGAGCGACTGTTCATCGAGGTGGCTTTCAATTTTTTGCAGCGGGAAATTCATATACCCTCGTAACCATCGAAAAACTGAATGGTTTTGACCGTTTTTTGTGAAAATGATTTACAAAAAGCACAAAACAGCAAGATAACAAGATTCTGGCAAGGGCTCAAGGTTTGGCGGGTTATGGCAATATTAACTTTTAGTCGTCCGACTGGCAGGCATTACTCAATAAGCGGCTGCCCGATATACACCTTAATCTCCGGCGAGATCCGGACTTTCACTTTGACAATAAGCGGGTCATTGAGGTTGGCGTAAGTGCGGCGGTGGAGGTTGTAAGCCGTGCGTATGGTGGTGAGCACCGATAGGGTAGCCGGGTGGCGGGCGTTTTCGGCGATCAGGGTTTTGAGGCGTTCCTGCGTGAAGTCTTCGTGTTTGCCCTTGAGCTCCACCTCCAGTCCGGGGCTGAGGGCGAAAGACATAGCGAAGCTGGTCATCTCCAACCCGTAGATCTCCAGCTTGGGGAATACCTGGAGCCAGTCTTCGATGATCTGGAAGCTCTTGTCGCGGGTGCCTTCTTTGAGCGATTGGGCCTGGTCGCGCAGAAAATCCGACGCTTCCTGGAACGCCCGTTTGACTTTGTCGATCATTTGCCGTTCATTTAGGTCAAAGTTAAGGAATTTGGTCGTTGATCCCCGGTCTTCAGCGCTACCGTGCGGCCAAAGACCATAGACCCTCCTCCAAAGACCCGAACAAAGAATTGCGCTCCCGGCCGAAAATCCATCCGGCGCGGGAAAACTATCTACAAGGTATTGCGTTTCAATAACGTTTTTGTCCGAACAAAATAACGGTATGAATATAGATTCGATACAGACATTGGGCCAGCTCCGGGCGAGCGGTTATCGTTCCAAATCGATTAAGGAGGAATTGCGCGACAACCTGATCCAGAAGCTGCAAAACCGCGAAAAAGTGTTCGACGGGGTGATCGGCTTCGACGATACGGTGTTGCCGGACATCGAGCGCGCGGTGCTCTCGCGCCACAATATTTTGCTGCTGGGCCTGCGCGGTCAGGCCAAGACGCGCATCGCCCGCCTGCTCATCAACCTGATGGACGAATACCTGCCCATCGTTGCGGGCAGCGAGCTGATGGATGACCCCCTGCATCCCATCTCGCGCTCAGCGAAGGAAAAAGTGGCCGAACACGGCGAAGATACGCCTATCCAATGGGTGCACCGCAGCGAGCGCTACGTAGAGAAGCTCGCAACGCCCGACGTCAGCGTGGCCGACCTCATCGGCGACGTCGACCCCATCAAGGCGGCTACCCTGAAGCTGCCGTACAGCGACGAGCGGGTGATTCACTTCGGACTGGTGCCGCGTTCGCATCGCTCCATCTTCGTGATCAACGAATTGCCCGACCTGCAGGCCCGCATCCAGGTGTCGCTCTTCAACATCCTGCAGGAAGGCGATATCCAGATCCGCGGGTTTAAGTTGCGGCTGCCGCTCGATATCCAGTTCGTCTTCACCGCCAACCCGGAAGACTATACCAACCGCGGCAGCATCATCACGCCGCTCAAAGACCGGATCGAGAGCCAGATCCTGACCCACTACCCCAAAACGATCGACATCGCCCGGCAGATCACCCTCCAGGAAGCACTGCTCACGCCGAAGCAACGCGAAACGGTGGTCGTACCGGAAATCCTGCAGACCCTGCTGGAACAGATCGCCTTCGAAGCGCGCGAAAGCGAATACATCGACGAGAAAAGCGGGGTGTCGGCGCGCCTGAGTATCTCCGGCTACGAAAACCTGGTGAGCACGGCCGAGCGCCGCATGCTCATTAATCACGGTAAGAAAACCACGGTGCGCGTCAGCGACTTCTGGGGTGTGATCCCGGCTATTACCGGCAAGGTGGAGCTCGTCTACGAAGGGGAGCAGGAAGGGCCGTACCACGTAGCGCTGGCCCTGCTCGGCAAGGCCGTCAAAAAGTTGTTCCTCGACCATTTTCCCAATCCCGACAAGCTCAAGAAAGGGGAGGAGCGCGACCCCTTCGGCACCATCCGCGCCTGGTTCTCCGGCGGCAATACCATCGATCTGCTCAACGATTCCGACGACAAAGAATACCGGAAGATGCTGGATAGCGTAGCCGGCTTGCGCAAGCTGGTGGAAGGCTACCAGAAAGACGCCAAAGGGGAAGAGATTTACGCCTACATGGAGCTGGTGTTGCACGGCTTGTCGGAATTCAACGTCATCAACAAAGACATCATGGAGGCCAGCCTTTCGTTCCGCGACCTCCTCGCCAATATGCTGGACGACGACCTGTTCGAAGACGAGGATTGATGGGGAAGAATGCTTATCTTTAACAGATGCTCCTACATTCTTTCAGCAAGTAAGATCTGATCGACTATGTTGTTAAAAATCAATCCCGACAACCCGGCTGCGCGCAAGATCGACCAGGTAGTGGAAAGCCTGAAGGCGGATGGGGTGGTAATCTATCCGACCGACACCATCTACGGGCTGGGATGCGACATGATGAGTTCCAAAGCAGTGGATCGCATCTGTAAGCTGCGCGGGCTCGACCCCGGCAAAGCGATGCTGTCGTTGATCTGCAAAGACATCAGTCAGGTGTCTGACTTCACTCAGCAAATCGACAACCAGGTTTTCAAGGTGATGAAGAAAAACCTGCCCGGGCCTTTTACCTTTGTCCTGAACGCCAACAACCAGGTGCCGAAGCTGTTCCGCAACCGCAAGCGCACCATCGGCATCCGCATTCCCGACCACGCCGTGCCCCTGGCGATCGTGGAAGCCCTGGGGCGCCCCATGCTGACGGCCTCGCTGAAATCCGACGACGAGGTCCTGGAGTACTTCACCGATCCCAGCGAGATCTACGATGATTTCAGCAAGTTGGTGGACATTGTCATCGACTCCGGGCCGGGCGGCAACGTGCCTTCGACGGTGGTCGACTGCACGGGGGATGCGCCGGAGCTGTTGCGGGAAGGGGCGACGGCGCTGCAGTGGTGAAAAGCGCCGGAAACCAAGAGGCGCTCTGCCGTTCGTTTTATTCTTTTTATTTTTGTTCGACCGATAAATCCGAAAAAGATACCTGTCAATGCCGACCAGATTGCTGGTTTTCAGCCTGCTGTTGCTGATCGTTTCCTGTAAAGCGGCGCGCCTGCGTAAACAAGCGGCCACCGACCACATCATCGAGCTTAGGGAAGGCGTGCTGCTCGTGCGCCTGCATTCCGGAGCCGGCAAAGCCCAGGCGATGGAGCGCACGGGCCTGGTGGAAAGGGCGCAGCAGTTTACCGAAGCGCAAAACCGCCAAAATGAAAAGATCCGGGCGGCCTTCGCGGAAGGGTTCGACTATTGCCCGGTCTACTTTTTCTACGCCCGCCACAGCCGCTACATCCTCGCCAACGACACCGACGGCTACCTCTTCGATGCGGCGCTGCAGCCGGTCGAGCCCCTCGACCTCGATTCGGTCAAATACCTCGCCGCGGAATTCAGCCGGATCCAGCCTCCGGCCGCCCAATCGGGTATGCCGGCGCTTATCGTATTGAACGACAGCCTCCAGCAAATCGCGGAACCTTTTCCCTTTTTTGTGCGCACCACCTTCCTGGGCGAAGCAGAAAAACAGACCAAAGCCGTGCGCATCCTCAACAATAACTTCATCGACTATTACGGCCGGGCCCGCATCTGGCAGGAAAAACAGGAACGCAAAGCCAAACGCCGCGCCCTGGGCCGGCAGTCCTCCTGACCTACCTCCACTTTGTTTTTAAAAAGACAAAAGAAAACCTTGCGGCAGGCGCTTTTGCCGTTATCTTTGCCCCTTGTTCGCCACTCGACGGTTAACCCGGTTTATTTATGGCTTCGCAATAGATTAATCCATGAATAATCCGGGTTAAGCCGTAAAGACGTTACAATCACCATTTGCGAAAACGACCTTGCATGAAGCGATCGCTTTTACTCCTCACGATCAGCCTGTTCAGCCTCGCCGCCGGCGCCCAGACCGGGATCATTCGCGGCAATGTTTACGACGAAGAGACCGGTGAGCCCATCATCTACGGCACTGTGCGACTGTTGGATACCGAGATCGGCACCAATACCGATTTTGACGGGTTTTTCTCGCTCGGCGACCTGGAGCCCGGCAACTATACCCTGGTAACCAGCTACACCGGCTACGGGGCGGACACGATCGACGTCCAACTCGACGCCGGCGAGATCGTCTACGAAACCATCTTCTTGAAAACCGCGGCTGTACAGCTGGCGACGGTCGACGTGTCGAGCCAGCGCGAGCAGGCGCGGTCGGATGTACAGGTATCCAAATTGACGGTAACCTCAGAGCAGATCAAGGCCCTGCCGGCGACGGGCGGCGAACCGGATATCGCCCAGTATCTGCCGGTACTACCCGGCATCATCGTCTCCGGCGACCAGGGCGGCCAGCTCTACATCCGGGGCGGTTCGCCGGTGCAGAACCGGATCATGCTCGACGGGATGACGATCTACAATCCGTTTCACTCGATCGGCTTTTTCTCCGTCTTCGAAACGGAAACCATCCGCAACGTCGACGTGCTCACCGGCGGCTTCAACGCCCAGCACGGCGGCCGCATTTCCGCTATCGTCGACATCAAAACGCGGGAGGGGAATAAAAAACGATTCAGTGGGCTGGTCTCCGCGAGCCCCTTCCAGGCCAAGGCGCTGGTGGAAGGCCCCATCAAAAAGCTGAATCCCGAAACGGGCGGCAGCTCCTCCTTTATCCTGACGGCGAAGCACTCGTACCTCGACGAGTCGTCCAAGATCTTCTACGATTACGCTACCGATACTTCGTTCTTCTCCTTCGCTACCGGCGATACGACGCTGGCCGACGTGCTCGACGAGATCGGCCTGCCCTACCAGTATACCGATCTGTACGCCAAAATATCGCTGCTGGCCGGCAACGGCAGTAAGCTGGACCTCTTCGGGATCAACTACAACGACCGCTTCGATTTCCTGGGTATCGCCAACCTCAACTGGAACACCATCGGCGGCGGGGCCAACTTTACTCTGGTGCCGCCCAATTCCAACGTGGTGATCGACGGGACGGTGGCCCTGACCAGCTATGATGTCCAGTTGACCGAAGCCGACGGCCGGCCGCGGTCGAGCGCCATCAATAACTTCAACGCCTTGCTCAACTTCTCGTATTTCGGCTACCGTAACTCGGTGCAGTACGGGTTCGAATTCAACGGCTTCAATACCGATTTCCAATTCGCAAATCCCGTCGGCCTGCAGTTCGAACAAAAAGACTTTACCACCGAGATCGCCGGTTACATCAAGTACAAACAGAAGGTGGGAGATCTCATCCTCGAACCGGGCTTTCGACTGCAGTACTACGCTTCGCAAAGTACGGCCTCTTTCGAGCCGCGCTTCGGTTTGAAATACGCTTTTTCGGATAACGTGCGCTTCAAGGCGGCCGGTGGTTTCTATTCGCAGAACCTCATCAGTACGGTGAACGAGCTCGACGTGGTCAACTTCTTCGTGGGCTTCCTGGCCGGGCCCGAAGAAGAACTGCTGCAGCCGGGCTCCGACGAACCGACCAACCACCGCATCCAGAAAGCGAGCCATATTGTCGGAGGATTGGAAATCGACGTCAGCGACCAGGTCAGCATCAATATCGAGCCCTACTACAAGCGGTTTAACCAGCTGATCCAGATCAACCGCAACAAGATCGACCCGCAGGACCCGGATTTTCAGGTGGAAACGGGTAATGCTTACGGCATCGACTTTTCTTTGCGCTATCAGACGCCGCGCACTTACTTCTGGATGACCTATTCACTGGCGCGAGTGGACCGGGACGACGGCGAACAGGTCTATCCCACTATCTTCGACCGCCGCCATAATGTCAACCTGCTGCTGACCCACGCCTTCGGCAAAGACCGCTCCTGGGAGGCCAGCGCCCGCTGGAATTACGGCTCGGCTTTTCCGTTTACCCAAACACAGGGCTTCTACGAAGAGGTGCCTTTCAGCGATCTGATCCTGACGGACGTGCTGACCGGGAACTTTAACCTCGGCACCATCCTCGACGGGGATCGCAACGCCGGCCGCCTTTCGGATTATCACCGCCTCGATCTTTCCTTGAAAAAGACGATTGAATTTTCCCGATACACCGGGCTCGATATCACGGTGAGTGTCACCAATGCCTACAACCGGGAGAATATCTTCTACGTAGACCGCATCACGAATACCCGGGTAAATCAATTGCCGATCCTGCCCAGCCTGGCGGCGGCGTTTCGGTTCTGATAGGCTAATTACCTGCCTCCGAGGGGGTAACGAAAATTTGCGGTGAACTGGACGAAGGCCGCATTAGCAAAGCTTTTAGAGATGCTAGGTTAGCATCCAAACATCTCTTATTTGCGGCCTCCGTCTTCAGCAGCGGCTCTTTCAAGACCCTGTAATCACTTACCGCAGCAACACCACCTCGCCCTGCTGCTTGATCGGCTCCGCCAATCCGGGCGATTCGATAACGATGAAGTACAGGTATACGTCCGAAGGCGCCGGCTCCCCATTGAAGGTGCCGTCCCAGCCCATTGGGTCTTCATTGTCGTAGACCAGTTGGCCCCACCGATTGTATACCTTAAATTCCGTTACTTCTACGCCGCCGAACACCACCGGCGCGAAGCGGTCGTTAACGTCGTCGCCGTTCGGGGTGAAAGCGTTGGGCATCTCAGCGAGCGCGGGAATGATCTCCACGTCGGTGACGACCTGGTATACACAGCCCGCATCCGGCGTCGTCACCGTGAAAATATAACTGTACAGGCCGGGAAGCGGGAATTCGGGATCGAGCGTCGTTCCGTCAGGAATACCGACGGGGCCCTCGCCGTCCCAGGTCCATTCCAGGGTGTAGCCGGGCTCGTCGGGCTCGATGCCGGTGACCAGGGTGAACTCGGTGCCGGCCGGTACGACCTTGGTCGAATCGAACTCGGCCGGCTCGATGCTGATCGGGTCTATGATGACGAGGTCATCCACATCTATGAAAACGAAATCCAGTACGGTGCCGCAGTTCTCGCCGTATACGTAAGTCAGGTCGACGTTGACCGGCGTTTCTACCTGTGAGAGGGTAACGGCAGGGCCTTCCCCGATGACGGCGCCGTCTATCGACCAGGTAAATGATTCCTGCAGGCCCGGCTCCGCATCGGTGGTGGCGCTGAGGGTGATGGAATCGCCCGGGCAGATGATCGTATCAGGCGTGACGAACAGGTTGGGATCTTCAAAAAGGACGATCGTTACCTGCGTATCGAGGGGCGGGCAGAATTCGGTGGTGGCGGTTACCTGATAGGTAGTCGTTTCCATGGGGCTCACCTCGGGCGCCGGGTCGTTGGACGTGAAGGCCGGGTCGTCCGGCGAAGACCAGCTGTAAGTGGTGAACTCCGGATCGGGGTCCAGGTTCAGCACGATCGATTCGTCCCGACAGATCACCGTATCGTCGGGGAACACGAGGCTTGGCGCCGGGTTGACGGTCACCAGGACCGAGTCGGTCAGCGTGCCGCAGTCGGGGCCGTAAGTATAAGACACCTGGAATAGAGTAGTCGTCTCCAGCGCATCAAAATCAAGCACCGGGCCGGTCGCGGAGGTATCCGCCCAGCTCCAGGTGTAGGTCTGATCGACATCATCGGGGGCGGAGCCCTCTGCGGTCAGCGTAACCGGCTCGTTGCTGCACACCGTAAAATCATCGATGATGCTCAGCGTGGCCGGTTGTATCACCCGGACGGTGATCTCTTCCTGCCGCGTGGCGCAATCGTTGGTCGCCGTTACCACGTAGGTGGTGGTCTGCTGCGGCGCTACGGTCAGCAACGGTTCGTCGGATACAAATCCTGGATCATCGGGGGACGTCCAGGAATAGGTAGAAAGGGTATCGGCGGCCAGGTTGAGTTGGATGGATTCGCCCAGGCAGATGACGCCGCCGTTGGGCTGCAGCACCGGTTCGGGGATCACGGTGATGGTGGTGGCGGCCGAAGGCGGGCAGGCCGGATATTCCGTCGTGACGGAATACTCGGTGGTGACCGAGGGCGTTGCTACCGGGTCGAAGCAATCGGTACAGCTCAGGGTGCCGTCCTGCGGCTCCCAGGTAAAGGATTCCGGCGCCGGCCCGTCGACGTTAAACTGCAGCTGCACGCTCTCTCCGACACAGATCACCGGATCGAGGGGCAGCAGGGATACCTGCGGCGGTGTAAATACATTGAGGATAATCTCGGCGGTATCGGTGCAGGCCCGGTTGGTGCTTACCCGGAAGTAAGTGGTGGTATCCTGCGTGGTGAGCACCAGATTGAAGTTGCTGTCGGGAGTCTCGAAGCCGACGTCGGGGAACCACAGGTGTTCGACATCCGGGAAATTACCGGGGTCGAAGATAGGCGTGGTCAGTTGTACGATCTCCCCGGAACAGTAAACGTCCATCTCCGGATCGGCCGTGATGCTCAGTTCGGGCAGCGAATCGACGCGCACGTAGACCGAGTCGAAGACGCTGCATTCACCCACCTGAAAATCAGCAAAGTACCATTGGGAAACCTGAGGCGAAGCTTGAACGGTGAGCCCGCTCGTATCGCTGAGGGTGCCGTTATCCGGCGACCAGACGAGATTTTCCAGCGAGTCGGCGCTGATCAGGGCGGAGAGGTCGACGACATCGCCGAGGCAGATCTCGGTAGAATCGGGGTTTTGGATCTCCACGTCGGCGGCGAGCACCGTCAGGGTCACTTCGGCTGTGTCGGTACAGGCCTCATTGCCGCTGACCGCTATGAGCTGATAGGTCGTCGTGGTGTCGGGGGTCGCCAGCGGGCCGGATGCGACGGGGTCGTCGAGCGTTCCCGCGGGCGACCACTGGTAGGTGGTCGTCGTGTTTTCGATCGTTTCCCCCAGTGTCACGGAGTAGTTTTCGCAAATGACGGTATCGCCGGTCAGTTCCGGAAAGTCAAAAGGAGAGACGTCGATGAGGATGGTGTCGGCTACGTGGCATCCGAAAATATCGATACTGGCGACGTAGCTGGTGGTGGCGTCCGGGCTGGCGACGGGGCTGTCGCTGTTCGGATCATCCAGGCCGTCGACGGGCAACCAGGCCAGGTTGGAATTATTGGCGTTATTGGTGACCACCAGCCGGACGCTGTCCCCTTCGCAGATCGCGGTAGAGTCGAGGGCGGTGATCTCGATCTCCGGAGAAATCAGCTCCAGGAAGATGGAATCGGTATCATTACAGGTGCCCACGTTCCCTTCCACGGCTACCCAGATGCTCTGGGTAGGCGTAGCTACGGGATTGGGGCTGGTCGGGCTGTCCAGGATGTTGATGGGCGTCCAGAAATAGGTTGCGGCGCCCGTGGCTTCCAGGAAGGCGGAGCTGTCCTGACAGACCAGCGCCGTATCCTGGCCGAGCAGGATCTCCACGTTGAGGGCGTCCTGCAGTTCGATCTCCAGTTCGGCGAAGGTGACTTCCCCGCACCCCAGGTCGTTGAAGAGGGTGATGACAATGGTTTCCGTCGGTTCCTGGTCAAGGTCGGAAAGCGGCACGATCGGAAATGCGACCATGGTCTCACCGGGCGCGAAGACGATGGAATCGGGGATCTCCAGCGTATAGTCGACATCCTGCACGGCCGAGCCTTCGATCCGTACCCGGTAGATCAGGGTGTCTTCCTGTTCGTTGTCGAGCTGGACGATGACCTGATCCGGGGTGTTGGTGCAGTCTTCGATGAGGTAGTCGATACCGGAATTGAATTGTACGGTCAGGTCGGGGGTGCCGCCGCGGATTTCCGAGATGAACACGCCGGAGTCGTAGACGAAGTCCTGGCGGTCGGCGATGGCGAGTTTCAGCTGATAGGTGCTGCAGGGCTGCACCTGGGCCCGGGCGGTGAGGCTCTTTTTGACGCCGAGGAAATCAGAGGTCAGCCCGTCGTATTCCACGCTTTGCCCGACCTGGTTGTTGCGGTAGTATTCCCAATTGATCTGGTTATTCACGCTGTTGATTTCCACCAGGGTGTTGTTGCCGTCGGGCAGGACGGCAATATTTTGCTGTCCGTTGAGGATGGGATCACCGGTGATGCCGGGGCCGGAGATCAGAAAGGCGAAGATATCGTTGAAGTCGTTGACGAATTCGGGGTATTCGTCCGATCCGAAGATGTATTCAAAGGTGAGTTCGTTGGTAGCGGCGAGCACTTCCATTTCGATGATGCAGGCGTCGTTCGACAGGTTGCCGTCGCCGAAGTAGATGGAAAGCGAGTCGAGCTCGGGGTCGCCGGGAGCGTTATTGTTGGCGTTCGGGTTGCCGCCGCCGCCGCTGAGGTTGGGGCCGGGCGCCCAGTTGACGTCGCCGCTGGTGAGCAGCAGCCCGCGCTCCAGCCCGAGGTCCGTATCGTCGCCTGCTTCGAAAAGCCCGTAGGCGTTGTCGGGGCAGTCGATATTGGTTACTGTCACTACGGTTTGGGGGCTGGCGACAAAATCTTCGATCTGTTCGTTGGTGATGCCGGTGCTGACCGTGATGGGGTCGGGCGGATCGCAATCGTTGGCGTAGCTGCACTCCCAGGAGCCGGCAAAGCCTTCGAAGACGTTCTGGCCGTCGGATATGAACTGGACGGTAAGGCAGCCGCTGCTGGCCTGCGTCATAAAACAAACGCCCCCGCCGCCGGCGATGTCGGTGCCGAAGTTGCCGCCTCCCAGCGTAGCCAGGACGGCGGTGGGATCAGCGGTGTCGCTATCGTAAAAGATGAGTTGGTCGGTAGTCAGGAACTCGGAATATTCGATGTTGAAATACTCAAGCGTAAAATTGATGCAGGCCGGCGGTACGGGCGTCGCCTCCGGGCAGATGGTAAAGGTGAAGTTTTCGTTGTTCTCGTAATCGCCGTCGGGCCCGCCGGAGTCGAAAAGCTGACCGGAGCACTCGTCGGAGAAGCCCTCGTCGATAGTGCTTATGGGTTCTTGCTCGGTGATACAGAGCTGAAAAGTACCCCAATTGGGGGTGCCGGAGGCGGAATAATCGTTGATGCGCAGGAAATAGGTGACGTTGGGCGTCAGGCCGTCGGCGTCCAATTCAATGATCGTTTCCCCGCTTTCCGCCGAGGCGCACAATAGTTCGGCCAGCCCGTCGAATTCGCAGCTGCCCCGGTAAAGGGCGATCTGCGGATTTTCCAATCCGGCAGAACCCATGCCGTCGCTGAGTCCGGTAACGGTGATGGTGTAATCGACGATGGTGTCGCTGGTGGTAAATGCGAACCAGACGTCGTTCTGAACGCCCCCGCCGTTGAAGCAGGTCGGAATATTGCCGAATCCGATATCGCTGGCCGTCGCGTCAACATTGGTGAAAAAAACGGAATCCGGGCAGACCGGGGCGACCCCCAGGTCGATAAGTCCGTCACAATCGTCATTTTCAGGTGCTTGCGCGTGGAGCGCGAGGGTAAGTGCAAGAAAAAGTAGCGTAAAGACCTTCCTCATATTGCCTGTCAACTGTTTACTGCGGAATATAATGGCGTTAAGGTAGTAATTCCCAAACAAAGAGCAGGCAATATTCCCGCAAAAGTTGTTTGTCTGACAAGAGGCGGGTCAGCGCAGCGTGGCCGGAGGGCGGGCCGTTGCGCAGGAATCCAGGGCCGATTGGATATCCTGCAGTTTGACGAAACCGTAATCGTTGCCCCAGGCGTGGCGCACGTAATTGATGATGTTGGCGATCTCGAAATCGCTCAATACGTCGATGCCGGCCATCTCCTGGTTGTAGGTTACACCATTGACCACCACTTCCCCTTCCATTCCGTAGCGGATGATGCAGGCGGTGAGCGCGCCGTTCTCCTCGACGTAGTCGGCGCCGGCCAGCGGAGGGATGACCCCGCGCAGGCCTTGGCCGTCGTCCATGTGACAATTGGCGCAAAAGTTTTGGTAGAGGATCTCGCCCTGCTGATACGGATTGTCGTCGCAACTGGTCGGTAACCAGCTGCATGCCAGCAGGAAAAAGGTCAGTACGAGCTTAGTATTCTTCATCGAGCAGTTTTTCGATGTCCTGGATAAAACGGTCAACTTCTTCGGAGTCGGCGCCGTTGCAGAAGGAACGGACGTGGCGATCGCGGTCTACCAGTATCAGGCGTCCCGAGTGGTCGTACCCGCCCGGTGCGTCGGGCGCTTCGACTGCAATGCTGAAGTAATCGTCGGCGATGGCGTAGAGTTCTTTTTTTTCGCCGGTGACAAAATGCCAGCGGCCGTTCGCAGCGCCCAGGTTGTCGGCGTACTGCTTTAGCCGGGGAACGGAATCGCGCTTGGGGTCAATCGTATGGGAAAGCAGATGCAGCCGTTCGTCCTTTTCGAAGGTTTTGTAGACGCGCAACAGTTGTTTTTTGACGAGCGGGCAGATACTCGGGCAGGCGGTGAAGAAAAATTCAGCGACGTAGGCTTTGTCGCTGAAAGTCCGGTTGGTGATGACCACGCTGTCCTGATCAATGAACGCAAAGTCGGGAATGGCGTGTGGAACCGTACGGCCTGCTGCCGTTTGGCTTTCGCCCAATATGGGCAGGGGTTCCGGCCGGCAGCCGGCCAGTATGCCCAGGATCAGCCCCAATGCGGCCATGCGTAGCATATCATTCATTTTGTGCGAAAGGAAATTGGAAAACGCTCCATATTCATGGCTAATACAAAAAGATAAGCGCGTTGGTTTAAGGCAACTGCTTATAAGCGCGACGACTTTCGGTACAATGAAACGTTCTTCATTCGTTTTTAATAAATTTACGGTCAAATTAATCGCAAAGCCTTTTTCGATGATCAAGCAACTGGACACATACGTTTTTCACCGCTCTGTTTTGATGGTACTGCTATTGACGGCCACCCTGCTGCCCGGGCAGCAGTTGCCGGACAATTTTTACGACGAACTGGTAGGCGACGGCTGGGACCGCCCGGTAGGCATCACCTTCGACGGCCTCGGCAGGGGCTACGTCTGGGAAAAACGGGGCGCGGTCTTTATCCTCGATCAGGAGGGAAATAAATTTCCCGAGCCGTTTATCGATATTTCCGACGAGGTGGGCAACTGGGGCGACCACGGCCTGATCGGCTTCGCGCTGCACCCCAACTTCCTGGAAAACGGCTATTGCTACCTGTTGTACATCGTCGACCGGCATCATCTTTTGTATTACGGCACCCCGGATTACGACCCGGAGGCGTCGGCTTATCAGGAAGCGACCATCGGCCGGTTGACGCGTTACCAGGCCGACCCCGACAATAATTTTCGCACCGTATTACCGGAATCCCGGAAAATATTGATAGGCAAAGAGCCGAGCGACGGTTTTCCGGTGCTCATCAATTCCCACGGCGTCGGCTCGGTGGTGTTCGCCGAGGACGGCACCATGCTGGTTTCCTGCGGCGACGCCGGCAGCTATGAATCCGATGACGTGGGCAGCGCCCCGGAAACCTATTACGCGCAGGCGCTGGAAGAGGGCATCATTCGTCCTGAAGATAACGTCGGCGCCTTCCGCGCCCTGAATATCCACAGCCTGAATGGAAAGATCCTGCGCCTCGATCCCGAAACGGGAAGCGGGGCGCCCAGCAATCCGTTCTACGACCCGGCCGATCCCGACGCCCCGCGTTCCCGGGTGTGGGCCCTGGGTTTCCGCAACCCTTACCGCTTTATGTGGGTGCCGGAAACGGGGAGCCATTTTGCGGAAGACGGCGATCCGGGGGTCTTACTGGTAGGCGATGTCGGCTCCGCTTTCTGGGAAGAACTGAACGTGGTTGACCGCGGCGGGCAGTGCTTCGGCTGGCCCCTCTACGAAGGCATGGAACCGCACTGGGGATACCACACGCGATGGACGGTCAATCTCGACGCGCCGAACCCGCTGGCGAACAACGGCAGTTGCCATCAGCAACACTTCAATTACCAGGACCTGGTAGCCAATCCCAATTTGTATGAGAACCCGGTATTTCCCAATCCCTGTAACGATTTTCAGGAAATACCGGCCAGCATCCCCACTTTCGTCCATCAGCCGCCCGTAGTAAATTGGAGCGGTCTGTTGTGGAATCCGCCGGTACGCGCCCAGGTGCCCGACTACGATATCGAAACCGGCAGCTTGAATCCCATCGAACTGGCCGATCCCAACGCACCGGCCGAGGGGGATAACTTCGCCGGCTTCTCTACAGTACCAGGCTTTTTCTACGAAGGAGAGAATTTTCCGGAATCCTATCAGGGAAAATTCTTCGTGGCCGACCTGAGCGGATGGATCCGCACCGTCACCTTCGACGAAGCATACCAGGTGCTGGCCGTAGATACTTTCGCGACCTGGGACGATAAAGGCGTGGTGCACATCGCCCAAAATCCCGACGACGGTTGCCTCTACTGGTGCCATGTCTACGACAGCCAGGTGCACAAAATATGCTACGGAGGCAATCCGGCGCCGGTAGCGCGCGCCAGCGCAGACGTGTACTACGGTCCGGGGCCCCTCACCGTGCAGTTTGACGGCGGCGCCTCCTCCGATCCCGACGGCGGCGCTATCACTTACCACTGGGACTTCGGCGACGGCAATACCGCTACCGGCGTCACGGCGGAACATACTTTTTCCGCCGCCGGCGCTGCTCCGATATCGTTTACCGTAGTGTTGACGGTCCGGGACAGCGCCGGGCTGGAAGGCAGCGCGGAGTTGCTGATCTCATTGAATAACACGCCGCCGGTAGTGGAGATCACTTCTTTTGAGGATGGTGATTTTTATCCCGTCTCCGGACTCACGTACCTGCCGCTCGAAGCCCGCGTTACCGACGCCGAGCACGGAGGCGATGAGCTGAATTACGTCTGGGAAACGTTTTTGCACCACAATAATCACTACCATCCCGAAGCGCCGGAGGAAAATATCACTTCCGCAGCCGTCATCGACCCGGTAGGCTGCGGGCAGGAAACGTACTGGTACCGGGTGAAACTCACCGTTACCGACGGCGCCGGCCTGCAGGGGGTCGACGAACGGGAGATCTTTCCTTACTGCGGTCCTTTGTTCTTCGTTCTGGACTTGCTGACCGGGCAGGTGCTCGATGGCGGCAATGAACTGACCTGGGAGACGACCGATGAAGATCAGGTCGTTTCTTTCGAGATACAACGCACGGAGAACTTCCGCTTCGCGACCATCGGCTCCGTAGCAGCTGAGGGGGGAAGTGGCCGGCGGACCCCCTATCGGTTCCTGGACGCTGCTCCGCTCAACGGCGACAATTACTATCGCCTGAAGATCGTACACGCCGACGGCCACTACGAATATTCCAACGTAGTGAAGCTGTCGTTCCCCAAGCCCAAAGACCTGGTGCTTTTCCCCAATCCGGTGCGCAATGAACTGAATATTCGCATCCAGCGCGCAGAAACGGAGCAGATCGGCCTGGCCATCTACACTTCCGTAGGGCAGGAAGTATTCAGTACGATCTGGGAGACCGAAGCGGGAATGCTTTTCGAAGAGAAAATACTGCTGCGCCAGTTGCCGGCAGGCGTCTATTTTTGTGAGATCCGGGACGGGAACCGGAAAACCGTGCGGCGGATCGCGATCAGTCGTTAGGCCAGTTGACCTTGCCGCGCCACTTTTTCTTCTCGGATCGGCGGCGTTTGGCGGTGAGCCGTTCCTTTGGGTTGGCCGTCAGGCGCCTGTGACCTTTTCGCTTTTTTCGCGGGCGCAACGCCTGGGTGATGAGCTGATTGAACTGATGGAGTACTTTGCGCCGGTTTTGGGCCTGGGAGCGGGTCGCCTCACAGCTCAGCAACAGCACGCCGTCTTTGTTGAGGCGCGACCGCAGCGCTTTTTGCAGTTGTTGCTGGGTCGGCTCGTCGAGCAGGCCCGAACGGGCGATGTCAAAACGCAATTCTACCCGCGTCTCTACTTTGTTGACATGCTGTCCGCCGCTACCCGAACTTCGCGTGAAATTAAAGGTTAATTCAGGATATAAACTCGTCGGGTCCATTTCTCTCTTTTGATCCCATAACAGGCGCTCGGTCCGAAAAGTTTCCTACTTTACACTTCCCAATTTTAACCGGAATTGCAGAACCATTGCCGCCGGCCATTGTTTAACTTTCAAAAATTATTGAAAATTAATTCTGGCTGCGGTCAGTTTGTATAAAATGATCGAACCTATGTACAGAAGGCGCGCTATTGTTTGGTTTCGGCAGGATCTCAGGCTTCACGACAACATGGCGCTTTGCGAGGCTCTGAAGTCTGCCGACGAGGTGGTTCCGGTTTACGTGTTCGACGATCGCGTCTTTCAGGGGAAAACGAAATACGGATTTCCCAAGACCGGGCCTCACCGCGCCCGGTTCATCATCGAAAGCGTGCTGGATCTGCGCGAGTCTCTGCGCAAGATCAACAGTGACCTGATCGTGCGGGTCGGAAAAACGGAAGAGGAGATTTTTGAGATCGCCCGCGCTCTGAAGACGAGCTGGGTGTTTTGCAATCGCGAACGCACGCCGCTGGAGGTGCACATTCAGGACGCGCTCGAGAACAATCTTTGGTCGATCGGCCAGGAACTGCGTTATTCCCGCGGAAAAATGCTGTATCATACCGGCGATCTGCCCTTTCCCATACAACACACTCCCGACGCTTTTACGCAGTTTCGCAAAGAAGTGGAGCGCTACGTTCCGGTGCGGGAGCCGCTGCCCGCGCCGGAAAAGCCGCTCCCCGACCTGAGTTTGCGCGTCGCTCCCGGTGAAATTCCGACGCGAACGGATCTGGGCATACCCTTTGTCGAAGCGGACGAACGGGCAGTGCTGTCTTTTCGCGGGGGAGAGACGGCGGCGCTGGACCGGCTGCGATATTACCTTTGGGATACTCACCTGGTCAGCCGGTTCAAAGCCTTGCGCGACGGATTGACCGGCGGGGATAATTCGACCAAGTTTTCTCCCTGGCTGGCGCAGGGGTGCCTTTCACCCAAGCAGATCTACCATGAGCTGAAAAAATACGAGGCGCAGTACGGCGCCAACGAATCGACTTACCTGGTGTTCTACGAATTGATGTGGCGGGATTATCACCGCTTTATGGTGAAAAAACACGGGGAGGTGGTGTTCCGCAAAGGAGGGATCACCGGCGAGATCGATCCGGAATGGCACGAAGATCCGGCGGTATTCCGACGCTGGTTCGAAGGGCGCACCGGCGTGCCTTTTGTGGATGCGCACATGCGGGAGATTAAAAGGACAGGCTACATGTCTAACCGCGGCCGGCAAAATGTGGGCAATTTCCTGATCAATGATCTGAACATCAACTGGCAGATGGGCGCCGATTATTTCGAAAGTATGTTGATCGATTACGACGTAGCCAGCAACTGGAGCAACTGGAACCTTCTGGCCGGCGTCGGCGCCGACCCGCGCGAAACGCGCCATGTCAACATCCTTTCCCAGGCCCGCCGCTTCGATCCGGAAGGGGAATACGTCAAGCGCTGGATCCCCGAGCTGGCCGATGTGCCCGCCGACAAGATCCACGCCCCGGGATTGCTATCCTACGCCGAACAGGAAGCACACCACGTGCGTATCGGCGACGATTATCCGCGTTCGATGGTGCCTTATGATGAATAATCCGGGTTAAGCTGCCGTCACTTTCAGCAGCTCCTTCACCTGACGGGCCCGTTCGGCGGCTCTTTCCACCTCGCGGTCGATCACGGTTACGTGTCCCATTTTGCGATAGGGGCGCGTTTCCGATTTTCCATACAAATGGACATTCACTCCGGGTAGCGCCAGCACTTCGGCCAGCCCCTCGTACTGAGCCGGGCCGGTATGGCCGGGTTCGCCGAGCAGGTTGACCATCACGGCGGCGGTCTTCAGTTCGGTGCTGCCCAGGGGGAGATTGAGGATGGCGCGCAGGTGCTGTTCGAACTGCGAGGTATAGCAGCTGTCGATGGTATGGTGTCCGCTATTGTGCGGCCGGGGCGCGACTTCGTTGATCAGCAGTTCGCCGGAACGCGTCAGGAACAGTTCGACGGCGAGGAGGCCGCAGAGGTCATAAGCGGCGACCGCCCGGCGCGCCAGCTGTTCCGCCTGGTGAGCGATATCGCTGTCGATATCGGCCGGGCATTGCAGGAATTCGACCAGGTTGGCGTGCGGATTGAACACCATCTCTACGGCCGGAAAAGCAGCCACCTGACCGTTCTCATTGCGGGCCACGATGACCGCCAGTTCTTTTTCGATATCGATGCGGTTTTCGATCACGCAGGGGCCGGTCAATAGCTTGGTGTCCAGTTGCGTAGCATCCTCGATGACCGCTACCCCGCGGCCGTCGTATCCGGCCGTCCGCGATTTTTGTACAAAAGGATAGGCGAGGGTTTCGTCCGTCAGGGCATGCCGGACGGCCGTTTCGTCCGGATAAAGTTCGAAGGGAGCAGTAGGAATATCGTTTTCCCGGTAAAACTGTTTTTGCCGGCCTTTATCCTTGATGATGTCCAGCGCCCGGGGGTGCGGATGTACGGTGACGCCCTGCGAGACAAGCGCGTGCAGCGCTTCGGAATTGACGTGTTCGATCTCGATAGTCAGCACATCCATCCGGCTGCCGAAGCGCAGCACGTCTTCATAGCCGGCGAAGTCGCCCTCCGCGAAATGGGGGCTGAAAGGCCCGGCCGGGAAGTCGCGATGCCGGTCGAGCAAATGGAGATTGAGGTGCCAGTTGCCGGCCGCGAGGGCCAGCATTTTGCCCAGTTGGCCGCCGCCGAGTACGCCCAGCCGGAAGGCTTCACTGAAAATTCGCTTCTTCGTCATAATCGCAAAATTAATCCGGCCCCGGATTTTGACAAGGCGCGGGAGTATTTTATTTTACCTTTCCTTTTGCCCGCACCGTGCTATTGCAGAACTCTATTCCTACATTTCAACTTTGCTGACATGGCTACATTGCTTATCAAAGACGCACAAATCGTTAACCGCGGCGCTATTGCCGGGGGGGATGTACTGATCCGCAACGGTCGACTGGAAAAAGTGGGCGGGATCATCGACGCAGCGGCCGACCGGGAACTAGCGGCAGCCGGCCGGCACCTCTTTCCGGGCATCATCGACGATCAGGTGCATTTCCGGGAACCCGGCCTTACGCACAAGGCGGAATTATACACCGAAGCGCGGGCCGCAGTGGCCGGTGGGGTCACCTCTTATATGGAGATGCCGAATACCAAGCCGCCGGCCGTTACGCAGGAGCGGTTACAGGAAAAATACGACCGGGCGGCGGCCTGCTCCCTGGCCAATTACTCCTTCTTCATGGGCGCCGCCAACGACAACCTGGAGGAAGTGCTGCGCACCGATCCGAAGAGGGTTTGCGGCATTAAGGCGTTTATGGGGTCCAGCACCGGCAATATGCTCGTCGACGATCCGGTCACCCTGGAGCACCTTTTTGCGAAGGCGCCGATGCTCATCGCAACGCACTGCGAAGACGAGACGACGGTGCGCACCAACGAGCAGGCTTACCGGGAAAAATACGGCGAGGCGGTGCCCATCGCCATGCATCCCGAGATCCGCAATGTGGAGGCCTGCCTCAAATCGAGCCGGCTGGCCGTAGAGCTGGCGCGCAAGCACGACGCCCGGCTGCACGTGCTGCACATTTCCACCGGCGATGAGTTATCGCTTTTCCGCAACGATATTCCGCTATCCGAGAAAAGGATCACGTCGGAGGTTTGCGTTCACCATCTGTATTTCAGCGCGGAGGATTACGCCCGGCTGGGCGCCCAGATCAAGTGCAATCCTGCGATCAAAGGCCCTGAACACCGGTCGGCGTTGCTGCCTGCTTTGCTCGACGACCGCCTCGACATCATTGCTACCGATCACGCGCCCCACACCTGGGCCGAAAAACAAAATACGTATTTCGGCGCGCCTTCGGGGGTCCCACTGATCCAGCACAGCCTGAACGTGATGCTTTCTTTTTATCACCGCGGCGCCATTACCCTGGAGCGCATCGTGGAGAAAATGTGCCACGCCCCGGCTGTTTGTTTTCAGATCGCCGACCGCGGCTTCCTCGACGAAGGCGCCTGGGCGGATTGCGTATTGGTGGATGTCGACGAAGCCTGGGAAGTGAACAAGGCCAATGTTCTGCACAAGTGCGGCTGGTCGCCTTTCGAAGGGCGCACATTTAAAGGCAAGGTGCGATCGACCATAGTCAGCGGCCACCTGGCTTATCACGAAGGGGAGTTCGACGAAGGAAAATGGGGAGAGCGGCTGCTTTTTGCCCGCGATTAGCGCTTGCGTGGAGGTAGTGCTTATGGGTTCTTCCAAAGGGATTGTTCCGGTTCTCGGAACAATGGGCCCTATTTTCGAGTTGGTGAAACTTCTTCTTCTCCGACCTGCCGGCGAGGCAGGCTCTGGCGCTGGGAATGGAGAGATGCTTCCCGCCAATCCGGAAATTGCTGGAATATCTACCCCTTTGCGCTTCATTCCACAGCCTGACGGCTATGGGTTGTGCCCTGCTCAGCCAGGGGCAGCTCCACGACGAATTTAGCGCCCCGGTTGACCTCGCTTTCCACCCAGATGCGTCCCCCGTGGTGTTCGAGGATGGTTTTGGTGATGAACAGGCCCAGGCCGCTGCCTTTGGGCTTGCCGGCGCGGCGGTCGTTGACCTGAGTAAATTTTTCGAAAATGTGATGCTGGTCGGCCGGCGCAATGCCGCGTCCGTTGTCTTGTATGCTGAGGCGAACGGAGCCGTTCTGAGGAACGAGGCGGACTTCGATCCGGCCCGATTCGGCATTGGCGAACTTGATGGCGTTGGAAACCAGGTTGACCACCACCTGGGTGAGGCGGTCGTAGTGCCCGCGCACGGGAAAATGGCCCGAGGCCGGAAGTTCCAGGCAGTGATCGATCTGTTTTTCCTCCATCAGCTGTTTGAGGCCGTTGTAGGCGTTGCGGACAACAGTGGTGAATTCCAGCATTTCCAGCTCGTCGTCGACCGGAACGGTCTGGATCTTTTCCAGGTCGAGCACCTGATTGATCAGCCGGGAGATGCGTTCGCTTTCATTGACGAGGATGCTGAGGAATTCCTCTCTTTTCTGATGCGGCAGTTCGGCTTTGGTCAGCAATATCTTGGAGAGGGCTTTGATGGAAGTAATGGGCGTGCGCAGTTCGTGGGTGACGGTGGTGATGAAATCGGCTTTGAGGCGGTCCAGCTCTTTGAGGCGTTCGTTGGCGACCTTCAGTTCCAGCGTAGTGCGTTCCAATTCTCCCGACTTGCGTTCCAGGGCTTTGCTGTATTGAATAATTTCCTGGGTTTGTTCCAGTATTTTGAACATCTCTTCCAGGCTGATGGGGTCTTCTTTGGCGATGGAGCCGATGATCACTTTGGCGGAAGCCGCGCCGATGGCGCCGGTGAGGTGGGTTTCCACGAAAGTGATCAGGTCGGGGCCGGCCATTGCTTCCCGACCCAGGTCGAGGCCGTGGTTTTTTTCGTAGCTGTTCAGTATTTCGCGCGTGCGGTTTGGTCCCAGAAAGCGATCGAGCAGCTGTTTGATCTCCTGCATGGGCGCCTGCCGGCGCAGTACCTCGTAATCGCCGCCGCCGCTGCGGTATTTGTAGATGTTGACGAAAATATCGGCCTGGCTGATCTCCAGGGGGCGCTGCCGGGTGCCCAGCGAAACGCCGAAATAGGCGATCGCGTTGAAGAACAGGCTCCAGAAAGCGGCGTGCGAGATGTGATCGAATCCCGTCAAGCCGAACAGGTGGTAGGGCCGCAGCAAAGCGATGCCGAAAGGCCCCGATTCGACGAACGAGAACGGCAGAATACCCGCCTGTTCCAGGGTCGGCAGCGGCAAGGTGTACGCCCAGATGCAAAAGCCGATAAGCAAACCGGCGATCGCGCCGCTGCGGGTGCCGCGTTTCCAGTAAATACCGCCGATGACGGTTGGCGCAAACTGGGCTACGGCGGTGAACGAGATCAGTCCGATGGAAACGAGGGGGTAGTTTTCGCCCACCGACTTAAAATAGGCGTAGGCCAGCAGCAACACCACTACAATGCTGATGCGCCGGATGCCGAGCAGGCGCGAAGTGAGGTTGTAGTAGCCTTCCTCGCGCAGGATCTGGGGTTTGAGCAGAAACGGCAATACGAGGTTGTTGCTGATCATGATGCTCAGCGCGATCACCGCAACGATCACCATGCTGGTGGCGGCCGAAAAGCCGCCGATCGCGGCCACCATGGCCAGGGCCGTCTTTCCGTAAGCCAGGGGCAGGCTGAGCACGAAGGTATCCGGTTCGACGGCGTGCTCGGGAAACTGGATCAGCCCGCCGACGGCAATGGGCAAGACGAAGATGTTGATCAGCAGCAAGTACAGCGGGAACAGCCAGGAGGCGCGCGCCACGTACTGAGGGTTGGTGTTTTCAACTACTGCGACGTGGAACTGCCGCGGCAGGAAAATAATGGCCGACATCGAAAGGAAGATCAGCCAGAACCATTCTCCGCCGTCGATGCCGACCTCCTGGAAAGCCAGCAAACGGCGGATAGCTTCATCAGAGGAAGCCACGGCAAACAGGTCGCCGAAGCCTTCGTAGATCCCGAACGTCACGAAAATACCGACGGCCAGGAAAGCGATCAGCTTGACCAGAGACTCGAAGGCGATGGCGGCGACCAGCCCTTCGTGGCGTTCGTTGGGGTCGAGATGGCGGGTGCCGAAAAAGATGGTGAACAAGGCCAATGCGCCGGCAATGTATAGTGAATTGTCAAGGAAAAAGGGCGTGGCAGCGCTGCTTTCCACCCTGCTGGCGCCGTGGCCCAAAATGTAGTAACTCGCCGAAATAGCTTTGAGCTGTATCGAGATGTAGGGAATGATCCCGAAAACGGAGATCAGGGTGGCGATGATGCCCAGCCAGGTGCTCTTGCCGTAACGCGAAGAGATGAAGTCGGCAATGGAGGTGATGCGCTGGGATTTGCTGATGAGAATGATCTTTTTCAGCAGCACCCACCATAGGGGGGCGAGAATGACCGGCCCCAGGTAGATCGGCAGAAATCCCATGCCGTCGGTGGCGGCCCGGCCGACGCTCCCGTAGAAAGTCCAGGCCGTGCAGTAAACGGCCAGGGATAAAGAGTAGATGACGGGGTTGTTGACGAGGCTGCGCCCGCGTTCGAATTGCCGTTCGGCGTAGTAGGCGACCACGAAAAGCACCCCGACGTAAAGGAAAGACAATAATATGATCCACCCCGTATCCATTGGCCCGGTTAGCGGCGGTTATCGGCTTTGCGCCCCTCCACGATGCGGGCGGTGAGGATGATCAGCACCACCCATACCGCGAAGACGTAGCCGTATAGTAATGGAATGCCTCCGAGCTGAACGGGATAGCTGAACAGCTTGATGATGGGAAAATTGAATAAAATCAGGGCCAAAGCGAAGAGGCCCAGCAGTTTGAATCCTTTGTCGTTCGTCATGGCAATCTTCCTCCGTTTCGATGGAAGATTAAAGATAATACAACCTATTCATTTTCCCGGCCAAGATTGAAAATGGATGGGTTGAGCACCCGTACTTTGATCAGGGCCCAGGCGAAGAGCAACGCGAAGGCTCCGAGGCCGACCGAGATCAGGAAATTGCCTTGCAGCTGGGGCTCCAGGAAAAAACGCAGGATGAGCGTACCCATGATGTAGACGATGAGGAAAATATCCGAGAATAGCGTGCTGAAACGAAGTTTCATGGCGTTGTCCGTAATTTTTGGTTGAAAAAAGCCGGCGGGAGCTCGTATGTTTACCGGCTTAGGGTAAAGAACCGGCTCCCACCGGAGTGATGAGGTTAGTCTTTCGTCATTGGCGGCTTTTTGGGAACCGCCAACGATCGTAGGATCAATGGGCGTGTGCATCCCCGGCGCCGCGCGGGATCCGGATGTCTTCCACGAGGTCCTGAATTTCTTCAGGCGGCTCCGGCGTGAGCCGGGAAACGCCGATGGTAACGACCATATTGACCACCATGCCGATGGTGCCGATGCCTTCGGGAGAAATGCCGAGGAACCAGTTTTCGGAAACGTTGGCGGCCGGATTGATAAACTTGAAGTAGATAATGTAGATCGCCGTAAAGAGGATGCCCGTGATCATACCGGCGACGGCGCCCTGCATATTGGTGCGTTTGTCGAAGATACCCAGTATGATGGCGGGGAAGAAGGAGGACGCAGCCAGCCCGAAGGCGAAGGCGACTACCTGCGCGACAAAGCCCGGCGGGTTGATGCCCAGATATCCGGCGGCGCCGACGGCGGCGGCGGCGGCGATACGAGCGGCGACCAACTCACCCTTTTCCGAGATGTCCGGTTTGATGGCGTTCTTCAGTAAGTCGTGCGAAATGGCGCTGGAGATAACCAGCAGCAGCCCCGCGGCCGTCGACAGCGCAGCCGCTAGGCCGCCTGCGGCGACCAGAGCGATCACCCAGTTGGGCAGGTTGGCGATTTCCGGATTGGCCAGCACCATGATGTCGCGGTCGGGAACGAACTCATTGGCGTCTTTGTCCGCCACGTACTGCACCACGCCGTCGTTGTTCTTGTCTTCCATCACGATCAGGCCGGTTTCCTCCCAGTTGCTCACCCAGTCCGGCAGGTCTTCGTACTTGGCGTTGGCAACCGTCTGGATCATATTCGTGCGGGCGAAAACGGCAACGGCCGGCGCCGTAGTGTACAGTAGGGCGATAAACAGCAGGGCCCATCCGGCCGAAGTGCGGGCGTCGCGCACCCGGGGTACGGTGAAGAAGCGGACGATCACGTGCGGCAGCCCCGCGGTGCCCAGCATCAGGGCCGCAGTGATGCAGAAAACGTCCACCATGGGTTTGGTGCCCTCAGTATATTGGGCGAACCCCAGCTCCTGGTTGAGGCCGTCGAGTTTATCGAGCAGGTAGGTGCCGTCCGATAAGGTGCCGCCCATGCCCAACTGAGGAATGGGGTTGCCCGTCATTTGCAGCGAAATGAAAATGGCCGGCACCATAAATGCGAAGATCAGTACGCAATACTGCGCCACCTGAGTGTAAGTGATGCCCTTCATCCCGCCGAGCACGGCGTAGACGAATACGATGGCCATGCCGATAACCACGCCCAGGGTGATGGGTACTTCCAGGAAGCGGGAAAAGACGATACCCACGCCCCGCATCTGGCCGGCAACATAAGTGAAGGAGACGAAAAGGGCGCAGACGACAGCCACGATGCGGGCCGTTTGCGAATAGTAGCGCTCGCCGATAAAATCGGGCACGGTGAATTTGCCGAATTTTCGCAGATAAGGGGCCAGCAATAAAGCCAGCAATACATAGCCGCCCGTCCAGCCCATCAGGTAAACGGAACCGTCGTAGCCGAGGAAAGAAATGAGCCCGGCCATCGAGATGAAGGACGCGGCCGACATCCAGTCGGCGGCAGTCGCCATGCCGTTGGCGATGGGGTGAACGCCGCCGCCGGCGACGTAGAATTCTTTGGTGGAACCGGCGCGCGACCAGATCGCGATGCCGATGTATATGGCAAAGGTGATGCCAACGAGAAGGAAAGTCCAGGTTTGAACACCCATAATGATTAGCGTTTAAGGTTGTTGCTTAATGGTTTAGTCTTCTTGTACGTCGTACTTCTTGTCGAGCGTGTTCATCAATCTCACGTAGATGTAGATCAGCAACACGAAGACGTACATGGCGCCCTGCTGGGCGAACCAGAAGCCGAGCTTGAAGCCGCCGAGCTTGATGTTGTTGAGGACGTCGGCTAAGAGGATGCCGGCTCCGTAAGAGACGACAAACCAGATCAGGAGTAGTATGAGCAGGTACCGGAGATTCTCTTTCCAGTAGGCTTGTAAATTTTTTTCAGACATATCGACAGATTTTAGTGATTAGGTTAAGTGATGGCCTACAGAAAAATGTGGCCCTGCAGGCGGATTTGCGTTACGTTTTGAATTTCCCCGTTCTCGTCGAAGCCGCCTTCGCGCGGATCGTTGTTGATGGTGTGGAGCTCCAGCGTGATCTTGGCGTGGTGGCCGTTGATGAAATAATTCACGCCCAGGTCGAAAGCCGAAGTGTTGTCTTCCAGCCCGTCATAATTGCCCGTTTGGAAAGCCACGTACGGCATGATGGGCGTGGAAGGCAGTTTGTAGCCGACATGCCCGTAGAGCACCGTGCCGGTGCCGGCCCAGCGGCTGACGAAGTTTTCACCGTAGTCAAAGTTCATAAAAGCAGCGTAGGCGTTGAGGCAATCGGCGCCGGCCAGGGGCAGATCGAGAAAAGCGTCTACCGCGAAGTGACTGACGCTTTCGTGTTCGTTGGCAGCGCCGTTATACATACCGTCGGGATGCAGGAAAAAGCCGCCGCCGATGCCGAATATCTTTTTGCTGCCCAGGTAGGTGCCCACCTGATAGGGCAGTTTGGTAGACTCCGAATCCCAGAAGTTGTATCGCAGATAGCCTTCGATGATGGTGTTGCCGGTAGGGTCGCCGTCGCTGTCCGCCTGGGCGAATCCGTCGTAAGTCAGCGAGGAACTGCCCCCGAAGTCACGCTGCAATCCGTTGCGCCCCGGATTGTTGAAGGCCAGCCGGTAGTCGAATTTACCCACCTGCCCCTTGGCGTAGATGCCGAGGTGGCGGGCAAACTGGTCGGTAACTGCCAGGGAATGCCAGTGGACGAAGGGGCGCGTATTGTCGAGGGTCATAAAGTTCAGCGTGCTCTGGTTGGCCAGGCGCGTAAGTCCTTTCCAGTAATGGAGGCCGCCCCCGATGTACAGCCCGCTATTGTTGGTGACTTTGAACTCCGTCCAGGCATCGTGCAGAAAGAACTGGGCGGCGTCGGCGCCCTCGTTGTTGCCGAGGGGCGTCAGCGTGCCGGGGGTAAGGTTGTTGAGGCCCACGTGCGTCAGGATCAGAAAACGGGGAGATATCTGAGCGTAGGCCAAAAAGCGGGAGCGACGCGCCAGGTGGGTGAGCTGGAGCGAGGCGTCTTCCACCGCCAGGTTGTTGGTCACCATCCATTGCTGGTGCCAGATAATGAACCTCACGTATTTGCTGCCGTCTTCGCTGAGCCTGACCGTCAGCGGCTTGTACGAGTGGTCAACTTCCGGCTCGGCCTTTTCCTGGGCCCAGCCGCTTGAACTGAGGGTGACTGCGAAGAGTAGGGTGAGCAGCCAAGGAGTTACCTGTCTTGTTTTCATAGAAAACCTTTTTTGCTTTGGAAAATTCGATCATTTTTCGGTGCGCCTGGCCGGCCCTTCGGCTCAGCCTGGCAGATGCTTAGGCCTAATGGTCACGCTAAAGTATATAGTTATCTATATATCTACAACTTTAAAGAGAGTTTTTTTCCGAAATGATCAAAATAAAATGCTACGGATAGCCGATGGTTCTTAGGCTTTATTCTAATGTTGCCGGGATAAATAGTGGGAAATTACTGCCTGGAATTGGCAGGTGGCAGGGATGTGACGGAGGAAATAGTTAAGGATTTACTTATTTATATGTATAATTGTATGTCAAAGGCAAGACCGGGTGGGGTGGGAGGCTAGAGAACTTTAGTGAGGGTCTTGACGATCTCGTAATATTCGCCGCTGGTGAGGGAGTACAGGGAATTTTTCCCTTCGCGTTGCACATTCACGACGCCCCGGTTCTTTAAAATACGAAGATGATGGGAGGCAATGGCCTGCTCGATCTTCAGCTTTTGGTATATTTCGGTAACGGTGAGGCGGCCGCTGGTGAAGAGCAAATCGATGATGGCAATGCGGATGGGGTGGGCGATGGCCCGGAGGGTCTCGGTAGAGTTTTCCAGAAACTGCTCACTGAAGTGTGTTTTCATGGTTTTAATTAAATCCGGTAGGAATATAAACAAATATATCTATATATAGTAGCAAATATTTTGAAAAAAGACACCAAAGTAAGAATCTTAACCAATATGAGCAATACCATTCCCCGGCGGGTGTACGATTTTCTTAAGGACTATCCGCCTTTCAGCTTGCTGAAGAAAGACTTGTTGATGCGGATCGCCCAGCGGGTGGTCGTCAACTATTACCGCCCGGGCGAAGTGCTGTTCCGGGCGGGCGATACGCCGGAAAAGTTTATTTACATGGTGCGGGAAGGGGCTGTGCAGTTGTTGCGCGAAGAAGCGGGAGAACGGGTGCTGGTCGAGGAATGTGACGAAGGGGACGTCTTCGGCATCCGCCCTTTACTCGCCAAGGAGGCCTACGCGCTTACGGCCGAAGCCGTGGAAGAGTCGCTCATCTACGCCATCAATATCAACGGTTTTCATAAGGTGCTGGCCGAAAATCCCGAGGTCGCGTATTACCTCGCCCGCAGTTTCGCCTCCGGATACCGGCGGGATGAGCGCCCCGCTCAATCGAACCGCCTGTTCATCGGCCCTATGGATGACGACGGAGCGGATGATTACCAACTGGTCGAGATCCAGGCGATCGAAAACGACCGGAAGCCCGTTTGTTGTCACCGGGAAAAGACCGTACAGGAGGCCGCCCAGGAGATGACTCGCCGGCAGGTGGGCTCCATCATCATCGTCGACGACGAGCGGCGCCCCATCGGCATCATTACCGATAAGGACCTTCGCCGGAAGATCGCTACCGGACAACAGCCGCTGAACGCCCCGGTTTCCGTCATCATGTCCAGCCCGGTGATCACCGTTGCGCCCGATATCACCGTGGCGGACGTGCAGATCGAGATGGTGAAAAAACGCATTCACCACCTCATCATCACCGAAGACGGCACCGACCAAAGCCCGGTGCGCGGGGTAGTGACGGAGCACGACCTGCTGGTCATCCAGGGCAACAATCCGGCCGTCCTGCTGCGGGAGACCAAGCGCGCCCGCTCCGGCCCGGAACTTCGTCACCTGCGCGATCGCGCCGAGGTGCTCCTCAAAAAATACATTTTCCAGGAAGTATCCATCGCGTACATCTCTACGGTGATGACCGAGATCAATGACGCCATTATCCGGCGTTCGATAAAACTGGCGCTGGGCGAAATGGAAACCGAAGGCTTCGGGCCGCCTCCCGCACCCTTCTGCTGGCTGGCGCTCGGCAGCGAAGGGCGGGGCGAACAACTGCTGCGCACCGACCAAGACAACGCCCTGCTCTTCGCCGATGTGCCGGAGGGGCAATACGAATCGACTAAAAAATATTTTCTGACCTTCGCCGCCAAAGTGACCAGCCTGCTCCACCAGGTGGGTTTCGAATACTGCCCGGCGGATATGATGGCCAGCAATCCCAATTGGTGCCTGTCGCTGGAACAATGGAAAAAACAGTTCAATAAGTGGATCTTGCAGCCCACCCCGAAAGCGGTGCTGTACTGCACGATCTTCTTCGACTACCGGCCCGTTTACGGCCCCGAGGAGCTGACCGAAGCCCTGACCCGTTATATTTTCGAACTCAGCGGCGATCAAACCGTCTTCCTGGCGCATCTGGCGAAAAACGCTACCGATAATCCCCCCCCGCTCACTTTTTTTCGCAACTTCGTAGTTGAAAAGAGCGGCGAGCACGAAGACGAGTTTGATATCAAAGGACGGGCGATGATGCCCCTTACCGATGCGGCGCGCGTGCTGACCCTGCACGCGCAGATCGGGAAACTCAACAATACCTTTCGGCGGTTCGACAAGCTGGCGGAACTGGAACCCCGCAACCGCGAGTTGTACGAACAGGCCGCCGACGCCTACGAAATCCTGATGCGCTACCGGGCGCTGCAGGGATTGAAGCAGGGCGATTCCGGGCGCTTTTTCAAGCCGTCGGAATTGTCGAAAATGGAACGGCTCAACCTGCGCAACAGCTTTCGGCCGATCCGCGATCTGCAGTCGTTGCTCCACACCCGGTTTCAACTTTCTTTTATGGGGTGAAAGCTTGATCTGCCTATGTTCTGGAACTGGTTCAAAAAGAAAAATAAAGCGCCGGCGCCGGCATTCTGGGAGACCTACCTGACCGGGATGGCGCAGCCGGCTTTTCACCGCAAGACGCCCATCGGCGAAGTGCGCTTCGTGGTTTTCGATACGGAAACGACCGGCCTGGAAGTGAAAAAGGACCAGATCTTATCGATCGGCGCCGTCAGCGTGCTGGGCTGGACCATCGATTTGCAGGACAGCTTCGAGTGCTATGTCGATCAGATCTACCAACCCAAGAGCGAAACCATCGCCGTACACGGCATCCTGCCGGTAAGCCGCGACGAGAGCCTGACGGAGGCCGAGGCCGTTCGGAAATTCGTGGCCTACCTGGGCAATAGCGTAATCGTCGGGCACCACGTCGGTTTCGATGTCGGAATGATCAACCGGGCCCTGCGCCGCCTGGGGGCCGGAAAGCTGCGCAACAAAACAATAGATACCCTGGCGCTGGCCCAGCGCCTGAACCCGCCTTCCGGGGTGGTAAAAGCCGGCGATTGGGGGCTCGATGAGCTCAGCCGCCGCTTCGATATTCCGATCGACGACCGGCATACCGCCGCCGGCGACGCCTACATCACCGCAGTGCTATTCATGAAACTGGTCCGGCGAATGGAACATCGCGGCATGCGCACCATGGGCGATCTGTTGCGGTAACCCATGGATCATCCGCGTCATCTCCCGCCGGTGGTCACCACCTGAAAGGGTTGCCTAGGCAGCAGCAGCCAAAGGCGGCCGTAATGTTTGAACCGGGTAGCCCGGTGCTGCGCTTCGGGGCCGGTGCCGAAGTAGAGGTCGACGTGGCCCGGCCCCCGGATCGCTCCGCCGACGTCCTGCGCCAGCAGTATCCGGTATTCGTGGCCCGTCACCCGCTGCTGTTTGCGGTCGAATACGGGAACGGCGGCCAGCAGGCAACTGCCGAGGGGCAGGTACTTGGGATCGACGGCGATGGAAATATCCGGGTGCAGGGGCACGGCGCCGGCGCCCGTCGGCCGGCTTTTTTTGCGGTAGAAAAAGGTGTAAGACGGGTTTTGGAACAAAATGGTGTCGGTGAGCTCCGGATGCCGCTGCAAGAAGGAGCGAATACCGTCGATCGACAGGTTGCGCAGCCCCAGCTCCGGACGGCCGGCTATGTATTTTTCAATGCTGTGGTAGGGCTTGCGATTGGTGCCGTTGTAGGAAAACAATTCGCGGGAACCGTCGGGATATTCGACATAGCCCGATCCCTGCACCTGCATGTAGTAAATGTCGACTTTATTGGCGGCGTAGGCCAGTTCCAGCCCCTGTTCCGCCAGTACTCCGCCTCCTTCGATCTGCGCGCGTGTCGGCAAGGGGCCGGACCAGTTCAACGGCCGGGCGTAGATGGGGTATTTATACTTTCCGGTGGGCCGGCGTCGCACGGACAATACCGGCGTGAAGTAGGCGGTAAAGCGGACGTTCCCTTTGCGGTCTTCTCCCCATATCCGCCGGGCTTCGAGGTAGTCGCCCAGGTAAAGGGGCAGGGTCTGCTGCCAGTACTGGAGTATCTTTACCGTTTCTTCCAGGTCGTGCCGGTAAATGGTGAGGTTGCCTACCCGGCGGCTGCTCCGGAAGCGGGGCTGGCTGAGCAGGTCAAGCTGATCTTCGAGGGCGGCGATGAGCTTTTGATCAAAGATGGGCAGCGGCAAGCTATCGAGGGGTTCGGCCAGAAAGAGCGCCTCCTGCCGCTCGGCTTCCGTGAATTTGCCGTTGCGCAACAGCCGCTGCTGGTTTTGCTGCAAGCTGTCTTTCGGCACACGGGCGGCGCCCGGCCCTGATCTTTGCTCGTCCGAACGGCAACCGCCGCCGAGCAGCAATAAGGCCAGCGTTATAGGTTTGATACTGGGTCGAAATCCTCTCAAAAACGTTATGGGTTTCTCTAATAAGCAAAAGTAACAATAATTATCGAGCCGGTGCGCATTGATCCGGTTTGCGGGCAGTGAGGACGCCGTAGAACCAGCAATCCTGGCGCAGGGCTTCGAACTGGCGGATGGAGCCGACGTGGTTGCCGTGCTGTATGGCCGACCGCAGTCCGAGCAATCGCAGCAGGTGTCCGATGCCGATCCAGCGGCGGGATATTTTGTGCAGGTTTTTCAGCGACGCCCAGGTGTAGCGGGTATAATCCCGCAATTGGAAATCGGAAAACCCGGCGGCCGCAGCGGCGTCGCGGTGTTCGGCGGCGGTGTCGATATCGGGGATGGCCCAGCGGTGCAGCCAGGCGGCCAGGAGCTTTTCCTCCGGAGCGGTGAGGGGGCGCCGGCGGCGAATGTATTCCGCGATGACCAGGCGGCCGCCGGGCCGGAGCAGCCGGTAGGCTTCCCGGTAAAAGGCGCTTTTGTCGCGGGCGTGGCAAAGGCTCTCACAGGCCCAGAGCACGTGAAAACGTCCGGATTCGAAGGGCGTCCGGGTGAAGTCGGCCCGGTGGAAATCGGTAGCCTCCGTCAGGGAAAGCACCGCTGCGTGGCGGCGGCATTCGGCGATCTGGCTGGCTACCGGATTGATTCCGGTGACGTGGGCGCCCCGTTCGCGGGCCAGCCAGAAGCAGCTTCCGCCTTTGCCGCATCCGGCGTCGAGTACGGATTCGCCCGGCTGAATGTCCACCAGATCGGCCAGCATGCGGTTGGTGTTGACCAGCGCATCCTGGTGGCGGTGGGCGTCGCCCCGGTAAAAGCCGAAATGAACGGCCAGGTCGCTCTTGCCGGTCCAGGCGACCCGGTAGTCGAATTGGGTCTCCTCGTAATACCGGATGATATCCTGCAGGTGATCATCACCGGAGCTTTGGTGTTCTGCGGATCGCTTCATGCTTGGGCGCCGGAGGATTTGTCGCTGGTGAGGTAGCGGAAGATGTGACCGGCGGCCCGTTCGGAAGCGCCTTCCCGGCCCAGCTTTTCGCGCAGCTCGGCGTAGCCGGCCCGGAGCACGGCCCGTCGCTCTTCGGTCAGCAGGTGGGTCAGCTCTTCCTGCAGCCGCTCCGGGCTGAAGTCTTCCTGGATGAGCTCGGCCACCAGCGGCCGGTCGACGATGAGGTTGACCAATGAGATGTAATTGACGTTCACCAGCCGCCTGGCGATCCAGTAGGAGAGGGGGCTGCCTTGGTAACAAACGACTTCCGGGACGTCGAAAAGGGCGGTCTCCAGAGTGGCGGTGCCCGAGGTGACCAGCGCGGCTTCGGCCGTGGCCAGCAGCTGGTAGGTTTCGCCATGCACCAGGCGCACGCCTTCGTCGGCCGCCTCCTGCTGAACGAGCTGGCGGTAGAAGCCGGGGTCGATGCCCGGTGCGCCGGCAATGACGAACTGGTAGTCGGGAAAGCGGGGCGCCATCGCCAGCATAGGGTTCAGCATGCGCTCGATCTCCTGTCGCCGGCTGCCCGGCAGCAGGGCGATGACCGGCCGCTCGTCGAGCTGCCGGCGCCCGCGAAATTCCGGATCGGGCGTGAACCGGGTCACGACGTCGAGCAGGGGATGCCCTACGAAGTCGACCGGATAATCGTACTGGGCGTAGAAATCCGCCTCGAACGGCAGGATGACGAACATGCGGTCGACGGAAGCCTTGATGCCGTGGACGCGGCTGCTGTGCCAGGCCCACACCTGCGGCGAGATGTAGTAAAACACCCGGATGCCTTTGGTTTTGGCCCATTTGGCGATGCGCAGGTTAAAGCCGGGATAGTCGATCAGCAGCAGCACGTCGGGGCTGAATTCCAGGATGTCTTCTTTACAGAACCGGATATTGCCGAGGATGGTGTGGATATTGCGCGCGACTTCCAGGAATCCCATAAACGCCAGGTCGCGGTAGTGTCTGACCAGTACGCCGCCGGCGCCTTCCATCAGGTCGCCGCCCCATACCCGGAATTCGGCCGCCGGGTCGCGGTCTTTCAGGGCCGACATGAGGTTGGAGCCGTGCAGGTCGCCCGACGCTTCGCCGGCGATGATGTAGTACTTCATGGCTTGTTGTCCGGTTAAAAGATCTCTTTTCCGAAAGTGATCACCCAGGCGACCGCGTAGATCACCGTCGGAAAGACGAGCCCGCGCATCGATTGAATATAGCGCTTGCGCTGGTAATAATTGAACGGGATTACGTTGAAACAAATGGCGATCACGGTGAGGGTCCGCACCCGGAAGTTGGCCGAAAAGCCTTTTTGGCTGACCAGGCCCAGCTGTTCCAGTTGTTCGAACAGGGTCAGCAGTACTGCGTATCCGACGAAGGGGAGGGCCAGCCCCAGCAGCAATCCGATCCAGATGGTATTGCGGTCGAAGATCATAGGGATTCTATTTTGGGGATCGTTGCGGTCTCCATATCCTTCAGCTGATCGAGCGCCGGATAGTTGGTTAGATCGTGCATGGAAGGCACCACCGAAATATAGCCTTTTTCCAGCGCTTTGAGGTCCGTATCTTCGTGCGGATCGTCGTTGACGAAACGGCCGGTGAGCCAGTAGTATTTCTGGCCGCGGGGGTCCTGGGCTTCGACGAATTCTTCCACCCAGCGCGCGTCGGCCTGGCGGCATAGTTTGATGCCCTGCAGTTCCCCGGCGGATAAGGCGGGGATGTTGACGTTGAGCAGGTTGCCGGAGGGCATGCCCTGGTTCAGCACGTATTGCATGAGGTGACGAACGTAAGGCAGGGCGGCGGAAAAATCGGCGCCGTGCGAATAATCCAGCAGAGAGAACCCGATGGAGGGTATGCCTTCCAGGGAGGCCTCCATCGCCGCGGAAAGGGTGCCCGAATAGATGATATTGATCGAAGCGTTGGAACCGTGGTTGATACCCGAAACGCAGAGCGCCGCCTCGCGGCCTTTCAACACCACGTTCTTGGCGAGCTTGACGCAATCGACGGGCGTACCGGAGCATTCGTAGGCTTCGATCCCTTCAAAAACGTCGGTAGGGTGCAGGCGGATGGGGTCCTGAATGGAAATGGCGTGGCCCATCCCCGATTGGGGCGAATCGGGCGCTACGACAACGACCTCTCCCAGTTCCCGGGCCACCGACACCAGGTTGCGGATGCCCGGCGCGGTAATGCCGTCGTCGTTGGTGACCAATATCAGCGGTTGATTCATGCGCATATTTTTTGCAAAAGATGGAGACGGAGGATTCCGAAAAACCCAAAAATACCATTCCTGACCCGAAATTGACACGGTATTGACGCGAAAATAAACCCCGGCCGGGTTTTGGTGTTATTCGAATTTAAAAGCTTTGTTTTCCGGGCGGCGCTTCCAGATCGGTGAAAAAGAAGCGCCTCGAACCATCATCAAAACGAACGCATTAGGCATGACGACTTTCGGCAAAAAAGGCGTACTACTGGTCAATCTGGGCACTCCCGACGATCCTTCGCGGGGCGCTGTATATCGTTACCTCAAACAATTTTTACTGGATCCCCGGGTGATCGACTATCCCTGGTTGCCCCGCAATCTGATCGTGCGCGGCATCATTGCGCCTTTCCGCTCGGGCAGCTCTTCCAAACTCTACAAGATGTTGTGGACGGAGGACGGTTCGCCGCTGAAAGTGTACGGCGAGCGCGTCGCCGAAGGCGTAAAGGCGCACCTGGGCGAGGAGTATGTTGTCGAATTGGCGATGCGCTACCAGAAGCCGTCCATCGAATCGGCGGTAGATAAACTGCTGGCCGCCCAGGTGGCGGAAATTATCGTTTTCCCGATGTTCCCGCAGTACGCATCGGCCACCACCGGCTCGGTGCACGAAGAGGTAATGCGGGTGCTGGCCAAAAAGCAGACCATCCCCAACGTCAAGCTGATCAACTCTTATTACGATTATGAACCGGTCGTCGACATTTTCGCCGAAAACGCGCGGGAGTTTGATCTCGACAGTTACGACCACATCATATTCAGTTACCACGGCTTGCCGGCCCGGCAGCTGCGCAAAGGCGACCCTACCGGCAGCCATTGCCAGAAAAAAGAAAATTGCTGCCAGAACATCGGGCTGGTCAACCAGTTTTGTTATTCGGCCCAGTGCCACGCCACCACCCGCGCTATCGTCGACAAACTGGGCCTCTCGCCCGATCGCTATACCACGGCTTTCCAAAGCCGGCTCGGCCCCGAAGAGTGGGCCAAACCCTACACCAGCAAAGTGCTGGAAGAACAGGCGGAAAAAGGCGCGAAGCGCATCCTCGTCTTTAGTCCCGCTTTCGTTGCCGACTGCCTGGAGACGATCATCGAGATCGGTACGGAATACCAGGAGGAATTCGAAGAGATGGGCGGCGAAAAGGTCGACCTGGTGCCCAGCCTGAACGATGATCCGCGCTGGGTGGAAGCGGTGGCGGAGCTGGTGCGGGCGGCTTAGCCTGGATTTGAAGCTCAGCAGGGGCAGGCTTAAGTGGATAGAAAACCGTTTTGGTAAACTTTTTCAGTTCTGCAGTTCTTCCGTTCCAAAACAGGGATAGCACACCATTTTTGCATTAGCCTGAGGGCCGTGGGATTTATTCCCTCTTGAGAACGGAAGAACTGATTCCTATTTACTCCCCGTAATACGCACTCCCCCGATATTACCTCCCGCAAACAGATCGCGGATCGTCCGGTAGAAGTCGGCCCGTTGCCGGTAGATCTTTTCCCCGAAGATGGCTGCGTTCTGTTCCTGGTTCTCGATGAATTGACGGTAGCGCTGTTCCGTCCATTCCCGCCATTCGGCCGACAGATCTTTTGTCGCTAGATCCGAAAAGCCCGTTCTTTCGAGGTCGGAAAGATAGTCCTCGGCGTAGGTAATGGTTTTCACGCTGACCACTTGTTCCAGGATACTTTTCTCGCTTTCGGAAATGCCGTTGCGGGCGACGAGATCCTCGATGACGAACGAGCCGCCGGGCTGCAGGGTGTCGTAGGATTTGCGCAGTACGGCCGGGCGGTCGGAAAGGTGGAGAAAAACCAGGAGCGATAAAAAATGGTGAAACTTTTCGCGGTGATCGTCGGTAGGAAAGGCTGAAAAGTCGGCCGTAATGT
The DNA here is from genome assembly GCA_964419545.1 of uncultured Saprospiraceae bacterium. Lineage (GTDB taxonomy): Bacteria > Bacteroidota > Bacteroidia > Chitinophagales > Saprospiraceae > CAYQQU01. The sequence goes on along the minus strand of CAYQQU010000039.1, from coordinate 7,014 downwards.
ATTCGATCCGGTCCGACAGTCCTGTGCGGTGCGTCAATTCGTTCGCCAATTCATTGAGCTCGGCCTGGATTTCCAGTCCGATCACCTTGCAGCCGGCGCGCTTGGCCAGTACGCGACTCACGCCGCCTACGCCGCTCCCGATATCCAGTATGGTTTTTGTCTCGTCCAGTTCCAGCAGGTCCACCAGTTCGAAGCTCGTCTTTTCGCCTAGATAGTGGTACTGATCGAGGTGGCCGAGGGAAAGCAAATCGTCCAGCGCCAGTGGGCCGCAGGATTGACCCCGTTGTTGCAGGGCCCGGTAGACGCTTTCCACCCGCCAGTCGTACATCGAGGCCGAAAGCTGATGGTCGGTGATGGTGCAAAAGTCGGCAACGAGATCGTCGGGCGGCGCCGGCGCTTCGATGATATTGAGCCCGGTGAGTTGATCTTGAACGGTTTCCAGGGCCGCCCGGGAGATGCGGGGCCGGCACAACCAATGCGTCTGGCCGTACCATTCCCGGACGCTTTCCGGTCGGAGGCGATATTGATCGGCGATATAATCGATGGTATCGGACTCGTTCAGGAGGTGAAGTCCTCGTCGGACAACGGCCATCAGGTTTTGCAGCTGGTCGGTGTACTTTTCGATCACCTCCGTTCGCGCCAGCATCACGAAACAGGGCCAGGGGGTAGGGCAGACCCCGACGCGCCGCCACTCGCCGCTGTCGACGGTAGGCTGGGTGGTGTATTTTTCCCACATAAAAGCGTCGGCGCGGCCTGCTTGCAAGGCCTCGCGGGCGCCGGTGAAATCGCCGACGAGCTCGAAGGTCAGTGCTTCCGGATCCCAGCCCTGCTGCCGGGCATTGACGATGGCCATGAGGTGCGAGCCGGACTGCCGGCGGCTGATGGCGAAGGTCTTTCCTTCTAGTTCTTCCACCGTTCGGATGGGGCTGCCGGCATGTACGTGGATGCCCCAGGTGAGGGAAGAGGAAACGTAAGTGCCGACGATCTGTGCGTCGAGGCCGTTGACGACGCCCGCCACGGCGCCTTCGGTGAGGAGGACGGCGAGGTCGAGTTCATTGTTTTCCAGGGCGCGCAGCATCGCGCCGGTGCCGCCGGGGAAGTCCTGCCATGAAAAATCGAAGGGCAGGTCGGCGGTCAGCTGACGGGAACCGGCCAATTGCCAGGGATAATTGAAATGTTCGGGAACGCCGCCGATGCGGAGAGTCGGGTGTGGCATGGTGGATGGAAGAATTTGCGATGAAAAAATTGCGCGTGCAGAAGGGTAACAAGAACGGTGGTAAAGTGTTCTTGTCGAATTTTCCAAAATACCGGCGGTGAAACCTTCCAGAAAAGCGGTATCATTGCAGCATGACTTTCGAAGCGATCCTGAAGGAACTCGAAGCGGGAAATTACCGGCCGGTGTACTTTCTGCACGGCAGGGAGCCTTTTTTTATCGACCGGATCACCCATTATATCGAACACCACGCGCTCGACGAGGCGGAGCGTTCTTTCAACCTGACGGTGCTCTACGGCAAGGAGGCGGACTTTAAAACCGTAGTTGACGCCGCCCGCCGTTATCCCATGATGGCGCCGCGCCAGGTGGTGATCCTGAAGGAGGCCCAGGAGATGCGCACCCTCAAGGAGCTGAAGCACTACGTCGAGAAGCCGCTCGACACCACGGTGCTGGTGATCGCCCACAAACACAAAAACTACAATCTCAACTCCGGTTTCGGCAAGGCGCTGAAGCAAAACGCCCTGGTCTTTGACTCGAAACCTCTTTACGACAATCAGGCGCCCGACTGGATCGTGAAGTACCTCCGGGAAAAAGGCTATACCATCGAGCCGGCCGCCGCCGCCCTGATCGCGGAGTACCTGGGTACGGACCTCTCCAAGGTGGCCAACGAACTGGACAAGCTCATCATCAGCCTGCCGAAAGGCGCTTCGATCGACGCCCAACAGATCGAAGCCAATATCGGCATCAGCAAAGATTACAACGTATTCGAACTACAAAAGGCGCTGGGCCTGCGCGATATCCGCAAGGCCAACCGCATCGTCGCTTACTTTGCCGCTAATCCCAGGAAAAACCCGCTGCCCATGGTAACGGGGTCGCTTTACAACTACTTCAGCAAGGTGTACATGATGCACTTCCTGCGCAACCTGCCTGAAAAAGAACTGCTCGAAGCCCTCAAGCTGCGCTCCCGCTTCTTCCTCAAAGAGTACCGGGCGGCCGCCCGCCACTTTAATCTGGCCGCTACCGAAAAGGTCATCGGGCTGCTCCGGGAATACGACCTGAAATCGAAAGGGGTGGATTACAATAGCACCGGTAAGCCGGAAGGAGAACTGCTGCGGGAGATGGTGTGGCGGATTTTGCATTGACCCGGTTTATTCATGGATTCATCTAAATCGCTGTCTCCAGACTGTGGTGGCCATCTGTTTTTATAGATTAATTTTACTCAGTTAAAATTTTCTCGCTATTTTAGTTTTGAAAAACTAGGCGCTAATCTAAAACCAGCGATTCCCAACCTAACCAGCAATTCTCGGTTTGAAACATTGTTGTACTCTCGTATATCTTGCGCCTCCGGTGCTGCGCATTAAGAAATGCTTACTGCCAAACCGGGAATCACTGGTGCCTGATCCGGATTATTCATGGGTTAAACCACTCTGCCCCGCAAGGCTATTGTTTACCGACAACCACCACGCGCTGGCGGTACACTTCCGCACCGATGCGGGCGGTAACCAGGTACAGGCCGGCCTCGGGGAAGGTGAATTCCTGTTGCCAGGTTGCTTCGTTGGTTGCCTGGTCGCTCTGCCAGATGGTGTTTCCCTGGCAGTTGGTGATCGCGACCTGCACCGGGTTGCGTGATGGATTGTCCAGTCGCAGGGCAAAGGCGCCGTTGGATGGATTCGGAAAAGCCTGCATCAACTGCTCGGCCTTGCGGTAGGTTAGGGCGATTACCTGGGAGTATTCGAAGGCGCCGTCATAATCCACTTGTTTTAAGCGGTAATAATTAATGCCGGGAAGAGGGCGCTCATCCAGGAATTGATAGGTTTGCATTTCGTTGGTGGCGCCTTGCCCGGGCACAAATGCTAGCCTTTGCCAGTCTTTGCCCGTAGCGGATCGTTCAACGGCAAAGCCCTGGTTATTCAGCTCAGTTGCGGTTTGCCAACGCAGCAGGACGCCTGCGGGTTGTGCGGTTCCTTCAAAGCGGATGAGTTCGACCGGGAAGGGGAAGCCGCCCAGCGATATTTCGTAAGCGCTGACCTGTCCGGATGTGGGACTGTCGCCGCTATTGAAGGGCGCTCCGATCGCTACCCGCTGCCCATTGGCGGACAAGGATACGCTGAATCCCAGATTGTCGCCGTTGGCATCGCCATTGATGTCGAGGTTCGACTGGCTCCACACCGGGCCGTTCTCTTCGTAGAGGCGCACGCGGCCGGCGCCCGAGCGCGCGCCGATGGCTACCCGGCTGCCGTCATCGGAGAGGGAAACGCTGTATCCGGAATTGTCACCTCCGGAATCACCGTCGATATCGCCGCCGATCTGAGTCCACGTCCCGCTGTTTTCTTCGTAAATCCGAACGTGTCCGGAGCCGGAGCCATTTTCATCGTTATCGGGTGCGCCAATGGCTACCCTTGTCCCATCGGCGGAAAGGGAGACCGTGTGTCCGAATTGATCGCCCGCCGCTTCACCGTCTATATCGGCGCCGATTTGGGTCCATGTTCCATTGTTTTCCTCGTACATTCGCACATGCCCGGCGTCCCCATTTCTATTAATATTTAAAGGCGCCCCGATAGCGACCCGTTTTCCGTCATCAGAGAGGGAAACACTATGTCCCGAGTTATCTAAAAAATCTTCACCGTCGATATCGTTTCCGAGCTGGCTCCAAGTGCCATTAATTTCCCTGTATATACGCACGTGACCTGCATCGAAATCAGTACCGTCATTGGCAGGTGCGCCAATTGCGACCCTGGCGCCATCTCCTGATATGGAGACGCTGAACCCCGAGCCGTCTCCCCCAACTTCCCCATCGATATCTGAGCCTACCTTAGTCCATATGCCACTGTTCTCTTCGTATACGCGCGCCTGTCCGGAGGAGTTGCCGTTGCCGTCATTAAAGGGGGCTCCAATCGCTATTCGCCGGCCGTCGGAGGATAGAGAGACACTGTTGCCCAGTCCGTCTTGCGCCGCTTCCGCGTCGATATCGACGCCTATCTGGCTCCAGGAGCCGTTATTGTCCTCAAAAATCCGTACATGGCCGGCCAAAAATCCATTGCCTTCGTTGTTGGGCGCCCCGATCGCTATCCGGGTCCCGTCGCCGGAAATGGAGACGCTCCAACCCGATTGGTCAAGCGGCGCTTCCCCAAAGATATCGGCGCCTATTTGCGTCTGGCTGTGCAGGCTCCAATAGAAAATGCTGATTGAAAACAATACTAAATAGCCTTTCATGAGTGTTTGTTTTTATGGAATCAAATGATGACTGTTCTTCAAAATGCAGCAGCCGGCTCCCGGCTTTGGAGGAAGTGGACGACCGGTTAAAAATCACCCGATCAACGCCTCCAGTCCGAAGCGCTCCCGCAATTCGGCGGGTAATTTGGCGTAGGCTTCTTTCCCCAGGTCCATCACCTCTTTGAAATCCCGCTCGCCGACCAGCTGATCGATCGCCTCCTGGATTTTGCGCAGAATGCGGTGGGATTTTTGCAGGGTAGACAGCTGCAGGGCTTTGGCGTGCAGCAGATATTGCAGCGCGAGGGTAGTTTTGGGGGGCGAAAGCTGGAAGTAGATCCTTCCGATACTGTAATACCCGAATATGGCGCCGGAAAGGTCTTTGATCCCCTTCGACAGGTTGATGGCGTTGCGGATTTGGCTGATGCCGCATTCGATATCGCCGTTTTTCGCTTCCAGCCAGCCGAGGTCGGTGCGCACGCGGGAGATGCCCAGCCGGTAGTAGATCTGCAGGTAATATTTCAGGCTTTTGCTATAATATTCCCGGGCCTGGTCGAGATTTCCGGTTTTGAGGTGGTAGTGGCCCAGGTTGCGATTGATGTAAGCAATACCCTCCTGATGTTCCGAGGCGTGGAAATGTTCCAGTCCTTTGCGAAAGACCTCTGCCGCCAGCTCGTATTCTTCCAGGTCCATGTACAGGCTGCCTTTGCTTTCGTAGATGTGGCCCATCAGGCTGGGGATATTCAGCTTTTCGGCGATCTTCTCCGCCTCGCGGTAAAAGCCTTTGGTGATATCGGGCTTGTCGTAGATGTTGTAGATCCAGCCCAGTTTGTTCAGGGCTTCAATTTCCAGCGGGTCGATTTGGTTGTCGCGGCTGGCGATGAAGGCGTCGTGAATTTCCATCAAAGCCGAAGAGATATCGCCCAGCCGGTACTTTACCCAGCCGGTGCGGATCTGGGCTTCTATGCAGACGTAAGCTTCAGCGTCTTCCCGCACCGCCCGGCGGTGCGCTTCTTCGTAGTAGTGGAGGGCCCGGTCGAATTCGCCCTTAACGTAATGAATTTTACCCAGGAGGAGGTAGCAGGTAGGAGAGACGGCCTCGTGCGTTTCCAGGAACTCCACCATATCACTGATTAGCGTAAAATGCCCTATGGTCAGAAACCGCTTGCCGTGGCGTCGCAGCGTTTCCTCTACTTTTTGGCACCAGCCCGATTTTTTGCAGTGATAAAAAATCCGGTTTTCCAGATCGATATCCAGCTTATCGGTACGCTGGTTCAAGAAAAACTCGGCGGCCTGACGGTGTAACGGGATTGGATCATCGAGCTTGCGGTAGCTTTTTTCGCGGATGAGGTTGGAGGTTGTGAAATACGGATCGCCTTCGAAGGTCTGGATGACGTTGATCACCGACTTGTCGATGAGGCGCCGCACGGTGGCGTTGAAAGTATCATTATCCATGCCGGTGGTATGCTGTACAGCGCTCCGGCTCACCTGGTTCTTGAATACGGAAAAAGCCAGCAGGAAACCTTTTTCTTCCTCGTTCTGAAAAACCGACTGCAGGAGCCGGTCGAAAGGGTTGTCGTCCTGTAGTTCGGAAAAAAGCTCATCCCAGCGGGCGCCGTAGCGCAAAGAATCCAATGCCGACTTGATGCCCTGGGGATTGCCGCGTACGTTTTCGACGATCTCCATCAGTTTGTCGTCCGGCAGTTTCAGCGCAGCAAAACTATCGAGGCTTTTGGCGAACGCGATCGCTTTATCGTGGCGCAGCCCCGGCAATTCGATATTGTAGATCTTAAGCGGTTCGATCTCGAAACGGGAATGGCCGATCAGGACGAAGGTGGCCCGGTTGAGATAGCGGCCGCAAGTTTGCAGGAACTGCACAAACTCGTTATGCTCGGAAGATTCGATCTCCAGGTTGTCCCAAAAGACGGACATACTGTCGTTTTCCAATTGGCGCAACAGTTGGAAGTAGCGGTCTTCGCCGCTGAATTTGCGGAGGATATCGCCGTAGCCGATATTGGTAATGAAGGTATCGAACTCGAAATCGGAACAGTTTTCCTGCCAGATGACCTTCGACTTATCCACGATGTGTTGATCGATAAAAGAAGTGACGAAAGAGGTTTTACCTACGCCTCCCATGCCGTGAATGCCTACGATCGTTTCGCGCTCGAATCGCTCCCGAAGTATCTCCATTTCTTCTTCATAACCAAACAGGGGGCGTGGCGTGGGGTAGTAGTTGAGCAGGTTCTGGGCGGGATGCGCGGTCTCTACGATAGAGACGTCGGCGGTGGCCAGTTCATCGATGTATTCGGTAACGCGGTAGTAGAGGTTGTTGTTTTGGCGGTCGAGGTATTCGGGGCTTTTGATGTTCAGGTTGCGGACGCGCTTGAATTCCTGATACTGCGACTCCAGCAGGATCAGGCTGCGCTGCTGCTTTTCGGAAAGGTTGTCGAAGATGGAACGGATCTTTTCGAAGACATCATCCAGGGGATGGCCCCGGGAGATGAGTTTCTGCAATTCTCGTTTTTTATCCTGACTAAGGATGGGCGCTGTGGTGTCCATTGGGGTGTGATTTGCTGAAAGTTTGTTTGGAG
>CAYQQU010000038.1:53845-56016 GCA_964419545.1 uncultured Saprospiraceae bacterium | reverse complement strand
GCAGTTGGTAGCTCGTCGGGCTCATAACCCGAAGGTCGCAGGTTCAAGTCCTGCCTCCGCTACTAAGAAAAAAAAGGCTTGCCGAAAGGCAGGCCTTTTTTATTTTGGGGCAACTGCGAGCGTCGCTTCAAAGCGGCGCCTGGAGTTGATTAAGCCGGATTGTTCATGGATTAATCTATTGCGAAGCCAAATTGCCTGCCATTCTGGCCCGCTAGGGGCGATCCTCACCTGAGGATTGAAACTGAGAATCGCTGTAGATATTTTTATCAGGAAATCCACTTGGTTGAATCAGAAAAGCGACAGCGAAAACCAAGGTCAGCGGTTTTAGGGAAGCATGGAAATGAATTAAAATTGAGGAAAAATAGAATCAAAGCATTGAAATCAATGATTATCTTTGATAAGAGTGTTTGAGGTTTAAATTTTTCACATGCCCCATTCCCACCTTAAAAACCTGCTTGCTGCCGGACAGACCCGCGAGGTCATCCGGGAGCTTCTAGCTTTGCCTTTTGGAGAAGGCGACAACCTGCAGGACGACATCCTCCTGCAGTCCGCTCGCTTCGAGGCCCTGGAAAAAGACAAGCGCGCCGGGCGGCTGTCGCCCGACCAGGAAGCGCAGCGTTTAGCCCAGATCAACAGCACCTTACTGGACATCATCAAACGACTGCCGGAGGGCGCGCGCCCCGCTGCCGGAAAACGTCGCTCCTGGCTCAAGTGGAGCGGATACCTCGTCGGCGCCATCACTTTGCTGGCGGCTGTCGCCGAATTTTCCGGCTACAGCTTACGCGATCTTTTCTGGGAAGAAAAAAGATCGCCCCCGGTCGAATCAACCGAAACACCTCCATCGGATTCGTCACCAGCGAATCCGGGCTCATCTCGTACCGCTCAACCCCGCGAAGCAACCACAGACGGAGAACCGGCCGGCGCCCGGTCGACCCAACAGCCGACCACTACCGGGTCCGAGCTGAACACCCAGGGTGGCGACATCAAACTGGAAACCCGGGGCGATCAAAGCCCCGCCGTTATTTCTAACGAAGCGACCTTCAATTATTTCGGAGAAGACCCGGCTGCCGCCGACCCGCCGCCGGTGGATACAGTGCAACTGGACTCGATGCAACGCTGAGGTGTTTCCGGTTGGTCCGAAAATGGAAGGCGACGCTTGTGAATGACTATGAAATTATTGTTAAATTTAATCGGACAAAGCGCTCTCCCGGAGCGGGTTGCTCGCTTCGCAGGCCAATTACATTTTTTGAAAAACCCAAAAAACATGCGCTGCCTGTATCTGATCGTTCTAGTATTTTCCCTGGCTTTAAGGTCTACTCTTTCCGCCCAGGAACTCCGCACCTCCGGCGACAACAGCCCCGCTGTGATCACCAAGACTCTCTCGGCTACTTACGGCATCCGCCCCGGCATCATCCAGGAGTTGCTGGCCATTTATCAGGCGGAAGGACTGGGGGCGGCCGACCGCCGGCAGCAAGTGGAGGCCCTGCTCGATAAATACAAAAAACTGCAAAGCCGGCAGGATACTCTCACCGCCCGACAGCGGGCGGTGCTGGGCATCGAAGACCAGCCCGAAGTGACCGAAGCCCTTAATTTTGACCTTTTTCTTTCCACCCGCGGCAAGAACAGCCCGGCCATCTACGCGCCGGGCGGCTATGTGGAAGTGTGGTACGGTATCGCTCCGAAAGCTTTTCGCAGCATCTGGGACAGGCCGGAAGCCCAGCAACTCGACCTGGAAGGCTTCGCCAGGCAACTGGAAGATCAGGTGGAAAAGTTCAAAACTCTGGGCGAAGAGCTGGACGTGCGCGCCAAATACGACCCTGTCGCTCAAAAAGCAAAAACCTTGCTCGACGCCGGCGACCTGGAAGGCGCCGAACGCATCCTACTCGACGACGTGTTCGGCCTGAATAAAAAGACTGCCTACCGCAACTACGAAGCCGCGCTGGTGCGCGAACTGAACCTCAAATACCGAGATACCACCACCATGCTCTTTCGCAACGCGGTAATGCTGGATGAGGGGAATGCAGAGTATAGCCTGCGCTATGCAAATAACCTTTACACGTTGGGCCAGTACGACGAAGCCGTCACCTGGTACGAACGATCGATCGTGGATACGGATTCCACTACTACCGCCGACCTGGCCGTGCGTTACAACAACCTCGGCAGCGCCTATG